>NZ_SCNE01000002.1:0-816763 GCF_005503595.1 Enterobacter sp. 2VL
CACCGGGGGGATGAGAACGCCCGACCGGGGTTCGACAACGGGCGACAGCCCGTTGGACAGACTGGGCGCGCAGCGAACAGGCTGCCCGCAGGGCGAGCGCAGCGAGTCAATCCCCCCCTCACCGCCATATTTAAAGAAGAGCTCGTACGAAAGTACGGGCTTTTTTTTCGCATGTCGCACACCACCGGGGGGATGAGAACGCCCGACCGGGGTTCGACAACGGGCGACAGCCCGTTGGACAGACTGGGCGCGCAGCGAACAGGCTGCCCGCAGGGCGAGCGCAGCGAGTCAATCCTCCCCTCACCGCCATATTTAAAGAAGAGCTCGTACGAAAGTACGGGCTTTTTTTTCGCATGTTGCACACCACCGGGGGGATGAGAACCCCCGACCGGGGTTCGACAACGGGCGACAGCCCGTTGGACAGACTGGGCGCGCAGCGAACAGGCTGCCCGCAGGGCGAGCGCAGCGAGTCAATCCCCCCCTCACCGCCATATTCAAGAAAGAGCTCGTACGAAAGTACGGGCTTTTTTTTTGCATGTTGCACTTTACCCTTGTGCGGTCTGGGCCCCTCACCCTAGCCCTCTCCCCAGGGGAGAGGGAATTATTACTCCTCCACCATACGTGCATACTCTTCGGTGAGGAAATCCACCAGCGTTCTGACGGATGGCAACAGCCCGCGCCGGGACGGATAAACCGCGTGGATCACTTCTCGCCTTGGCTCCCAGTCTTCCAGTACCCGAACGAGTTCACGGGAGGCAAGTTGCTCTTTCACCATCAAAATCGGCAATTGCACTACGCCCACACCCGCCATCGCCGCTTCGCGTAGCGCCAGCATGTCGGTGGTAATAAAGCGCGGCGTGAAATGGATCTCCGCTTTTGCGCCCTGCGGACCGCAGAGATCCCATTTATGCACCTGTTTACCGGCTCCCATGCTTAAGCCCGGCCAGTCGCTCAGCGCCGAGGGGGTAAGCGGTGCGCCCAGGCGTTCAACCAGCTGCCGCCCCGCCACCAGACAATGTCCCCTGTCGGCCAGCACCCTTAGAACCAGATCGCTGTCATCAAACGGACGCGGCCGCACGCGAATCGCCACATCAATCCCCTCGGCTACGGGATCGACCCGCCGATTGGTTGCCTCCAGCTGCAGATTGATGCCTGGATAGCGCGCCAGAAAGCGTGCCAGCATTGGCCCTACGTGGACATGCAGCAACGTAACCGGACAGGTGATCCTGACGATACCGCGCGGTTCGGCCTGCAGCGCAGCCACGGCCTCCTCTGCCGCCTCCGCTTCCACCAGCATTGCCTTACAGTGCTGATAGAACGTCTGCCCAACCTCCGTCACCGTAAACTGCCGCGTGGTACGCTGAATTAACCGCACGCCAAGCCGCTCCTCCAGCTGAGCTATCCGGCGGCTCAGTTTCGATTTAGGCTCATCAAGCGCCCGCCCCGCTGCCGCAAATCCTCCGTGCTCGACCACTTTCACAAACCAGGCTAAATCGTTGAGATCCTGCATACCCTCTCCATCGTTCCACAAACGGAACAGTGAGTGCCATTTTCACGCTCTACCGGAATATTAGACCTGAATATAAGCTAATTACATCAACAGAACATCAGGAGTTCATCATGAAACAGGTCACAGGCGTTTATACCGCACCGCGACAGCACTGGGTCGGCGACGGTTTTCCGGTTCGCTCGATGTTTTCTTATCAGACGCACGGTGAACCGCTCAGCCCGTTCCTGCTTTTGGACTACGCCGGTCCCTTTACCTTCCCGGCTGACGGTGCAAAACGCGGCGTTGGTCAGCATCCTCATCGTGGATTTGAAACAGTCACCATTGTCTATTCCGGCGAAGTGGAGCATCGCGATTCGACGGGACAAGGCGGCGTGATTGGACCGGGCGATGTGCAGTGGATGACGGCAGGCTCGGGCATTTTGCACGAAGAGTTTCACTCCAGCGCGTTCTCGCAAAAAGGAGGGGAACTCAAAATGATGCAGCTGTGGGTCAACCTGCCTGCGAAAGACAAAATGGCCGCACCCGGCTATCAAAGCATCACCAAAGAGACGATCCCGGTGGTGACGCTGCCGGACGACAGTGGAACGCTGCGGGTGATCGCAGGCCGCTATGGCGAGACTGACGGCCCGGCCCGGTCGTTCTCCCCGCTGAACGTCTGGGATATGACGCTGAATCAGGGAAGCTACCACACGTTCCAGCAGCCCGAAGGCTGGAGCACAGCGCTTGTGGTGCTGGAAGGAAGCGTCACGGTGAACGGCACCGCCCAGGCGGGTGAAGCGCAGCTGGTGGTGCTCAGCCAGCAAGGTGACAGCGTCCACCTGGAAGCCAACAGCGATACCAAAGTGCTGCTGATGGCGGGCGAACCGCTGAACGAGCCGATCGTCGGTTACGGCCCGTTTGTGATGAACAGTAAAACCGAAATCGCAGAAGCTATCCGTGATTTCAACTCAGGCCGTTTTGGCCAGATCCTCTCGTCATAAAGGAGAAGAACATGTCTACACCTGCAAATTTTAACGGTTCCCGCCCGGTCATTGATGCGAATGACGCGGTCATGCTGCTTATCGATCATCAGAGCGGGCTGTTCCAGACCGTTGGCGACATGCCTATGCCGGAACTGCGCGCCCGTGCGGCAGCACTGGCAAAAATCGCAACGCTTGCACAGATCCCGGTGATTACCACTGCATCCGTTCCGCAGGGGCCAAACGGACCGCTGATCCCGGAGATCCACGCCAACGCGCCGCACGCCCAGTACGTAGCCCGAAAAGGTGAGATTAACGCCTGGGATAACCCGGAGTTTGTGGCAGCGGTAAAAGCCACCGGGCGTAACACGCTGATTATTGCCGGGACCATCACCAGCGTCTGCATGGCGTTCCCGTCCATCAGCGCGGTGGCGGACGGCTATAAAGTGTTTGCGGTGATTGATGCCTCTGGCACCTACAGCAAAATGGCGCAGGAGATCACCCTGGCCCGTGTGGTTCAGGCGGGCGTTGTGCCAATGGATACCGCTGCCGTGGCTTCTGAGATCCAGCGGACATGGAATCGTGAAGACGCTGCACAGTGGGCTGAGGTTTATACGCATATCTTCCCGGCCTATCAGCTGTTGATCGAAAGCTACGGTAAGGCGCAGGAGGTCGTGAAAAACGGCGAAATGCTCGATTCACAGCGTTAATACCCCGTGCTGCGACCTAAGCTGATTAAGGCTTAACCGAACAAGCACGAATACAGAAAATCTGCTTGACCGTTTTAGCGCAACTCCCTATAGTAGCGCCCCGTTGCCCCCCAAGCGGTCAGGCAGCAAAACAATATGGTGAGGTGTCCGAGTGGCTGAAGGAGCACGCCTGGAAAGTGTGTATACGGCAACGTATCGGGGGTTCGAATCCCCCCCTCACCGCCATATTTGAAGAAGAGCTTGCATGAAAATGCGGGCTTTTTTTTTGCATGTTGCACACCACCGGGGGGATGAGAACCCCCGACCGGGGTTCGATAACGGGCGACAGCCCGTTGGACAGACTGGGCGCGCAGCGAACAGGCTGCCCGCAGGGCGAGCGCAGCGAGTCAATCCCCCCCTCACCGCCATATTTGAAGAAGAGCTCGTACGAAAGTACGGGCTTTTTTTTTCGCATGTTGCACACCCCCGGGGGGATGAGAACTCCCGACCGGGGTTCGACAACGGGCGGCAGCCCGTTGGACAGACTGGGCGCGCAGCGAACAGGCTGCCCGAAGGGCGAGCGCAGCGAGTCAATCCCCCCCTCACCGCCATATTTAAAGAAGAGCTCGTACGAAAGTACGGGCTTTTTTTTTGCATGTTGCACTTCACCCTTGTGCGGTCTGGGCCCCTCACCCTAACCCTCTCCCCAGGGGAGAGGGAAAACGTCCTAACCTTTGGTAAAACCGCATCGGCCCCGTAGGCCGGGTAAGCGCAGCGCCACCCGGCGCAACAAACCGCACAAAAAACAAAGCCCGGTTCCCCGGGCCTTGAACACAACACGTCACTCAGTAGTACGCCTGCAGCGTTCGCTGGCACAGTGCCGAACGCACGCAGTCATCTTTGGTAAAGCGTACCACCCCAATCATCTCGTCTTCTTCAAAACGAGCCATGGCGTCACTCAGGCCGGACTTGACGCCCGACGGCAGGTCGCACTGGGTGATATCGCCATTGACGATGACCGTCACGTTCTCCCCGAGGCGCGTTAAAAACATCTTCATTTGCGCTGCAGTCACGTTCTGAGCCTCGTCAAGGATCACGACCGCATTTTCAAATGTACGTCCGCGCATATAGGCGAACGGCGCGATTTCCACCTTGCCAATCTCTGGCCGCAGGCAGTACTGCATAAAGGATGCGCCCAGCCGCTTCACCAGCACGTCATAAACGGGCCTGAAGTAGGGAGCAAACTTCTCTGAGATATCACCGGGTAAGAAGCCGAGATCTTCATCAGCCTGCAGTACCGGACGGGTGACAATAATTCTGTCCACGTCCTTGTGGATCAGCGCCTCTGCCGCTTTGGCCGCGCTAATCCAGGTTTTCCCGCATCCGGCTTCACCGGTTGCAAAGATGAGCTGTTTACTCTCGATAGCATTCAGGTAGTGCGCCTGAGCTTCATTCCGCGCCATAATTGGGGAAGTATCACGGCAGTCCCGCGCCATGCCAATTGCTTCTACGCCACTCATCTGCACAAGCGAGGTGACCGACTCTTCTTCACGCTGTTTATGACTACGTGAATCCCGTCTCAGCACACGTTTTGCTTCGCGACGAGCTTTGATCACTGCTTTTTGTCTTCCCATGGATAGCACCTTGAGTTGTTGGTATTCATCACACGCGCCAGCGTCGGCACGATTATGCGCACAAACATCAGAGGGTTGGCTTCCTTGTAAGCCATTGCTTGCTTTGCCGGATGACGACACAAAACGGCTACGCGCACCATTTTGCACGTCGGTAGTAAGAGGGTGTTGCGTTGAGGGGGATAAATCTGTAGTGAAGAGATCGCTGCCGGAGTCAGAGCCTCCGCGCCGGGTGCTGCGGTTGTTACGCTTACCTTGTCCAGTACAGGACGCTACCATTCGCGATCTCCATAGTGAATCAGTTTCACTGCCGGGAACTACCGCTGTCTTATCTTAAGTACATCAGGGATTATCATAAATGCAACATTTATTTTACCATAATGCAACTTTTAAGACTGCACCTGCAGTGGATTCAGTCTCATATAGAAATATTACAGAAAAATAACAACAAGATAGTCATCGCGAAAAATAATGTCCCTGCGAACAATCGCAGGGACGATTATCAGGCTTCGATCAGACCCTGACCGAGATAGGCATCTGGCGTGCGCGGTCCAGGCAGAGCAAAGAAATAGCCACCGCCGATAGGTTTAATATACTCCTCCAGCGCTTCGCCGTTGAGCCGCTTCTGCACCGTCAGGAAGCCTTTCTCAAGGTCGTGCTGGTAGCAGACAAACAGCAGCCCCATATCGAGCTGGCCGGCGTTTGTCACGCCCAGGGAGTAACTGTAGCCGCGGCGCATCATCAGGCTGGACTGTGTTTCTGGCGTGCGCGGATTGGCGAGCCGGATATGGCTATCCAGCGCAATCACGTCCCCTTGCGGGTCGCGGGCATAGTCGGGCACGTCATGCTCGTTCTTCATGCCGAGCGGCGCGCCGCTTTGCTTATCGCGACCGAAGATCGTCTGCTGTTCTTTAAGCGGCGTGCGATCCCAGAACTCGACGTGGAACTGAATGATCCGCACCGCCTGATAGCTGCCGCCCACCGCCCACGCCGGTTCCCCCTGGCTGGCGGTCACCCAGACCACCTCGTTCATCAGCGTGGCATCGCTGCTGTCCGGGTTGGCCGTGCCGTCCTTAAAGCCCAGCAGGTTGACCGGCGTCTCTTTTCCTTTACTGCGGGCAGCGTGGTCAGAGATAAACCCTTCCCGCTTCCAGCGCACGCTCAGCAGGTCCGGCGTGTGCTTAATAATGTCCCGCAGGGCGTGGATCACCGTGTCCTGCGTATTGGCGCAGATCTGCAGCAGCAGATCGCCATGACAGAGGGCCGCGTCGAGGGAGTCGTTGGGAAAACGCGTCATCTTTTGCAGTGAAATGGGCTTTTGTTTGGTCAGCCCGTAGCGTGTATCAAACAGCGATTCACCCAGCGATACGGTGATTGTCAGATTATCGGGGGCGATAAACGGCCCCAGAATACCGGAGTCCATCGGCGGCAGGCGCGGATTTGGCGTATCCGGGGCTGGTCCACCCGCGGTGAGAAACGCGATACGTGCCGTCAGCAGGCGGAACAAACGCTCCAGGTCGGGTTTGTCACTTGCCAGTGAATCGAAAGCCACCAGCATCATGGAGGCCTGCTGCGGGGTCAAAATGCCCGACTGGTGCACGCCGTAAAACGACTGGGTCTCCATGCGGGCATCCGGTGACAGCGTGCCGGGGGCACTCTGCGGTTTTGCCGCATGTGCCACCGGACACCCTCCCGCCAGGGCAAGCGCGCCGCCGAGCGCCCCTACCCCTTTCAGTAACCGACGTCGCGACGGTTTTGCGACGTCATACTCGTCTTGCTTGTTCATTCTACTCAGTCCAGACCCAGCACGCCGCGCAGCTGAGCCAGATCTTCCGCCAGGGTGGTCACAGGGCCTTTCAGCGCGTTACGGTCAGCGTCGGTCAGTTTGTCGTAGGTTTCAAATCCGTCTTTGGTGCGGTACTTCGCCAGAATAGCGTCGACTTTCCTGAAATTAGCATCGACTTTCGCCAGCAGTTCGCCGTTCTCTTTCTGCAGCTGAGGACGCAGCAAATCAACAATCTTCTGTGCGCCGTCAACGTTCGCCTGGAAATCCCACAGGTCGGTGTGGCTGTAGCGATCTTCTTCACCGCTGATTTTGCTCGCCGCAACTTCTTCAATCAGGCCTGCTGCTCCGCCCACCACTTTTGACGGCGGGAATGCCAGCTCGCTGATGCGTTTTTGCAGGTCCAGCACGTCGCTGTTCAACTGCTCTGCATATTTCTCCATCCCTTTGGTGGCGTTGTCGCCGAACAGAGCTTTTTCAAGGCGGTGGAAGCCGGTGAATTTAGGATCGGCGGCTTTCTGCTCGTAGTCATCTTCGCGGGCATCGATACTGCCGTCGAGGTCGGAGAACAGCTCGGCAATCGGTTCGATACGCTCATAGTGCTGGCGGGTTGGGGCATACAGGGATTTCGCTTTTTCGATATCCCCTGATTTCACCGCGTCGGTAAAGGCTTTTGTTCCGGCAACCAGATCCGCAGTCTCTTTCATGACATACGCTTTATACGCGGTGATGGCCTCGCCCAGGCTCAGCAGGGCATCCCCTTTGGCCGCGTCAGCAGTGGCTTCGCCCTTGACGATCAGTTTCCCTTTTGGGTTCGTCAACAGACCGCAGGTCATATCATATTCACCCGGTTGCAGGTTAGCGGTCATCTTCTGGGTGAAGCCCGGCGCGATATTTTCGCGCTCTTCCACCACCATCACGCCTTTGAGGATCTCCCACTCCAGCGCCTTCTGACTGTGGTTTTGAATAATAAACTGGGTTTTACCGCTGTTAACCGTGATGGTCATCGGTTCACACTGCTTATCATTCACGGTGACTTTCACCTGCGGAATATCAGCGGCCTGCGCGGATAATGCAGACGCAAAGAGCGCCGCCATACCAACCTGTAACGCACTACGACGAAATTGAATTGCCATGACCTTTCCCGTTTAAAAGTATGTTGTAACTAAATTATGCACTTCACGGCGCGATTTGCGACGGCTGAGTGCTGGGGCGCGAAGGCATAAAGAACAGCACCAGCGCCGGAATAAGGTAGAGGAAGTACACCGCCACTTCGCTGATGCTTGGCGTTTCCTGGTAGCCAAAAATGCCTTCCAGTAACGTTCCGGTCAGAGAATGGGTGGAGAGAATGCCGCTGAGGTTAAACGCCACGTCCTGGAAGTGATTCCACAGCCCGGCTTCATGGAAGGCGCGGATCGCCCCCGCCGCCAGCCCGGCCGCGACCAGCAGAATAAACAGGCTGGTCCATTTGAAAAACGCGCCCAGGTTAAGGCGGATGCCGCCCCAGTAGAGCAGAAAGCCGAGCACGACGGCGGTTGCCAGCCCGAGCATGGCACCCAGCGGCGGCCAGATGCCGACATCCTGCTGGAATGCCGCCAGCAGGAAGAACACCGATTCCAGACCCTCACGCGCGACGGCGAAAAAGACCATCGCGATCAGCGCCCAGCCGTGGTGATTGCCTTTTTGCAGCGCGTTGTCCACCGCCTGCTCCAGCTGCACCTTCACGTTGCGCGACACTTTGCGCATCCAGAACACCATCCAGGTGAGGATCACCACCGCAATCACTGCGACCAGCCCTTCAAACAGCTCTTGTTCCCGTTGCGGGAATTCGCCGGTGGTTTCGTTGATAAGGATTCCGAGCCCCAGACAGAGCGCGGCCGCCAGAAAAACGCCCACCCACATCACGCCAATCCAGCGCCCGCGCTGGGTTCGCTTCAGATAACTGGCGATAAGGCTGACAATCAGGGCCGCTTCAAGGCCTTCACGTAACATAATGAGAAATGGAACAAACATGCCGACACCTTAAATGTTTATCGCGGTCAACTGATGCAAAGAAAGGTAAATTCTTTTGATAGTGATTATCATTACGGCTGAGAGAAAAACAAGCGAAATATGGGGCGTTTTGATGACGAGATGTAAACGGATCGCCGGGTAATAGTTAGCACAGTTATGATTAAGTTTATAAGTTATAACGAAAATGCCCATTTACGGTTAATCAGCGCTGTGGCTAAATGTCCGCCTCAAAAACCAACCGTAACCACACTATGTATAACATTGTCCATTTCCTGCTGGCGCTGGTCATAATCCTCGCCCTTGCCTGGCTGGTGAGTTTCGATCGCCGTCAAATTCGTATTCGCTTTGTCTTACAGCTGATCGTTATTGAAATTGCGCTGGCCTTTTTTTTCCTGCACGCGCAAAGCGGCCTGTTTATTATTCATTACGTCTCGGGATTCTTTGAGTCCCTGCTGAAATTCGCGGCCGAAGGGACGAATTTTGTCTTCGGGGGGATGGGTGAAAAAGGGCTGGCGTTTATTTTCCTCGGCGTACTGTGCCCGATTATATTTATTTCGGCGCTGATTGGTATTCTCCAGCACTGGCGTATTCTGCCGATTTTTATTCGCGTGATCGGCACGCTGCTGTCAAAGCTGAACGGCATGGGCAAGCTGGAATCGTTTAACGCGGTAAGCTCGCTGATCCTCGGCCAGTCGGAAAACTTCATTGCTTACAAAGGCGTCCTGGGCGATCTCTCCTCGCGCCGTCTGTTTACAATGGCTGCCACCGCCATGTCGACCGTTTCCCTGTCGATTGTCGGCGCCTATATGACCATGCTCGATGCCAAATTTGTCGTTGCGGCGCTTATTCTCAACATGTTCAGCACCTTTATTATTCTCTCGATTATCAACCCGGCGCGCCCGGAAGCGGAATCAGAGATTAAGCTGGAAAAACTGCATGAATCGCAAAGCTTCTTTGAAATGCTCGGCGAATATATTCTGGCCGGTTTTAAAGTGGCGATGATTATTCTGGCGATGCTGATTGGCTTTATTGCGCTGATTAGTGCGGTCAACGCCCTCTTCTCCAGCGTATTTGGTATGAGCTTCCAGCAGATCCTGGGCTACGTCTTTTATCCGCTGGCGTGGCTTATTGGGATCCCGCTCCACGATGCCTTGCACGCCGGCAGCATTATGGCAACCAAACTGGTGGCGAACGAGTTTGTGGCGATGATTGAGCTGCAAAAAATTGCCCATCAGATGTCACCGCGCGGGCTGGGCATTTTATCCGTCTTCCTGGTGTCGTTCGCTAACTTTGCGTCTATCGGCATTGTCGCCGGAGCGATTAAAGGCCTTAACGAGCGTCAGGGCAACGTGGTCTCGCGCTTCGGTCTGCGTCTGGTGTATGGCGCAACGCTTGTGAGCCTGCTGTCGGCGAGTTTTGCGGGGCTGGTATTGTAAGATGCTTTGCCGGGTGGCGCTTCGCTTGCACGGGCCTACGGGATTTGTAGGCCCGGTAAGGCGTAGCTGCCACCGGGTCTGGTTTTATCAGAACTGCACGCACACCGGCTGATCGATCCGCATCACCGACTCCTGCGCGAAGCGAGATTTATAGATCCCGCGCAACGCTTCGATATTCTTTTCGCTCTGCGCATCATGAGCATGGATTAGCATCAGCGCTTTACTCGGCTCCCGCGCCACTTTTCCGTCGTTACCCAGCCACTGACCGCGCGCGTCAAACACCGTTAAGCCGTCGCGAAAACGTGTCGTCACGTCCTGATCGACAAACTGCTGCCACTCGTTGCCGGTGATCTGCGCGCCTGCAGGACGGTTTAAGCCGAAATAGAGCGTGGTCTGCTGCATCTGGTTATCTGCTTTGCAGGTCTCCACGGCTGTGCGTTGTGCGGGCGCGTTACAGCCTGCCAGCATCAGTAATGCCGCCACCATAAACCCTGTTTTGATTGTCATTGTTCGCTATCCTCATCGTTATAAGTGCAGCGATATCACCGTAAATGACGGATTTTGGCAAGAAAAAAGCCGGGTGGCGCTAGCGCTTACCCGGCCTACGGTGTTACGTGGAAAAATTATTCTGCCTGCAGCTTAGACGGCGGTGCAGTGTGGTAATGCGCGTCCGCTTCAGCGAAGCGTTTTTGCATCGCAGCAGACGGTGCCTTGCCAAGCAGGCTGAACACCACAATGCCGATGCTGCCGAAGATGAAGCCCGGAATGATTTCGTACAGGCCCAGCCACGCGAACTGTTTCCAGACGATGACGGTGACTGCACCGATAATCATCCCCGCCAGCGCGCCGTTGCGGGTCATGCGCGACCACAGCACCGAGAAGAGCACCACCGGACCAAAGGCCGCGCCGAAGCCTGCCCATGCGTAACTTACCAGCCCCAGCACGCGGTTTTCCGGGTTAGCCGCCAGCGCGATGGAGACCAGCGCCACCACCAGCACCATGAAACGCCCCACCCACACCAGCTCTTTCTGGCTCGCCCCTTTACGCAGGAACGCCTTGTAGAGGTCTTCGGTGATTGCGCTGGAGCAGACCAGCAGCTGGCAGCTCAGGGTCGACATCACCGCCGCCAGAATCGCAGACAGCAGGATACCGGCAATCCACGGGTTAAAGAGGATCTGCGCCAGCTCAATGAACACGCGCTCGGCGTTCTGGTTCACCGCCCCTGCCTGCGCCGGGTTGTTATTGAAATACGCAATCCCGAAGAAGCCGACCGCACATGCGCCAGCCAGACAGAGGATCATCCACGTCATACTGATGCGACGTGCATGGACGATGGTGTGGTGAGAATCTGCCGCCATAAAGCGCGCCAGGATATGCGGCTGACCAAAGTAGCCCAGACCCCAGCCCATCAGGGAGACGATGGCCACGAAGTTAAGCCCCTTCAGCATATCGACGTTTTCGATGCTCTTCTGCTTGATCACTTCCAGCGATTCGCCAAAACCGCCGACGGTGAAAATCACAATCACCGGCGTCAGGATCAGAGCGAAGATCATCAGGCTGGCCTGCACGGTATCCGTCCAGCTTACCGCCAGGAACCCGCCCACGAAGGTATAGATGATGGTTGCGGCGGCACCGGCCCACAGCGCGGTTTCATAGCTCATGCCGAAAGTGCTTTCGAACAGACGTGCACCGGCTACGATGCCGGAGGCGCAGTAGATGGTGAAGAACAGCAGGATCACCACCGCAGAGATAATACGCAGGATGCGGCTGTTGTCTTCGAAGCGGCCGGTGAAGTAGTCCGGCAGCGTCAGGGCGTTATTGTTGGCTTCGGTGTGGACGCGCAGGCGGCCCGCCACCAGCTTCCAGTTGATCCATGCGCCGACGGTCAGGCCGATGGCGATCCAGCTTTCTGAAATCCCGGAAATGAAAATCGCGCCCGGCAGCCCCATCAGCAGCCAGCCGCTCATATCGGAGGCACCCGCAGAGAGCGCGGTCACCATCGGGCCTAAGCTGCGACCGCCCAGAATATAGTCGTCAAAGTTTTTCGTTGAACGCCATGCCAAAAACCCTATCAGGATCATGCCGAGGATATAAACGAGAAATGTCACCAGCATCGGTGTGCTAATTGCCATTCAAATTCTCCAAATTGTCGAGCGACAACCGTCCGGGTTGCCTTGTTATGTCATTACCGGAACGGGGTAATGAGTGTCTGTATTTCTGTTGGCCGCGCGTATCCTGCCGGAAGCAGTGCTCGCACACAAACGATTTAACACGGCATTTACATCAAATACATCCCAGGTTTGATACGTCTTTCCTATAGGTTGCACTCGCTCACGCTTTTACGGGTTGCACCTTTCAAAACTGTTAAGTTCCGCATAAAACCGCGCTACAGACGACCTCGCCTTCGTCATTTTTTAGCTAACCAGCCATTAACAATTAAGCCATTTGCCAGCTTGCAGCACAGGTCACATTTAACACGGTTGCACAAAGTTGCAACATGGTGGATATTTCACGCTAACGATTGAACACGCTTACAGAACAACAGGAGTTTTGGCATGGGGATGACCACCATGGGGGTTAAGCTGGATGACGCTACCCGCGAACGGATTAAAACCGCGGCGACCCGCATTGACCGCACGCCGCACTGGCTAATCAAGCAGGCGATTTATAATTATCTCGAAAGGCTGGAGAGCGACGAAGGGCTGCCCGAGCTGCCTGCCCTGCTCGCCGGCGCAGCGAACGAAAGCGAAGAAACCGCCGCTGTTGTCGAAGAGACCCATCAGCCGTTCCTGGAGTTCGCCGAGCAGATCCTGCCGCAGTCCGTCAGCCGCGCAGCCATTACCGGCGCTTACCGTCGGGCCGAAACCGACGCCGTGCCGATGCTGCTGGAGCAGGCCCGCCTGCCGCAGGACATTGCCGCTCAGGCGCACAGCCTGGCGTACCAGTTGGCCGACAAGCTGCGTAACCAAAAAAATGCCACCGGCCGCGCCGGGATGGTGCAAGGCCTGTTGCAGGAATTTTCCCTCTCCTCTCAGGAAGGCGTGGCGCTGATGTGCCTGGCGGAAGCGCTGCTGCGTATTCCGGACAAAGCCACCCGCGATGCGCTGATCCGCGACAAAATCAGCAACGGCAACTGGCAGTCACACATTGGCCGCAGCCCGTCGCTGTTCGTTAACGCCGCCACCTGGGGGCTGCTGTTTACCGGCAGACTGGTGTCAACCCATAACGAAGCGAATCTTTCCCGCTCGCTGAACCGCATCATTGGCAAGAGCGGCGAGCCGCTGATCCGTAAAGGCGTGGACATGGCGATGCGCCTGATGGGCGAGCAGTTCGTCACCGGGGAAACCATTGCCGAAGCGCTGGCAAATGCCCGCAAGCTCGAGGACAAAGGCTTCCGCTACTCGTATGACATGCTGGGCGAAGCGGCGCTGACCGCCGCCGACGCGCAGGCGTACATGGTCTCTTACCAGCAGGCGATCCACGCCATCGGTAAAGCCTCCAACGGGCGCGGCATTTATGAAGGGCCGGGCATCTCCATCAAGCTTTCTGCCCTGCATCCGCGCTACAGCCGCGCGCAGTACGACCGGGTGATGGAAGAGCTGTATCCACGCCTGAAATCCCTGACCCTGCTGGCGCGCCAGTACGACATCGGGATTAACATCGACGCCGAAGAGGCCGACCGTCTGGAGATCTCCCTCGATCTGCTGGAAAAACTGTGCTTTGAACCGGAGCTGGCGGGCTGGAACGGGATTGGCTTTGTGATCCAGGCCTACCAGAAACGCTGCCCGTTCGTCATTGACTATCTGATTGATCTCGCCTCCCGCAGCCGTCGCCGCCTGATGATCCGTCTGGTGAAAGGCGCCTACTGGGACAGCGAAATCAAACGCGCGCAGATGGAAGGCCTGGAAGGCTATCCGGTCTACACCCGCAAGGTTTACACCGACGTCTCTTACCTCGCCTGTGCGAAAAAACTGCTCGGCGTGCCGAACCTGATCTACCCGCAGTTCGCCACCCACAACGCCCACACGCTGGCGGCAATCTACAGCCTGGCCGGGCAGAACTACTATCCGGGACAGTACGAGTTCCAGTGCCTGCACGGCATGGGCGAACCGCTGTACGAGCAGGTGACCGGCAAAGTGGCCGACGGCAAGCTGAACCGCCCGTGCCGTATTTATGCCCCGGTCGGGACGCATGAAACCCTGCTGGCCTACCTGGTGCGTCGTCTGCTGGAAAACGGCGCGAACACCTCCTTCGTCAACCGCATCGCCGACACTACGCTGCCGCTGGATGAACTGGTGGCCGATCCGGTGCTGGCCGTTGAAAAAATGGCGGCGCAGGAAGGTCAGGTTGGTCTGCCGCATCCGAAAATTGCCCTCCCGCGCGAACTGTACGGCGCAGGCCGTGTTAACTCCGCGGGCCTGGATCTGGCCAACGAACACCGTCTGGCATCCCTCTCCTCTGCCCTGCTCAACAGCGCGTTGCAGAAATGGCAGGCAAAACCGATTCTTGAGCACGCCGTCGACGACGGTGAAATGCAGCCGGTGATCAACCCGGCGGAGCCAAAAGATATCGTCGGCTACGCGCGTGAAGCCACGGAAGCGGAAGTGGAGCAGGCGCTGGAGAGCGCGGTGAACAACGCGCCAATCTGGTTCGCGACGCCGCCGCAGGAGCGTGCCGCCATTCTGGAACGCGCGGCGGTGCTGATGGAAGATCAGATGCAGCAGCTCATCGGCATTCTGGTGCGTGAAGCGGGTAAAACCTTCAGCAACGCCATCGCCGAAGTGCGCGAGGCGGTTGACTTCCTGCATTACTATGCCGGGCAGGTACGCGATGATTTCGATAATGAAACGCACCGTCCGCTTGGCCCGATTGTCTGTATCAGCCCGTGGAACTTCCCACTGGCGATCTTTACCGGCCAGATTGCAGCCGCTCTCGCCGCAGGCAACAGCGTGCTGGCGAAACCGGCCGAGCAAACGCCGCTGATTGCCGCCCAGGGTATCGCTATCCTGCGCGAAGCGGGCGTGCCTGCGGGCGTGGTCCAGCTGGTGCCGGGCCGCGGTGAAACGGTTGGGGCAAAACTGACCTCAGACAACCGCGTACGCGGCGTGATGTTTACCGGCTCCACCGAGGTGGCGACGCTGCTGCAACGCAACATCGCCACGCGTCTGGATGCGCAAGGACGTCCAACGCCGCTGGTGGCTGAAACCGGCGGGATGAACGCCATGATCGTCGACTCCTCCGCGCTCACCGAGCAGGTGGTTGTTGACGTGCTGGCCTCGGCGTTTGACAGCGCAGGTCAGCGCTGCTCGGCCCTGCGCGTGCTGTGCCTGCAGGATGACATTGCCGACCATACGCTGAAAATGCTGCGCGGCGCGATGGCCGAATGCCGCATGGGCAACCCGGGACGCCTCACCACCGACATTGGGCCGGTGATTGACGCCGAGGCGAAAGAGAATATCGAGAACCACATTCAGACGATGCGTGCCAAAGGCCGCCCGGTGTTCCAGGCGGTGCGTGAGAACAGCGAAGACGCCCGCGAATGGCAGACCGGCACCTTTGTCCCGCCAACGCTGATTGAGCTGGCAAGCTTCGACGAGCTGAAAAAAGAGGTCTTCGGGCCAGTGCTGCACGTGGTGCGTTACAACCGAAACAACCTGAACGAGCTTATCGGGCAGATTAACGCCTCCGGCTATGGCCTGACGCTTGGCGTGCATACCCGCATCGATGAAACCATCGCTCAGGTTACCGGCAGCGCGAAAGTCGGCAACCTGTACGTCAACCGCAACATGGTGGGTGCCGTGGTGGGCGTGCAGCCGTTCGGCGGCGAAGGCCTGTCCGGCACCGGTCCGAAAGCGGGTGGACCGATGTACCTGTACCGTCTGCTGGCAAACCGTCCGGAAAATGCGCTAAGCGTTACCCTGGCGCGCCAGGATGCCGCCTACCCGGTAGATGCGCAGCTCAAGGCCGTACTCACGCAGCCGCTGGACGCGCTCATCAAGTGGGCCGACAAGCGTCCGGAGCTGCACACCCTGGCGCAGCAGTACGGCGAGCTGGCGCAGGCCGGTACCCAGCGTCTGCTGCCGGGGCCGACCGGCGAGCGCAACACCTGGACGCTGATGCCGCGCGAGCGCGTACTGTGCATGGCCGATAACGAGCAGGACGCGCTGGTTCAGCTGGCCGCCGCTGCCGCCACGGGTTGTGAGGTGCTGTGGCCGGAAGACGCGCTGCACCGCGATCTCGCGAAGCAGCTGCCGAAAGAGGTGGCCGCCCGCATTCACTTTGCGAAACCGGATGCGCTTCTCACCCAGCCGTTTGACGCAGTGATCTACCACGGCGACTCGGATCAGCTGCGCGAGCTGTGCGAGCAGGTGGCGGCCCGCAGCGGGGCCATCGTGTCGGTGCAGGGCTTTGCCCGCGGTGAAACAAATCTGCTGCTGGAGCGTCTGTACGTTGAACGCTCGCTCAGCGTGAATACCGCCGCCGCAGGGGGCAACGCCAGCCTGATGACTATCGGCTAATTGTGTAAAATCCCCCGGTGGCGCTACGCTTACCGGGGCTACATACGTTACCGTAGGCCGGATAAGCGCAGCGCATCCGGCTTTTTTGTAGGGAGAGAAGATGAAACCATTACTTATTGCGGGCGCCGCACTGCTGTTTAGCACCAGCGCGCTGGCCGATGTTTGCGCCAGCGCCAACACCCAGGCGGACATGAACAGCTGTACCGCTCAGCAGTATCAGGCAGCAGATAAAAAGCTGAACCAAACGTATCAGACGGTGATGAAGCGCGCCGACGCCGCACAGCAGCCGCTGCTGAAAAAAGCGCAGCAGGCATGGATTGTCTTAAGGGATGCAGACTGCGCGTTTGCCGCCTCCGGCAGCGCGGGGGGCAGCGTCCAGCCGATGATCGCCAATCAGTGTCTGGCGGAAAAAACCACCGAGCGCGAGGCCTATCTTGCGTCCTTAATGCAGTGTGAAGAGGGCGATTTGAGCTGCCCCCTTCCCCCGGCGCACTAACGCACGCGGATCCCTTCGATTATCATCCGCTGGACGTTTTCAAGGGTGCTCTGGAAAAACGCCTCATCCCGCAGCGTTTTTCCGGTCACCGCTTCCACCTGGGCCGCAAAGTCAGCGTAATGCTGCGTTGAGGCCCAAATCATAAAGATCAGATGCTGCGGGTCGACCGGAGCCAGCTTCCCGGCGGCTACCCATCCGGCAATGATTGCCGACTTGTCGTCAACCAGCTGCTTTAAATCGCCCGTCAGCTCAGCCTGCAGCAGCGGCGCGCCCTGCAGCATCTCCAGACAGAACAGCCTGGACGCCTGCGGATGGTCGCGGGAAACTTCGAGCTTCAGGCGGATGTACTCCCCGATGGCGACCAGCGGTGCCAGCTCTTCGCGAAACGCTTTCAGCGGCGCGAGCCAGATATCCAGGATCTGCTTCATCACCGCCACATAGAGCGCCTCTTTTGACGGGTAGTAGTACAGCAGATTGGTTTTCGACACCCCGGCCTGTTCAGCCACCTGCTCAAGACGCGTGCCGTGAATGCCAAACTGCGAGAAGGTCTCAAGCGCCGCGCTGAGAATGGCCTGCTTTTTGGCGCTGACGGCCAGGGAACGCTTGCCGGTTTTTGGCGCTGCGCGCGGGCTCATACCTGCTCTCCCGGCTCGTCACAGACCCGCGTCTTTTTCTTGCGCCTGAGCTTTAGCTCGCTTACCAGCACGCCCGCGATGATGAACGCCGCCCCCAGCAGCGCGAGCAGCGGCAGGCGCTCGCCAGCGATGCGCCCGAAAATACCCGCCCAGACCGGCTCACCGGTATAGATAACCGTCGCGCGCGTGGGTGATACGCTGCGCTGCGCCCAGTTCATGGTGACCTGAATAATGGCGCTGAAAATGCCCAGCCCCAGGGCAACCACAACCAGCCCGGTGGACATTGGCGGAACCGACTCCCCCGCCGGAACCATGGCGGCAAACGCCACCAGCGAGGCGGTAGCAAGCTGCACCACCGTCACCCGCTTAACGTCCACGCTTCCCGCCCAGGCGCTAATCAAAATAATTTCTGCCGCAATGGCAATGGCACCCGTGAGGGTGATCAGCTCGCCCGGCCCCAGCGCCAGCAGGTTATTTTCCGGTCCGGCCAGCAAAATCAGGCCAATAAAGGCCAGCACAATCCCGATGCAGGACATCAGCCCCGGCATCCGCCCCAGACAGAGCCACTGCAACAGCGGCACCAGCGGCACGTACATGGCGGTAATAAATGCAGATTTACTGCTGGAGATGCTCTGCAACCCCCAGGTTTGCAGGCTGTAGCCCATGGCGATGGCAATACCAATTGCCACACCGGCCTTCAGTTCTTTGAGCGTCAGCCCGCGCAGAGTTTTCAGTGAGATTAACGCCACGGCAATCGCCGCGGTGGCAAAGCGCAGACCCACAAAAAAGAAGGGATCGCTCAGGGTGACCGCGTACTGGACGGCGAGGAAGGTTCCGCCCCAGAACATGGTGATCAAAATGAGAATGGCTTCCTGGGGTTTAACGGAGAGTGTAAAGCGTGAAACTGACATGCGGCACCGGCGAAAAGAATCAATGCCCTAGTGTGCGATGCCTTGCGTTCCAGTTCAATGTTACGGGCATAAAAAACCGCCGGGAGACCCGGCGGCAGGGAGTCAACCCGGCGTACTACTTGCTGCTGCCGTGGCTGTTTTTCCCCCCTTTTTTGCCAGCTTCTGATGCACGCTGAGGGTCATTTTTGAAATTACCCCCGCTTGACTGGCCACCTTTACGACCTGCTTCTGATGCTCTGTCACGGTCTTCTGCGAAATTACCTGAACCACCACGATGGTTTGCCATCTCTAACCTCCAGAGTGTGAAACATTAGACATCATATTGCATTCAGTAAAAGAGTATTCTTTCACCTGGCGACGTCAGCGCAGTACCTTTATCTGCGTCGCGTGAAACTAAGCTTAGCGGAGTGAGGCTATCCGGCAAGCCAGAGGTAATATCCTGCAACATGATCTGAGCCTTTTGTATGAGATAACGCGACGGCCATCCATAAGCCTCTCTTATCATTCCAAAAATTTGACGGCCGAAAGTTGTTTCATTTTGCTACAGAGACGAAACGTTAACATATTGTTATAAATCAAAGAAATGGCCTGAAAAGTTGCAGTCTGCCCATCACGACATATCTTTAAAGTAACGCAGCGATTCGCTGTCAGAACAACAAACGAGGAGTGATGCAAAATGGCAAAAGTTCTGGTGCTCTATTATTCCATGTATGGACACATTGAAACCATGGCTCACGCGGTTGCAGAAGGCGCAAACAGAGTAGACGGCGTGGATGTTGTGGTGAAGCGCGTACCGGAAACCATGAACGCCGAGGCGTTCGCCAAAGCCGGGGGAAAAACACAAAACGCCCCGCAGGCCACGCCGCAGGAGCTGGCCGACTACGATGCCATTATCATCGGCACCCCAACCCGCTTCGGCAATATGTCAGGCCAGATGCGCACCTTCCTCGACCAAACCGGAGGACTGTGGGCGTCTGGCGCGCTGTACGGCAAGCTGGCGAGCGTATTCAGCTCAACCGGGACCGGCGGCGGCCAGGAGCAGACGATTACCTCAACCTGGACTACCCTTGCTCATCATGGGATGGTGATTGTGCCGATTGGCTACGGCGCGCAAGAGCTGTTTGATGTGTCTGAGGTTCGGGGCGGCACACCTTACGGCGCAACCACCATTGCCGGTGGCGACGGCTCTCGCCAGCCAAGTAATGAAGAGCTTTCCATCGCCCGCTATCAGGGTGAACACGTCGCGGGTCTGGCCAAAAAACTTTTCGGCTAACCCAACAGGAGGACAAGCATGCCAACTCAAGAATCGAAAGCCCACCGCGTAGGTGAATGGGCCAGTTTACGCAACACCTCGCCGGAGATCGCCGAAGCTATCTTTGAAGTCGCAAAATATGACGAGAAGCTGGCAGAGCAGATATGGGAAGAAGGCAGCGATGAGGTTCTGGAACTGGCCTTCGGGAAAACGGACAAAGACTCCCTGTTCTGGGGTGAGCAAACCATCGAACGTAAAAACGTCTGACTATGTCCCCCGCCGCGGCGGGGGATTTTCCGCTATTTTGCCGCGCTGTTCATTACCGCATCAAACTTATCAATCGGACAGAATCCGTCTGCATCAATAGGGCACCCTTTCAGCGCCAGGGTCACGCGCTGCGCCGGGGATGCCAGTGACAGCACGCTGGCGTTACGCAACTGCTCCGTACTTTGGTAGACATACTCAATCTTCATCAGCTCGCGGTTGGCGTTCTTATCGTGCCAGCGCTGGAAGACGATTTTCCCGCCAAT
The DNA here is from genome assembly GCF_005503595.1 of Enterobacter sp. 2VL. Lineage (NCBI taxonomy): Bacteria > Pseudomonadati > Pseudomonadota > Gammaproteobacteria > Enterobacterales > Enterobacteriaceae > Enterobacter > Enterobacter sp. 2VL. Next base: position 20,364 of record NZ_SCNE01000002.1, read on the forward strand.
CGGCGTGCGCTCCTGCTGGTCATGAAGCTGATACGGCTGGAAATCCAGCGCCGTCAGCAGCGAGGCGATGTTGGAGTCGTGACCCACCAGCAGCGTTATTTTTGGCGAGGTGGTCCGGTCGGTGACCAGCGCCTTGTCGATATACTTCACCAGCGGTTTCGCGACGTTTTGTGCCACCGCTGTAGAGGTAAACAGCGCGTCCTGATAGCCGTTTTTCAGCTTCGACAGTATGCGCCACTGCTGGTCGGTTTTGATTTCGCCCCACGCGACCTGGTCCATCGGGAACCCTTCGTAATACTGCAGAGTGAAGGCATCCACCAGCGAATTCCCTGTTTTCAGCGGCCCGGAGACGCCCGGCTCTTTGTCGACATCCGCGCTGAAGGTATCTTTTGCATCCGTCAGGGAACAGATCTTCTTCTCCTTGCAGGACGGCGAATCAGCAAAGTTGGTCATCTGCTCCAGCAGCCTGTAGCTCTCGTCCAGCTGCATTTTCTGTCGTTCTGATGCCATCGCACTGAGCGCTTTCTCGCGGAATTCCGGCGAGCTGTCGGTAATGATGGGGTTGAAGGTCGGGTCCATGGTGCCCATTTTTTCCTGATGATGCACCGGCACGTCGCAGCCCGGGAACGCCCCGGTAATAAAGAACTGCGCGGTTGCCACGGTGCGCTGCAGGCTGTTGGCGTAGGCATACACGGTGTCGGCTGGCGGGCATTCACCTGAGGTCACCATCTTCTGCGCTGCCAGCCATTCGCGCATATAGTGGCCCATGTAGACTTCAAGCACGCCGCCCTTGGTGGTCAGCTGGCCGCCCGGCACATCCCACTCAGTCCACTGCTTCGCCGTGGACTGCTCCAGAACGCTGCCGTTATTGGCGAGCGGCGCGCGCAGGTTGTGGCGGCTCATGATTAAGACCTGTTCCAGCTGGTATCCTTCGGGCGTGTCCTGCGCCTGAGCGCCAAAGGTGACTGATACGCAACCTGCCACTGCAACAGCGAGTAGTGCTTTTCTCATCCCTTATTCCTCACTCGGTTTTGATGTCGCGTTAAGTGTGACAGATTGATGACAATTTTCCGGGAAGCATTTCTCAAACCGCTCATAAGATTAGAAAATCGCGATCCCCATGGCCGCAGCAACGTATAACGCTGCCCAGACGCAGGCTGAAATCAGGCTCACGAGATATACTTTGCCGGCGTTCAGCCTTAGCATACCGGCGGTCAGCGGGACGATATAGCGCAGTACCGCCAGAAAGCGCGCGGTGAACAGCACCAGGACGTCGTTTTTCTGCAGTCGGTGCTGCACACGCAAAAACGTATCGGCATGTTTTGCGGTGAGCCGCGTAATGGTGCGCGTGCTCCCCATCCGCTGGCCGAGGTGGTAATTGAGCACCGATCCCAGGGCGGCACCCAGCGCGACTGCGAGCCACGCCAGCCCCGGATGCAGGCTGGACAGGCCCGCAGCAATCCCAGCGATCAGCATTACCGAGGCGGGCGGAAGCACGGAGGAGACGATCACCGTCGATTTAGCCAAGGCCAGTGCAAAGAGCAGCGCGAACAGATGCGCCGGGTAGTGCGCAAAATGGTTCAGCAGATTGTCCAGCCACGCCATGCTTCACTCCGGATCGTTGTTTCGTCAGTCCTGCTATTAGAAACGAACGTGCCTGAATGGCGTCTAAACCGCTTAGACCTCGAGCCCTGCCCGGTACTGCCCCCACCTGAGCACCGAGTTAACGCCTACAGAGAGGAACGGCTCCGGCGGCGTCTTATTCGGCCCCGGCGAGGCGGCAAGAAAATCAATCAGCTCATTGCGCTCGCCGGCAATCATATCCGCCAGCAGCTTGCCGGTAGCCGTACCGCGGGTGATCCCGAGGCCGTTACAGCACAGCGCGCCGTACACGTTTGGCGCAAGCTGGCCGAAAAAGCCCTCGTGATTCTCCGACAGGCAAATTGCACCGCTCCAGGAGTATTCGAAATCCACCTGTTTCAGGGTCGGGAAGCGGCGTTCGAAGGATTTACGGTGGTTGGCGATAAACCGTTTCAGGTGCTGCTCGCGCGGGCGACCATCCGGATGGAAGCTGAAGCTGTTACGCACCAGGATGCGGTTGTCCACCGTCCGGCGCACGGTACTGCCAAAGGGATGCGCCGGGATCACCCCCCAGACCGGCTTGCCGCCGAGCTGAGATTGCTCATCAGCGGTCAGGGGCCGCGTCAGGCTACCGTACAGGAAGGTCGGCAGCAGGCGTCCGCGCAGAAAGCCAAAGTGCGACGCAAAGGCATTGTTCGCCAGAATCAGCGTATCTGCCGTGATGCTGCCTTTATCATGCACCAGTGTCACTTTGTCGCCGTAATTAATCGACGTAATGGGCGTGTACTCATAGAGCGTGACGTTCGCGGGCAGGCTGTTTGCCAGCCCCTTTACCAGCGCCGAGGGTTGCAAAAGGATGGTGCCCGGAATATAAAGCGCCTGTTTGTAATACGACGTGCCGATGTGGTCGGGAAGATCGTGACCCGCAATCATCTGCGTTTCCCGGCCAATCTTCTCCAGCCCCCTGCGATAAGCTTCCAGAATCGCTATCCCCTGCTCGCCAACCGCCGCCTGGTATTTCCCGGATTCGGACATCTGGCACGCAATACCGTGCTCCCGAACAACCTCACGCAGATAGTTTTGCCCCAGCGTGTTGAGCCGGAGAATCAGGTTTGCCGTTTTGACATCGCCGATGTAGTCCTTCGCCCCAATGTCGTGCGGGACGTCGATGGCAAAGCCCGCGTTGCGACCGGACGGGCCAAAGCCCACCTCCTGCGCCTCAATCAGGACAATTTCATCCTCGGGGAAATTCAGCGCCATCTGTCGGGCGGCGGCAAGCCCGGTTAACCCGGCTCCAACGATCGCCCAGCGGGCATGTTTTTGCCCTACATGGGCAGGACGAGGGATGCGCGATGGACTGGTGTGATACCACCCTGGCAGGGCGTCATCGGCAGGCAGTGAGGTGATCTTTTGCACGTGATTTACTCCGGTACGCTGTCATTTTTTCTTTTCGCTTACGACCACTAAGCGTTGCTGAAAAACATGGTAGCCAGACTGGAATAATGAATACGTGATGTATATCTCATGTATACAACAAGTATAAAAATAGTTAAATTTAGGTTAATTTTGGGCGTAGAAAAGCCCCCGATGAACGGCGAATAAAGGAAAAAAATGTCGTGAAAAACGCCCGCCAGCGGAGGCCGCGGGCGGAACGTCAGGTGAGATTAATCAAATATCTACACGCGCTCATCGGCCTTTAACCCCTGCGGCGCGATGAAGATCTCCATGTTTTCCCGGGACAGCTCCCAGTGTTCAAATACCAGATCGACTACCGTCTGTTCATCGCGTGCTTCCAGCGCGGCGATAAACGCATCGTGATGATCGGCGGCCAACAGTAACCGCCGCTCCATGTCCTCATTTTGCGGACGGAAAAAGGTGTGGCCGATACGGCAGTGGTCTATCAACAAACGGCCCAGGCTCGGCTGCAGATAGGGGTTCGCCGCCATCTCGCCCATGATCTCGTGAAAGCGGTTGTTCTCCAGCGCCAGCGCGTCGGCATCCTGGTTTTGAACCGCTTTGCGAAAGCGCTTTTGCGCCTCTTTCAGCGCCTTTAACTGCACGGGCTTGTAATGCTGAACCGCCAGGCGCCCCACTGCGGCATAGATCATCGGGGCCACGAGGAAGAAGTTGCGCAGCGTAGCGTGGCTCATGGGGATCACCCTTACGCCCCGCTTTTCGACAATCTCGAGATACCCTTCCCCCGCAAGGCGCTGAAACACTTCGCGCACCGGGGTGCGTGACAGGCCGTATTGCGCCGTCAGGCTGGCTTCATCCAGCAGCGCATCGGGATCCAGTTCCATCGTCAAGATAAGCCGCTTGAGATCCTCATAAAGCGTAGCTTTGCCCGTTCTCATTATCGCCTCCTGAAACTGCCTGTAATGCTGATTAACCTACAGATAAAGGCGCGCGACGGCAAATTTCCTCAGTCATCCTCGTCAGAAACGTCAATCCAGATGGTTTTCAGTTCGGTGTACTGATCGAGCGCGAAGGCTGACTTATCGCGCCCGCCAAAACCGGACTGCTTATAGCCGCCAAATGGCGTCGTGGCGTCGCCTTCCCCGAAGCAGTTCACGGTCACCGTCCCGGCGCGAATAGCGCGGGAGACGCGAACGGCGCGATTGAGTCTGCCGGTATAAACCGATGCAGCCAGCCCGTAAGGGGTGTCGTTCGCCAGCGCAACGGCTTCGGCTTCGGTTTTAAACGTCGTGACGCACAGCACCGGGCCGAATATCTCCTCGCGGAACAGCGCGCTTTCCGGCGTAACGCCGTCGATCACCGTCGGCTGCACATAAGCGCCCTTCTCCGTACTGCCGCCGTGCAGCACGCGCAGCCCTTCCTGACGCGCAATATCAAGATAGCGGCTTACCTTACTGAAGTGTTCCGGCGAGACCATCGTTCCCAGACGGTTGTTCGGATCGAGCGGATTGCCCATCGTCCAGGTGCCGATCTGCTTCGCCACCTCTGCCAGCAGCGCCTCTTTTATCCCTTCCTGCACCAGCAGGCGCGACGTGGCAGAACAGTTCTCGCCCATGTTCCAGAACGCACCGTTAAGCACATGCCCGGCAACCGCCGCGACATCATCGGCATCGTTAAACACCAGCGCCGGATTTTTGCCGCCGCACTCCAGTACAACCTTTTTCAGGTTAGATTCGGCGGCGTAATGCAGGAAACGACGCCCGGTTGCGGTCGATCCGGTAAAGCTGACCATGTCGATGTCGGGATGCAGCCCAATCGGCTCACCAACCGCCTTGCCGGTTCCGGTGACGATATTCAGCACGCCCGCCGGAACGCCCGCCTCATACGCCAGTTCCGCCACGCGCAGCGACGTCAGCGAGGTTTGCTCTGCCGGTTTAACCACGACGGAGCAGCCTGCCGCCAGCGCCGGACCGATCTTCCAGGCGAGCATCAGCAGCGGGAAGTTCCACGGCAGGACGCAGCCCACCACGCCAATCGGCTCACGCACCACCAGCGCCAGCGCGTTGCCCGTTGGCGCGGTGTGGTCATACAGCTTGTCGATGGCTTCCGCGTGCCACTTCAGAACATGAATAGTTTCCGGCACGTCCACCGCCAGGCACTCGCTGAACGGCTTGCCGCTGTCAAGGCTTTCCAGCGCCGCCAGCGACTCACACTCCTGCTCCATCAGCGCCGCCAGCCTGAGCAAGACCGCCTTACGTTCACCCGGCGTCTGCTTGCGCCAACTGCCTGACTCAAATGCACCACGCGCCGCGCTGACTGCCGCGTTCACGTCGTTTTCATCGCAGGCGGCGATATCGGCCAGGGGTTCACCGGTCGCCGGATTATAGGTTGTCAGGGTTTGGCCGGAATGGGCCGCGGTGAAACGGCCATTGATAAATGCGTTATCCGGGATCTGAAGATGGTCCGTAAGGCGCATCACGTCCCCGAGCGTCTGAAGCTTGTTCATCTTTTCTCCTTACGCCGACGTTACCGCCGCCACGTTGCGTTTAACTTCAGTAATCACCGCTTTCAATTGCGCTTTTTCTGCTTCATTCAGATCCTGTAACGGCGCGCGCACCTGACCGGATGTCAGGCCGTTCAGTTCGCAGCCGTAACGGATGGACTGTACAAACTTGCCGCCGTCCAGGAAATGCATCAGCGGCATCATGGCCGCCATGATCCGACGACCTTTGTCGAAGTCTTTCTCCACCACGCAGGCCTCATACAGCGCCACGTGTTCACGCGGAATGAAGTTAGACCCGGCGCACACCCAGCTGCGTGCGCCCCAGGCGAAGAATTCCAGCGCCTGATCGTCCCAGCCACAGGAGAGCGCAATATCAGGGAATGTGCAGGCCAGCAGGTGCAGGTTGTTAAAATCGCCCGAGCTTTCTTTGATGGCGACCACGTTGGACGAGCGGCTCACCTCACGGAAGTAGGTTTCACCCATGGTGATCCCCATCCGGCCGGGATAGTTATAGAGCATGATCGGCAGCTGGGCGGCTTTATCGACCGTCAGCGCATGATGGGCGTTTTCCAGCTCGGTCGGCAGCGCGTACGGCGGCGAGGTCACCAGAATCGCATCGGCCTTGATTTCGCGGGCGTGCTTCGCATAGTCCACCGCGTCTTCGGTGCGGGTTGCCCCCGTGCCGACAATCAGCGGGAGTCGAGTGCCAATCACCTGACGCGCATGTTCGGCCAGCGCCTTACGCTCCTGCGCGCTCTGGGCATAGTACTCACCTGTTGAGCCGCCGATGATGATGCCGTGAACGCGAGCCTCAATCAGCGACTCCAGCACCTCGGCGAAGCGCGCAAAATCAATGCTGCCATCGGCCGCATAAGGGGTAATTGCCGGGGTGTAAATACCTTCAAATGTTAACACGTTAACCTCCAGAGAAATGCGCGACCCGCAGGTCGATACGGCAACCCGCCAGGCTGCGTTTGTTAAAAATTTGCACATCGGCGTGAAGGAGGTCAATAAATGAATATTTCGTGTATACATAAAAAATACAAAATAAATACGCTTCTGTTGTATATTTCTACGCACAGAAAAAATAAAAATACTAAATATCAATGCATTAAAAGTTATTTTTCGTCGTAGTAATTTTCTACATGATTTCAGATAACGATCACATTCCAGAATTTTTGGCGTCCTGGACGTATTTACAGCGCTCCGACGGCGGCATAGTTTTAAGGCAAGATTTAACCAGAATTTAACAGCCAGCCGCCCTGGTTGTGATCCAAATGTAAACAGAGGTACAGGGTATGCCCCAGAAGAAAGCCACGCTCATCGGATTACTCGCCATCCTGCTGTGGAGCGCGATCGTTGGGTTGATTAAAAGCGTGAGCGAAGGCTTCGGGCCGGTGGGAGGCGCGGCACTGATTTACAGCTGTAGCGCAGTGCTGCTGCTGTTCACCGTTGGCTTTCCGAAGCTGCGGCAGTTTCCGCCGGGCTATCTGATCCTCGGCAGCATCCTGTTCGTGTGTTACGAACTCTGTCTGTCACTGTCGCTGGGCTTTACCCACTCGGGTCGGCAGGCCATTGAAGTCGGGATGGTGAATTATCTCTGGCCGAGCATGACCATCCTGCTGGCGGTGATCGTCAACCGGCAAAAAACCCGCCCGCTGATTATTCCGGGGGTGATTTTAGCGGTCGCAGGAATATGCCGGGTATTAGGCGGGGAACAGGGATTTTCGTTCAGCGAAATGACGCGCAACGTCATGGAAAACCCGCTCAGCTATGGACTGGCCTTTAGCGGTGCCATTATTTGGGCAATATATTGTGTGGTTACCAAAATAATTGCCAAAGGCAGTAACGGGATCACCCTGTTCTTTATGTTAACCGCCCTGACATTATGGGTGAAATACCTGACGTCGCCGCAGCCGGAATTTGTGCTTTCGTGGCACGCCTGTATTAGCCTGCTGCTGGCCGCCATCGCCATGGGCTTTGGTTACGCCGCCTGGAACGTCGGTATTCTTCACGGCAACGTGACGGTACTGGCTGCCGCTTCGTATTTTATTCCGATTATCTCGGCGGTGCTCGCCGCGTTTATGTTGAACTCACATCTGACGCTCTCCTTCTGGCAAGGAACCGCGATGGTGAGCCTGGGGTCGCTGATGTGCTGGTGGTCTACCCGCAGCGTGGCCGCAAAGAAATTACCCGTCATCAATGAAAGTAAGTAAGACCTTAATAATAAAAAAACATCTTATCCGACCATCCTGCACCGGAGGAGTATTGATAATGAAAAACTCTCAATAACAGAAAAACCCGTTTATTCATCACGCTTTACTTATTTTACCTGACCGACATTTATACCGTAATCGTTTGATTAACGGCACCGTCTGCGTGCGCCTGTAATAAGCCTCCATCGCTTTTAAGGACTGTTACAGCCGTTAATTCAACGACGTCGGGGAAAGACAGGAGTTACCATGTCAAAGACCATTTCTGTAGAAGATGTTCCCCTTAATCGTTTCCACCGACTGCTGACCGTGCGATCGGGCGGCGGATCCTTTGTCGATGGCTACGTGCTAAGCATCATCGGCATCGCGATGATGAAAGTCTCGCCCGCACTGGGCCTGAGCGCCTTCTGGGAGGGGCTGATTGCCGCCTCGGCGCTGATCGGTATTTTCTTCGGGGGGTTTATCGGCGGCGCGTTGACCGACCGACTCGGCCGCCGCGTGCTCTATTTCGTTGGCCCGACGCTGTTCGTGGTCTGCTCCGTGGCGCAATACTGGGTGCAGAGCGGCGAGATGCTGTTTGCCCTTCGCTTTATGAATGGCGTGGCCGTGGGGATTGAGTACCCGGTAGCAACCGCCTTCCTGGTGGAGTTTCTGCCAAAGAAAAATCGAGGGCCTTCTCTCGCCACCCTGACTATTCTGTGGTTCGCGGGGGCGGCAACCGCCTATCTGACGGGCGAAGCCATCCTCAGATTTGGCGGGCCTGACGCCTGGCGTCTGGCGCTTGCCAGCACCGCCGTTATTGGCGTGCTGCTGTTCCTGGTCCGTTTGGGTACCCCGGAATCGCCGCGCTGGCTGATGAGCAAAGGGCGTCATGCAGAGGCCGAAGCGATTATTCGCCGCGTCTATGGTCCCGGTTTTGGTCTGGATAACCTGCCCGTGCAGGCCGAGAGCAAAAACCTCTCCTTTGCCAGCCTGCTGCATTCCGGCTATGGCAAACGGATGGCGTTTGTCACCGTCTTCTGGACCTGCTCCGTCATCCCTGTTTTCGCCGTGTACGCCTTTGCCCCAAAAGTGCTGGACGCGCTGCACCTGACCGGCGGCTGGGCATCCTACGGCTCGGTTGCCATTACCCTGCTGTTTGTGGTCGGCTGCGTTATCGCTACCCGCCTGGTAAACATCCTTGGCCGCCGTAGGCTGCTGCTGCACAGTTTCCTGTGGTCGGGTCTGGCGCTGCTGCTGCTAGGGTTGTTGCGCGACGGCCCCTCTGCGGTGATCCTGCTGATGTTTGGCCTGTACGCCCTGTTCATTGGCGGCGCACAGGTGCTGCAGCTGGTCTACCCGAACGAGATTTTCCCCACCGAAATCCGCGCGGGCGCAGTCGGCGTTGGCACTTCGCTGTCGCGTATTGGCGCGGCCGTGGGGACCTGGCTGGTGCCGGTATCACTGCAAAGCCTGGGCATAGGCCCGACGATGTATATTGCGGCGGCCATCACCTTCTTTGGCCTGGTGGTGTCATGGTTCCTTGCACCTGAGACCACTGCCCGTAGCCTGGAAGATGCCTCATCGCTTGAAGAGACGCCCCCGCGTGACAAGGTCTCCATGCAGGCAGTCATGCCGAAACGGCAGAGTTTCTGACGTCTTACGCCGGGTAGCGCTGCGCTGGCCCGGCACGCAAACTGCGTTATTCCCTCACCAGTTTCTCAACTTCCCGACGCCGTTTGCGAAACGAGCTGGGCGTTTCGCCGTACTGCTTGCGAAACCACGCGATCAGATGCGAGGCGTCCGAAAAGCCGGTGGCGGCAGCGATGGCCGTAATGCTGTTGCTTGAGTCTGCCATCAGCTTACGGGCCTGCTCAAGGCGCAGGGTGCGCCAGTAAACCGCTGCGGAATGGCCGGTGCACTTGGTAAAAATCAAATTGAGCTGGCGGAAGGTGACGCCCGCAAACGTCGCTACGTCGCTCAGCGGGATCGGTGAATCAAGATGATGTTTCATAAAGCCGATCACCTTGCTCACCAGTTCGTTTTCATACACGTCCGGGGCGTTGAGCGGGGCTTTCTGCTTCGCCTTACCGGCGGGTTGACTGGCGTCGTCCACCAGCAGATATTTCAATACCTTCTGGGAGCGAACCAGCCCGCAGTGCTGGCGGATAAGATCGGCCGCCAGATCGATCGCCGTGCCGCCGGGACAGGAGATAATGCCGCCGTCCTTGATGTAGGTTTTGTCGATGACCGGAATCGCCCTGGGGAAACGCATGCGGAACTCGTCGCGGGTGGTGAAGTGGATCGCGCAGTGACGCCCGTCCAGCAGCCCGGCGTTACCCGCCACAAATGCCCCGCTGCACAGGGTGATTATCGGGATATTCCTCGCGTGCAACTCGCGCAGCGCCTGCAGGAGCCAGGGCGGCGGGTTGCGCGTCTCCTCAAGCAGCCCGCCCGCCACCACAAAGTAGTCCCACGCTTTACTGAAATCGAGCGTCGCCGTCGGGGAGACCGGCAGCCCGCAGCTGGCCGTGACCGGCTGGTTATCGCAGGTCATCCACTCCCAGCGGCAGAATATCTGGCGACTGGAGAAGGATTCATCTGCCGCAAAGCGCAAAGACTCCACCAGCCCGGCAACGGATGCCAGGGTGAACTGGGGCATCAGCAAAAAACCGATGGTCAAATCCGGCTTCGGTCCGGCGTGGAGTAAGGACATTAGGTTGGCTCCTGCAATCCGCCCAGCTTGCTCAGCAAGCGCTTGAGATCGGCGATGTCCTGCGCGTCCAGCCCCGCTGCGATAGTTTTTTCGGCATTTTTCGCCTGCTCAATCATCCGGGCGAGCATCGCTTCGCCGTCGGCGGTCATCGTGACCCGCTTGCGGCGACGATTGGCAGGGTCGGTCTGCACGTTGAGCAGTCCGCTTTTGGTCATGCGATCGATGACATAGGTTCCGGTGGCTTTATCAAACCCCGCCCGGTTGCCCAACGTTTGCTGGTCGCAGACGGTTTCTTCGGCCAGCACCACCAGTATGGCGTATTGCACCGCAGAGAGCCCGGTATCAACGCACTTTGACCAGCACGTCGAGGAGTACTGCCCTGCCCGACGCATCAGATGCATTAACGAACTGTCACCGTGTGGCCATAGCGGCGCGGCAAGAATGAGATCGGGCTTTTCTGACATCGGCTCTCTTGACTCCTGATAACGACAAACATATAGTTCGAACACAAACAGTTTGAACTTAAACTATAAACCTGAACGGACTTTATCGCATTCTACAGGATGTTTCCATGCCAGGCCTGAGGAGTGCCGCATGAAATATTATGATGATTTAAGAAGTTTTATCACTGCGCTGGATGAGATGGGCGACATTGCGCACGTTACTCGTGAAGTTGATTGCGATTATGAACCGAGCGCGATAACCCGCCGCAGCTACGAAACTCAGTCTCCTGCCCCGCTGTTCCACAACGTTGCGGGAGTGGCCCCGGGCTTTCGCCTGTTTGGTGCCCCGGCGAGCCTCTCCTCCCGCGCCGACATGCCCTACGCCCGGGTTGCCATGTCGTTAGGGCTGGCCCCCAACGCCAGCGGACCCGAGATTATCGAAGCCCTGTCGGCAGCGCGCAGCCAGCCCGGTATCCCGCCCGTGCGCGTGGGATCCGCCGACGCCCCCTGCCAGCAGAATATTTTACGCGGTGACGAGGCCACGCTGGACCGCTTCCCAATCCCCTTTGCGCATGATAAAGACGGCGGTCGCTATGCCAACACCTGGGGCACGCTGATCGTCAAAACGCCAGACGGCAAATGGGTCAACTGGTCGATTGCCCGGGTGATGAAGGTTGACGGTAAGCGCATGGTAGGGCTGATCGTGCCAAGCCAGCATATCGGGCAAATCTGGACCGAATGGGTCAAACGGGGGCAGCCTATGCCCTATGCGCTGGTTCAGGGTCCCGCCCCTGCCATCTCCTGCGTCTCCGGGATCCCCATTCCGGCCCACGCCGATGAGGCTGACTACATCGGCACGCTGGCAGGTGCGCCGGTCCCGGTGGTCAGGGCCGTGAGTATCGATCTGGACGTGCCGGCTACCGCGGAAATTGTCATTGAAGGGCACGTCTCCATCGAGCGCGACTGCCAGGAAGGCCCGTACGGGGAGTACGGCGGTTATCTCGGAGAAGGCTCTTCGGCGCAGCCCACCTTCCACGTCGACACCATTACCCACCGCGATGACCCGATCTGGCCGATGTCGATCACCGGACGGCCAACCGATGAGTCTCATACCCTGTGGGCCATGGGGCTGGCTGCCGATGCGTTAACCCATCTGCGCGACGCGAACCTGCCCGTCAAAACTGCCTGGATCCCGGAGGATTCAACCGTGCACTGGCTGCTGGTAGTGATGCCGCAAAACTGGCGGGAACGTCTGCCGGGCATGACCAGCGATGCGCTGTCACAGCGTATCGGTGAGGTGCTGTTTAGTACCGACGCGATGGTCTTTATCCCGAAAGTGTACGTGGTGGATGACGATTTCGACCCCACCAATCTGCGCGAGGTGGTGTGGGTGCTGTCGACCCGCGTGCATCCTGTTGGCCGCCGCGCGGTGTTTCACGATCGGCGGGTGATTCGCCTGCCCCAGTGCTACGACGAAGAGGAGTACGTCGCGGGCAAAGGGCCGAAAGTGGTCTTTGATACCCTGCAAACCACTCGCCATCTGCATGCCTCTTTTGACCAGGGTTATCCTGCGGAAATTCGCCAGCGCGTACTGGATAACGAATAAGTGAACAATCAACGCCTCTACGGAGGCGTTATTAAACCGCACATCAATCATCTTAAAAAATATATTCTTTTAAACGCTTCATAAACGTCATTTAAATTCCACAGCACGCCGTTAAAAAATGCGTATTATTCCCCTCGATTTACAACGATCTCGTTATGGCGAGGCTCCTGTACAAATACACGTTATCGCTCTGGTGGGTTCGAGAGAACCGGCACAGGGTAAAACAGGCACTGTCGAATCAAGGCTTTGTCAGTATAACTTCCCTTGCGGGATACGGTGTACAGTGCTGAACCCAGGACGTGGGGATCTCTTCTTCGACATGCCCTGTCTTGCTCGCCCCTGAGAGATTTTATTATTCAAAGGGAATTCACTATGTCTTACGCTATTCACAATCACTCTCTGGCATTCAATGACAGCGCCGTTGCGCAATATATGAATACCGACTTTATTGTTCTCGATATTTCATTAAGCGTGGCGCTGGCACGCGCGCATTTTTTCGAAAAATTAAAAGACGATGATATTCCGTCGCATATTTTTATCGAAGACAGTGGCCGCCTGGCGGGCATGGTTGCCGTGCGTAAATTATTACAGGCCGCCGATACGGAGCAGCCGGTAAAAGGGCTGATGATTTCACAGTTTGTGCAGGTTAAACCGGAAGATGAGCGCGCTGATATCGCCGGGCTGTTGGCCCACGGTAGCGCAGATGTCGTGCCCGTGGTCACCCATGGCAAACTGGTGGGCTGCCTGACCGAGCGCGAAATAGCCCATCTGCTGGAAGACGATGTCACCGAGGATGCCCAGCTTCAGGGCGCCACCCTGCCGCTGGAAAAGCCCTATCTTGAGACCAGCGCGTTCAGTCTGTGGAAGAAGCGCGCGGTCTGGCTGCTGCTGCTGTTCGTGGCGGAGGCTTACACCAGCACGGTGCTCCAGCATTTCGAAGAAGCGCTGGAGTCCGCCATCGCGCTGGCGTTCTTTATTCCGCTGCTGATCGGCACCGGCGGGAACAGCGGGACGCAGATCACCTCCACGCTGGTGCGCGCCATGGCGCTGGGGGAAGTCGGGCTGAAGGATGTCGGACGCGTGCTGCGTAAAGAGATGACCACCTCAATGATGATTGCCATCACCATGGGCATGGCGGGCTGTTTCCGCGCCTGGATGATGGGTATCGGGGTCGAGATTACGATCATCGTCAGCCTGACGCTTGTCTGCATCACCCTGTGGAGCGCGATTGTCTCCTCGGTGATCCCGATGGTGCTCAAGCGCTGCGGTATCGATCCGGCGGTGGTTTCCGCGCCGTTTATCGCCACGCTTATCGACGGAACCGGTCTGATTATCTACTTCAAAATTGCGCAGTACACGCTGGGCCTGGAGTAATGGGTGAACGGCGCGCGCCTTTTTCAACGACGGCGCGCGCCATGGGGAGCCATCAGGAATCCCAGGCCTGCTCAACCTTGGCGGCCTGATACTGCGGGGGTGGCTTACGGAAGCGTCGGGTCAGGTAGGTCAGGTACAGAATACCCACTGCGGCCCACACCAGCCCCAGCGTCAGGGACGTTGCTTCAAGGTTGATCCACAACACGCCGACCGTTGCTGCGCCGATCAGCGGCAGCAGCAGATAGTGAAAACGATCTTTCCACGTTTTGTTGTAGCCTTTGCGCCGCCAGAAGTGGTTAAACACCGACAGATTGACAAAGGTAAAGGCCACCAGCGCGCCAAAGTTGATCAGCGCCGTGGCGGTGACGAGATCAAAGAACAGCGCGGAAAGCGCAACGACGCCAACCATCACCACGTTCAAAGCAGGCGTGCGCCACTTCGGGTGGATGTAGCCAAACACGCGCTCCGGGAAGACGTTGTCGCGCCCCATGACATACAGCAGACGAGAAACGCTGGCATGCGACGCCAGCCCCGACGCCAGCGTATTAACAAACGTGGTACAGAGGAAAATCGACTGGAACAGTTTGCCGCCCACGTACAGCGCAATTTCCGGCAGCGCTGCGTCGGGATCTTTAAAGCGGCTAATGTCCGGGAAGAAGAGCTGCATAAAGAACGAGGCGATGATGAAGATCAGCCCGCCGTACAGCGCGGTCAGGAAGATCGCTTTCGGAATGACCCGCGCGGCGTTCGGCGTCTCTTCGGAGAGCGTCGTAACGGCATCAAACCCGAGGAACGAGAAGCAGACGATGGTCGCCCCGGTGATGATCGGTATCAGATGGGCGTTCTGGCTGATAAACGGCTGGAGCGACCAGACGGTCCCCACCCCCTCGCCGTTGTGCAGCCCGTGCACCACCAGCACCACGAAAACCACCATAATCGACACCTGCACCAGGACGAACAGGGTGTTGAAGTTGGCAACGAGGCTCACGCTTTTCAGGTTTGCCAGCGTCAGGATGGTGACAAAGCCAACCACCCAGATCCACTGCGGCACCTCCGGGAACATGGCGGAGAGATAAATTTTCGCCAGCAGGACGTTGATCATCGGCAGGAACAGGTAGTCGAGCAGCGACGACCAGCCGACCATAAAGCCTACGTGCGGGCCAATTGATTTTTGTGCGTAAGTGTACGCCGATCCCGCTTCCGGGAACTGGCGCACCAGCTTGCCGTAGCTGATGGCGGTGAACAGCACGCCCGCCAGGGCCAGCAGATAAGAGGCCGGCACGTGGCCGTTACTGATGCCGGAGACAATCCCGAAGGTGTCGAAAACCGTCATGGGCGTCAGGTAAGCCAGCCCCATCATCACCACCTGCCAGAGCTTTAGCGACTTGCGCAGGCGGGGTTTTTCAATGGCAGACGGGGCGTTCAGAGAGGTATTAGTCGCCATAGACCTGACCTCCCATGCTGACAGTGACGTGTCGGGACGTTAGCCTTATGACACACCTGCCTGGCAAGGGAGAAAATAATAAAAAGGGAGAGAGAACGTCGCAGCAGGACAGCGCGGTCTGGCATTCAGGGCGAAGGAGAGCGTGGCCTCCCTCACCTTGCGGATATTTGAACATCTGCATCATTTCATTTCCTCGTCACACACAGTGTCGTTAACTGAAGCCCCGTTGCCGCCTGCGCTCCTTAACGCGACACCCGGGAAATGGCTGGATCACCAGCAGATTTTTCGGCCAGGCTCCGCGCAGACCGTATGATGCTACTTATTAGACTGTCTCAACTGGCCCCTCGCGGGGCACGATATCAGGCGTTTTTCAACATCCACTCAATTTCGGTTTCTGTGATAAGACGCTCAAACTGCAGCAGTTCATCATTTTTGCAGGCGTGATAAACATGGCAGAAACGCTCGCCCAGACGTTCGCGCAGATCGTCGTTTTGCATAAACGTCCACAGCGCGTCGCTCTGGCGAATAGGGAACGGCAGCCCGTCCTGCTCAAGCCCGTTACCTTCCACTTCTTCCTGCAGCGGTAAATCATTGTCCAGCCCGTGCAGGATCCCGGCGAAAATAGCGGCCATCACCAGATACGGGTTAGCGTCCGCTCCCGCCACGCGATACTCGACGCGATGGTTATGGCGATCGCCACACGGAATGCGCAGGGCAACCGTGCGGTTGTTATGCCCCCAGGACGCCTGGGTTGGCACATACATCCCCGGCTGGAAACGACGATACGAATTGACGTTGGGTGCCAGCAGCGCCATCGATGCGGGCATCAGGTCGATCATCCCCGCCAGCACCCGCTTCAGCAGCGCGGAATCTTCCCCGTCTTTATCAGCCAGCACGTTCTCACCTTTACTGTTTTGCATGCTGATGTGGATGTGCATCCCGCTTCCCGCATGCTCTTCGTACGGCTTCGCCATAAACGTGGCGTGCATCTTATGTTTTTCCGCCATCAGACGCACGAGACGTTTTAAGGCCAGCGCATCATCGCAGGCATCTAGTACGTTTTCGGTATGGTGAAGGTTAATTTCAAACTGCCCCGGCGACGCTTCCGCCACCGCGCCATCGGCGGGGATCAGCTGGAGCTGCGCCAGCTCGTCAATGTCGTTCAGCACGTCGGCAAAGTGGTTAAGGTTGTCGACGGAATAGACCTGGCTCTGGGTATTACGCACGTCGGTACCCGGCGCGCACGGTGGCTGGAGATACCCTTCGGCGTCGCGTTTGCGATCGAGTAAATAGAACTCCAGCTCTACCGCTACCACCGGGAACAGACCGCGCTGGCGCAGCTGCTGCCAGAGTCGGTTGAGAACGTTCCGTGGCTCAACGTCAAAGGGAGCGCCATCTTCATCAATCATCGTCAGCTGAACCTGACCAATATATTCAGGGTCGGCGGCTGACGGGGTTAAGGTGCCCGGCACCGGGACGCAGGTGCAATCCGGCTCACCCAGCTCCTGCCCTAATCCAGCTTCTTCCACCACGTTACCGAGAATGTCCATGGCAAAGACCGACGCCGGGAAGTAGCAGCCTTTTTCCAGCTTGCTCAGGCCAGCAACCGGAATGCGCTTGCCGCGGAAACACCCGTTCAAATCGGTAAGCAGTACGTCGATAAACTGGGTATTCGGATAGTTTTCCAGATAGCGCTTCACCTCCTGGCTAAATGCGCTGCCCCGCCTCTCTTCCGACTGCTGCACAAAGTTCTCAACTTCTACGATATTGGTTTCCATGATTTACCACCGTTTTAGGTTTGCGTTCGCGGACTTCGACTGTCAAATATAATGTCCATACTATCGAATCTGTATGCAAACAAATTGTTTGTCAAATGTTAAATTAAGTTTGCAAATGGCAGATCCCACTGCTAGATTGAGAAAATATTGAACGAAATGGCCGTTTAATATGCGAAACCGGCCTAAATTTAGTCCACTTTGTGAGGGCGATCATGGAAAATATAATGTACAAGCCAGTTATTGGCGTGGTGATGTGTCGAAACAGGCTTAAGGGTCATGAGACCCAGACCCTGCAAGAAAAGTACCTGAATGCCATTATTCACGCAGGCGGATTACCGATTGCCCTGCCCCACGCGCTGGCCGAGCCAGAGCTGCTTTCTGTTTTACTCTCAAAGCTTGACGGCATTTACCTGCCGGGCAGCCCCAGCAACGTGCAGCCGCACCTTTATGGTGAAAACGGCGATGAGCCTGACGCCGATCCCGGGCGTGATCTTCTGAGCATGGCGCTGATCCGCGCCGCGCTCGAAAGGCGCATCCCCATTTTCGCCATCTGCCGTGGTTTACAGGAACTGGTTGTCGCCACCGAAGGGACTCTGTATCGTCGTCTTTTCGATGAGCCAGCGCTGCTTGAACATCGCGAAGATCCTGAACTGCCGGTTGAGATGCAGTACGCGCCCTCTCATGAAGTACAGGTTCAGGAAGGAGGATTACTTTCTCAGTTGATACCGGGCTGCAACACGTTTTGGGTAAACTCGCTGCACGGACAAGGAGCAAAAACGTTAGGGCCACGGCTGCGTGTGGAAGCACGTTCCACAGACGGGCTGGTGGAAGCGGTCAGCGTAAATGACCATCCTTTCGCGCTTGGCGTACAATGGCATCCCGAATGGAACAGTAGCGAATACGCCCTGTCGCGTATGTTGTTTGAGGGTTTTATCACCGCCTGTCAGAGCCACATTGCTGAAAAACAGCGGCTTTGACCACTACAGTTAAGGAAATGCAACTATGAGCGATGACGGACTGGCGCCAGGGAAACGTCTGTCTGAGATCCGCCAACAGCTGGGTCTCTCACAACGCCGTGCCGCCGAACTGTCTGGATTGACACACAGTGCCATCAGCACCATAGAGCAGGACAAAGTCAGTCCTGCCATCAGTACGCTGCAAAAGCTGCTGAAAGTCTATGGGCTGTCGCTCTCGGAATTCTTTTCTGAACCCGAAAAGCCTGATGAACCGCAGGTGGTTATCAATCAGGACGATCTTATCGAAATGGGCAGTCAGGGCGTTTCGATGAAGCTGGTTCACAACGGAAACCCGAACCGTACGCTGGCGATGATTTTTGAAACTTACCAGCCTGGAACCACAACCGGGGAGAGAATCAAACATCAGGGTGAGGAGATAGGCACCGTTCTGGAAGGTGAAATTATGTTGACCATTAACGGTCAGCACTATCACCTGGTTGCAGGGCAGAGCTATGCCATTAATACCGGCATACCGCACAGCTTCAGCAACACCTCGGCAGGGATTTGCCGAATTATCAGTGCCCACACCCCCACCACATTCTGATTTCAGACCCGCCCCGACGATAACGCCTTATTGTCGGGGCTTATAAAAAGCCCTATTGACGGTATTTAACAGGTCATCACCTGGGACGCCCTGCGGCCTTTTGACGCCTGTTATCTGCGACCGCCTTTATTTATCTGATTGCGACAGGAAGGAGTGAATATGCATTTTCAGGACCTGACCTACTGGCAGGATAAAGCGAAAAATATCCACATCGAAACGCGTTTATTTATTAACGGCGAATATTGCGATGCCGCCGATAATTCCACGTTCGACACGCTGGACCCGGCGGCGCAAAAGACGCTGGCGCAGGTGGCACGCGGCAAACAGGCCGATGTCGACCGGGCAGTTGAGGCCGCGCGTGCGGTCTTTGATCGTGGCGACTGGTCGCAGGCCTCTCCTGCTCGACGTAAAGCGGTGCTGAACAGCCTTGCAGACCTGATCGAGCGCGACCGCGAAACATTAGCGCTGCTGGAAACGCTGGATACCGGCAAGCCTGTCCGTCACAGCCTGCGGGACGATATTCCCGGTGCCGCGCGCGCCATTCGCTGGTACGCCGAAGCGGCCGATAAGGTGTATGGCGAAGTTGCGCCCACGGGGAATAACGATCTGGCCATGATCGTTCGCGAGCCGGTCGGCGTGGTGGCGGCCATTGTGCCGTGGAATTTCCCGCTGCTGCTGGCCTGCTGGAAGCTCGGCCCGGCGCTGGTGGCGGGCAACAGCGTCATCCTCAAGCCTTCTGAAAAATCGCCGCTGACGGCTATCAGGCTGGCGGCACTGGCGAAAGAGGCCGGGCTGCCGGACGGCGTGCTCAACGTGATCAGCGGTTTTGGTCACGAGGCGGGCCAGGCGCTGGCGCTGCATCCGGACGTGGAGGTGATGACCTTTACCGGCTCAACCCGCACCGGGAAACAGCTGCTGAAAGATGCGGGCGACAGCAATATGAAGCGCGTCTGGCTGGAGGCGGGTGGTAAGAGCGCCAATATCGTTTTC
The DNA here is from genome assembly GCF_005503595.1 of Enterobacter sp. 2VL. NCBI lineage: Bacteria > Pseudomonadati > Pseudomonadota > Gammaproteobacteria > Enterobacterales > Enterobacteriaceae > Enterobacter > Enterobacter sp. 2VL. The sequence goes on from NZ_SCNE01000002.1 coordinate 39,967, forward strand.
GCCGATTGCCCGGATCTCGACAAAGCCGTCAGCACCACCGCAGCAGGCATTTTCTACAACCAGGGACAGGTCTGCATCGCCGGTACCCGCCTGCTGCTGGAGGAGAGCATCGCTGACGCGTTTCTCAGCCGCCTGAAAGCCGAGGCGCAGAACTGGCAGCCGGGAAACCCGCTGGATCCTGATACCACCATGGGTACGCTGATTGACGCCGGTCACGCTGACGCGGTGCACGGTTTTATTCGCGACGGAATGAATAACGGCACTCTGCTGCTCGACGGGCGTAACAGCGCCTGGCCTGCCGCCGTTGGTCCCACCCTGTTTGTCGACGTCAAGCCCGAGGCGGCTATCTGCCGGGAGGAAATTTTTGGCCCGGTGCTGGTTGTTACCCGTTTTAAAACCGAAGAGGAGGCGCTGCGCCTGGCGAACGACAGCCAGTACGGCCTTGGCGCGGCGGTATGGACGCGCGATCTCTCCCGCGCCCACCGCATGAGCCGCCGTCTGAAAGCGGGATCGGTCTTTGTGAACAACTACAACGATGGCGATATGACCGTCCCCTTTGGCGGCTATAAGCAGAGCGGCAACGGGCGGGACAAGTCCCTGCACGCGCTTGAAAAATTCACCGAACTGAAAACCATCTGGATTGCCCTGGAGCCTTAATCATGACTGAACATACCACCAGCTATTACGCCGCCAGCGCCAATAAATATGAACCCTTCCCGACGCTGAGCGAATCAATCAGCTGCGACGTCTGCGTGGTCGGCGGCGGTTACACCGGCCTCTCCTCTGCCCTGCACCTTGCCGAAATGGGCTACGACGTGGTGCTGCTGGAAGGGGCGCGCATCGGCTTTGGCGCCAGCGGACGCAACGGCGGCCAGCTGGTTAACTCCTACAGCCGCGACATCGACGTTATCGAGAAAACCTACGGTTCCGATACGGCCCGCATGCTGGGCAGCATGATGTTCGAAGGCGGGGAGATTATTCGTGAGCGTATTCAGCGCTACCAGATCCAGTGCGATTATCGCCCCGGCGGCCTGTTCGTGGCGCTCAACCATAAACAGCTCGAAACACTGGAAGAGCAAAAGGAGAACTGGGAGCGTTACGGCAACACGCAGCTGGAGCTGCTTGACGCCAGCGCTATCCGCCGCGAGGTGAACAGCGAACGCTACACCGGCGCGCTGCTGGATCGCAGCGGCGGGCATATCCATCCCCTGAACTTAGCCATCGGCGAAGCGGACGCAATTCGTCTGAACGGCGGACGCGTCTACGAGCAGTCTCCGGTGACCCACATTGCGCACACCAGCCCGGCGGTGGTCTCCACGGCTAAAGGGCAAGTGACCGCGCGCTACGTTATCGTCGCCGGTAACGCCTATCTGGGCGACAAAGTAGAGCCGGACCTGGCGAAGCGCAGCATGCCCTGCGGCACGCAGGTGGTCACGACCGCTCCGCTCTCTGACGATCTTGCCCGATCGCTGCTGCCTAACAACTACTGCGTGGAAGACTGTAACTATCTGCTGGATTATTACCGCCTGACCGCCGACAACCGCCTGCTGTACGGTGGCGGTGTCGTCTATGGCGCGCGCGATCCCGAGGACGTGGAGCGTCTGGTCATGCCGAAACTGCTGAAAACCTTCCCGCAGCTTGAAGGCGTAAAAATTGACTATCGCTGGACCGGCAACTTCCTGCTGACGCTGTCGCGCATGCCGCAGTTTGGCCGCCTCGACAACAACATCTATTACATGCAGGGCTACAGCGGGCACGGGGTGACCTGTACGCACCTCGCCGGTCGGTTGATTTCAGAACTGCTGCGCGGCGACGCCGAGCGTTTTGATGCCTTTGCCAACCTGCCGCATTACCCGTTCCCCGGCGGACGCAGCCTGCGTATTCCGTTTACCGCCATGGGCGCGGCGTACTACAGCCTGCGCGACCGTCTCGGCGTGTAATTTCCTTCATCGACTGGCGTTTTAAAAAGGGTCTTTATCATGAGCAATAATGAATTTCATCAGCGTCGACTCTCTGCCACGCCGCGCGGCGTGGGCGTAATGTGCAATTTCTTTGCCCGCTCGGCCAGGAATGCCACGCTCACCGATGTGGAAGGCAATGACTATATCGACTTTGCCGCCGGGATTGCGGTGCTGAACACCGGCCATTGCCACCCTGAACTGGTAAGCGCGGTGGAAAAACAGCTCCAGCAGTTTACCCATACGGCGTATCAGATTGTGCCCTACGAGAGCTACGTCTCCTTAGCCGAGAAGCTCAACGAGCTGGCGCCGATCCCGGGCCCGGCGAAAACCGCCTTCTTCTCAACGGGGGCAGAAGCGGTGGAAAACGCGATTAAAATCGCTCGCGCCCATACCGGCCGCCCTGGTGTGATTGCCTTTGGCGGCGGCTTCCATGGCCGGACCTACATGACCATGGCGCTGACCGGTAAAGTCGCGCCCTATAAACTGGGATTTGGCCCCTTCCCCGGCTCCGTTTACCACGTTCCGTACCCTTCTGAACTGCACGGCGTGACCACCCAGGATTCCCTCACCGCGATTGAACGCCTGTTCAAGGCCGATATCGAGGCGAAACAGGTGGCAGCCATTATCTTCGAACCCGTGCAGGGTGAAGGCGGTTTTAACGTTGCGCCAGCGGAGCTGGTTGCCGCCGTTCGCCGCCTCTGTGATACCCACGGCATTGTGATGATTGCCGACGAAGTGCAGAGCGGCTTCGCCCGCACCGGCAAACTGTTCGCCATGGACCACTATGACGACAAGCCCGATATCATGACGATGGCGAAAAGCCTGGCGGGCGGCATGCCGCTTTCAGGCGTCGTCGGAAAAGCGGACATCATGGACGCTCCTGCGCCGGGCGGCCTGGGCGGTACCTATGCCGGGAACCCGCTGTCGATAGCCGCCGCGCATGCGGTGCTGAACATCATCGATAACGAGGCGCTGTGCGAACGTGCCCGGCAGTTGGGCGACAGATTGAAGTCAACGCTTGAGGAGATCAAAAGCGGCTGTCCGTCGCTTGCCGCCGTGCGTGGCGTAGGGTCGATGATTGCCGCCGAATTTTTTGACCCGACGACGCGCGAACCTTCCGCCGCCATTGCGCAGCGGATCCAGCAGAAAGCGCTCGAGAAAGGGCTGCTGCTGCTGACCTGCGGGCAGTACGGCAACGTTATCCGTTTCCTCTATCCGCTGACCATTCCGGACGCGCAGTTCAGCCAGGCGTTGGGGATCCTGCAGGAGGTCGTGCGCGACTAAGCTGGAGGTGAGAAACGAAAAAACCCTGTGATATTGCTATCACAGGGTTTTCGAATTTGGCGGAAGCGTAGAGATTCGAACTCTAGAACCCTTTCGGGTCGCCGGTTTTCAAGACCGGTGCCTTCAACCGCTCGGCCACGCTTCCAAAGTGAGGCGCACTATAAACATCTATTAGCGCGTTGTAAAGCAACATTTTTTCTATTTTTCGATTCAGGTTCAAAAAAGCAAAAAGCCCCGCGATATTGCTATCGCAGGGCTTTCAAATTTGGCGGAAGCGTAGAGATTCGAACTCTAGAACCCTTTCGGGTCGCCGGTTTTCAAGACCGGTGCCTTCAACCGCTCGGCCACGCTTCCTAAGTGAGGCGAACTATAAACACCTGCCCGCGCCCTGTAAAGCATCAGCCTTATCGTTCGCCTGAAAAATAGCCAAAATGCGTTTAATCGGTTGAATAGACGACAAATCGGCCATTTTCTCAGCACAAAATAGTCCCGCTACGGCTTAATGCTTCTTGATGTACATATCTTTGGTGTAGTAGTACCCGAGCTTATCCGGCGTAAACCCGCCGACCCACGGCTTCACCAGGTGCGTACGAACGTAGTGATAAACCGGGATGGCTGGCACGTCGCGGCTCAGCAGATCTTCCGCTTTCTGATAAAACTCACCGCGCTCCTGCGCCGTTTTGGCCTTAGCGGCGCTTATCATCGCCTGGTCATACTCTGGATTACTGTACTGGGTGGTATTCTGGCTATCGCCGGTCCGGAAGTTGTTCAGGAAGGTGGAGGCGTCGTCGTAGTCTGCAATCCACGCGTAGCGCACCGCGTCAAAGTTATGGGTGTGCATGGTATCCAGCATGGTTTTCCACTCCTGGTTTTGCAGCTTCGCCTCCACGCCGAGATTTTTCTTCCACATTGAGCTGGCGGCGATTGCGATGCGCTGATGCGATTCGGAGGTGTTATAGAGCAGATTAAAGCTGAGGGGATGATCGGCATTAAATCCGGCCTCTGCCAGCAGCTTTTTCGCCTCGGCAATGCGCTTGTCCATCGGCCAGCTGGCATAATCCGGGTTCTTTAACGTCACGCCGCCGATGTCCGGCTGGCTGATAAGCCAGGCGGGACGCTGCCCCTGCCCCAACACCTTCTCCGCAATGATCTCTTTATCCAGCGCCAGGTTCAGCGCCTTGCGCACGCGGGCATCGTTGAACGGCGGACGAGCGGTGTTGAATTCGTAGTAGTAGGTTGCAAGCTGCGGCGAAACGTCCAGCTCGCTGCCCAGCGTTTTTTTCAGCAGCGCAAACTGGTTGATCGGGACCGTATAAACGATATCGATCTCGCCCGCCTTGTAGCGGTTGACGTCCGAAGCCTCGGAGGTGATCGGCAAATAGGTGACTTTATTGATGACGGTATGGGCGTTATCCCAGTAGTGTGGGTTGCGCTCGGCGATGATGCGTTCGTTCACCACCCACTGCGACAGTTTGTACGCCCCGCTGGTGACAATGTGCTCAGGTTTAGTCCACTTCTCGCCGTAGCGTCCCACCAGCACCTTATCAATCGGCACCAGCGACGGGTGCGCCAGCATCGCCAGGAAGGCCGCGTTTGGCTGGTTTAAGGTCACCTCGAGCGTGGCATCGTCAATCGCCTTTACGCCCAGCGTCTCGGGAGACTTTTTGCCTGCGGCAATGTCGGCAGCGTTAGCAATGTGCATGCTGCCGGGATAGCTGGCGTAAGGTGACACCGTTTTTGGGTCAACCAGACGCTGCCAGCTCCAGACGACATCCTGCGCGGTGATGGCCGTACCGTCACTCCAGGTGATGCCCGGACGCAAATGGAACGTCCAGACGGTGTTGTCTTTATTGTCCCATTTTTCCGCCAGCCGCGGCTGGATCTCGCCCTTCGGAGAAACGCTTACCAGCCCGTCGAATAAATCGCTGATAATATTGAATTCGACGTCGCTTTCCACCTTATGTGGATCCAGCGACGCCGGTTCATTACCGTTGTTGCGGACCAACTCCTGCTTTTGCGCAAGCTCAGTCCCTGCCGGCACGCTGGCGGACCAGGAGGGTGCGCTCGCACCGAGAAGCGCGGCGGTGACCAAAGAGAGTGTAAAGATATTGCGTGTTTGTGGTTTCATTTCCTTCGCCTTATTGTCTGTATTCTGACGATCCCGCAATAACTCTTAGCGCCGCGGCTGTAATAACGCAATATTTTTCAGTAACCTATAAGAGCCCGATCTGGATAAAATCTTTAAAACGCCGTTCATTCTGCCAAATGCCATTTTTGTAGAATAAATAACCAGCCACGGCGCTAAGGCGCTGAGTAAAGATGGGTAAAACCATTTTGAGTCTGGCGTCCCGTTTCCTATTCTTGCCGTTAATTACATCTGTCATAAGAGAGTGACTCATGGATCGTATTGTAAGTTCTTCACGCGACCGCACATCGCTACTCAGCACGCATAAAGTGCTGCGCAACACCTATTTCATGCTCAGCCTGACGCTGGCGTTTTCCGCTATCACCGCCACGGCCAGCACCGTGCTGATGCTGCCGTCTCCGGGTCTGATCCTGACGCTGGTGGGCATGTACGGTCTGATGTTCCTGACCTACAAAACCGCTGACAAACCGGTGGGAATTTTGTCCGCGTTCGCCTTTACCGGCTTCCTGGGCTACATTCTGGGGCCGATTCTGAACGCCTATCTGTCCGCCGGTATGGGTGACGTGATCGGCATGGCGCTGGGCGGTACCGCACTGGTGTTCTTCTGCTGTTCGGCCTACGTGCTGACCACCCGGAAAGACATGTCTTTCCTCGGCGGGATGCTGATGGCGGGTATCGTGGTGGTGCTGATTGGTATGGTGGCGAACATCTTCCTGCAGCTGCCTGCCCTGCACCTGGCTATCAGCGCGGTGTTCATCCTGATTTCATCGGGCGCCATCCTGTATGAAACCAGCAACATCATTCACGGCGGTGAGACCAACTACATCCGCGCTACCGTGAGCCTGTATGTATCGCTGTACAATATCTTCGTCAGCCTTCTGAGCATCCTGGGCTTTGCAAGCCGCGATTAATCAACAGTGCTATGAACTCAGCCCCGCTTATGCGGGGCTTTGTTTTTTGGTACACTGCCGCGGTTTTTGACTGACGTGTGAAAGGCTATGTTGAACTTTGAAGGTAAAGAGATCGAAACCGATAACGACGGTTATCTCAAAGAGAGCGGTCAGTGGAGCGAAGCGCTGGCGGAAGTGATTGCCGAAAAAGAAGGCATTACCCTCTCCCCCGAGCACTGGGAAGTGGTGCGCTTCGTTCGCGAGTTTTATCTCGAATTTAACACCTCACCCGCAATCCGTATGCTGGTGAAGGCGATGGCGAACGCATTTGGCGAAGAGAAAGGCAACAGCCGTTATCTGTACCGTCTGTTCCCGAAAGGCCCGGCCAAGCAGGCGACCAAAATTGCCGGCCTGCCAAAACCGGTGAAGTGTATTTAATAGCGAATACCGAAGTCAGCGTATTCCCGGTCGGGTTGATGCGGTTGCGTTAAGACTTTATCAACCCGGGCGCTGCGCGGCCCGCCCGCCTTCAGCCAGGCTATCAGGGTTTCCACCCGCTCCGCCTCGCCACAGGCTAAAACCTCCACGCTGCCGTCATCCAGATTGCGCGCATAGCCCGTCAGCCCAAGCTGGAGTGCTTCGCGCTGGGTGCTGTAACGAAACCCGACGCCCTGAACCATGCCGTGAACCCACGCGATTGTGCAGACTTTTGACATCTTCCTTCTCCTTATCCGTCTGGCGCGTTGCTTTTCCTCACTGAACTCGGGAAAATGGCGGCCATTTCATTGGAATCGACAGAATAGCAAATTATGAGTGTACGTTTAGTGTTAGCCAAAGGGCGCGAGAAGTCATTACTGCGCCGTCATCCCTGGGTCTTCTCCGGCGCGGTTGCCCGCATGGAAGGCAAAGCCAGCCTCGGTGAGACCATTGATATCGTTGACCATCAGGGGAAATGGTTAGCGCGCGGCGCATACTCGCCTGCGTCTCAGATCCGCGCTCGCGTGTGGACCTTCGATAAAGATGAAACCATCGACATCGATTTCTTTGTTCGTCGCCTGCAGCAGGCGCACCAGTGGCGCGAGTGGCTGGCACAGCGTGACGGGCTGGACAGCTATCGTCTGATTGCCGGTGAATCCGATGGCCTGCCGGGCGTGACCATTGACCGCTTCGGCAACTTCCTGGTGCTGCAGCTGCTGAGCGCAGGTGCGGAATATCAGCGTGCCGCGCTGATCAGCGCCTTACAGTCTCAGTTCCCGGAATGTGCCATTTACGACCGCAGCGACGTGGCGGTGCGTAAAAAAGAGGGCATGGAGCTGACGCAAGGCCCGGTCACCGGCGAACTGCCACCTGCCCTGCTGCCTATCGAAGAGCACGGCATGAAGCTGCTGGTGGACATCCAGGGCGGGCATAAAACCGGTTATTACCTCGACCAGCGCGACAGCCGTCTGGCGACGCGCCAGTACGTTGCCAACAAACGCGTCCTGAACTGCTTCTCCTACACCGGCGGGTTTGCCGTCTCTGCGCTGATGGGCGGCTGTGCTCAGGTGGTGAGCGTGGATACGTCTCAGGAAGCGCTGGACGTAGCAAAGCAAAACGTCGAGCTGAACAAGCTGGACCTGAGCAAAGCCGAGTTCGTGCGTGACGACGTCTTTAAGCTACTGCGCAAATACCGCGATCAGGGCGAAAAATTCGACGTCATCGTGATGGACCCGCCGAAATTCGTGGAGAACAAAAGCCAGCTGATGGGCGCGTGCCGTGGGTATAAAGACATCAACATGCTTGCCATTCAACTGCTGAATCCTGGCGGCGTGCTGCTGACCTTCTCCTGCTCGGGGCTGATGACCACCGATTTATTTCAGAAAATCATCGCGGATGCCGCAATAGATGCGGGTCGTGATGTACAATTTATAGAGCAGTTCCGTCAGGCAGCAGACCATCCTGTGATCGCTACCTACCCGGAAGGGCTGTATCTGAAAGGGTTTGCCTGTCGCGTCATGTAACTTGAAAAGAGAAATATTGCCCGCACATAGAGTGTAAGTAATGTTTCCCGGGAGGTGACTATGATTGCCAGCAAATTCGGTATCGGCCAGCAGGTCCGCCACACCTTGCTAGGGTATTTGGGTGTGGTCGTGGATATCGACCCGGAGTATTCCCTTGATGAACCGTCGGCAGATGAGCTGGCGGTCAACGCAGAGCTTCGCGCCGCGCCCTGGTATCATGTGGTAATGGAAGATGATGACGGTCAGGCCGTTCACACCTATCTTGCCGAAGCGCAGCTGAGCGGCGAACAGCGGGATGAGCATCCGGAACAACCTACCATGGATGAGCTAGCGCAAACCATCCGCAAACAGTTACAGGCTCCAAGGCTGCGTAACTAACGCTGTAAAAAAGCCCGATAACCGGGCTTTTTTTATATTACTTTGTCAGCCCCAGTCGGGGAATTTCAATTGCCGGGCATCTGTCCATCACCACTGCCAGCCCCGCCTCGCGCGCCAGCACCGCAGCCTGTTCATTGATCACACCCAGCTGCATCCACAGCGTTTTTGCCCCGATGGCGATTGCCTCCTGCGCTACACCCCATGCCGCCTCAGAGTTGCGGAAGACATCAACCATATCCACTTTCTCCGGCACGTCGGCGAGCGACGCGTAACCCTGCTGGCCCAGCAAGGTTTTACCGGCGACCTTAGGCGAAACCGGAATAACGTGATAGCCCTGATCCAGCAGGTATTTCATCACCCGATAGCTGGGACGGTCGGGTTTATCGCTCGCCCCCACCAGCGCGATGGTGCGTGTCGATGTCAGGATCTCGGCAATATCGTTCTCTTTCATCTTCTTTCTCCAGGCTTTTTTTAAAGTGTACGCCATCGCGGACATCCCAACCATCCATCCCATACCGATGTATGAGGGCAAAACGGCGGAATATGTCTATATGTTAGTAAACGTGATTATCGAAAAATTTAGATACATTATTGCGGCATGCGTTTTGACAGGAGCGCTCTATGAAAACCGGCATTGTCTCTGCTGTGATTGCGTTAGTGATGCCGGTTTGCGTTTTCGCAACCACGCTGCGGCTCTCTACGGATATCGATTTGCTGGTGCTGGACGGGAAAAAGGTGTCCAGTTCGCTCCTGCGGGGTGCTGACAGCATCGAACTGGATAACGGGCCGCATCAGGTGGTGTTCCGGGTCGAAAAAACAGTTCGCCTTTCTAATCACGAACAGCGTATGTACATCTCCCCGCCGCTGATTATCAGCTTTAACACCCAGCGCGTGAGCCAGGTTAACTTTCATCTGCCGCGCCTGGAAACCGAAAAAGAGTCTGTCGCATTTGATTCCGCGCCGCGCATAGAACTGCTGGATGGGGATGCCATGCCCATCCCGGTGAAGCTGGACATTCTGGCGATAACCGCAACCGCGAAGGGAGCCAACTACGAGGCGGATACCGAGATCTACAATAAAGCCGGTAAACCCGCGTCGCTGCCCCAGTTTGCAACGATGATGGCGGACGACAGTACCTTGCTGTCCGGCGTCTCTGAGCTGGATGTCATTCCGCCTCAGTCCCAGACGCTCACCGAGCAGCGCCTGAAGTTCTGGTTCCAGCAGGCCGACCCGGACACGCGGGCCCGTTTTCTGCAATGGGTGAAGCAACAACCTTCGTCATAAGCCACATTTTTTTGCCCTTTCTCTTGCAGCATCAGGCGGTTCCCGTCATCGTGTAGTCAGATAACCTCACGGATAAGATTATGGAACTGACAACACGCACGCTGCCTTCACGTAAACACATTGCACTGGTGGCACACGATCACTGCAAAGACATGCTGCTTAACTGGGTGCGCCGCCATCAGCCACTGCTGGCCAGTCACGCCCTTTCCGCCACGGGAACGACCGGGAACCTGATCCACCGGGCAACGGGGTTAGAGGTCAACGCCATGATGAGCGGCCCGATGGGCGGCGATCAGCAGGTGGGCGCGCAGATCGCCGAGGGGAAAATTGACGTGCTGATTTTCTTCTGGGACCCGCTCAACGCGGTTCCCCACGATCCGGATGTGAAAGCGCTGCTGCGCCTGGCAACGGTGTGGAACATCCCGGTGGCGACCAACGTGTCGACGGCGGATTTTATTATTGAGTCACCGCAGTTCAGCGCGCCGGTTGAGATCCTGATCCCGGATTACCCGCGCTATCTGGCTGAAAGACTGAAGTAGCCTGTTTGCCCGGCGGCGCTACGCTTGCGCGGGCCTGCGGATTTTGCCAGCCGGGTCAGGCGAAGCCGCCACCCGGCAACTTTGCTACGGCTTCTTCGCCACCGGGACGTCGATCTCCTTCAAAATCTCCACAAAGCCTGAAGGCTCCTCTTTATTAAACAGCAGCCACACCCGATGACGCGCGCGGGTTAACGCCACGTACAGCAGGCGTCGCTCCTCGGCATCCGGAAAATCTTCCGGCACCGGCAGCAGGGCCTGCTCGATCACCGACTCGCGCGCCGGCGCCGGGAACCCATCACTCCCCTCTTTCAGCCCAACCACAATCACATAGTCAGCCTGCTGGCCTTTGCTGGCATGAATGGTCATAAATTCGAGCTGAAGCTTCGGCCAGCGGGTAGCCGCCTTTTCCAGCGCCGCCGGTTTAAGATGGTGATAGCGCGCCAGCACCAGAATGCGCTCTTCGGGTTTGGCGTAGCCGCTAAGTTTATCCAGCAGCGGCTCCAGTTGTTCGTCCGCCAGCAGGGTGACCGCTTTTTTATCGCCGGTCGTCAGGCTATTGAGCGGCTTCGCCAGCTGATGCGGGTTTTGCTGAATAAAGCGGTTGGCAATTTCACCAATACGCGAGTTAAAACGGTAGGTGGTATCCAGATCGCTGCGATCGCCCTCGCCAAAATAGTGGTGGAAGGCGGTGGTGAGCGCGAGTTGTGCCCCACTAAATCGGTAGATTGCCTGCCAGTCATCGCCGACGGCAAACAGGGAGGTATGTTTGTTTTGCGCCCGTAGCGCTGAAAGCAGTGCGGCGCGCTGCGGGGAGATATCCTGGAACTCATCTACGAGGATATGCTTCCACGGGCTGACAAAGCGCCCTTTTTCCAGAATGATGATCGCCTGATGGATAAGCCCGGAGAAATCGACGGCATTTTCTTCCTTCAGCGCGGTTTTCCATGCTTTCAGCATCGGCGCCATCAGCTTGATTCGCTTCGAAAATACGGCGCGGATCGCCTCCGGTGCGTTTTCAATCATCTCAGCCTGAGAGCCACCGTGCATGCGCATCAGGCTCACCCAGCGATCGAGACGCGAGCCAAGACGGCGTGCCAGTTTGTCATCCTGCCAGAAATTGCCTTCCGGCACCTCCCAGTTCAGCTCGTCTTCCAGCCACTGACGCCACCCTTTTGCCTGAGCTTTTTTCTCGCTGCACTGCTGCTGCCACGTCTTCACAAACAGTGCCTGACGGGCCTGAGCGTCATTTTCCAGCTTGCTGACGACAGGCACTTTTTTACTGCCCTGCTGAATAATATGCAGCGCCAGCGAATGGAAGGTTCGCGCCGCGATATCCTGAGTATGCAAACGCGACTGAATGCGCTCATCCATCTCCTGCGCGGCCTTGCGGCCAAATGCCAGAAGTAAAATTTGGTCCGCTACCGCCTCGCCAGTTGTCAGCAGCCAGCCTGCCCGCGCCACCAGCACGGAAGTTTTACCGCTCCCGGCCCCCGCCAGTACCAGCAGCGACGATTCCCCGTTCACCACGGCGCGCGCCTGGGCAGGGTTAAGCGGCGATGATTCCACGGTGCTGAAGAAATCGGCATATTGCGTGAGCATGGCATCGGTCCAGGCCTGATTATGCGCCAGACGACGCTTATCGATATCATTCAGCCAGGCCTGACAGGTGCGCCATGCTTCACGGCAATTTTCAAACTCATCAAGGCGCGATGCGGGAAGCGGCAGCGCGGTTAGGGCGTGCTTTATCTTTTGCTGCAACCCGGCGGTTTGCTGGCGCGTTAGCCATTTTTGCTGCTCGTTGCTGTGGGCGATGTTATCCAGCACCTGCTGCAACACCTGGGCGGCAATGACGCTCATGTCCTCGCTCCACTGCTGCCAGAGCGTACTGAGATGGTGATGGAAGCGCTGCGTTTGCGTCCACTCCGTCCCGTGGAGGCGCACAACTTTATCGTCCGGCAGCACAAACTCCAGCTCCCCCCATACCAGCCCGCGCTTGCAATGGATTGCCAGAAGTTGGTTAAACGGAATGAGGTATTCATGGCGCTCCCCGGAGACCTTCACTCCCGCATTGAGGAGGACAACCTTGTCATAAGGGTGCTGCGCCAGGCGTTTGCCCATTGAAGTTGCTTTCAGTTCCATATCCAGCCGGATCCACGAGTGATATTTTGTCTGACAGTTTAACTGCCAGTTTTAAGGTGCTCCAGCCCAAAAAACGTTACAATCACTTCGCGTTAATCATATCGAAAGGAAATGCGGGTTTATGCGTACCGTTCTGAATGTTTTGAATTTTGTCCTTGGCGGTTTTGCCACCACCCTTTCATGGCTTTTTGCCACGCTGGTGAGCATCGTGCTCATCTTCACCCTGCCGCTGACGCGCTCATGCTGGGAAATCACCCGGCTTTCATTCATTCCTTTCGGGAATGAGGCGGTTCACGTTGACGAACTGAACCCCGACGGTAAAAACGCCCTGATGAACACCGGCGGCACCCTGCTGAATATTCTGTGGTTGATCTTCTTCGGCTGGTGGCTCTGCGTAATGCATATTATTGCCGGTATCGCCCAGTGCATCACGATCATCGGCATCCCGGTTGGGATTGCGAATTTCAAAATTGCCGCCATTGCCCTGTGGCCGGTTGGGCGTCGTGTCGTCCCGGTAGAAGTGGCGCGCGCCGCGCGTGAAGCCAATGCCCGTCGTCGTTTCCAGTAAATAAGGACAGGCCGAGCTCATGCTAAGCCCACTGATTCGCCGTTATACCTGGAACAGTACCTGGCTTTACAACGCCAGGATTTTTATCGCCCTGTGTGGCACGGTCGCCCTGCCGTGGTGGCTCGATGACGTAAAGCTTACCATTCCACTCACCCTCGGCGTGGTCGCCGGGGCGCTGGCCGACCTGGACGACCGGCTGACAGGACGTCTGCGCAATTTAGTCATCACCCTGATCTGTTTTTTCATTGCTTCAGCCTCGGTTGAGCTGCTGTTTCCCTGGCCGTGGCTGTTTGCCCTGGGGCTGACGCTCTCGACCAGCGGGTTTATCCTGCTGGGCGGGCTGGGACAACGCTATGCCACTATCGCCTTCGGCGCTCTGCTGATTGCGATCTACACCATGCTGGGCGTCTCTCTTTACGATCAGTGGTATCAGCAGCCCGTTCTGCTGTTACTTGGCGCAATCTGGTACAACCTGCTGACGTTAACCGGGCATCTGATTTTTCCCGTGCGGGCGTTGCAGGACAACCTGGCGCGGAGCTATGAACAGCTTGCCCAGTATCTCGAACTGAAATCCCGGCTTTTTGACCCGGATATCGACGAAGAGAGCCAGGCACCGCTTTACGATCTGGCGTTGGCGAATGGCCAACTGGTGGCGACGTTAAACCAGACTAAAGCCTCGCTGCTCACCCGTCTGCGCGGCGATCGCGGACAGCGCGGCACCCGCCGAACGTTGCACTATTACTTTGTCGCGCAGGATATCCACGAGCGCGCCAGCTCCTCGCACGTGCAGTATGCGGCTCTGCGCGAGAAGTTCCGCTACAGTGACGTGATGTTCCGTTTCCAGCGGCTGCTGTCGATGCAGTCCCAGGCCTGCCAGCAGCTGGCGCGCTCCATACTGCTGCGTACGCCCTACCAGCATGACCCGCGTTTTGAACATGCCTTTAGCCATCTTGATGCGGCGCTCGATCGCGTGCAGGCCAGTGGAACATCGCCGGAGCAGATCAAGGCGCTCGGTTTTCTGCTCAATAACCTGCGGGCGATTGATGCGCAGCTGGCGACCATTGAATCCGAGCAGGCGATGGCCCTGCCGGGTAACGATGCCGAAAACCAGCTGGCGGACGATAGTCTGCACGGATTTAGCGACATGTGGCTGCGCCTGAGCCGCAACTTCACGCCGGAATCCGCGCTGTTTCGCCACGCGGTGAGGATGTCGCTGGTGCTGTGTGTGGGTTATGCCTTCATTCAGATAACCGGGCTGCAACACGGTTACTGGATCCTGCTAACCAGCCTGTTTGTCTGCCAGCCTAACTATAACGCCACGCGACACCGCCTTGCGCTGCGTGTTATCGGTACGCTGGTGGGCGTTGCTATCGGGCTACCGGTGCTCTATTTCGTTCCGTCCGTTGAAGGGCAACTCATTCTTATCGTCATAACGGGGGTGTTGTTCTTTGCGTTTCGAAACGTCCAGTACGCACACGCCACCATGTTCATTACCCTGCTGGTGCTGCTCTGCTTCAACCTGCTGGGTGAAGGCTTCGAGGTAGCCCTGCCGCGCGTAATAGATACTTTAATCGGCTGCGCTATCGCCTGGGCGGCGGTGAGTTTTATCTGGCCCGACTGGCGTTTTCGCAATCTGCCGCGCGTGATAGACAGGGCGATGAACGCAAACTGTCGTTACCTTGACGCCATTCTTGAGCAATATCACCAGGGGCGTGATAACCGTCTGGCCTACCGTATAGCCCGCCGGGATGCGCACAACAGCGATGCCGAACTGGCTTCCGTGGTCTCGAATATGTCTACGGAACCCCGGGCCACACCGGACATCCGGGAAACCGCCTTTCGCCTGCTGTGCCTGAACCATACGTTTACCAGCTATATTTCCACGCTGGGTGCCCACCGCGAGAAGCTGAAAAACACCGCCATCCTGAACCTGCTGGATGATGCTGTGTGCTACGTCGACGATGCCCTTCACCATCAGCCAGCCGACGAGCCGAAAGTTCAGCAGGCGCTGGATGAACTGTCCCAGCGAATTGCGCATCTCGATCCGGGAACCGACAACAAAGCTCCGCTGGTTTTGCAGCAGATAGGCCTGCTTATTGCTTTGCTGCCGGAAATTTGCCGACTGCAACAGCAGATTGCTACCTGGCGGAACGACTCTCCTGCACCTCAGGCAGTGTATTAAACCACTCCGTAAGCTCCCGGCGAATGTTCGCCGGGAGTGCCGCCTCATGCATCCCCTCAATGGCCCCTTCAAGGGCAAAAAGCACTTTGATACTCAGCGCTCGGTTTTTCGACCTGATTTTTAGCCAGCTGGTCTTTGCGCCGAGCTCCCGCAACGTCTCTTCATTCGTAATGCCGGCTTCGTAGAGCAACACTTCAATCTGGAAAGTCAGGTTAGGCAGATCCTTGAGCCGGTTTCGTTGATAGCGCAGGCTACGCTCTTTTCGTGCCGCATCCAGAGCATAAGAGGAGAGCTGAAGCAGTTTTTGCCGATCCTGCCAAAGCCCTTCATCCACGCGATAGTAATTCAGCAGGACGGGGCGGCCTCGCTTAACAAGCGTTAAGAAGGAAGAAGGATGCTTGACGCAATAGGTCGCGCTCTCCTCGCAGGCACGCAGGTAAAGTTCACCGTCTGACACCATGGCAAACACCGCATCGTCTACCGCCAGGGTGTAGCCGCCGAACAGCGCCCGATGGTGAATTTCACCCAGAGGGGAGAGATATTCCTGCGATTTATAAATCCGTTCATATGATATCTTTTTCATGATATTTCCATTAAAAATCAACTATTAACGACAAAATTTATCACTAACGGATCCGTTAGCAGGAACATAGGCAACTTATGGCTCATGAGCAAGATCATTTTTTCGGACACGCCAGGAAAGGACCAAATTTGCGAGTTGCTTTCCGAAAATGAGGTTGATCTTTATGCACACAGGGGTTACTGTATATCCATACAGTAACTACAGGGCTGGAATGAATATGTACACTTCAGGCTATGCAAATCGCTCAACATCTCTCTCAACTTCTGCTGGCGATGTCGCGCAAAATTCCACCGGTCGCGTGTCGACAGGTCTTATCAGTGAAGTGGTTTATCGTGAAGACCAGCCCATGTTAACGCAGCTGTTGCTGTTGCCGCTGTTACAACAGCTCGGACAACAATCGCGCTGGCAGCTTTGGCTGACGCCACAGCAAAAATTGAGCCGGGAATGGGTTCAGTCTGCGGGCCTGCCGCTGACCAAGGTGATGCAGATCAACCAACTCTCCCCGTGTGATACGGTTGAGTCGATGATCCGCGCGTTACGCACCGGAAATTACAGCGTGGTGATCGGGTGGCTGTCGGAAGAACTGACGGAAGAAGAGCATCATCGTTTGACCGAAGCAGCAGAAGATGGTCATGCAATCGGGTTTATTATGCGTCCCGTGCGTGCCGATTCTTATCGCAGAGGACAACATTCAGGGCTAAAAATTCACTCGAATTTGTATCACTGAGTAAATTTAAGAGTTTTCCTGGAATTTTTTTCGACACTCAGTTGTGTAAATAGTTCAAAAAGCAAAACCTGCGGCAAGGCTTGTCTGGAGCGGTTCTCGTTAATTTTACTGTACAAAATTCGTTCGTAAAATGTTAAATATTCGCTATACGGAACTTTTTTTTTCATATGCCTGACAGAGTTCACACTTGTAAGTTTTCATCTACGTTGTAGACTTTACATCGCCAGGGGTGCTCGGCCTAAGCCGAAGATATCGGTAGACTTATATTTGACCACGCCCCCCGGTGAAGGATTTAACCGTGATTTCTCCGTGGAGATCTTCATGGCAAATTTTGGATGATAACGAGGCGCAAAAAATGAAAAAGACAGCTATCGCGATTGCAGTGGCACTGGCTGGCTTCGCTACCGTAGCGCAGGCCGCTCCGAAAGATAATACCTGGTATGCAGGTGGTAAACTGGGCTGGTCTCAGTTCCATGACACCGGCTGGTACAACAGCAGCCTGAACAACGATGGCCCAACTCACGAGAGCCAACTGGGTGCAGGCGCGTTCGGTGGCTATCAGGTTAACCCGTATGTTGGTTTTGAAATGGGTTACGACTGGTTAGGTCGTATGCCATACAAAGGCGACAACGTAAATGGCGCTTTCAAAGCTCAAGGCGTTCAGCTGACCGCTAAACTGGGTTACCCAGTAACTGACGATCTGGACGTGTACACCCGTCTGGGCGGCATGGTATGGCGTGCAGACTCCAGCAACAGCATCGCTGGCGACGACCATGACACTGGCGTTTCCCCAGTATTCGCTGGTGGCGTTGAGTGGGCTATGACCCGTGACATCGCTACCCGTCTGGAATACCAGTGGGTTAACAACATCGGCGACGGTGCTACCGTTGGCGTTCGTCCAGACAACGGCATGCTGAGCGTTGGTGTTTCTTACCGTTTCGGTCAGCAGGAAGATGCGCCAGTCGTAGCTCCAGCACCGGCTCCAGCGCCAGAAGTACAGACCAAGCACTTCACTCTGAAGTCTGACGTTCTGTTCAACTTCAACAAAGCTACCCTGAAACCAGAAGGTCAGCAGGCACTGGATCAGCTGTACACCCAGCTGAGCAACCTGGATCCTAAAGACGGTTCTGTAGTGGTTCTGGGCTTCACCGACCGTATCGGTTCTGATGCCTACAACCAGGGTCTGTCCGAGAAACGTGCACAGTCTGTAGTTGATTACCTGGTATCTAAAGGTATCCCAGCTAACAAGATCTCCCCACGTGGTATGGGCGAATCTAACCCAGTTACTGGCAACACCTGTGACAACGTGAAACCTCGCGCTGCACTGATTGACTGCCTGGCTCCAGATCGTCGCGTAGAGATCGAAGTTAAAGGCATCAAAGACGTTGTAACTCAGCCAGCGGCATAAGTTAGCGTCTTATAAAAAAACCCCGCATTGCGGGGTTTTTTATTGCCTGAAGAAAGCCAAAAAACTATTTTTTGCCCAGCAGCGCCTGCAAATCGTTTTTCAACGTCGACATCTGACTGGCATACTTTTCTTTATGTTCCGCATCTTCAATCAGCTGAACCACCGTTTCCGACAGGGTTTTCCCGCGCCGCTGCGCAAGCCCCGCCAGCCGTTGCCAGACCATAAACTCCAGATCGATTGATTTTTTACGGGTGTGCTGATGCTCGGCATTAAAATGCCGCTTGCGACGCGCCCGAATCGTCTGTTTCATCCGGTTCAACAGTGCCGGGTTGATATGCTTTTCAATCCAGCCGTTAACCAATACCGGTTCGTTTTCGAGGGTCAGCAAAATATCTACGGCGTCTTGCGCCGCGCTGGCTTCGAGGTAGCAGGTGATCAACTCGCCCTCACGGTGCTTTTTGACCAGGTACTTCCATTTCCAGCCGCTTTCGAGGTTTTCCAGTTGTTGATATTTCATTGCGATCTCAGTGTTACCACGTAACTCTGTTCAGAATATCAGTTTTTTAGCAATCTGCTGAAAAGAAATCATAACCTGTGCAGCATTGCAGGAGAATCGCCTGCCGAAATCCCCATTCCCGCTTGGGAAGAGGCCTCCGCTTACGGTATACTCCACGGTTTTACATCTGACTAAAAAACATCAACTTTGACCATTACGAAACTTGCATGGCGTGACCTGGTTCCCGATACCGAGAGCTATCAGGAGCTGTTTGCACAGCCAGACCTCACAAAAGAAAACGAATTCATACTTAGCGATACACAACCGCGTTTGCATTATGCGCTGGAGCAGGTGTTAAGCCCGTGGGCGACATCTCCTTTCATGCTGCTCAAAGCCCCGGAAGAAGCCGAGTATTTGACGCTTCTGGGTGATGCCATGCGCCAGTTGCGGTCAGAAACGAACAACGTCTTTGGCGGCCACTATTGTATTGCAGGGCAACATATCACCTTCACTCCCGCTGACGAGGCGGATGGGCTTTTTGCATCGAAAGGGGATGTCATTACCGCCAACTGGGCAGAAGCAGAACAGCTCTTTGGCTGCCTCCGCCAGTTTAACGGCGAACTGACGCTTCAGCCGGGGCTGGTGCACCGCGCAAATGGCGGCGTGTTGATTATCTCGCTGCGCACCCTCCTCTCTCAGCCGCTGCTGTGGATGCGCCTGAAAACGATCGTGACCCAGCAGCGTTTCGACTGGGTGAGTTACGATGAATCACGCCCTCTTCCCGTCGCAGTGCCGTCGATGCCGCTATCCCTTACGGTGGTGCTGACCGGCGATCGTGAATCTCTGGCTGATTTCCAGGAAATGGAGCCTGAACTGGCCGAGCAGGCTATTTACAGCGAATTCGAAGATACGCTCCAGATAACCGATGCGGATGATATGGCGCAATGGTGCCAGTGGGTGATGGGCCTGGCGCAGCGTGCTTCGCTGCCAACGCCTGCTCCGGATGCCTGGCCCGGTCTCATCCGGGAAGCCGTACGCTACACCGGCGATCAGGAAACCCTGCCGCTCTCTCTGCTGTGGATCGCCAGACAGCTGCGCGAAGTGGGCGTGATAAGCGGTGACGCGGCCTTCAGCGGCGAGCAACTTTCCCAGATGCTTGCGCAGCGTGAATGGCGCGAAGGATATCTGGCCGAGCGCATGCAGGATGAGATCCTGCTGGAGCAGATCCTCGTCGAAACCGAAGGCGAGCGTATTGGGCAGATTAACGCCCTCTCCGTGATTGAGTTCCCGGGGCACCCGCGCGCGTTTGGCGAACCTTCCCGTATCAGCTGCGTTGTTCACGTTGGTGACGGTGAGTTTACCGACATTGAGCGTAAAGCAGAGCTGGGCGGGAATATTCACGCCAAAGGCATGATGATCATGCAGGCGTTCCTGATGTCGGAACTGCAGCTTGAGCAGCAGATCCCCTTCTCGGCCTCACTGACCTTTGAGCAATCCTACAGTGAAGTAGACGGTGACAGCGCTTCGATGGCGGAGCTGTGTGCGTTAATCAGCGCCCTGGCAGAAGTGCCCATTAACCAGAATATTGCGATTACGGGTTCAGTCGATCAGTTTGGTCGCGCTCAGCCGGTTGGCGGCCTGAACGAGAAAATCGAAGGCTTCTTCTCCATCTGCCAGCAGCGCGGCCTGAACGGCAAACAGGGTGTGATCATTCCTGCGCCGAACGCTCGCCATCTGAGCCTTAGCCAGGCATTGCTCGAGGCCGTAGAACAGGAGCAATTCGCCATCTGGGCCATCGAAGGCATCGAGGATGCGCTACCCTTACTGACAAACCTGAACTGGGATGGTGAAGGCCAGACAACCCTCATGCAGACTATTCAGGAACGCATCGCTCAGGCGACACAACAGGATGCACGCCATCGTTATCCATGGCCGTTACGCTGGTTAAGCTGGTTTAGTCCGAACTGATCGGACTTGTTCAGCGTACACGTGTTAGCTATCCTGCGTGCTTCACTAAAATAAGGCTTACTGAGAACATGGTAGATAAACGCGAATCCTATACAAAAGAAGACCTTCTTGCCTCTGGTCGTGGTGAACTGTTTGGCGCTAACGGCCCGCAGTTACCGGCCCCAAGCATGCTGATGATGGATCGTGTCGTGAAAATGACCGAAACCGGCGGCAACTTTGATAAAGGTTATGTTGAAGCGGAACTCGATATCAACCCGGACCTGTGGTTCTTCGGTTGCCACTTTATTGGCGATCCGGTAATGCCTGGCTGCCTGGGCCTGGACGCTATGTGGCAGCTGGTTGGCTTCTACCTGGGTTGGCTGGGTGGCGAAGGTAAAGGCCGCGCGTTGGGCGTGGGCGAAGTGAAATTCACCGGCCAGGTTCTGCCTACTGCGAAGAAAGTGACTTACCGTATTCACTTCAAACGTATTGTTAAC
The DNA here is from genome assembly GCF_005503595.1 of Enterobacter sp. 2VL. Classification (NCBI taxonomy): domain Bacteria; kingdom Pseudomonadati; phylum Pseudomonadota; class Gammaproteobacteria; order Enterobacterales; family Enterobacteriaceae; genus Enterobacter; species Enterobacter sp. 2VL. The sequence goes on from NZ_SCNE01000002.1 coordinate 60,996, forward strand.
CGTCGCCTGATCATGGGCCTGGCGGATGGCGAAGTGCTGGTAGACGGTCGTCTGATCTACTCCGCGAGCGATCTGAAAGTGGGTCTGTTCCAGGACACCTCCGCGTTCTGATTAACGCGTTGTAGCACTCCCCAGAAAGGCGAAACCTCCGCAGTGCGGAGGTTTCTTTTTTAAAGAGACGCTATCAAGCAAGTACTGCCCTGTCTCCGATGGCTTCTCGCCAGCCCCCTAACCATTGCGACCTCTGATTCAAGGTTTGATAGGGACACATTTCTTTTGAACGTCCGGCGATGCCAGCCTGATAACCACGTTGATGAGCCCTTTCCAGGCGATCTCGTTTCTGTCTCTTCATGCCTCGTTTCCCTCATTCTTTTGTCTGGTGGAAAGAAAACAGTGGTTGCAACGTATGCAAGCACAGTAAACGAATAACCCGAATCATCTTCTGCGTCAACGGTCAAAATTCATACGGATGTCATATTTGTGAACTATACGGAAGTTCATTTGTACAAAAAATGTGATGAAGGACAAGTAACAACCTGATGGTAAACCGAAAAAAAAACCGCCGTTAGCGGATGGCTGACGGCGGTTTTTGATTATGAATTTTACTTATGGAAGCCGGGCGATCTCGCGCGCGATAGCCGCCGATTCCTGTGCCCAGCCCTGGGCCAGCACTTTCACCATCTCATCATAACCATCTTTTTGCTGCTTCATTTCCAGATGGAACGGGCGCTTAATCAGCTGTCCCTGGTGATTCAGAAGCCATTCGCCACTGATCACCACGGCACCGTCATAACGGCCATGGAAGCCCGTTACCGTGACGTTCAGCGTATCCTGATCGCTTCCCAACGGCTGAGACGCGACAATCCATCCGGGAAGCTGGCTGCTCAGATTCGCCACCAGCGTGTTACGCAGCTGCTGATCCAGCGGGCTGGCCCACAGATTATTGTTGGCAATCACGTACTGGACATCGCTGGTCTGGTACACCACGCCATTACCCGCCAGATAATCCGGAACCGCTACCTGTTCTACCCACAGCAGACGGTTACCCTGTGAAGCGCTGCTTTGCGCGCCCGACTGGGCGTTCAACGGCAGCTGATAGTAACTTTTATTTTCACTCCCCGAGCTACAGGCCGTTAATACCAGCGCTCCGACAATTACCAGCCATTTTTTCATTGTTTCGCCCTCTTAGGCTCAGGATCCTTTTTATCTTTCGCTTCAAACACCAGCGCGTTGCTCTTCTCGTTGAGCGTTTTCAGAACCGGCTGGAGTTCACGCAACACCTGATCAAGACGCTGCATATCGGCCACCATCTTATTGTAGGCCGCCGATCCCGGCTGGAAGCCCTGCATGCTGCGATTCAATTCACGCAGCGTTTTCTGCATGTCCTGCGGCAGCTGCTGCATAGACTGGCTTGCAGTGATCTTGTTGATATTATCAAGCGTGGTCTGCAGACGGCGCATGGTCGCCTGGCTCTGACTCAGCGAGTTGGTCGCCGCTTCAATCATTGGGTTCAACGGCAGATTGTTAATCTTATCCAGCGTATCCATCAGACGCTGCTGGATCTGTGCCAGACCACTGCTGACCGTTGGAATGATTTTGTAGCCGCCAAATTCGCGCTGGCCGGTGATGGCAGGTGCTTTTGGATAGAAATCCATATCGACATACAGCGCGCCCGTCACCAGGTTGCCGGTCTTCAGCGAGCCGCGCAGCCCCCGGTTCATCAGCTCGGTGATATGCGCGCCGATATCCTGATTTTCGCCGATCTGGTTAATGAGACGCTCTGGCTCAATGCGAATCAGCACCGGAATGCGGTAATCGTCGTCCAGCACCTGACGCAGGCCCGGAACGAAGAACGGCACCTGTCCGACCGTACCCAGGCGGATCCCACGGAACTCAACTGGCGCACCCGGCTGCAGGCCACGAACGGAATCTTTGAAGAACATCAGGTAGTCGATGTGATCGGTATAGAGCGCATCCTGAATGCTTTTCTGATCGTCAAAGAGCCTGAAGGCGGTTTTCTCAGCAACGGGCTGGCCGATGTCGATCCCTTCTGGCACATCGAAGCTCACACCGCCGCCAAAGAGCGTGGTCAGGGATCCCATTTCAACGCGCATTCCGGCAGAGGTCAGATCCACGGCGATCCCGCTGTCCTTCCAGAAACGAACGTTGCTGGTCACCAGACGATCGTTTGGCGCATTAATAAACAGCTGATAGCTGATGGCTCGTTTTTGCGGGTCGAAGGTGCTGGTTTCAACTGAGCCAACGCGATAGCCCCGGAACAATACCGGGTCGCCAGGCGAAAGCTGCCCGGCTTTTTTGCTGTCGAGGATGACGCGAATCCCTTTTGCATCCGGTGGCGCAAGCGGCGGTGAGTCTAACAGCTGATACTGGGCAGGCTGGGTGCCTTTGCTCCCCGGCTGCAGCTCAATATAGGCGCCGGACAACAGCGTGCCTAAACCGCTGATCCCTTCTCGTCCGACCTGGGGTTTAACCACCCAGAATACGGAGTCATTATGAAGCAGCTTCTCCATCCCGGCATGTAAGCGCGCCTTGATTTCAACGTGCGTTAAATCATCCGTCAGCGTCGCGCTCTCTACCACACCGACGTCCACGCTGCGGCTTTTGATGGTGGTTTTCCCGCCCTCAATGCCTTCCGCGTTAGTGGTGATAAGCGTAACTTCCGGTCCCTGATGGCTGTAATGATAAAACAGGATCCATGCCCCGATCAGCGCGGTCACGATGGGGAAAATCCACACCGGCGACCAGTTCTTGACCTTGCGCACTTTCGCCTCTCCACTCTTATTTTCCATGCTCTAACTCTTCCTCATGGCTTGAATCTGGCTCACGATCCCACGATAAACGAGGGTCGAAGGTCATGGCCGCAAACATGGTCATAATCACGACCAACGCAAACATTAGCGCGCCCAGCGCGGGATAAATACTCATGAGTCCCCCCATACGCACCAGCGCAGAGAGCACCGCAATCACAAAGACATCGATCATTGACCAGCGCCCGACGAACTCCACCACTTCATAAATCAGGTGCATACGTTCGCTGTCGCGCTTGCCGTGCCCTTTCGCATCCCAGCACAGCCAGGCGATGGCGATCATCTTTAAGGTGGGCACCATAATACTGGCAATGAATATCACGCCAGCAACGGGGTAGGACCCCTCCCCCCACAGCAAAATGACCCCGGCAAGGATTGTCGAGGGCATTTTGTCACCGAGCAGATCGGTAATCATGATCGGCAAAATATTGGCGGGCAGATAGAGCATGATCGACGTCAACAGCAGCGCCATGGTCCACTGCAGGCTATTTTTACGCCGCACGTGCCCCGTCGTTCCACAGCGCGGGCACACTTCCCGATCGGCCAGCAGCACGGCAGTACAGCAAGAGCAGGAGCGCAGCCCCTGGCGGATACCCGGCACGCCCACCTTAACCGTCTGGTTAAGGGTGGGAGCAGGCGCGATGTCGTCCCACGTCCAGCGTCGGTCCACGCACTGAAACGCACGCAGCTGCAGCACACAATAGAGACACCAGGGAATAAAGCTGCTGCCAATCCCGACGTCGCCGTAGGCCATCAGCTTCACAAAGCTCACCAGGATCCCCGCCAGAAAAATCTCTGCCATTCCCCAGCTTTTCAGCAGGAACAGGGTTCGCGCGAGCCTGATTTTAACGGGCGTGGGCATCCGGACGCGGTTGACCAGAAGCAGGATGGCGATCAGGCAAAACGCCGGAACGATTTGGACGAATAACAGAAAGAAGGTACCGAGGCTGGCGTAATCTTCGGTGAACATCACCCCCGGTATTTCAAGTAATTTGACCTGGCTGGTCATCCCTCCCACCTTCATATAAATGAAGGGGAAGAGATTCGAGAGCACCAGCATGAACAGCGCGACAATAGCGTAGGCGGTAGGACGCTGCCTTGGCGCGTCCCACTCCGTCGTTAAGGTTGCTCCGCAGCGCGGGCACGTCGCCTTATGTCCGTGACCCAGCTCTGGTATCGCCACGAGCATATCGCATTGCGAACATAATATATGTCGGTCGGCATGGTGCTGGTCACACATTGTTGATCCCTGTTATGCGCCGTTTTTCAGTGATTCAAGGTATTCCCAGCGCTCAAACGCCTCTTCCAGCGCCTTCTCTGCCTGGGACAGGTCTGCCAGTACTTTCTGAGTATAGTCGTGAGGCTGCGTAAAGAAGGAGGCATCCGCCACCTGGGTTTGCAGCGCTTCAAGCGCCGCTTCCAGCTCTTCAAGACGCTGCGGCAATGCTTCCAGCTCGCGCTGCAGGTTATAGCTCATTTTAGCAGGTGATTTTTTTGCACTTTCTGCTTTCGCGACAGCAGGTTCTGGTACGTTTCTGGATTTCGCCTGTTTTAGCGCCAGGGACTGCGTCTGCTGTCCACGCGCATCGTGATACCCGCCCACGTACTGACCAATGCGGCCTTCGCCTTCGAAGATCCAGCATTCGGTAACGGTGTTATCAACGAACTGACGATCGTGGCTCACCAGCATGACGGTGCCCTGATAGCCGTCGATCAACTCTTCCAGCAGTTCCAGCGTTTCGACATCCAGATCGTTGGTCGGTTCATCGAGAATTAACAGATTGCTCGGTTTCAGGAACAAACGTGCAAGCAGGAGACGATTTCGTTCCCCACCGGATAGCGCGCGTACCGGCGTCATCGCCCGTTTAGGGTGGAACAGGAAGTCCTGCAGGTAGCCCAGCACGTGGCGCGGCTTGCCGTTAACCATCACTTCCTGCTTACCTTCGGCAAGGTTATCCATCACCGTTCTGTCCGGATCCAGCTCCGCGCGGTGCTGGTCGAAATAGGCCACTTCCAGCTTAGTACCGCAGTGCACGCGGCCGCTGTCAGCCTGTAGCTGGCCGAGCATCAGCTTCAGCAGCGTGGTTTTACCGCAACCGTTCGGGCCGATAAGCGCGATTTTGTCGCCACGTTGTACCTGCGCGGAGAAATCTTTCACCAGAACTTTGCCGTCGACCTGGTAATTGACATCTTCCATCTCGAACACAATCTTGCCTGAGCGGGAAGCTTCTTCTACCTGCATCTTCGCGCTGCCCATCACTTCACGGCGGGCGCTGCGCTCGTTGCGCATCGCTTTCAGCGCGCGCACGCGGCCTTCGTTACGGGTACGACGGGCTTTAATGCCCTGGCGGATCCAGACCTCTTCCTGCGCCAGCTTGCGGTCGAACTCGGCGTTTTGCAGCTCCTCAACGCGCAGGTTTTCTTCTTTTTCCAGCAGATAGGTATCGTAATCGCCAGGATAGGTCACCAGCTTTCCGCGATCGAGATCGACAATGCGGGTGGCCATATTGCGAATAAACGAACGGTCGTGCGAGATGAAGATGATCGTGCCGTTGAAGGTTTTCAGGAACCCTTCCAGCCAGTCGATGGCTTCGATATCCAGGTGGTTGGTCGGTTCGTCCAGCAGCAGTACTTTCGGGCCGCTGACCAGCGCGCGGCCGAGCGCCGCTTTACGCAGCCAGCCACCGGAGAGCGACGCCAGTTCCATGTCCGCATCCAGACCTAACTGATCCAGCACTTCGGTAATACGGCTTTCAAGCTGCCACAGCCCGTGGTGATCCAGCAGCTCCTGCAGGCGCGCCATCTCATTCAGGTTTTTCTCGCTCGGATCGGTCATCACCAGATGCGAAATTTCGTGATAGCCCTTCAGGTATTCAGCCTGTTCAGAGATCCCTTCCGCGACGAAGTCGTACACGGTCCCCGCCACGTTACGCGGTGGATCCTGCTGCAGGCGGGAAACAATCAGATCCTGCTCGTAAACGATGCGTCCGTCATCCAGACCCTGCTCACGGTTTAAGATCTTCATCAGCGTGGATTTACCCGCGCCGTTACGGCCTACCAGACAAACGCGCTCGTTATCTTCGATATGCAGTTCAGTATCGTCGAGAAGAGGCGCATCGCTGAAGGACAGCCAGGCGCCATGCATACTAATTAGTGACATTTAATTTTCCTTTCAGACCGCGGAGATTAACCAGCAGTTATGGATCTGACGATTACGGGCGAAGTCCTGAGACAGCGTTTTTTGACTGATTTCTTGTGCTTTCAGTCCCAGAGCGGCCAGGCCGTCGTGATCCATGCGGAATCCGCGTTTGTTATTCGAGAACATAATGGTGCCGCCCTTGCGCAGGAGGCGTTTCAGGTCGGTCATCAGGCGCAGGTGATCGCGTTGAACATCAAAGCTATCTTCCATACGCTTGGAGTTAGAGAACGTTGGGGGATCGATAAAGATCAGATCGAACTGTTCATGGGTGTCGCGCAGCCAGCCCAGCACGTCGGCCTGCATCAGACGATGCTGACGCCCGGTCAAACCGTTCAGGCGTAAGTTTCGCTCCGCCCATTCCAGATAGGTGCGAGACATGTCGACGGTGGTCGTGCTGCGCGCCCCGCCCAGGCCAGCATGGACGCTGGCACTGCCGGTGTAGGAGAACAGGTTCAGGAAGTCCTTACCTTTGCTCATCTGGCCCAGCATACGACGGGCAATACGGTGATCGAGGAACAGCCCGGTATCAAGATAGTCGGTCAGGTTGACCCAAAGACGGGCGTTGTATTCACCCACTTCGATAAAATCACCCTTCTCATTCATCTTCTGGTACTGATTTTTACCCTTCTGGCGCTCGCGGGTTTTGAGGACCAGCTTGTTAGGGGCAATACCCAGCACGCTGATGGTCGCCGCGATCACGTCCAGCATACGCTGACGCGCTTTCTGTGCATCAACAGTTTTAGGCGGGGCATATTCCTGAACGACTACCCAGTCCGCATAGCGGTCTACCGCGACGTTATATTCCGGCAGATCGGCATCGTACAGGCGATAACATTCAATGCCTTCCTGTTTCGCCCACTTTTCAAACTTCTTCAGGTTTTTACGCAGACGGTTGGCGTAATCTTCCGCCACGCCGGAAGGCTTGCTGTCCGCCGTTTTCTCTGCCAGATGGTAGTTTTTCTGCACACAATCCAGCGGACCGTTTTTGGCCTTAAACTGGCGATCGGCACGCAGCTGCAGGCAGCTTAACAGCTCAGGCGAGGCGCTAAACAGCGACAGGTTCCAGCCGCCGAAGTGGTCTTTCATGTTGCGACCGAGCAGGCTGTGCAGGGCAATCAGCGCCGGTTCGCTGTCAAGGCGCTCACCGTATGGCGGGTTGCTGATAACGGTGCCGTACGGGCCTTTTGGCAGCGGATTGGTCAGGTTGGCAACGTCTTTTACCTCGAAGGTCACCAGCTCGCCGATACCTGCACGGCGGGCGTTGCTGCGCGCGCGTTCAATAACGCGTGCGTCGCTGTCAGAGCCGTAGAAATGGGAGGTGTATTCTGCCAGGCCTTTACGCGCACGGGTCTGCGCATCGGCTTTCACCTCTTTCCAGATCGCCTCGTCGTGCTGTGCCCACCCTTTGAAGCCCCAGTGGCCGCGGTGCAGCCCTGGCGCACGGTCGGTTGCCAGCATGGCCGCTTCAATCAGCAGCGTACCGGAACCGCACATCGGATCGAGCAGCGGGGTACCCGGTTGCCACCCAGAGCGCATAACAATGGCGGCGGCGAGGGTTTCTTTAATGGGTGCCATACCGGTGCTGTCGCGGTAGCCGCGCAGGTGTAAGCCCGCTCCGCTCAGATCGAGAGAGATGCTGGCGGTGTCGCCATTGAGCCAGACGTTGATCCGCAAATCGGGATTTTCACGATCGACGTTCGGACGTTCCTTATTTTTACGGGTGAAACAGTCCACGATGGCGTCTTTCACGCGCAGGGCACCGTACTGGCTGTTGCGGATCTCATCGTTGACGCCGTTAAAGTGCACCGCAAAGGTTGCGTCAGGGGAGAAGATCTCTGTCCAGTCGATCATCTGAACGCCGGTATAGAGGTCGAGATCGCTGTAGACCTTGCACTCTTTCATCGGCAGCATGATGCGCGACGCCAGACGGCTCCACATCAGGCTCTGGTAAATAAGCCGCGTGTCGCCCTCGAAATGGACACCACCCTGAACCACCTGACACGCTTGCGCGCCTAAGGCTTCCAGTTCAGTTTTTAACAGCTCTTCCAGCCCACGGGCCGTACTGGCAAACAGAGAATTCATATCGTCACTTTTACTCTTAGAAAATTGTCGCGCATTATAGCTAATATGGCGTGTATGTCATAAAGTTGAAGGCTTATTTTCATTTGCAGGAGTGTGCGGTGGCAACGTTATCCAGGCTTTTTATTCATCCGGTGAAATCCATGCGCGGGATTGGCGTGTCTCACGCGCTCGCTGACATGAGCGGTTTTGCCTTCGATCGTATTTTTATGGTCACCGAGCCTGACGGTACGTTCATCACCGCGCGCCAGTTCCCGCAAATGGTTCGCTTTACCCCTTCGCCGCTGCATGACGGCCTGCACCTGACCGCACCGGACGGTGCCAGCGCGGTGATCCGCTTTGCCGATTTTGCGCCAGTCGACGCGCCAACGGAAGTGTGGGGGAATCATTTTACAGCACGCATTGCTCCGGACGAGATTAACCGCTGGCTAACCGGGTACTTCTCTCGCGACGTCCAGTTGCGCTGGGTGGGCCCGGCGCTAACGCGCCGCGTTAAGCGCCACGATGCGGTTCCCCTCTCCTTTGCCGACGGTTTTCCTTACCTGCTGACAAACGAAGCCTCGCTGCGCGATCTGCAGAGCCGCTGTCGCGCCAGCGTCCAGATGGAGCAGTTCCGCCCCAATCTGGTCGTAACCGGAGCAGATGCCTGGGAAGAAGACACCTGGAAAACGATCCGTATCGGCAGCGTCATTTTTGACGTGGTGAAGCCGTGCAGCCGCTGTATCTTCACCACCGTCAGCCCGGAGAAAGGCCAGAAGCATCCTTCCGGCGAACCGCTGAAAACACTGCAGTCGTTCCGTACCGCCCAGGATAACGGCGATGTTGATTTCGGCCAGAACCTGATCCCTCGCGCGAGCGGTGTGATCCGCGTGGGTGACGAGGTGGAGATCCTCGCCCGTGGGCCTGCCAGAGTGTACGGTGCGAGTCAGGAAGATGCGTTCGTGGACGTCGTCACAGAGGCAAGCGCGGTTGTCGATATTCACTGGGAAGGCAAAGCGATCCGTGGCAATAATCAACAGGTGTTACTGGAGCAGCTGGAACAGGCGGGCATTCGCGTGCCGTATTCTTGTCGGGCGGGCATCTGCGGATGTTGTCGAATCAAGCTGGTGAGTGGCGAAGTTCAGGGTCTGAAGAAATCCGCGATTGGGGATGACGGTACGATCCTTTGCTGCAGCTGTATTCCAAAAACGTCGGTACAGTTAGAGGCTTAAACGGCCTGCTCAAGGCTGAAGGCATCCACACGAAGCTGGGGCTTCAGCCTGTCATTCATCACCTTGATCGCATCGCCAAGCTGCATCACTCGACCGGCAATGGTCACGCCAGGCTGGGCCAGCAGACAAAGCGCGGCATTTTCACCCGGCTCAACCACCAGCAGGCTCACCTCTTCCGCGGTATCGCTTAAGTTTACGCTGGCGGCATCACCCACGGCTGGCGTCCAGCTCATGCCGTGCGCCTGAAAATGCCAGCTCTTGGGCATTTGCGGTTTCAGGAAACGGATCGCGACCAGTGCATTTAGCACCAGCTCAGCGCGTTGTTCTTTAGAGAGTTCCAGATCGCGGCATTTTTCTTCAAAAGAGAAATACAGCGCGGCATCATCAACGCAAAATCCTGACGGATCAAAGGCATCCGGGGTTAACATTCGGCGCGCAAAACGTGAGCGAAATAACATGCCATTGGCTAAATCGAGCATCATTCGATCGTGCTCGTCACAATAATACCAGCGCCAGTTATCGTCAGGTTTAATTCGCATGTGACTATCCCCCTTCCCGAACGTCCTGTTCTAAAATGTCTCGTTTGCCGTCTCGCTTTTATCAACATTAATAAAAGACCATAACGTCTAAATAAGCAACAACGAGGGAATATAAAACAACCAGGGCTGGAAATAAAGCCCTGGTTGTCTGATAAAGGGAAAAGATTAGATATGCGTGACGATTTCTTTAATCAGTTGCGGGCCTTTAAAAATAAAGCCGGAATAAATCTGGACCAGCGAAGCGCCAGCCGCCATCTTCTCGCGTGCCGCAATAACCGAGTCGATACCGCCCACGCCAATAATCGGCAGCTGACCTTTTAATTCAGCAGACAATGCCCGAATAATTTCAGTGCTTTTTAATTGTACCGGACGCCCGCTTAACCCACCCGCTTCGTTACAATTTTTCATTCCCTGAACCAGAGAACGATCGAGGGTAGTATTGGTCGCAATGACGCCATCAATATTATGGCGCACTAAACTGTCGGCGACCTGGATCAATTCTTCAACTGAAAGATCGGGCGCGATCTTCACCGCCACCGGTACATATTTATGGTGGATCGCCTGGAGTGCATTTTGTTTATTTTTTATCGCACTGAGCAGATCGTCCAGCGCTTCACCATATTGCAGTGAACGCAGGCCCGGCGTATTGGGTGAGGAGATATTGACCGCAATATATCCGGCATAGGCATAGACTTTTTCCATACAAATCAGATAGTCATCTTTACCCTGCTCGACCGGCGTGTCTTTATTTTTGCCAATATTGATGCCTAATACGCCGTCGAAATGGGCTTTTTTCACGTTCTCGACCAGATGATCAACGCCGTGGTTATTAAAGCCCATACGGTTGATTAGCCCTTCGGCTTCAACCAGGCGGAACAGGCGCGGCTTATCGTTACCCGGTTGCGGACGCGGAGTCACCGTACCGATTTCAATGGCGCCAAAGCCCATCGCGCCCAGGGCATCGATGCACTCGCCATTTTTATCCAGACCAGCAGCCAGGCCCAGCGGGTTCTTAAATGTCAGCCCCATGCATTGCACAGGTTTTTCCGGCACGTTTTGACGCACCAGAGCGGCCAGCGGCGTTCCGGTAATACGGCGTAACTGCTGGAATGTAAATTCATGAGCGCGCTCAGCATCGAGCTGGAAAAGGGCTTTACGAACGAAGGGGTAGTACATGAACTCTCCTGGATTCCCGGTGTGCAAACCGGGAGGGGATTATCAGCTATCCGGCCCGGAAAGGGAATTGACCTGTCGCAAAAAAAGCGGGTTAAAACGCAATCGTTTACTTCGCCGTTCGTTTCTTATGCAGTTTCCGGCAGTTTAATTGCGGATAAATCATTTAGTGGAATAAGCCTGCGATGTCACACTCCTGAAAATTGTTATGAATGTTAGATAAAAGCAAACAATTAGTTATAAGGAGCAAGCATGCGCGTCATTACCCTGGCCGGAAGTCCACGATTCCCTTCTCGTTCCAGCGCCCTGCTGGAGTACGCCCGCGACAGGCTCAGCGCCCTGGACGTGGAGGTGTGCCACTGGAACCTGCATAACTTTGAACCTGAAGATCTGCTTTATGCCCGTTTCGACAGCCCGGCGCTGATTGCTCTGACCGAGCAACTTAAGGGCGCAGACGGATTGATCGTCGCGACGCCGATTTATAAAGCCTCTTTTGCCGGTGGACTGAAAACCCTGCTCGACCTGCTGCCCGAACGTGCGCTGGACGGCAAAGTGGTGCTGCCGCTGGCGACAGGGGGAACGGTCGCCCATCTGCTGGCGGTGGATTATGCCCTGAAGCCGGTGCTGAACGCCCTGAAGGCCCAGGAGATCCTGCACGGCGTGTTCGCCGACGATTCTCAGGTCATCGATTATCAGCATAAACCGCAGTTCACGCCGAACCTGCAGACCCGCCTCGATAGCGCCCTCGAAACCTTCTGGCAGGCCTTGCACCGCCGCGATGTGCAGGTACCCGCGTGGACATCTCAAGGAGTGGCCCATGCGTAAAATGTTGACCCGCTTCGGCCTGGCAGGCGTGCTGGCCGTTTCCTCTCTCAGCCACGCGGCTGAGACGGCGCCGGAAAGCCTGCGTATCGGCTATCAGAAAGGCAGCGTCAGCATGGTGCTGGCAAAAAGTCATAAGCTGCTGGAAAAACGCTACCCGGATACGCACTTTTCGTGGGTGGAGTTTCCGGCCGGTCCGCAGATGCTGGAGGCGCTTAACGTCGGCAGTATCGATCTTGGCAGCACCGGCGATATCCCCCCGATCTTTGCTCAGGCGGCTGGGGCCGATCTGGTGTACGTGGGCGTTGAACCCGCCAAGCCTAAAGCCGAAGTGATCCTGGTGCCGGAAAATAGCGACATAAAACGCGTCGCCGACCTCAAAGGACATAAAGTCGCTTTCCAGAAAGGTTCCAGCTCGCACAACCTGCTGTTGCGTGCGTTGCAGGAGGCTGGACTTACGTTCGCCGATATCCAGCCAGTGTACCTGACGCCAGCCGACGCCCGCGCGGCGTTCCAGCAGAAAAACGTGGATGCCTGGGCAATCTGGGACCCGTACTACTCCGCCGCGCTCCTGCAGGGTGGCGTGCGCGTCCTGAAAGACGGTACCACGCTGAAACAGACCGGCTCGTTTTACCTGGCGGCACGCCCGTATGCCGAAAAGAACGGAACCTTTATACAGGGCGTGCTGGAGACCTTTACCCAGGCGGATGCGCTGACGCAAAGCCAGCGCCAGGAGAGCATCACCCTGCTGGCGAAATCGATGGGCTTGCCCGAGCCGGTGATCGCCAGCTATCTCGACCATCGGCCGCCCACCACCATCGCCCCGGTGGACGCCCACGTCGCCGCTCTCCAGCAGCAGACCGCTGACCTCTTCTATCAAAACCGCCTGGTCCCCAAACAGGTGGATATCCGCGACCGTATCTGGCAACCCGCAGGCAAAGAAGGAGCAAAATCATGAGCCTTAACCTTTTCTGGTTTTTACCGACCCACGGCGATGGGCACTATCTTGGCACCGAGGCGGGTTCTCGCCCGGTTGACCATGGTTACCTGCAACAGATTGCGCAGGCCGCGGACAGAATCGGTTTTACCGGCGTGCTGATCCCGACGGGGCGCTCGTGCGAAGATGCCTGGCTGGTGGCCGCGTCGATGATCCCGGTGACGCAGCGCCTGAAATTCCTGGTCGCCCTGCGTCCGAGCGTGGTTTCCCCCACCGTGGCGGCACGACAGGCAGCGACGCTGGACAGGCTTTCTAACGGGCGCGCCCTGTTTAACCTGGTGACCGGCAGCGACCCGCAGGAGCTGGCGGGCGATGGCGTATTTCTCGATCATACCGAGCGTTACGAAGCCTCCGCAGAGTTTACCCGCGTCTGGCGACGCCTGCTCGAAGGTGAAACCGTCACCTTTGAGGGCAAACATATTCATGTTCGCGACGCGAAGCTCTATTTCCCGCCGATCCAGCAGCCGCGCCCTCCCCTCTATTTCGGCGGCTCGTCTGATGTCGCGCAGGATCTGGCAGCCGAGCAGGTCGATCTCTATCTGACGTGGGGCGAGCCGCCCGAGCTGGTAAAAGAAAAGATTGCGCAGGTGCGCGCCAAAGCCGCAGCGCATGGCCGTCAGGTGCGCTTCGGTATTCGCCTGCACGTGATTGTGCGCGAAACCAACGAAGAGGCGTGGCAGGCGGCAGACAAACTGATATCCCACCTTGACGATGCCACCATCGCAAAAGCACAGGCGGCGTTTGCGAAAACCGATTCCGTCGGGCAGCACCGCATGGCCTCGCTGCATAACGGCAAGCGCGAGAACCTGGAGATCAGTCCAAACCTGTGGGCGGGCGTTGGCCTGGTTCGCGGCGGAGCGGGCACTGCGCTGGTGGGGGATGGCCCGACCGTGGCGGCGCGCATCAACGAATATGCGGATCTCGGTATCGACAGCTTTATTCTCTCGGGCTATCCGCATCTGGAAGAGGCATACAAGGTCGGCGAGCTGTTATTCCCGCATCTGGATGTCGCCATTCCGGCGATCCCGCAGCCTCAGCAACATCAGCCGCAGGGCGAAGCGATAGCGAATGAATTTATTCCGCGCCGCGTCGCACAGAGCTAAGGAGCCGCTATGTCTGCCACCCCGCAAAAATGGCTGTTACGCGCTGCTCCCTGGTTTTTACCCGTCGGTATTGTCCTCGTCTGGCAGCTGGCGTCGTCTGCCGGCTGGTTGTCCAGCCGCATTTTGCCCTCTCCGGAGGGCGTGGTCGAAGCGTTCTGGTCGCTGAGCGTGAGCGGTGAGCTGTGGCAGCACCTGGCAATCAGCTCATGGCGCGCGGTGATCGGCTTCTCAATCGGTGGAAGCATCGGCCTGACGCTTGGGCTGATTAGCGGTTTGTCGCGCTGGGGTGAGCGCTTGCTGGATACGTCGATACAGATGCTGCGCAACGTGCCGCATCTGGCGCTGATCCCGCTGGTGATCCTGTGGTTTGGCATTGATGAAAGCGCCAAAATTTTCCTCGTGGCGCTCGGGACGTTGTTCCCGATTTACATCAACACCTGGCATGGCATACGCAATATCGATCGTGGTCTGGTGGAGATGGCGCGCAGCTATGGGCTATCCGGCTTTGCGCTGTTTACCCATGTGATCCTGCCGGGTGCCCTGCCCTCAATCATGGTTGGCGTGCGCTTCGCGCTCGGGCTGATGTGGCTGACGCTGATTGTGGCAGAAACCATTTCTGCCAACTCCGGCATCGGCTATCTGGCGATGAATGCCCGTGAGTTTTTGCAAACGGACGTGGTGGTGGTCGCCATCGTTCTTTACGCCCTGCTCGGCAAACTCGCCGACGTCAGCGCCCAGTGGCTGGAACGCAGCTGGCTTCGCTGGAACCCGGCCTATTCCCCTCAGGAGGCTAAAGCATGAACACTGCCCGACTTAACCAGGGAACGCCGCTGTTGCTCAGCTGCGTCACGAAACGCTACGGCGATAACACCATTCTGAACGCACTGGATTTACATATTCCCGCCGGACAGTTTGTGGCGGTAGTGGGCCGCAGCGGCGGCGGAAAGAGTACCTTGCTACGGCTTTTGGCCGGGCTGGAGGTGCCAAACGGCGGCGATATTCTGGCTGGCACCACGCCGCTGGCAAATATTCAGGATGATACCCGCATGATGTTTCAGGACGCGCGCCTGCTGCCGTGGAAAACGGTTATCGATAACGTTGGGCTGGGCCTGAAAGGTGACTGGCGGGAGGCGGCAAGGCAGGCGCTGGCCGCCGTGGGCCTGGCGGATCGCGCCGGTGAATGGCCTGCGGCGTTATCCGGTGGGCAGAAGCAGCGCGTGGCGCTGGCGCGTGCGCTGATCCACCGCCCGGGGCTGTTGCTGCTGGATGAGCCGCTCGGCGCGCTCGATGCCCTGACGCGGATTGAGATGCAGGCCTTGATTGAGTCCCTGTGGCAGGAACATGGGTTTACGGTACTGCTGGTAACGCATGACGTCAGCGAAGCCGTTGCGATGGCCGATCGCGTGTTGCTTATAGAAGAAGGGAAAATTGGCCTGGATTTGAGCGTGGATATCCCGCGCCCGCGCCGCGTGGGGTCAGCACGACTGGCGGAACTGGAGGCGGAAGTGTTAGATCGGGTGATGAAGCGCGGGGTGAATGAGCGGGCGTTGATTACGGCTAATGCCTGATGCCCTCCCTCCGGCCCTCTCCCACAGGGAGAGGGAGAAAACCCTATGTAGGCCCGGTAAGCGCAGCGCCACCGGGCAATTTTTTTACGCTAGCGCTTTAGCGATCTTCTCGTACAGATCGCCAGAGAGGTTTTCCAGCCCTTTCAACTGCTCCAGCGCGGCGCGCATTTTCGCCTGACGCTCGGCATCATAACGCTTCAGGCGGATCAGCGGCTCAATCAGACGTGACGCCACCTGCGGGTTACGGCTGTTCAGCTCGGTCAACATTTCAACCATAAACTGATAACCGCTGCCGTCTTCGGCGTGGAACGCTGCCGGGTTAGCGCTGGCAAATGCGCCAATCAGAGAACGTACGCGGTTCGGATTGCTCATGGTGAAGGAGCGGTGCTTCAGCAGGCTGCGCACGGTGCTCAGCACATCCGCCGACGGGCTGGTGGCCTGCAGAACAAACCACTTGTCCATCACCAGGCCGTCCTGATGCCATTTGTCATCGTACTCCTGCATTAGCGCATCGCGACACGGCAGTTCGGCAGCAACGCTTGCCGCCAGCGCCGCCAGCGCATCGGTCATGTTGTCCGCCTCGTGGTACTGTTTGCTCACCAGCGTATTCGCCAGCTCGACGTCACCGAAGGCCAGGTAGCGCAGGCAGGTATTACGCAGGGAGCGCTTACCGATGTCTGCATGCTCTACGCGATAGGCATCCAGCTTGTTGAGGTTGTAAATCGCCAGGAATTCGTCCGCCAGCTCGGTCGCCAGGGTGCGGGTCAGCGCTTCGCGAACGGTTACGATCGCAATCGGGTCGATGATGTCGAACAGCTCAGCGATTTCACTGGCAGAAGGCAGCGTCAGAATTTCCGCCGCCAGGGCCGGATCGATCTGCTCATCGAGCAGGATGGCACGGAACGCGTCGGCCACATGCACCGGCAGCGTCAGCGGCTGGCCCTGCTGGTAACGGTTGACGTTGAGCTTAATGTAGGTTGCCAGCAGGCTTTGTGCCGCATCCCAGCGAGAGAAGTCATTGCGCGCGTGACGCATCAGGAACGTCAGCTGCTGATCGCTCCACTTGTACTCCAGCTTCACCGGGGCAGAGAATTCGCACAGCAGCGCCGGCACCGGCTGGAAGTAAACGTTATCGAAGATAAAGGTCTGCTCTGCCTGGGTAACGTTCAGCACGTGGTGCACCGGATGGCCGCCCTTCTGCAGCGGGATGACGTTTCCTTCGTTATCGTACAGCTCAATGCTGAACGGAATGTGCAGCGGGTGTTTCTCTTCCTGCTCAGCCGTTGGCGGCGTGCGCTGGCTGATGGTCAGAGAATACTGCTCGGTTTCCGGGTTGTAGTCGTCTTTTACGCTCACAATCGGCGTACCGGCCTGGCTGTACCAGCGGCGGAAATGAGACAGGTCGACGTTTGAGGCATCTTCCATCGCCTGCACGAAGTCGTCGCAGGTGGCGGCACTGCCGTCGTGACGTTCGAAGTAGAGCTGCATCCCTTTCTGGAAATTCTCTTCGCCCAGCAGGGTGTGGATCATGCGGATGATTTCAGCGCCCTTCTCATACACCGTCAGGGTGTAGAAGTTGTTCATCTCAATCACTTTGTCCGGACGAATCGGGTGCGCCATCGGACTGGCATCTTCGGCAAACTGCAGGCCGCGCATGGTGCGCACGTTGTTGATGCGGTTAACCGCACGCGAACCCAGATCGGAGCTGAACTCCTGATCGCGGAACACGGTTAAGCCCTCTTTCAGGCTCAGCTGGAACCAGTCGCGGCAGGTCACACGGTTACCGGTCCAGTTGTGGAAATATTCGTGGCCAATGACGCGTTCGATATCCAGGTAATCTTTATCGGTCGCGGTATCGGTACGCGCCAGGACATATTTCGAGTTAAAGACGTTAAGGCCTTTGTTCTCCATCGCCCCCATGTTGAAGAAGTCGACGGCGACGATCATGTAGATGTCGAGGTCGTATTCGAGGCCAAAGCGCTCCTCGTCCCACTTCATGGAGTTGATAAGCGAGGTCATCGCCCACGGCGCGCGATCGAGGTTGCCACGGTCAACGAACAGTTCCAGCGCCACGTCGCGTCCGGAGCGGGTTTTAAAGGTGTCGCGCAGCACGTCGAAATCACCCGCCACCAGCGCAAACAGGTAGCATGGTTTCGGGAACGGATCCTGCCACTGTACCCAGTGACGTCCGTTTTCCAGCTCGCCCTCGCCCACACGGTTACCGTTGGAGAGCAGGAACGGATAGAGAGTTTTATCGGCGATGATTTTGGTGGTGAAGCGCGCCAGAACGTCCGGGCGATCCAGATACCAGGTAATGTGGCGGAAACCTTCCGCTTCACACTGGGTGCACAGCGCCACGCCTGACTGGTAAAGCCCTTCCAGCGCGGTGTTGGCGGCAGGGCTAATTTCATTCACGATGCGCAGGGTAAAGCGTTCAGGCAGGTTGTTAATGACCAGCTGATTGTCTTCTTCTTTATAGTCGGTCCAGGCGGCGTCATTAATATGCAGGGAAACCAGCGTCAGGTCTTCACCATCAAGACGCAGCGGGACGGCCGTCGCGCTCTGACGCGTCACCTGGCTTACCGCCGTTACAACGGTTTTAGTGGCATCCAGGTCAAAAGTCAGATCGATATCGCTAATCAGGTATTCCGGCGCACGGTAGTCGTGGCGGTATTTGGCTTGAGGCTGTTGTGTCATAGAAAACCTTATGCATCGTTTGTCGAGTAACGTTTCAATATATTCCTGTTGCGTAAAACGCGCTACGCAGAATGTTCATCTTTTCAGTTACAAACCGCTTTTTCGCTACATTTATTTAACAGGGGCACGAAATGCGCTCGACCCTAAAGTCAGCTTATGTTGTGATCGGGGTTCAATAAATCACTAAACAAGGTATACTCCGGAGTTGTTTAATGTACTAAACGCTCCTGTGAGAGGATGCTACTGCGCACCTATGACTCGATTCGCTTCTCCTGTTCTGCATACGTTGCTGGATACCGACGCGTATAAACTGCATATGCAGCAAGCCGTTTTTCACCATTACCATGACGTTCAGGTTGCGGCTGAGTTTCGCTGCCGGGGCGACGACTTGCTGGGTATCTACGCAGATTCCATTCGTGAACAGGTCGATGCCATGCGGCATCTGGCGCTGCAGGACGACGAATATCACTGGCTTTCGGGCCTGCCTTTCTTCCACGCCGATTACCTGAACTGGCTGCGCGAGTTCCGCTATAACCCCGATCAGGTGACCGTGACCAATGACAATGGCAAGCTGGACATTCGCCTTGAAGGCCCGTGGCGTGAAGTCATTATGTGGGAAGTGCCGCTGCTGGCCGTCATCAGTGAACTGGCCCACCGCTACCGCTCGCCCGACACCGGCGTTGAGCAGGCGATTGCTTCGCTTGAACATAAACTCGTTGAATTCTCGCATCTAACCGAAGGGCTGGATATGTCCCGCTTCCGTCTGATGGACTTCGGCACGCGCCGCCGTTTCTCCCGCGAGGTACAGCAGGCCATTGTTGAGCGTCTGAAGCAGGAACCGTGGTTTGTAGGCACCAGCAATTATGACCTGGCCCGTCGTCTGGATCTGACCCCCATGGGCACCCAGGCACACGAATGGTTCCAGGCACACCAGCAGATCAGCCCCGATCTTGCCAACAGCCAGCGCGCTGCGCTTGCCGCCTGGCTGGACGAGTACCCTGACCAGCTGGGTATCGCCCTCACTGACTGCATTACCATGGACGCGTTCCTGCGTGACTTTGGTCCTGAGTTTGCACAACGCTATCAGGGCTTGCGTCATGACTCCGGTGACCCGGTTGAATGGGGCGAGAAGGCCATCGCCCATTACCAAAAATTGGGCATCGACCCAATGAGCAAGGTGCTGGTCTTCTCCGATAACCTCGATCTGGCGAAAGCCGTCGACCTTTATCGCCACTTCTCTTCCCGAGTGAACCTGAGTTTCGGTATCGGGACCCGTTTGACCTGTGATATCCCACAGGTAAAACCGCTGAACATCGTCATAAAGCTGGTGGAATGTAACGGCAAGCCGGTGGCAAAACTCTCTGACAGCCCGGGCAAAACCATCTGTCACGACAAAGCATTTGTCCGCGCCCTGCGCGAAGCCTTCGATCTGCCGCAGGTTAAAAAAGCAAGCTGACCGCCTCAGGGAGCCTTTCAGGCTCCCTCTCACCTTATTTATTTCTGATTTCTTCTCTTTTGACTGCGAAATCTGCTTGTCTGATGGCGGATGCCAGGTAACATAGATATCCCCCCTATAAGGGCGGACAAGTGTTTATTTTTTCCGACTATTAACAGAGAGAATATTATGAGCGTTGTGCCTGTAGCCGACGTACTCCAGGGCCGTGTCGCCGTTGACCAAGAAGTCACCGTGCGCGGATGGGTGCGTACTCGCCGAGATTCTAAAGCTGGCATCTCCTTCCTCGCCGTCTATGACGGTTCCTGCTTTGATCCTGTACAGGCCGTCATCAATAATTCTCTGCCCAATTACAATGATGACGTTCTGCACCTGACAACGGGTTGTTCCGTTATTGTCACCGGCGTGGTTGTGGCATCGCCTGGTCAGGGTCAGAGTTTCGAAATTCAGGCTTCCGCTATCGAAGTCACGGGCTGGGTTGAAGATCCTGATACCTACCCGATGGCGGCAAAACGCCACAGCATTGAATATCTGCGTGAAGTGGCGCACCTGCGTCCACGCACCAACCTGATTGGGGCGGTTGCCCGCGTGCGTCACACGCTGGCGCAGGCGCTGCATCGCTTCTTCGACGAGCAGGGTTATTTCTGGGTTTCTACCCCGCTTATCACCGCGTCTGACACCGAAGGTGCCGGCGAAATGTTCCGCGTTTCAACGCTGGATATGGAAAACCTGCCGCGCACGCCGGAAGGCAAAGTGGATTACGACAAAGACTTCTTCGGGAAAGAAGCCTTCCTGACGGTGTCCGGCCAGCTCAACGGCGAAACCTACGCCTGTGCGCTGTCTAAAATCTACACCTTCGGTCCAACCTTCCGTGCCGAAAACTCTAACACCAGCCGTCACCTGGCGGAGTTCTGGATGCTGGAGCCCGAAGTGGCTTTCGCGGATCTGAATGACGTAGCAGGCCTGGCAGAAGCCATGCTGAAGTACGTGTTCAAAGCGGTTCTTGAAGAACGTGCTGATGACATGAAATTCTTCGCTGAACGCGTGGATAACGACGCGATTGCCCGTCTTGAGCGTTTCGTTTCCGCTGACTTTGCGCAGGTGGATTACACCGATGCGGTTGCTATCCTCGAAAAATGCGGCGAGAAGTTTGAGAACCCGGTTTACTGGGGTGTTGACCTCTCCTCCGAACACGAGCGTTATCTGGCAGAGAAACACTTCAAAGCGCCAGTGGTTGTGAAAAACTATCCGAAAGACATTAAGGCCTTCTACATGCGCCTTAACGAAGACGGTAAAACCGTGGCAGCAATGGACGTGCTTGCGCCGGGCATCGGCGAAATCATCGGCGGTTCACAGCGTGAAGAGCGTCTGGACGTGCTGGACGCCCGTATGGAAGAGATGGGTCTTAACCCTGCTGACTACGGCTGGTATCGCGATCTGCGTCGTTACGGCACCGTTCCGCACTCCGGTTTTGGCCTTGGCTTTGAACGTCTTATTGCCTACGTCACCGGTGTACAGAACGTGCGTGATGTGATTCCTTTCCCACGCACGCCGCGTAACGCCAGTTTCTAATCGCGTTATCAATGATAATGGCCAGCGCATGCTGGCCATTATTTTCTTCTGCAATGTCAATTTTCGTCAGTTCAAAGTCAGCTTGCTTAAGCTGCAACCCCGTCAAATCCCCTGCTTGTTACGTTTTATTTCCACGAAATATCTGTGAACAAAAAATAAACCACAGTCTTATTGTGTTTATTGAATTCTTAAGCAATAGCACAAAATCAACGCCATTATCCGGCCTTCCGGAAGGCTATTCGTGGTCATAAGAAAAGATGCATCGTTTAACTTCTGTTTATATGAAATCCTTTTATCCAAAATAAACATAAGCAATTCATATATATAGGAATGAAAACGCTGCTTATTTAGACAATCAGTTCTGAAGTTTGAGGTGGTTCACAAAGTTCCCGAAAATACACATATTCTTACACATTATTTCTTTTTGTTACTGAATCTTGAGGATTGTAGCACTTTCAGGCTAGCGAAACGGTTCTATGAATGGAAAGATGCCTGTCAGACACATAAAGACACCTAACTCTCATCAATAGTTCCGGAAATATTTATTGACAGAATTTATTGGCGGCAGTGGCGAGTGTCATAAAAAAACCAATGAGGGTAATAAATAATGATGAAGCGCAATATCCTGGCAGTGGTTATCCCTGCCCTGCTGGTAGCCGGTGCAGCAAACGCTGCAGAAATCTATAACAAAGACGGCAACAAATTAGATCTTTACGGGAAAGCTGTTGGCCTGCATTACTTCTCTGACAATGATGGCAACGATGGCGACATGACTTACGCGCGTCTGGGCTTCAAAGGCGAAACCCAGATCAACGACCAGCTGACCGGTTACGGCCAGTGGGAATACAACTTCCAGGGTAACAACTCTGAAGGCAGCGACGCACAGACCGGTAACAAAACCCGTCTGGCATTCGCAGGTCTGAAATTCGGTGACGCAGGCTCCTTCGACTACGGTCGTAACTATGGCCTGGTGTATGACGTTATCGGTATCACCGATATGCTGCCTGAGTTCGGCGGCGACACTGGCGCAAGCGATGACTTCTTCGCGGGCCGTACCGGTGGTCTGGCAACTTACCGTAACAACAACTTCTTCGGTCTGGTTGACGGCCTGAACTTCGGCGTTCAGTACCTGGGTAAAAACGAGCGTACCGACGCAACCCGCTCTAACGGCGACGGCTGGGCAACCTCTCTGAGCTACGAGTTTGATGGCTTCGCAGTACTGGGTGCTTACGGCGCCGCTGACCGTACCAACAACCAGCAGACTCTGGAATGGGGTAACGGTGATAAAGCTGAGCAGTGGGCGACCGGTCTGAAATACGACGCGAACAACATCTACCTGGCAGCACTGTACGGCGAAATGCAGAACGCAGCGCGTCTGGGCAGCCGTGGCTTCGCTAACAAGTCTCAGGACTTCTCTGTTGTTGCACAGTACCAGTTCGATTTCGGCCTGCGTCCGTCCATCTCCTACTACAAATCTAAAGCGAAAGACGTAGAAGGTATCGGCGACGAAGACTTCATCAACTACATCGAAGTGGGTGCGACTTACTACTTCAACAAAAACATGTCCACCTATGTTGACTACCAGATCAACCAGCTGAAAGACGACAACAAGCTCGGTATCAACAATGATGACACCGTTGCTCTGGGTATCGTTTACCAGTTCTAATCAGCACGCCACAATGTTATATGCTTAATGAACAGGGCTTCGGCCCTGTTTTTTTTTGCCTGAAAGCAAAAAATGGCGACTTTTGAGAAGCTGCACGCTTTTCGTCGCAAACGGTTGGCATTTTGTAAATCTACCGTTAACCTGATAGCGGATTTCACTTCTGTAATCACAATGGAACTTCGTCATGTTTGAGAACATTACCGCCGCTCCTGCCGACCCAATTCTGGGCCTGGCCGATCTGTTTCGTGCCGATGACCGCCCTGGCAAAATCAACCTGGGTATTGGTGTATATAAAGATGAAACCGGCAAAACACCGGTACTGACCAGCGTTAAAAAAGCGGAACAGTACCTGCTGGAAAACGAAACCACCAAGAACTACCTCGGTATTGATGGTATCCCTGAATTTGGTCGCTGCACGCAGGAACTGCTGTTCGGTAAAGGCAGCGAGATTGTGAGCAGCAAACGCGCTCGTACAGCACAAACGCCAGGCGGCACCGGTGCCCTGCGCGTTGCGGCGGATTTCCTGGCGAAAAACACCTCCGTTAAGCGCGTCTGGGTCAGCAACCCAAGCTGGCCAAACCATAAAAGCGTCTTTAACTCTGCGGGTCTGGAAGTGCGTGAATACGCTTACTACGATGCAGCAAACCACGCGCTGGACTTTGACGGTCTGCTGACCAGCCTGAACGACGCGCAGGCGGGTGACGTTGTTCTGTTCCATGGCTGCTGCCATAACCCAACCGGTATCGATCCGACGCTGGAACAGTGGGAACAGCTGGCAAAACTGTCCGTTGAAAAAGGCTGGCTGCCGCTGTTCGACTTTGCCTACCAGGGCTTTGCTCGCGGTCTGGAAGAAGATGCCGAAGGCCTGCGCGCGTTCGCGGCTGTTCATCAGGAGTTGATTGTCGCAAGCTCATACTCCAAGAACTTCGGCCTGTACAATGAGCGCGTGGGTGCCTGTACGCTGGTCGCCGCCGACGATCAGACCGTCGACCGCGCGTTCAGCCAGATGAAATCCGTGATCCGTGCAAACTACTCTAACCCACCGGCACACGGTGCCTCTGTGGTCGCGACCATCCTGAGCAACGACGCGCTGCGCGCGATCTGGGAGCAGGAGCTGAACGATATGCGTCAGCGTATCCAGCGCATGCGTCTGCTGTTTGTGAGCACGCTGGCGGAGAAAGGGGCTGACCGTGATTTCAGCTTCATCATCAAGCAAAACGGCATGTTCTCGTTCAGCGGCCTGACCAAAGAACAGGTTCTGCGTCTGCGTGAAGAGTTCGGCGTCTACGCCGTGGCCTCTGGCCGCGTTAACGTGGCGGGCATGACGCCAGACAATATGGCACCGCTGTGCGAGGCGATTGTTGCCGTTCTGTAACTCGCGCCCACAAAAAAGCCTGCATATGCAGGCTTTTTTCATTCTGGTTACCAGACAGGCATTTCATCCTGAAGGAACGGATTGTGTACCCGTTCATAACCCAGCGTCGACATCGGACCGTGTCCGGGGATAAACGTCACGTCATCGCCTAACGGCAATAACTTCTGCTTAATCGACTGGATCAGCTGTCCGTGATCGCCGCGCGGAAAATCACTGCGTCCTACCCCACCTTTGAAAATCACATCGCCGGAAATCAGCAGACGCGACTGGTCATCAAAGAAGACGATATGGCCCGGCGTGTGCCCGGGACAATGCAACACCTGTAACGTCACATTCCCTACGCTTACACGATCTCCTTCGTTCAGCCAGCGATCGGGCGTCAGCGGCTGACACTCATCAAGGCCAAACATGCGACTTTGGGCAGGTAACCCCTCAAGCCAGAACTCATCTTCTTTTTCCGGACCGATAACCGGCACACCGTAGTGCTGCGCCAGTTCAGCCGCTGCCCCCACGTGGTCAAGGTGACCGTGAGTGAGCAGGATCTGCATCAGCGTGACGCCGCTTGCAGCGACTTCCTGCTTGATTTTCTCAGCGTCGCCGCCGGGATCAACAAGCGCGGCCAGTTTGGTTTGCTCACACCAGATTAATGAACAGTTCTGGGAGAACGCGGTAACCGGAATAATACGATAGTTCATACTGCTCCTGTGTTTCGTTATTACCAGTGCCTGACCGGCCCGGTATCAATATGCACAAAGTTGCTACGTGGGTAATATCCTACACCACCTGCGCGCATAGATAACGCAGCTTTGCGAATATTGGCTAACGAAACGCCTTCAATGTGGAAATCCATTGCCTGCCCTTTGGTGTGGTAGCTTTTTTTCGCTACCCCACGGCTGTGGGCGCGCAGTTCGTTATTGGTATCGAGCGAGCGATAGCCAGAAATGAGCTGCACAGGTCTGCTGGTCCCCAACAGGCCCTGAAGGCGAAACAACTGATCAAACAGTCCTGGATCGATGGCTTTTATTTTATTCGCGCGGAAATCACGGAAAAAATGGTTTAGTTTTGCTAATTCATCCTGAATATAGCCTCTGCCATCGAAAAACTCCGCTTTAAGCGACTCACCGGTGTGAAGATTGTTGAGCGTTAAAATACGCGGACGTGGGGTCGAGAGGGTGGCAAATGCTGGCGTCGGCAAGATGGCCGCTGCGCCCAGCGCAACACCACCTAACGCCAGCAGTTTGCGGCGATTAGCGTCAAATTTGTCCATGATAATCAGGTCTACAGGTCAATGAAATCGTCAATATGCTTAGCGCACGAAGGGCACCTTAACTGGCAAAGCCGACAACGTCAAGGCGCCCAACCCCAGCAAATACGCGGCCTACAGCCATATTGCCCCGTATTCACCATAACTTACGACAATCATTTTTCCCGAACTACTTCATTTACCTGATTAATTGTTCCGCTTTTGGCAAAATTTGTGCGCCGGATCGCGCGGTGAGATCATAATTGTAAATATCTGTACGATACTGGGTACGCCCGTCGGCCCCGACAAACGCCGTCAGGTAGTAAAGATTGACGGGAATATTGTGGCGGATATTCACGTACCGGGTATCACCTTGTTTCAACGCATCAGAGATCCGCGTATCGTTCCAGCCGGCATCCTGCAACAGCATGTTCGCCAGTTCAGACGCTTTGTTTACACGAACGCAGCCGGAGCTGAGTGCGCGGGTGTCTTTCTGGAACAGGGTGTGGTTTGGCGTATCGTGCAAATAGATAGCGTCGGAACTCGGCATATTGAACTTGTAACGTCCCAGCGAGTTATGCGCGCCCGGTGCCTGCTGGAAACGGAACGGCAGGTTCGAGGCCGTAATCGTAGACCAGTCGACCATATACGGGTCAATCGCTTCTTTACTGTTCCAGCCGCGCATCACCGTATAACCGTGGCGTTCCAGATAGCCCGGATCGTTCCACACCTTAGGCAGGATGTCTTTGCGCGCAAGCGTCGGCGGAACGTTCCACGGCGGGTTCACCACGACATTGTTCAGCGCGCTGCTCATCATCGGCGTTTTACGATCTGGCCGCCCGACAATGACGCGGGACGCCAGCACTTCGTTTCCGTCCTGATAATAAACCAGAGAGTAAGCAGGAATATTGACCATGATGCCGGTCGAAAGCGTACCCGGCAGCAAACGCAAACGCTGGATATTCAGCGCCAGCACCCCTGCCCGCTGCGCAGGAGAGACGTTCAGCCAGTCACGCGTGGACTGACCAATGACGCCATCAGCCCCCAGCCCTTGCGCTGCCTGAAATTGCTTCACGGCTGCCACCAGTTCACGATCGTACGCCGCGGGCTTGTTGTTTAGCCCTACAGCTTTTTTCTCTTTGACCGGGGCTGACGGGCTGACCACCACGTTTTGCGAATCGTCGCCAGGAAGAGCAATGTTAGGCCCGCCGTCGAGGATGCCGGAACGGCTGAGGATTTCACGCAGGGCGGGAACATCGCTGCTCCACTGGCCAGGGCGAAGCGTCGCGTTGGCGCGCAGTTGCGGCCACGGCCGCGAGTCCGCCACAAGCGCCAGTAAGGATTGATGCATCGTTGCGTATTGCGGATGCGCAGGCGCAAGGCTTGCGATAAAGCGCGGCAGTTCACCATTATCCAGCGACAGCTGCCACTGGTTAATCACTGACAGCGCCGGGGTCGCCAGCTTGTAAGGCTTTTGACTATACAGCCAGCGGTTGCCATTAACCGGAATGCCCGCCACAAACTGCAGGTAGCCCATCATCGCATCAGACAACACCACATCCCGCGCCTGGCCGGTAACGGCAGGGTCGGTCAGTAGCTCTACCCAGGTGGTAAATTGCGGCTGGAAACCCGCAATCGCGACTTCCGCCAGCTGTTGCTGAAACGCGCGCACCGCGTCGCGGTTTTCCCACATAGGTTTCATATCACGCGCGGCATACAGCAGCGTGAGCTGGTTGATATAGGCTGGCGTGTAGCCTGACGGCAAGCCCGTCATCAGCTGCTGGCGAAGTGAACCGGTGTCGATCCCTTCGGGTAGCGGCCGGATGCCCGCCATGATCGCCGTCGCCGGAGATTGCTCCAGCGGCAGAGACAGCGACATCGGTTGTGTACCTGTCGTTGCAGAGCTGTCCGAAGGTACAACTTCAGGCTCATCCGCCTGTGCGGTAAACAGTGGAGCAAACATCACTGTCAGGCACAAACCCAGCGCTGACAGCTGACGACCACGATTTTTCTTTAGCAACATCCCTTGCCCCCTGTTTTTCACGACATGCCCATCATTCTGGGGCTTATGTTTAGTTAGTATAGGAAGGCATAACCGCAGTTGCCTTGCCTTATGTAAAGAAGTTTAAAGATAACCCCGCCATCAGCACAAGTTAAGTGAATAAAAAAAGCGGCGCTACTGCGCCGCTCTTTGTAACAAAACGCCTCAGGAAGCGTCAGCCGTACCGGGTAACGACTCCGGTGGCTGCGGTGCAAAGCCGCGCAGACCCACGACGTGTACGTGCTCGCTGTTCTGGAAGACTTTACGCACCAGCTTATAGGTGGTGCCTTTTTCCGGGCTGATGTTCTCTGGTGCCGCGATGATAAGCTGCATATCAAGACGGTCGCACAGCTCAAACAGCGTGGCGATAGAGCGGGCGTCAAGACGCGCCGCTTCATCAAGGAACAGCAGGCGGCATGGGGAGATATCTTTACCGCGCAGACGACGCGCTTCATCTTCCCAGCTCTGCACCACCATCACCAGAATCGACATCCCGGTACCGATAGCCTCACCTGTTGAGAGCGCACCGGACTCGGCGCGCAGCCAGCCGTCTGAACCACGGTTGACCTCCACTTCCATCTCAAGATAGTTACGGTAATCCAGCAGCTCTTCGCCGATGGTTTGCGGCGTGCGCTGCCCCATATCAATCTGCGGATTCAGGCGCTGGTACAGCTTCGCCAGTGCTTCCGAGAAGGTCAGGCGGTTGCTGTTAAACAGATCCTGATGCTGTTCGTGCTGCTCGGACAACACATCAAGCAGCGTCGAGTGGGCTTCACGCACGTTCACGTTCAGACGCACGCTGTTAACCTGACCAAACGACACGCTCTGCAGTCCCTGGTTCAGCTGACGAATACGGTTCTGCTCGCGCTGAATGGTTTTGCGGATGATATTCGCCACGCTGCGGGAGCTGATTGCCAGCTTCTGCTCGCGGGAGGTTAACTCTTCCGTCAGGCGACCCAGCTCGATTTCCATCTGCTCGATGGCTTCGACCGGATCGTCGGTGCGGATGATATCCTGGCGAATACGCTCGCGCAGGTGCTGGTAAACCGCCACGAAGAACTGGATTTTACGCTCTGGACGTTTTGGATCTTCGGACATGCGCAGCACGTCGCGCAGATGTTCGTTATCCGCCACCGCCAGACGCAGCGCACCCAATGCCTTATCCGACATGGAGCGCAGTTCATCCCCGGAAAGGTACGCCAGCTCGCGACGGTGCAGACGACGCTCAACGTTATTGTCTTTCACCATGCGCATCACCGCGCACCAGCCCGCCTTGGCGGTCACAACCTGCTCGCGCATTTCGTGATAGTCGCGTTCCAGCTTGCGCAGGCGACGCGTCAGGTTGTCCATCTCCGCTTCACAGAAGGTCAGCGCTTTTTCCAGCTGATTACGGCGCGCGCGGTTGTTGCTTAACTGGGCATGCAGTTCGTCGCGGCGAATACGCGCCCGCTCTTCCGAGCCGCTGTCGGCGCGAACCCCGATATCCTGCAGCTCTTTGTGTAAATCGTTAAGCAGCTCTTTCTTGGTGTCATAGGAGCTTTTCAGCGAGGCCATGACCTGGCTGTACTGACTCAGCTGCGCGGCGTGCGTACGCATGGCTTCACGTGCGCGAGTACGTTCCGCTTCCGCCTGCTCAAGACGCTGGCGAAGTTTCTCGTTAAGATCGCTGTTACCGCTGAGCATTTCTGCGGAATCAGAGTAGCCAAAGTGGGCGCGACGCTGCACCACTTCCGTCAGGGCAAATGCCTGCTGGCGGGCTTCGCGCTGTACCTGCTGAGACCAGGCGTAATCTTCTTTCAGCTGCTCATACTGTTCCGGATCGCTCTGGAGCACCGAGAGCACCGGTTCCAGTTTCGCCAGCTGATTGCCATGCTGCTGAATGAAGCGTGCCGCTTCCTGCGCTTCATCCAGACGTTCCTGAATTTCATCAACGCGGTCGGCCAGCGTCTCGTCCGCCAGCAGGTTAAGACGCGGCAGAATGCGGTTGAGCGCGGCTACGCCCTCTTTCGCCTGTTCGAACTGTACGCGGCTCTGCAGGTTATCATTTTCATGATTCGCCAGCGCGCGTTCCAGTTCACCCCGGCGGGTGTTGAGCTTGCGAATTTCGGCTTCCGGGTCGGCGTCAAACGCCACCGCCAGATGGCTACCGATAAAGCGGCTGAAGGCCTGATGCAGACGCTGGGTTTTCTGAACGTCGAACGACAGGGTGGCAAAACGCTCTGACAGCGTTTCACGCTCAGCATGCAGACTTTCGATACGGTTTTCACGCGCGGCACGGCCAAACAGCGGCAGTTCCGGGAAGCGAGAATAGCGCCACTGGCGGTCGGCAATTTTCACCACCACCGCTTTTTCAAGCTCGTCCACGCTGAACACGCTGTCATCGAATGACTGCGGATCCCCTTCGATTAAATAGAGATCTTCCGGGCAATCTTCCAGACCGGCCAGCTGCTCAGAAATCTGCGACAGATCGGGCACGACGATCGCATTACGCGACGGGCCGTACAGCGCCGAGAAGTACGGCGCGTCATCCAGACCCACGTCGTCATAAATTTCCGACAGCAGTACGCCGCCAAAACGTTCCGCCAGCGCATTCAGGCGCGCATCTTCTGCACCGCCCGGCTGGCTTAAGCGTTCAATCTCTTCGTCAACTTCACGTTTACGGTTACCGACTTCATCACGCTCAACGATCGCTTCACGCTCACGCTCCAGCAGTTGTTGCAGGTATTCCGTAACATCCTGGCCGGATTCAAACGTTTCCCCGCACTGCTCGCTGAGCTGGCTCAGGCTGCTCTGCGCTGCAAGCCAGATCGGCGCGCGTTGCAGGAGCTTTTGCGAACGAGACTGGAGCTGATCCAGCTCCTGACGCAGGTTCATGCGCTGTTCGCTGGCGCTGGAAACACTGTCAGAAAGCGAAGCAATTCGCGCTTCCAGCTCCTGATGCAGGGCTTCAAGATCGTCGAAATCGTAATTTTTGCCCTGACGTTTGCAGAAATCGGCCAGCAGACGCTCGGCTTCCTGCTGCTCGCGCAGACGCTGTTCCAGTTCGTTCAGACGCATACGCAGCGGCTGAACCTGTTCGGCCAGATGGCGCTGGTTCATACCGTCACGCAGCAGTTCGCGGGCAACGCTCCAGGCGTCGCTACGCGCAACCGGGCCATTGATCGCCACGACCAGCTGGTATGCCTGCTCAAACTGGCTGTGCGCCGTTTGCGCCACGCTCATTTTCTGATCGAGCGACAGCAGTTTCTCGGTGGCTTCCTGCTCTTTCGCCTGGAAGGTGTCCAGCCAGTCTTCCGCGCTCTCCGGCGTTAAATCCGGCAGGTGACACAGCTCTTTCGCACGCTGCAGGGCTTGCAGCGCCTGGGTGTACTGAATCGCACGGGTCTGCTGCACGTCCAGCGCCTGCTGGTAATCGGCGAGCTGGCTTTTCAGCTCATCCACTTCCAGCTCGGCCGCTTCGGCGCGCGCTTCGTTCTCTTCCTGCAGATCGGCGGCTTCGGCCACCACTTCGTTTTGCTCTTCAAGACGAATTTGCAGCTCATCGAGATCCGCTTCGTAGCGCTCGATTTTTTCCTGCTGACGCAGCGCAGTCTGCACCAGGTTCAGGTGATCGCTGGCGGCCTGGTAATCGGCTTCCAGATCCCCTTCCGCACCGTTGTGCTCACCCAGTTCGCGCGCCATTTCGACGTGCTTATACTGCTCAGCCACCAGCTGCTTACGGGATGTAAACAGTTCGCGGCGGTACTCCAGAGCCTGATCGAGGTGTATGCGGCGTTCGTTGGCGTGACGCATATAGTCTGCCGCCACGTAGTTAGTGGCTTCGCTGATCAGATGTTTAAACAGATCGCGGTCAGACTGGGTCACGCGGATCGCTTCCAGCGTCATGCGGTTTTCACGCAGTGCGGCTTCCATGTCCTGGAAGGCTTTACGCACGCCGCTGTTTTCTGGCAACAGGTAGTCGCGCAACGAGCGGGTAATGGCGCTGGAGATACCGCCGTACAGGGACGCTTCGATCAGACGGTAATATTTGCTACGGTCGGATGCAGTCCGCAGGCGTCGGGCAACCACGCCCAGATCGAACATCAGGGAGTGGTATTCGGTAATGGAGTTGAACTGCTTAAACTGCACGCCTTCGATAGCTTCAAGCTTGTCTTTCAGCTCCTGAAGCGTCAGCACGCGCGCCTGACGTTCGTTTAAGGTCTCCGTCAGCAGCGCGGTCGGCTGCACGGAAGTCGGCAGGCCCTGAATGGCGAAAGGTTTGATATCAACCTTACGGTCACGGCCCGCCACCTGCTGCAGACGCACGCCAACCACCACGCGCTGATGACGGGAGTTGATCACGTCCAGCACCGAATAACAGACGCCCGCCTTCAGCTTACCGTGCAGGCCTTTGTCACGGGAGCCGCTTGTCGCGCCCGCTTCGGTGGTGTTTCGGAAGTGCAGCAGGGTCAAATCGGGGATCAGCGCCGTGACGAACGCCGCCATGGTGGTGGATTTACCCGCCCCGTTACCGCCGGAGAGCGTGGTGACCAGCTCATCCAGATCGAAGGTTCGGGCAAAGAAACCGTTCCAGTTAATCAGCGTCAGTGAGCGAAATTTACCGCGTTCAATCATTACTCTTCCTCCCCGCTTTCCGGCTGATTCTCTTCATGCTCATCATTGAGCTGCAAATGGTTTTCCACCGGCATCGCTTCACCGTCACGGATCATGCGTAGCTGCGCCTCACGCGCATCGTCGCCCGCGCGCACGTCGGCACCAAAGCGGAAGACCGATTCCGTAATGCGGAACTTGCTGCTGTCATGGCCCATAAACCAGACCATACCCAGTCGGCGCAGACGGTTCAGAGAAGAGCGAACTTTTTCCTGCAATTTCTGACGATCAAGGTCTGACCCCGTCGAACGGTTGTTCACCAGCTTGAGCAGCTTGCTTTCATCCGCCAGCGCCAGCAGCTCATCGTAAAGCTCCTGTTGCGTGAAGATACCTTCGTTCGCCAGACGTTCCGGGCTGAGATAGAGATAGCAGAGAATTTTCCCGACCATCATGTCCAGCTCGGAAAGCACGGAGCGCGGAATGAGCGTCGTGGAGCGCGGGCGCAGATAGAAAAAACCTTCCGGCGCACGAATAAGCTCAACGTTGTAACGCGCGTAAAACTCTTCCAGATACTCCTGGAAGTCCATCAAAAAGGCGTGATTATCCAGCTCGTCAAGGCCAATGTGACGACCGGCACGTAGCTGGCTGTCCAGCGCCGGAAACAACGGATTCGCCAGCGCCTGTGCCAGCTTAACTGGCATCACGTTTTCAATATTTGTCAATGACATGCGCCTGTACCTTGGCTCCGTAATCGTTAATCGGCTGCCACTTCGGCGGCAGCCCGGTGAAATCTGCTTGCGCGACGCCCAGGCGTACGGCCTGGTCGACGACAATGCGGGCGATATCGAAATGGCGCGCCCGAGGATATTGCGCCAGATAGTCGCGCACCACGAGACCAAGATCCAGCGGCACTTGTCTGGTTTTGTAGACCGCGAGCTGTTCTTCGATCATCGCCGCAAGCTGCTCGCGAATTTCATTAAATTCTTCGAATTCCAGATCCGGTGGCAGTTCACCGGTCACTTCTTCATCACGCAACGCCATCTCTTCATCGCGCATATCCAGCAGGCGGTCGGCACTGGCGTAGGTCAGCGCCCAGGGCGCATCGAAATAGGTCTGTACCGACTGGCGCAAACGCTGAGCAAAGACGCGGTTTTTATCCATATCAATCGCGGTACGGATAAATTTATGCACGTGGCGGTCGTAGCCAATCCACAGGTCAATCGACTGCTGGCCCCAGCTAATAATGCGGTCGAGCTTGCTTTGTAAATCAAACACCAGACGGTCGACAAAGTGCAGATCGTCGTGGGCAAGCGTGGCATCCTGAATACGCAGCAGGTTAGCCTGCAGCTTATCCCCTGCCGCCTCGAGGGTGTCCTGCAGCTCGCGCAGCGTACCAGAGGTTTCTGACAATAAGAGTTCGCAGCTGGAGATGGCCGCCCGCCAGTCTTTATTCAGCAGCTGTGCGATATCGTCTTTCACCTGCTGCTGTTGTTCGTCCATCAGACGCTGGGTCAGATCAATGCTGTCAAAGATCTCGGCCACCGAATATTTCAGCGGCGCGTAGACGTTGCGGTGCCAGTGGAATTCATCGCCATTCTCATCTGCCGCATCGGCGGCACGCTTCAGCTCGCCCGCGACAATCGAGAGCTGCATAGAGAGGCGCAGCGTCGAAAACTCACGCTGGCGGATGTAATAGTCGGTAATGCCGATACCCAGTGGCGTCAGACGATAAATGGCGTTTCCTTCCGCCTGCTCGCTGGTAAAGCGGTTCAGCAGACGTTGACGCACCATGTCGTTGATCGCGTTGTTGGCACGCACGCTAATGGTTTCGCTGGTTTGCTCAAACGCATCACTGACATGGCGGAAGGCATCCACCAGTTCACCCTCGCTCATTTCACCATCAAGCCGCTCGCCGTTCAGCGTAGCCACCGCCAGCAGGAAAGAGAGTCTGTCTACCGGCAGCGAGATGGAGAAATCATTTTTTCTGGCCCAGGCAACCAGTTCGGGGACTGTCTGGGAAAATTCACTCATAGATTATCCTTGCATCTGCGGCTTGCGCGCGGTGACGTGGATATAGCGGCCAAGGCTTAAATAAGGCTCCTGGCGGCAGTACCGCGTTTCAATTTCTGTTAAGGCGTCTAAGCAGTCATGCTGTTTTTGTTTATCACGCAGATAGTCATGAAACACCCTCACGCCCGTTTTACCGGTGATCTCCCAGCCGATCTCCTCCAGCCAGCCATACACCTGCTGCGGTTCACGCGGGAAATCCGGCGACAGCGTGCGCCGTTTCTTTTTATACATGCCCTGCTGAACGTAGCCGAAATTGCCCACCAGCACGTTTCGCATTAACAAGCCGTTTGCGTTGTAGAACATCAGCGATAACGCCCCGCCCGGGCGCAACATCGACCACAGCGTTTTTAGCACCGCCTGCGGATCGGCCACCCATTCCAGCACAGCATGAAACAATATCAGATCAACCTGCGTTTCCAAATGCTGCGCAATGTCCTGAGCGGCGCAATGTATAAAATGCATGTTGTCGCTCACACCTTTCTCGTCTGCCGCCTGCCGGGCACGCGCCACCATTTCAGCAGAGAGATCGCACAAGGTGACGTGATGACCCCGCTGTGCCATCAGGATGGCAGTCTGGCCTTCGCCACCGCCCGCATCAAGCACACGCAACCTCTGGCCCGGATAGTCGGCAAGAAGCTTGTCGAGATCCTGCCAGAGGATCGTCTGACGCAGCTGGCCTTTAGTCGTGCCATAAATGTTGCGCGAAAACTTTTCCGCGATGTCATCAAAATTGCGATCCCGCATTGGGAGAGTTCCACTCGCTAACTGCAAAACCGCTATTTTGTCACACCCGAGCGGAGAATGAACCTCTCTGGTGTAATATCACTGGCATTCACCTGCTATATGGTTAAAAAAGGAACCAAAAAGGATGCTTTTTACCCTAAAAAAATACATCGGCGGCATGATGCTTCCCCTTCCCCTGCTGCTGCTCGTCATCGCGCTTGGTCTGGCGCTGGTGTGGTTGAGCCGTTTCCAGAAAAGTGGAAAATCGCTTATTACCCTGGGCTGGCTGGCGCTGCTGCTGTTAAGCCTGCAGCCGGTGGCGGATGGGCTGTTGCGCCCCATTGAGAATAAATATCCAACCTGGCAGGGCAATCAGAAAGTGGGGTATATCGTCGTGCTCGGCGGAGGGTATACCTGGGACCCGGACTGGGCGCCCAGTTCAAATCTGATCAACAACAGCCTGCCGCGGCTTAATGAAGGCATTCGCCTGTGGCTGGCTAATCCGGGTGCCAAACTGATTTTCACCGGTGCCGCCGCGAAGACGAACCCGGTCAGCACGGCGGAAGCCGGGGCGAGAGTGGCAGAATCGCTGGGCGTACCACGCTCGTCAATCATCACGCTGGACAGCCCCAAAGACACTGAAGAAGAGGCCGCCGCGGTGAAAAAAGCCATCGGCGACGTTCCGTTCCTGCTGGTAACCTCTGCCTCCCATCTGCCGAGAGCGATGATTTTCTTTGAGAGCCAGGGGCTACACCCGCTGCCGGCACCGGCTAACCAACTGGCCATCACCGCACCGCTGAATCCGTGGGAGCGGGCGATCCCCTCCCCGGTGTGGTTAATGCACAGCGATCGCGTGGGCTATGAGACGCTTGGGCGGATCTGGCAGTGGCTCAAAGGTGTGTCAGGCGAGCCACGGCAGGAGTGATTTTGCCGCAAGATCGAAGTTGGCGCGACTGAAACGCCCGGTATTGACCAGTTGCGCGACTTCATCCCAGAGCAAATAGAGCCAGCGCCGCCACAGGAAGGCCTCCGCCACCGGCGCGCGCTGCAAGTAGTGCCAGAGCAAACCTTCTGCCGCGCCGCTGTCGCTTAGCCTGAACAACTCGTACTCACGCGGTGCCCAAAGCATGATGCCCGGCCCGACCATCGCCAGCAGTTGATCGCTGCGCGGATCTTTAAGCATGCTGCGCAGGGTAAAATTACCGTGTACCAGCACACAGTTGTCGTTAAAACCTTCGAACAGGGCCGGCAGGCATTCCCGGGTGCGGAACAGAATGCGTTTGTCCTGCATGGTGAGGCCGGTGTTGTTGAACTGGTTTAAGGTTCCCCACAGCACCTCAATGCGCTGGCGATACCAGAGCGGCCACAGGTTCTCCTGCGTGCTGTCGACCGGGCCAACGAGACCACGGCTGTCCTGCCGGTGCCAGGCGAGCAGCGCTTCCACAAT
The DNA here is from genome assembly GCF_005503595.1 of Enterobacter sp. 2VL. Classification (NCBI taxonomy): domain Bacteria; kingdom Pseudomonadati; phylum Pseudomonadota; class Gammaproteobacteria; order Enterobacterales; family Enterobacteriaceae; genus Enterobacter; species Enterobacter sp. 2VL. The sequence goes on from NZ_SCNE01000002.1 coordinate 97,392, forward strand.
CTGGTCTTTTAACTGCTCCCAGCGCTCCGGCGTGCGCGCCGGGGCTTCCACCGGGACACCGCGTAACCGTTCAATCAACAGCACGTCCGGGCCGGGATGTTCCTCATGGGTCATCACACCGTAGACTGTCGGCATACGGACCGTCCCTTCGCGCGCCAGCATCGACATTTTCCAGGCCAGCTGTCGGGCAACGCCCGGCGAGGAAAAACTCCTCGCCATCAGCGGCATCGGGTTTCCCTGACTGTCATACAACGCCCAAAGCGCGGTATCGGCCTTTTCATTCACGCACTCCACCCGGCTTAATGCCTCCCCGAGCAGATGGCTGAGTTCGGCACGCAGTTGTTCCATATGAGATTACCCCCATTAAGACTACTGCTTTTATAATGAGCGCGTCAGGGAAAGATGTCACCCGACAGAGATCAATTAAGGCACTGAAAAGGGAAATAACCTGGCGGGAAACTGTCCCCCCAGGCGGGGGGACGACGGAAAAATTAACGCATTTCGGCGCGAACGCGCTCAAGATCGTCAGGGGTATCTACGCCAGTACCCGGTACTTCCTGGGCAACCGCAACGTGGATCTTCTCCCCGTACCACAGGACGCGAAGCTGCTCCAGCATCTCGATATGTTCCAGCGGGCTTGGTGCCCAGGTGACATAACGGCGAATGAAACCGGCGCGATAGCCGTAGATGCCCAGATGGCGCAGGAAGGTGTCGCCAATCGCCTCTTTTGAGACGGCAAAACGATCGCGATCCCAGGGAATGGTGGCGCGTGAAAAATAGAGGGCATACCCTTCGGCATCCATCACCACTTTCACCGCATTAGGATTAAAGGCTTCTTCTACGTGGTGAATCGGCACGGCGAGCGTCGCCATCCCCACCTCACGCTGCGCCAGGTTTTCCGCCACCTGACGAATGATAACCGCCGGGATCATCGGCTCGTCGCCCTGGACATTCACGATTACCGTGTCGTCACTGAAGCCGCATTTTTCAACCACTTCCGCCAGACGTTCGGTACCGGACTGATGATCGGCACGGGTCATGCAAACTTCTCCGCCTGCCGCTTCCACCGCACGCGCCACGTCCGGGTGATCGGTGGCAACGATCACGCGCTCGGCGCCCGATTCACGGGCACGCTCAAGAACGTGCACAATCATCGGCTTGCCGTTGATGTCCACCAGCGGTTTACCCGGCAGGCGCGTTGAGGCGTAGCGGGCAGGAATGATGACAACAAAACTCATGGTTTGCTCTCTTCCGCGACCAGGGAACGGGCTTCGTTTTCCAGCAGGACCGGAATACCGTCACGCAGCGGGAACGCCAGGCTATCCAGTTTGCAAATCAGCTCTTGTTTGTCCTGGCTGTAGTACAGCTTGCCGTTGCATACCGGGCAGGCAATGATTTCAAGTAAACGGTGATCCATAGTTCCTCCGTAGGGGTAATCGCTAAATCTTAACACATTCCTTTTTCAGGGAATGCCTGTTTCCCAGCCATGTCGACAGGCGTTAAACAGCCCGTCGGGCAGACGTCCCAGCGTCACGCGGTGGGCGTCCTGCCAGCGCGCAAACTCGCTAATCGCGGACGTTAATCCTTTTTCTAAGGACGCCGTGACTTTCACGCCGTCCTCAAGGTAAAGCGCAATGATTTCAAGCGTGCCGGTTTTGCGGTGCATTTTGGCATCCATCCGCCCGACAAGCTGCCCTTTGTGCAGCAGCGGTAACACGAAGTAACCGAACTGGCGTTTCGGTGCCGGGGTATAGCACTCCAGCCGGTAGCTGAAATTAAAGAGCTGCTCAGCCCGTTTTCTGTCCCAGACTACCGGGTCGAATGGCGAGAGTACCGCGCTGTGGGTTGCCTGCAGTTTGCCATCAAGCGCCTGTGGCAGCAGCGGGAGGAGATCCGCATGCAGCCACATTTCGCCCAGCGTGTCCACCGAAACGGGGACGACGCGCTGCTCCTGCTGCCACCTCTCCAGCAGCGTTTTCAGCGCAGGCTGGCGCAGACGATAGTAATCCGCCAGCCACTGTGGACGGAAAATCCCCAGGCTGCGGGCGCTGTTCTCAAGCATGACGGCTTCAGCCGCCTCCTGAGTGAGGAGATCGCGCTGGTCGTCCCAGTGCGGCATCACGCGGTGTGTCAGGTCATATACGCGCTGAAAGTTACGCCGCTCAATCACCATGACTTTGCCGGAAGTAAATAGCCCTTCCAGATGACGTTTGTGCGGCTTCCATTCCCACCAGCCGCTGGCCCCTTTATGGGGATGTTCAAAATCAGCGGACCGTACTGGACCCTTCTCCTGAATATGCGCGATCAGTTGCTCAATTTCAGCGGCGTGCTCCAGCATCCACGCCTGGCGGTATTTCCAGCCCATTTTATCCGGGGAGAGCATCCGATGGCGGACCAGCGCGAAGTCGCTGCGCGGAAGGAAACAGGCCTCGTGCGCCCAATATTCCATCAGCTCGCCCTGCCTGAGGGCGTTGTCGAGCCACTGGGGCTGATAGTTCCCCAGACGGCTAAACAGCACCAGATAAGGGCTGCGCGCCACGATATTGATAGTGTCGATTTGCAGTAGCGACATGCGCTGCACGGTAGAGAGAATATCGGTGGGCTGAGCGCGGCGACGCGGCTTTTTCAAAAGCCCCTGCGCGGCAAGGTGAAGATGACGTGCGGCTGAAAGCGAGAGTTGCGGTAAAGACATGCGTTTTCCTGTCCGTAAAAGCGCCACCAGAACCGCAGTTGCTGTTAATGCACTAACGCAATCAGTTCTTTAAGCAGTTGCTCCGGTTGCTCGCCGCTAAGCTCAGCGTCAACCGGCAGATACCACCAGTTTTCTTTCGCGAAGGCACGGCATTTCACCGCGTCTTTTTCGGTCATGATCAGCGTCTGCTCAGGCGACGCCAGGGCGTTAACCTGCTCCGATACCAGCGCCTGATGGTCGGCCAGCGGAACACGCTTTTCAAGTTTTGCACCGCACTGTTCAAGCGTCGCGAAGAAACGCGGAGGATGGCCAATGCCCGCCATCGCCACCAGTGAGGTCAGTCGGGCGACCGCTTTCCTTTCACCGGTAAGCAGATTTACCGCCAGCCCCGGATGAAGATGCATCGGGATCTCCCCCGCTCTGGCTTCACCGCCGTTGACGATAATCGCATCAACGCTTTTCAGGCGAGAGGCTCGCTCACGCATTGGCCCGGCCGGTAACCACCAGCCGTTCCCGAAACGGCGAACACCGTCAATGACAACAATCTCTTTGTCACGCGCGAGGGCATAATGCTGCAGGCCATCGTCAGTGATGACAATCTGAACCGAGTGTTCTGCCAGCAGGGCCTGCACGGCCTCGCTGCGCACCGGCGAGACTGCTACCGGCGCGTGGGTACGCTGAAAAATCAGCACCGGCTCATCACCCGCTTCGGCGGTAGTGGTGTCAGGGGTCAGCAGCAACGGATACTGCACCGCATTTCCGCCATACCCCCGCGACACAACCCCGGCGCGGATACCGCGTTTTTGCAATTGCTCCACCAGCCAGATCACCGCCGGCGTTTTACCGTTTCCGCCTGCGGTTAAATTCCCCACCACAACAACCGGCACCGGCGCTCGCCATGCACGTTTCAGCCCAAGCCGGTACAGCAAGCGAATAGCACCGCTCACCAGGCCATACAGCCAGGAGAGCGGCAACAGCAGTCGCCAGAGAGGAGATTCACCTGACCAGATGCGTGCAATCATTGACCAAACTGCATCTTATGAAGCTGGGCATACACGCCGCGATGAGCCAGCAGATCCGCATGGCTGCCGCGTTCAACGAGAACGCCATCTTCAACGACAACAATTTCGTCAGCCTTTTCAATGGTCGACAGACGGTGCGCAATGACCAGCGACGTACGGTTCTTTTGCAGCTCATCCAGCGCGGACTGGATGGCACGCTCAGACTCGGTATCCAGCGCAGAGGTGGCTTCATCAAGGATCAGAATTGGGCTGTCGCGCAGCAGGGCACGCGCAATGGCAATACGCTGGCGCTGACCACCAGAGAGCAGAACGCCGTTCTCGCCGATGATCGTATCCAGGCCGTTATCCATCTTGTTGATAAAGTCCATGGCATAGGCCATGCGAGCGGCGTTTTCGATCTGCTCGCGGCTGTACTCTTCCGTGCGTGCATACGCAATGTTGTTGGCAACCGTGTCGTTAAACAGGTGTACGTTCTGGGAAACCAGCGCAACCTGGTTACGCAGCGACTGCAGGGTATATTCCCGCAGATCGTGACCGTCCAGCAGAATCTCGCCCTGGTCGATGTCGTAGAAGCGGGTGATCAGGCTGGCAATCGTTGATTTACCGGAGCCAGAACGCCCAACCAGCGCAACGGTTTTACCCGCCGGGAGGTTAAGGCTGATATCACGCAGCGCAGGCGTTTCGCGGCCAGGATAGGTGAAAGTGACGTTGCGGAACTCAAGGTCTCCTTTGGCGCGGACAATTTCGCGCGTACCTTCGTCTTTTTCCTGCTCAGAATCAAGGATGCTGAACAAGGTCTGGCACGCCGCCATCCCGCGCTGGAACTGCGCGTTGACGTTAGTCAGCGATTTCAGCGGACGCATCAGCGCAATCATAGACGAGAAGACAACGGTAATCGTACCTGCCGTCAGGGTATCCATCACGCTCGGGAAGCTCGCCGCATACAGAACAAAGGCCAGCGCCAGAGAAGCAATCAGCTGAATAATCGGATCGGAAATGGAAGAGGCCGACACCATCTTCATCCCCTGCAGACGCATTTTATTGCTGACCTTATCAAAACGTTTGGTTTCGACTTCCTGGCCACCAAAGATCAACACTTCTTTATGACCTTTGAGCATCTGCTCTGCGCTGGTAGTCACCTGCCCCATCGTATTCTGCATGTTTTTACTGATATTGCGGAAACGCTTAGAAACAAGGCGGATAGCGAACGAAACAATCGGCGCTAAGACGATAAGAATGATCGACAGCTGCCAGCTGTAGTAGAACATCATGATAAACAGGCCGATGATCGAAGCACCTTCACGCACCACGGTGATCAACGCGCTGGACGAGGAAGAGGCAACCTGTTCTGAATCATAGGTAATACGCGACAGCAATGTGCCGGTAGACTGCTTGTCAAAGAATGCGACCGGCATGCCCATCATGTGGCTGAACAGTCGACGACGCATGGTCATTACCACTTTTCCCGATACCCAGGAGATGCAGTAGCTGGAGACGTAGCTGGTAATACCGCGCAGGATCATCAGACCAATAACCACCAGCGGCATCCATAGCAGCACCGATCGATCTGTTTTACCAAAACCGTCATCCAGTAACGGTTTAAGAAGCGATAGCATAAAGGTATCGCTGGCTGCGTTGAGGATTAACGCTACGCCCGCCACGATCAAGCCTGATTTAAAAGGTGCAATCATCGGCCAGAGTCGGCGGAACGTTTGCCACGTGGAGAGATCTTTGTCGTTATGCATTCAAAAAACCAGCATTTGTTGAAATAGCCGCATATTCTACCCGTTATCTACGCGCACGCCAAACCACTGATGATACCAACGAGGTAAACAGCCATCCCGTAACCGTCGGATTTGCGTGCCATGTAGCGAAAATGTTACCGAAATTTGCCCGGAATGCGGCGTGTCAAACCAGGCATATCCCTCTTTCCTGTAGCGCCTGACCACTTTCGCTGAAGGAAAATGCCAGGCGTTATAACGCGCCGCAGAAGCTAACGCTATTTTGCCTTCAACACGCTGCACCATGGGGGCAAATGACGATGTATTACTGCCATGGTGAGGTACCTGAATCAGTGTAGACGTAAGATCGCGCCAGCGATGGCTCAGCATCGCCTGTTCAGACGCTGCCTCAATATCCCCTGTCAGAAGCACGCTTTGCTCACCATCATCAATTTTAACAACGCAGGAGCGATTATTGCCCTTCCCCACAAAGCCCGCCGGAGGCCAGTGCACGGTAAAGATTAAGCCCTGCCACTGCCACCGCTGCCCACGAAAGCACGGAAGATGTCCGGCCCACCCCAACGGGCTTCTGACCCACAGCTGTGGCCACGTTTTCTGCAAAGATGCTAACCCTCCAGCGTGATCGAGGTGCTCGTGGCTGAGGACGATCCCTTCTGGTTTCAGGTTATGCCAGCGTAGCCAGGGAATAATGAGCTGCTGGGCGCTGTCTCCCCCGGGCCAGGCGAGACCTGTATCGTACAGGATCGCTTTGCCGTGACGTTCCACCACCAACGCCAGCCCCTGTCCGACATCCAGCATATGCAGGGTCCAGCCCGCGTTTTTATCCGTGCGCCAGAGTGGAAACGCCAGCATCACGCTTGTGGTCAGACACACCGCGGGAACAGCACGCCATGCACGGAAACGCCACCCAATCAGGGCAAACCAGGGGAATAAGGTGAGATATTGCCAGCGCTGATCGACCCCCTGCCAGCCATCCGGCAAGCGCATTAACAGCCAGAAGAGCACACCGAGGGATTTATCCGCGGCAAACCAGATTATGGTTTCCAGCGAGGTCAGCGGAAGTAAATGCAGTGCCATGCCGAGCAGAATCAACGGGACCGAAACAAACGTCACCAGCGGCACGGCAAAAAGGTTTGCCACCAGCGAGGAGAGACTCACGCCGTGAAATATCAATACCTGCAGCGGCAGAAGCAGCACCAGCATTCCCGCCTGCAGATGAACCAGATTCACGATTGGGCGTAACCGACGGCTCCAGCGCCAGTCTGGCAACGGCAGCCACTGGAACCAGAAAATTAACGCGGCTACGGCAAAAGCCGACAGCGCAAAGCTTTGTGACAGCACGGCCAGCGGGTCGAGGATCAAAATCATCGCGACACAGCTCAGCCAGACCTGCCAGGAGGACCACTGGCGGCCACTCATTCGCAGCGCGGCGAGCACGGCAAGCGAAACAGCCGTTCGCAATGCGGGCGGCTGCATGCCGGTGAGCCACGAGTAAAACACAGCGAAGAGCAGCCCCGCCAGCACCGGTCCCTGCCAGTGGATCAGATGCACCGGTAATAAAAACTGAATTCCCCGGGCGAGCAACCAGAAGAGGGATGCCGCCAGCGCAATGTGCAATCCTGATATCGCCATTAGATGCAGCGTCCCTGTCTCACGCATCAGGTCCTTTATTTCGCGCGTGACGTTAAGCCGCTCTCCCATACCCAACCCCAACATTACCGGCCCCCATACATAGGATGTGAGCCTGTTTTGCAGTGATGTGAGATAGGTTGCGCGTAAACTGCAATGCGCGTCGACGATTGTGGCCTGAGTAAACCGCCCGCTCAGCGTTTGATGGCGGGCAATGGCGCTTTGCTGCGTGTCATACCCGCCATCGTTCAGCTCACCATGCACCGCCCGCAGACGAAGCGTCATGGCCCAGCGCTGTCCAACGCACACAGGCTGCGGCAGATAGTTTCCATAAAGCGTGATACCCGTTGAGGCCCACCAGCGTTTTCCGTTCAGGGTAACGATCTTTCCCTGATGCATCGTTGCCCCATCGGTGGCAGTGATCATCACCTCGGCCTGCTGTGGCCCCGTGGTTAAATGTGCCATAGGCCAGACGCTTTCTTGCGCGGCGAGGATGCCCCAGCAAAAAAAGAGTAAACCTGCCCCCGTTAGTTTCAGTGCATTTTTTTTCTGAACGCCAAGTGCTGCCCCGGCCGCAATCAGCACCCAGACGCTATGAAGCCCTGGCAGTACGGGTAACCAATACAATGGAATAATGGCCAGAATGGCGCAGACGCTGATGACGGATATTCCCACATGTCCCTCCCTGTTTTGGGAAGTATGCGGGCAGTTCAGGGCGTGGTCAGACAGAAAAAATGCACTTTACAGCCCTCGCTGTAAACTTTTTCACGCGTTTGCAGGAAGGACAGAAAGCGTTGCGACACGCCTTCAGAATCTAAGGCGAGAAAAACAAAAAAAGCACCCGCAGGTGCTTTCTTTTAAACCCAGTTTAACCCGATGGCTAAACTCAGTTACCGTAAATATTGGCGCGATCGCGCAGCTCTTTACCCGGCTTAAAGTGTGGAACGTACTTGCCTTCCAGCTCAACTTTATCGCCCGTCTTCGGGTTACGCCCGGTACGTGGTGCACGATAGTGCAGAGAAAAACTACCGAAACCGCGGATTTCAATGCGCTCGCCCTGGGCAAGAGTGGTGGCCATATGCTCCAGCATCTCTTTTACGGCATCTTCCACTGCCTTGGCAGGGATATGCGGTTGCTGACTGGCAAGTCTTTCAATCAATTCTGACTTGGTCATGATTCCTCCGGTTCCTTTCAAACCAATTAGCTTAACAGCTCATTAAACAAGGGCGGCCGTAGCCGCCCTTTGTTATTGATTACAGGATGAATCCTGCAATCTGTCAAGTCCGCCTCACATCCTTTGCGCTGTAAATGCTTTACAGGTCAAGAGAAGGAGAGAACCTGATATTACTCGCCTTTAGCTGCTTTGAAAGCTTCAGCCATTGCGTTGTTAGAGAAGTTTGCATCTTCCTGTTTGTTAACAGTTGCGATTGCATCTTTCTCATCAGCTTCGTCTTTCGCACGAACAGACAGGCTGATTGCACGGTTCTTACGGTCAACACCGGTGAACTTAGCTTCAACGTCGTCACCAACGCTCAGAACCAGAGTTGCATCTTCAACGCGGTCACGTGAAGCTTCGGAAGCGCGCAGGTAACCTTCAACGCCGTCAGCCAGTTCTACGGTTGCGCCTTTAGCGTCAACTGCAGTCACTTTACCGTTTACGATTGCGCCTTTCTTGTTCAGTGCAACCCAGTTGTTGAACGGATCTTCTGCGAGCTGTTTAACGCCCAGGGAGATACGCTCACGTTCTGCGTCAACCTGCAGAACAACTGCAGCGATTTCGTCGCCTTTCTTGAATTCACGTACTGCTTCTTCGCCTGCAACGTTCCAGGAGATGTCAGACAGGTGAACCAGGCCATCGATGCCGCCGTCCAGGCCGATGAAGATACCGAAGTCAGTGATAGACTTGATTTTACCTTCAACACGGTCGCCCTTGTTGTGAGTTTCCGCGAACTGCTGCCATGGGTTGTTTTTGCACTGTTTCAGGCCCAGGGAGATACGACGACGTTCTTCGTCGATATCCAGAACCATCACTTCCACTACATCACCAACGTTAACAACTTTGGATGGGTGGATGTTTTTGTTGGTCCAGTCCATTTCGGAAACGTGCACCAGACCTTCAACGCCTTCTTCGATTTCAACGAAGCAGCCGTAGTCAGTCAGGTTGGTAACGCGACCAGTCAGTTTAGTACCTTCTGGGTAACGCTTAGCGATAGCTACCCATGGATCTTCGCCCAGCTGTTTCAGGCCGAGGGATACACGAGTACGCTCGCGGTCGAACTTCAGCACTTTAACAGTGATTTCGTCGCCCACGTTCACGATTTCGCTTGGGTGCTTAACGCGTTTCCACGCCATGTCGGTGATGTGCAGCAGGCCATCAACGCCGCCCAGGTCAACGAATGCGCCGTAGTCAGTGAGGTTCTTAACGATACCTTTGACTTCCATGCCTTCCTGCAGGTTTTCCAGCAGCTGATCGCGTTCTGCGCTGTTTTCGGATTCGATAACGGCACGACGGGATACAACAACGTTGTTACGCTTCTGGTCCAGCTTGATTACTTTGAACTCAAGCTCTTTGCCTTCCAGGTGCAGGGTGTCACGGACTGGACGAACGTCTACCAGTGAACCTGGCAGGAACGCACGAATACCGTTCAGCTCAACAGTGAAGCCACCTTTAACTTTGCCGTTGATAACACCAACCACAGTTTCAGCTTCTTCGTAAGCTTTTTCCAGCGTGATCCAAGCTTCGTGACGCTTAGCTTTTTCACGGGACAGCAGGGTTTCGCCGAAGCCGTCTTCTACTGCGTCCAGCGCAACGTCAACTTCGTCACCGACCTGAATTTCCAGTTCGCCGGCTGCGTTTTTGAACTGCTCTGCAGGAATTGCAGATTCAGATTTCAGACCCGCATCAACCAGAACTACGTCTTTGTCGATAGAGACAACAACGCCACGAACGATGGAACCCGGACGGGTTTCGATTGTTTTTAAAGATTCTTCAAATAGTTGAGCAAAAGATTCAGTCATGTTTAATCTTCAGAGTTAGATTTAACGTCCACCTGGCTTCATGCCGGATGGGGTTGTTTCACATACCCGCTCACAATCCATTGCAGCGGGGGTACTACAAATTCTGTCGCGATTACGCGAGTGCCAGTTTCTGGCGCGCATATTGTAGCGCTTTTTCAATCACTTGCTCAATAGTTAAACTGGTTGAATCCAGCACTAATGCGTCTTCTGCGGGAACAAGTGGGGCGACGGCGCGGTTACGATCGCGGTCATCGCGCTCTTTTATCTCGGATAAAAGGCGATCAAAGTTAACACTAAACCCCTTTTCCTGCAACTGAAGCATGCGGCGTTGAGCACGTTCTTCCGAAGAGGCATCAAGGAAAATCTTCACTGGTGCATCAGGGAAAACTACCGTTCCCATGTCACGTCCGTCAGCGATCAGCCCAGGGGCTTCACGGAAACCTCGCTGGCGACGCAGCAGTGCTTCGCGTACGCGTGGGAACGCGGCGACCTGAGAGGCCGCATTCGCGACGTCCTGGGTGCGGATTTCACCGCTGACGTCTTCCCCTTCAAGGATCACTTCAAGGTTGCCGTTGGTTGAGACAAAACGGACATCCAGATGCGCAGCCAGGGGAACCAGGGCCTCTTCTGAGGCAACATCCACATGGTGATGCAGTGCAGCCAGAGCCAGCACGCGATAGATTGCTCCCGAATCTAAAAGATGCCATTGCAAGGCTTCTGCCATCGCTTTGCACAAGGTCCCTTTCCCTGCGCCACTAGGCCCATCAATGGTGATTACCGGGGCAACTGCCGTCATCGTTTTCTCCTTAATAAAGGCATACCGTTAACATAAACGCCGCGCATTATACGCGCCAATGTACGCAACTGTTACCTTTGCGTGCAAATTACGGAATTAATGAAGCAGAGTGTAGAAGAAATGGACGGGAATGCGTGTCAGAAAGCGTAAGGAAATGCCGCATCGGGAGATGCGGCAGAACGTTATCAGGCCAGCGTGCTTATGCGGGCCAGCTGTTCGAAATAGTCCGGGAAGGTTTTTGCTGTGCATTTCGGATCGAGGATGGTGACCGGCGTATCGGACAGCGCCACCAGCGAGAAGCACATCGCCATGCGGTGATCGTTGTAAGTCCCAATCTCGGCGAATTGCAGCGTTGCCGGCGGTGTGACGCGAATGTAATCTTCCCCCTCTTCAACCGTTGCGCCCACTTTACGCAGCTCGGTCGCCATTGCAAACAGGCGGTCGGTCTCTTTCACGCGCCAGTTGTAGATGTTACGTAACGTCGTGGTGCCTTTGGCAAACAGCGCCGCCGTCGCAATGGTCATCGCCGCATCCGGAATGTGGTTCATGTCCATATCAATGGCGTTCAGTTCACCGTGGGTGCAGGCGATAAAATCCTCTCCCCAGGTCACAACCGCGCCCATTTTCTCCAGCACGTCAGCAAAACGAATATCGCCCTGCACGCTGTTGCGGCCAATACCGGTGACTTTTACGGTGCCGCCTTTAATCGCGCCCGCCGCCAGGAAATAGGAGGCTGACGAGGCATCCCCTTCAACGAGATAGTGGCCCGGCGACTGATACTGCTGCGCACCGCGCACCACGAAACGCTGATACGACTGGTTGTCGACCTCAACACCGAAGGTCTTCATCAGGTGCAGCGTGATATCGATGTAGGGCTTAGAGACCAGGTCACCTTTGATGACAATCGTCGTGTCCTGCGGTGCCAGCGGCGCGGTCATCAGCAGTGCCGTCAGGAACTGGCTTGACACGCTGCCGTCAACCTCAACATGACCGCCGGTGAAACCTCCGCGCAGACGCAGCGGCGGATAATTTTCCTGCTCCAGATAGTCAATCTGCGCGCCGCCCTGACGCAGGGCATCCACCAGATGACCAATCGGACGCTCTTTCATGCGCGGCTCGCCGGTCAGCACAACGTCGCCACTGCCGAGACACAGCGCCGCCGCCAGCGGGCGCATTGCCGTCCCGGCGTTGCCGAGAAACAGTTCCAGCGCCTCAGACGAGCGTAACGCGCCGCCGTTGCCGGTGACGTCACAGCGGGTACGGTCTTCGGAGAGCGTGTAGTGAACTCCCAACGCTTTCAGCGCATTGAGCATATGGCGCACGTCATCGCTGTCCAGCAGATTCGTGAGGACGGTGGTGCCGTTTGCCAGAGCTGCCAGCAGCAGAGCGCGGTTCGAGACACTTTTTGAACCAGGCAGATTGATGGTGCCATCTACCCGCGCGATAGGTTGTAACGTCAGGGATTCCATGAAACTTAACTCTCAACTCAACTGAATAAAAACCCCGCAGCCAGGCTACGGGGGTGAAAAACGGTGCAATTAACCGTGACGACGTTCGAAGTCAATCATGAAGTCGGTCAGCGCCTGAACGCCTTCCAGCGGCATGGCGTTATAAATGGAGGCACGCATGCCGCCAACAACACGGTGGCCTTTCAGCGCGTGCAGGCCTGCAGCAAAGGACTCTTCCAGGAAAAGCTTATCCAGGCCGTTGTCCGCCAGCTGGAACGGCACGTTCATGCGGGAGCGGTTGGCTTTTGCGACGTCGTTGCGGTAGAAGTCGCTCTTATCAATGACGCCATACAGCAGTTCGGCTTTCTGCTGGTTGATTTTGTCCATCTGCGCCACGCCGCCGTTCTGTTTCAGCCATTTGAAGACCAGGCCAGAGAGGTACCAGGCAAAGGTCGGCGGGGTGTTGAACATCGAATCGTTATCGTTCAGGACGGTGTAGTCCAGAATCGACGGGCAGGCTTTATGCGCTTTTCCGAGCAGGTCTTCCCGCACGATAACCAGCGTCAGGCCAGCAGGACCGATATTCTTCTGCGCACCGGCGTAAATCACGCCGTAGCGGCTGATATCCAGCGGTGAGGAGAGAATGGTGGAGGAGAAATCCGCCGCCACGACCACGTTTTCGCCGAAATCTGGCTCTTCGTGAATGGCGATGCCGTCAATGGTTTCATTCGGGCAGTAGTGAAGGTAAGCCGCATCGCGGGAGAGCTGCCATTCGCTCATTGGCTTCACGGCACGCAGGCCGTCAACGGTCACTTTGGCGTCGATGACGTTTGGGGTGCAGTATTTATGCGCCTCTTTCACCGCGCTGGCAGCCCAGTATCCCGCATCAACGTAGTCAGCGGTCGTTTTGTCGCCCAGAATATTGAGCGGAACGCCAGCAAACTGACCGCGTCCCCCGCCGTGGCAGAACAATACTTTGTAGTTCGAGGGGATGTTCAGCAGATCGCGAAAATCCTTTTCTGCCTCTTCGGCCACCTGAATAAATTCTTTACCACGGTGGCTGATCTCCATCACCGACGTACCCAGACCGTTCCAGTCACACAGGTCCTGCTGAGCCTGCTTGAGTACATCCGCCGGTAACATTGCCGGACCTGAACTGAAATTAAAGACTTGAGTCATTTCCCCTCACCACGCTAAAAGCCATAAGTTATAACTGTGGATATCGGTTTTATCATTCAGTGACACGCGCCGCAATGTCTAAAACTGACGAGCGGTAAAATGTGTCCGCCGTCACACAAAACAATCTGCCACCCTGGTCATAAGAAACCGACAAAATGGCTGTCAGGTGATACGTTTAGCCCTGCTAACCCTGGTCCATTCTGGATTGGCACAGCGCGGACATAATTGATGAGAACCTGCCTGCATCGTAATCACATGGCTGCATTTTATGCAGGCATATGCTCCGGCGTCGGGCACGGTGGTAAATCGCTCTATTAAATTATCAGGCAAGATACACAGACCGGGCTTAACCTCATCGTCAGAATAATAGTAAACGCTGATTTGCCCGTTGGTTTCCATAATAGCCAGCCGGACCTGGCCAAGCTGCTCGACGCTGCTCAGACGCAGCTCCATGAAGAATTCAAATTCCGTCATGTTGGCGCGTTGCACTTTTTCCCACGCCAGTTGCCCTTCTTCCACGATAACCACCGGCTTGCCTTCAAACAGATCTTCCAGCTTTTCGCTTTTCGACATCAGCCACATCACCAGCCGGTACAGCAGGGCAAGCGAGAGGAAGACGATAAACACCGGCACCATGGGGACATCGTCATAAAAGGCCACGTCCCCCGCCGCCGAGCCGAGCGTCAGGATGATCAGCACCTCAAAGAGCGACATCTGGCGGACGCCGCGGCGGCCAGTGATTTTGAGAAACAGAAAGACCAACACAAAGGTATAGAGGCTGCGCAGCGCCACTTCGCCTAAAAACTCGGGAGGAACTTTATCAAACGCCATCCGCTGGAGATCAAATGCTTTCATTTTTCTATGCCTTAACAGTAGGTTACTGACTCTAAGCATAGTCCAGCCTTTTATTTTCGCCGAAGATAGCACCCGTCACGCAAAACCCGTATCATTGCGCGCTTTACGTACGATAAAAGTGAACGCCATGACTCAAACGTTTATCCCCGGCAAAGACGCCGCTCTGGAAGATTCCATCGCTCGCTTCCAGCAGAAACTGACCGACCTGGGCTTTAATATCGAAGAAGCCTCCTGGCTGAACCCGGTGCCTCACGTCTGGTCCGTCCATATTCGCGACAAAGACTGTGCGCTGTGCTTTACCAACGGTAAAGGTGCGACCAAAAAAGCGGCACTGGCCTCTGCGCTGGGTGAGTATTTTGAACGTCTGTCGACCAACTACTTTTTCGCCGATTTCTGGCTGGGCGAAACCATTGCCAATGGCCCGTTCGTACACTATCCGAACGAAAAATGGTTCCCGCTGACCGAAGACGACGCACTGCCGGAGGGCATTCTGGATGCGCGCCTGCGTGCGTTTTACGATCCGGAAAACGAACTGACCGCCAGCATGCTGATCGATCTGCAGTCAGGTAATGAAGATCGTGGGATCTGCGCCCTGCCGTTCACCCGCCAGTCGGATGAACAGACCGTCTATATTCCGATGAACATCGTCGGCAACCTGTACGTATCCAACGGGATGTCCGCCGGGAACACCCGCAACGAAGCGCGCGTTCAGGGTCTGTCTGAAGTGTTTGAACGCCATATTAAAAACCGCATTATTGCCGAATCTATCAGCCTGCCTGAAATCCCGGCCGATGTGCTGGCGCGTTATCCGGGCGTGGTGGAATCCATCGCCAAACTCGAAGCGGAAGGTTTCCCTATCTTTGCCTACGATGGCTCGCTGGGCGGCAAGTATCCGGTTATCTGCGTGGTGCTGTTTAACCCGGCAAACGGAACCTGCTTCGCCTCCTTCGGTGCTCACCCGGACTTCGGCGTGGCGCTGGAGCGTACGGTAACCGAGCTGCTGCAGGGCCGTAGCCTGAAAGATCTGGACGTGTTCACACCGCCTACGTTTGATGACGAAGAAGTGGCCGAACACACCAATCTCGAAACGCACTTCATCGACTCCAGTGGCCTGATCTCCTGGGACATGTTTAAGCAGGACGCAGACTATCCGTTCGTGGACTGGAGCTTTGCTGGCACCACGGAAGAAGAGTTCGCCACCCTGATGGCCATCTTTAAAGCGGAAGACCAGGACGTTTACATTGCGGATTACGAACACCTGAGCGTATACGCGTGCCGCATTATTGTTCCGGGCATGTCCGACATCTATCCGGCAGAAGATCTGTGGCTGGCAAATAACAGCATGGGCGCACACCTGCGTGAAACGCTGCTGTCCCTGCCGGGCAGCGAGTGGGAGAAAGAAGATTATCTGAACCTGATCGCCCAGCTGGACGAAGAAGGTCACGATGACTTTACCCGCGTGCGTGAACTGCTGGGTCTGGCAACCGGAAAAGACAACGGCTGGTATACCCTGCGCATTGGCGAGCTGAAGGCAATGCTGGCGCTGGCGGGGGGCGATCTGGATCAGGCTCTTGCGTGGACGGAATGGACCATGGAATTCAACCAGTCCGTATTCTCTGCCGAGCGCACCAATTACTACCGCTGCCTGCAGACGCTGCTGCTGCTCTCTCAGGAAGAAGACCGCGAGCCGCTGCAATATCTTAATGCCTTCGTGCGTATGTACGGCGCAGAGGCGGTTGAAGCGGCCAGCGCGGCGCTGAGCGGTGAAGAGCCATTCTACGGTTTGCAGGCTGTCGACAGCGATCTTCACGCCTTCCCTGCACATCAGTCGCTGTTGAAAGCCTATGAGAAGCTGCAGAAAGCCAAAGCGGCGTACTGGTCAAAATAAGCGCATATCACATTATTGGCAGTAGGCGTATTCTGTCGTCTGGGCTATATTACGGGGCAATTTCATTGCCCCGTTTTTTTATTTTATAAGCAATGATGTTTGAATGTAATAATTAAGTTAAATACGGGTAAATATATGAATACTTACCTGGGTATTACTGTTACTTATTATGGCAAATACTCCATTTTAATTAACCGTTTCAGAGGGGGTGAACCAAAAAAACTCAACTCTTTTTGTAACTTTTAAAATTTATTTTTATACGGATAATCAAATACTTACTCCGCTTTTGCTGTAAAACCATACACATGGCGGGCCTATAAGCCAGGCGAGATATGATCTATATCAATTTCTCTTCTATAATGCTTTGTTAGTATCTCGTCGCCGACTTAATAAAGAGAGAGTTAGTGTGAAAGCTGACAACCCTTTTGATCTTTTACTCCCTGCTGCGATGGCAAAAGTTGCCGAGGAAGCGGGCGTCTATAAAGCAACGAAGCACCCGATGAAGACGTTCTATCTGGCGATCACGGCCGGTGTGTTCATCTCAATCGCCTTCGTCTTCTACATCACTGCCACTACCGGTACTGCTGCCATGCCTTTCGGCATAGCCAAACTGATTGGCGGTATCTGCTTCTCACTGGGTCTTATCCTCTGCGTCATCTGCGGCGCCGACCTCTTCACCTCGACGGTGCTGATTGTTGTGGCGAAAGCCAGCGGACGAATTACCTGGGGTCAACTGGCAATCAACTGGCTAAACGTCTACGTTGGCAACCTGATTGGCTGTCTGCTCTTTGTTCTGTTGATGTGGCTCTCTGGCGAGTACATGACCGCCAACGGCGGCTGGGGCTTGAACGTCCTGCAAACCGCCGACCACAAAATGCATCACACATTTATCGAAGCCGTTGCTCTCGGCATCCTGGCTAACCTGATGGTCTGCCTGGCTGTATGGATGAGCTACTCGGGTCGTAGCCTGATGGACAAAGCCATGATTATGGTTCTGCCGGTTGCGATGTTTGTTGCCAGCGGCTTTGAGCACAGTATCGCGAACATGTTTATGATCCCGATGGGTATCGTAATCCGCAACTTTGCGAGCCCGGAGTTTTGGACTGCAGTTGGTTCAACCCCGGATAGTTTCTCTCACCTGACTATTATGAATTTCATTACTGATAACCTGATCCCAGTCACTATAGGGAACATTATCGGTGGGGGTTTATTAGTTGGGTTGACATACTGGGTCATTTACCTGCGTGGCGGCGACCATCATTAATGGTTTCCTCAGGCAGTAAATAAAAAATCCACTTAAGAAGGTAGGTGTTACATGTCCGAGCTTAATGAAAAGTTAGCCACAGCCTGGGAAGGTTTTACTAAAGGTGACTGGCAGAATGAAGTAAACGTCCGTGACTTCATTCAGAAAAACTATACCCCGTATGAAGGTGACGAATCCTTCCTGGCTGGCGCAACTGACGCGACCACCAAGCTGTGGGACAGCGTAATGGAAGGCGTTAAACTGGAAAACCGCACTCATGCGCCAGTTGATTTTGACACCTCCGTTGCTTCCACCATCACTTCTCACGATGCTGGCTACATCAACAAAGCCCTTGAGAAAATCGTTGGTCTGCAAACTGAAGCGCCACTGAAACGTGCGATTATCCCGTTCGGTGGTATCAAAATGGTTGAAGGTTCCTGCAAAGCGTATAACCGCGAGCTGGACCCAATGCTGAAAAAAATCTTCACCGAATACCGCAAAACCCACAACCAGGGCGTATTCGATGTTTACACCAAAGACATTCTGAACTGCCGTAAGTCTGGCGTTCTGACCGGTCTGCCAGATGCGTATGGCCGTGGCCGTATCATCGGTGACTACCGTCGCGTTGCGCTGTACGGTATCGACTTCCTGATGAAAGACAAATACGCGCAGTTTGTTTCCCTGCAGTCTGATCTGGAAAACGGCGTAAACCTGGAAGCGACTATCCGTCTGCGCGAAGAGATTGCTGAACAGCATCGTGCACTGGGTCAGATCAAAGAAATGGCAGCGAAATACGGCTGCGATATCTCTGGTCCTGCGACTAACGCTCAGGAAGCTATCCAGTGGACCTACTTCGGCTACCTGGCCGCAGTTAAGTCTCAGAACGGTGCAGCCATGTCCTTCGGCCGTGTATCCACCTTCCTGGATGCATACATCGAACGCGACATCAAAGCTGGCAAAATCACCGAGCAAGACGCTCAGGAAATGATTGACCACCTGGTCATGAAACTGCGTATGGTTCGCTTCCTGCGTACCCCAGAATATGATGAGCTGTTCTCTGGTGACCCAATCTGGGCAACCGAATCTATCGGCGGTATGGGCGTTGATGGCCGTACCCTGGTAACCAAAAACAGCTTCCGCTTCCTGAACACCCTGTACACCATGGGTCCTTCTCCGGAGCCGAACATCACCGTTCTGTGGTCTGAAAAACTGCCTCTGAACTTCAAGAAATTCGCCGCTAAAGTGTCCATCGACACCTCTTCTCTGCAGTACGAGAACGATGACCTGATGCGTCCGGACTTCAACAACGACGACTACGCTATCGCTTGCTGCGTAAGCCCAATGGTTGTTGGTAAGCAAATGCAGTTCTTCGGTGCGCGTGCAAACCTGGCGAAAACCATGCTGTACGCAATCAACGGCGGCGTTGATGAAAAACTGAAAATGCAGGTTGGTCCTAAGTCTGAGCCAATCAAAGGCGACGTGCTGAACTTCGACGAAGTGATGGAACGCATGGATCACTTCATGGACTGGCTGGCTAAGCAGTACGTGACTGCCCTGAACGTTATCCACTACATGCACGACAAGTACAGCTACGAAGCCTCTCTGATGGCGCTGCACGACCGTGACGTTGTTCGCACCATGGCATGTGGTATCGCAGGTCTGTCTGTTGCAGCTGACTCCCTGTCTGCAATCAAATATGCGAAAGTTAAACCAATTCGTGACGAAGACGGTCTGGCTGTCGACTTCGAAATCGAAGGCGAATATCCGCAGTTTGGTAACAACGACTCTCGCGTTGATGACATGGCGGTTGACCTGGTAGAACGTTTCATGAAGAAAATTCAGAAACTGACTACTTACCGTAACGCTATCCCGACTCAGTCTGTTCTGACCATCACCTCTAACGTTGTGTATGGTAAGAAAACCGGTAACACCCCAGACGGTCGTCGTGCTGGCGCGCCATTCGGCCCAGGTGCTAACCCAATGCACGGTCGTGACCAGAAAGGTGCTGTTGCCTCTCTGACCTCCGTTGCTAAACTGCCGTTTGCTTATGCGAAAGATGGTATCTCTTATACCTTCTCCATCGTGCCAAACGCGCTGGGTAAAGACGACGAAGTGCGTAAAACCAACCTCGCAGGTCTGATGGATGGTTACTTCCACCACGAAGCGTCCATCGAAGGCGGTCAGCACCTGAACGTGAACGTGATGAACCGTGAAATGCTGCTCGACGCAATGGAACACCCTGAGAAATATCCTCAGCTGACCATCCGCGTATCTGGCTACGCAGTACGTTTTAACTCCCTGACTAAAGAACAGCAGCAGGACGTTATCACCCGTACTTTCACTCAGTCCATGTAACTGGATTTGACTGAAATCACGCGTTAAAAGGCGTACAATAAAGGCTCCACGCAAGTGGGGCCTTTTTAACACCCTCGCTTCATCAGTCTCTTTTGTCCGCTATCTATACTTAATGGATAACAGCCAAAATAGACTCGACATAGCCTTTGAGCTGTGCAACTACATAGGCCCCCGGATGGGCCAAATTCGGAGATCTCACCGCAATGTCAATTATTGGTCGCATTCACTCCTTTGAATCCTGTGGCACCGTCGATGGCCCGGGGATCCGCTTTATTACCTTCTTCCAGGGCTGCCTGATGCGCTGCCTGTACTGCCACAACCGCGACACGTGGGATACCCACGGCGGAAAAGAAGTCACCGTTGAAGATTTAATGAAAGAGGTGGTGACCTACCGCCACTTTATGAACGCGTCCGGCGGCGGCGTGACCGCATCCGGCGGCGAGGCGATCCTACAGGCAGAGTTCGTGCGTGACTGGTTCCGCGCCTGCCGTAAAGAAGGCATTCACACCTGCCTCGATACCAACGGCTTTGTGCGCCGTTACGATCCGGTCATTGATGAACTGCTTGAAGTGACCGATCTGGTGATGCTCGATCTCAAACAGATGAACGACGAGATCCACCAGAACCTGGTGGGCGTGTCCAACCACCGTACGCTGGAGTTTGCGAAATATATCTCGGGCAAAGGTATTAAAACCTGGATCCGCTATGTGGTGGTGCCGGGCTGGTCAGATGACGACGACTCCGCGCATCGTCTGGGCGAATTTACCCGCGACATGGGCAACGTCGAGAAAATTGAGCTGCTGCCCTATCACGAGCTGGGTAAACATAAGTGGGTGGCGATGGGTGAAGAGTATAAGCTCGATGGCGTTAAGCCGCCGAAGAAAGAGACCATGGAGCGCGTCAAAGGTATTCTTGAGCAGTACGGTCACAAGGTGATGTATTAAAAAAAGGCCCGGTTAAACCGGGCCTTTTTGTATTCTATTTAAATACGCCGTTAATAATGGTCGTGACGATGGCCGTGCTGAGCGCAATTAAGACCAGGTCATCCCCCACCACCCGCCATTCATATCCGGGATAAGACGGAAGCTGGCCGAGCATAGAGGCGGGTACCGTTTTTTTCGCAATGCCCGGAGGCAGCGGTTTACCGCGCGCGAGGTTCTTTGCAATGCCCGGCGGCAGTGAATCATAACCCGTCAAACCGTAGTTCAACGCCAGATGACGGGCATGATCGAAGCTCACGCGGGCGTCGACATCATCACTCACGCTCTTATTCGATTTCCCCGGTTTTTGGTTATCGTTATTGTGCTTATTGCCATGGTTGCCGGAATTACCGTTCCCATGGTTGCCGCTATTGCCTTGCCCATTACCGTGACCATTTCCATTCCCGTTTCCGGGGTTGGCCATAACCGGCGCACTGGCAAAGGTTAAAGACAACACTACGGCCAGGGCAGTAGTGGTAAGACGACGAGTAGACATGATGGCTGCCTTTTAGTGATAGAACTCACCTGAATTATCGCCTGGCGCAATAAACACACAATGCGTAAAACTCTGATATGTGATGGAGACAAAAAAGCCCGTCATCGACAGGCTTTTATTTCATCAGGCATGGGCAACCGGCGTCGGGTGCTCTCCCACTTTTCGCAAAAGCATGAGCAGATAAATAAACGACACGCTGGCGATCATAATAAACAGCAGGTTGTCAGAATAATTTTGCATCAGCATGGCGGTAAAGGTTGGCCCTAATAAACTGCCGATGGTGTAGCTCAGCAGCAGCGCCTGGTTCATCGCCACCAGCTGGTGATGCTCGACCTTTTCACAGGCCCAGGCCATCGCCACCGGATAGAGAGTAAAGCCCGCTGCGCCCAGGATAAACAGCGCGGGCGCCATCGCGGCGTTGCTGAGCATCGCCAGGCATCCCATGATAACCACGAAGACCTGCACGCGCAGAACCAGCAAACGGCCAAAGCGATCGGCCAGGCGACCAACAGGCCACTGCCCGACGATGCCTGCGCTGACCATCACCGCCATCCAGAAGCCAATGCCGGAGTCGCTGACGCCCTGGTGGTTAAGATAAAGCGGCATCAGGCCATAGAGCGAGCCAAGCACAATACCGGAGATGATACAGCCGTTCACGCCCAGACGCGCCTGGCGCAATCTGAGCATCGGCCAGACGTGCGTGGCTTCCTGATGTTCACTGTGCTGGTTCACGATGCGGGTGAACAGCAGGGGCAGGATCGCAGCCAGGACCATGCCCGTCACCCACGGCAGGACGCTCACCAGATCGGTCGGCAGTTTGCTGACCATCAGTTGCCCCAGTACGGTACCGATGTAATAGACCATCATGTAGGCCGCCAGCAGGCGTCCACGGTTGCGCGAGGTGCCGCTGCACATCAGGGCGCTTTCCACCACCACCCAGATCATCGCGCAGCCGACGCCCGCGATAAAGCGCCAGGCCATCCAGCTCCAGAAGCCGACCATCAGGCCCAGTCCGGCGCATCCGGCGGCGAAAATCAGCGAGGCCAGATAGTAGCTGCGGTTAAATCCCACGCGCTTTATCAGGCTGCCGGTAAGCAGCGTGCCGAGCAGGTTACCCGTAAAAAAAGACGAGCTAACCATACCCACCTGCCAGGTCGGTAAGTTTTCATGGGCGAGCCAAAGCGGGACGAGCGTGTTTAACACGGCGATCGCCAGGGTCAACAAAAGCAGGCCACAGAGCAACAGGAGCACTGGCCGGGTATAGGTGGTCATGGATTAAAAACCGTGAGGAAGTTCAGATTTCGTGCGCATCATGCCACTGGCAAAAACAAAGTCAATCCGCCGTTTCAGGCCGCTCGCACAATATGTTCCTCGTCGATTTAAAAAACTCATCCAGCCCATGCCGGGCGAGTTATAAATTTTTATTATGTATTTGTTTTTATTTATTTATGGCTAAAATCGAAGCCAAACGACAGTCGAAAAATTTCATGATTGAAAAATGAAAAGCCGGGCACGCTGTCCCGGCTTTTTATAACGAAGAGTATGATTAACTGGCGATAGCCATACCCACGGTCATATGCAATCCGTAGAAGACGCCACGACCAATGAGCTCCCCTGCCAGCACCAGCACGAAGGCCAGCGACAACAACGGCAGCGCAGGCTGATAGCCTTTCAACTGAGGCGCAATCCAGCATACGCACGCAACCACCAGCAACGCCAGACGCCAGGCCATCAGCGTGCCGTAATTCGGCACCAGCGCGGACGCCTGCTGAATAGAGCTGTGAATGGTTGCCAGTTCAGCGCCCTGCATCAGGGCAACCATCGCACTGACCACCAGCGCCAGCAGCGAAACCGCCGGCAGCAGACGCATTGCCCAGCCATCCACGCCCGCCACACGCAGCAGCAGGAAGCCCAGGATCGGCCCGCCGATAAACATCGTCAGGAAGAAGCTCATCGGTGTCCAGACGCTGTACCACGTCGGCACGGTGTCGATGGTGTTATACACCCGCACCATCATCCAGACGAACACAACGCCGAGCACCATCGTCACGATAAGCCACAGGTTACGCAGCCCTGAAGGGAGCTTTTTCAGCGCCGCGAGCAGCCAGCCAAGGCCGCCGACGGCAAAGAAGATCGCCCCGCTGGCAATCTCGTTACTGAGCGAAGAGGCACCCACGCGGTTCAGGGAGTTAAACGCGCGCATCGGCGAACCCAGGTGCAGCGTAGAGGCGATAAAGCCAATCCCCATCAACACCCACAGGCCAAACATGCTGAGTACCAGACGCTGCTGCTGTTCAGCATTCAGATTACCCTTTAACATCGCCAGCGCGAGCACGATAAACCCGCCCGCCACGCACTGCCCAAAGACCGTGAAGATCATCAGCGGCCATTCATGCCATCCACTTCCCATCTCACACCTCCTTCGGGTTTGCCAGGTAGCCGGTGGTATCCCCGGTCGGGCGGCTGTTGGCGTTAGGTTTAATCACAATGCTCGGCTTGGTGAAGTGCGCGGACGGCAGCGGCGCAACCGCCGCCAGCTGGCCGTGCTTTTTACGCAGCTCCTCAATCGGGCCAAAGTCCAGCGCGCGCAGCGGACAGGACTCGACGCAGATCGGCTTTTTGCCGTCCGCCACACGGGTGTGGCAGCCGTCGCACTTGGTCATGTGGCCTTTGGCGGCGTTGTACTGCGGTGCGCCGTACGGGCAGGCCATGTGGCAGTAGCGGCAGCCGATACAGACATCTTCGTCCACCACCACAAAACCGTCCTCACGCTTGTGCATCGCGCCGCTCGGGCAGACCTTGGTACAGGCCGGGTCTTCGCAGTGGTTACAGGCAATCGACAGATAGTACGCAAACACATTCTGGTGCCAGACGCCGTTATCCTCCTGCCAGTCGCCGCCCGCGTATTCGTATATACGGCGGAAGCTGACGTCCGGGGTGAGGTTTTTGTAGTCCTTACAGGCCAGCTCGCAGGTTTTGCACCCGGTGCACCGACTCGAATCAATAAAAAATCCATACTGGGTTGTCATCGGTTACTCCTTACACCTTTTCAACCTGAACAAGGTTCGTGTGGGACGGGTTGCCTTTCGCCAGCGGCGACGGGCGCTGCGTGGTCAGTACGTTAATACTGCCTGCCTGGTCGATGCGGTTTGCATCCGGGCTATACCAGGCCCCTTCCCCCAGCGCGACAACGCCAGGCATCATGCGCGGTGTGACTTTGGCCTCAATGTGCACCTCACCGCGGCCATTGAAGATGCGCACGCGGTCGCCGTTGCTGATGCCACGCGCTTTAGCATCCATCGGGTTGATCCACATCTCCTGTCGGCAGGCGGCTTTCAGAACGTCAACGTTGCCATAGGTGGAGTGAACGCGGGCTTTGTAATGGAAGCCCGTCAGCTGCAGCGGGAATTTCGCCGTCAGCGGATCGTTATAATTTTCGAATCCAGGCGTATAGATAGGCAGCGGATCGATAACATCCCCGTCCGGCAGCTCCCAGGTGGAGGCAATTTTCGCCAGTTCTTCGGAGTAAATTTCAATTTTGCCCGACGGCGTGGTCAGCGGATTCGCCTGCGGATCTTCACGGAAGGCTTTGTAAGCCACATGGTGCCCTTCCGGGTCGCGCTGTTTGTACATGCCCTGCTTGCGGAAGGTGTCGAAGTCAGGCAGGTCCGGAATGGCCTGGCGGGACAGTTCATGCAGGTGGCGCATCCACCCTTCCTGAGTACGCCCTTCGGTAAACTGCTGCTCCACGCCCAGGCGTTTCGCCAGCCCGGTAGTCATCTCATAGATGGTTTTGCACTCGAAACGCGGCTTAATGGCCTGGTCGGTGAAGATCACGTAGGACATGTTGCCGCATGAGGCGTCCAGCGCGAAGTCCATCTGCTCGGAGGCGGTGCAGTCCGGCAGCAGAATGTCGGCATATTTCGCCGACGAGGTCATGTGGCAGTCGATCACCACAATCATTTCGCACTTCTTGTCGTCCTGCAGGATCTCGTGCGTGCGGTTGATTTCAGAGTGCTGGTTAATCAGACAGTTTCCGGCGTAGTTCCAGATCATCTTGATCGGCACGTCCAGCTTGTCTTTGCCCCGCACACCGTCGCGCAGGGCGGTCATTTCCGGGCCACGCTCAATGGCATCGGTCCACATAAACATGGAGATGCTGGTCTGCACCGGGTTGTCCAGCGTCGGCATACGTTCAAACGGCACTTCATAAGAGCCTTCACGCGCGCCGGAGTTACCGCCGTGAATGCCGACGTTGCCCGTCAGAATCGACAGCATAGAGATCGCGCGGGTGGCGATTTCACCGTTGGCATGACGCTGTGGTCCCCAGCCCTGGCTAATGTAGGCCGGTTTCGCCGAGCCGATTTCACGCGCCAGTTGAACAATGCGCTCAGCCGGAATACCGGTGATGGTGGAAGCCCACTCCGGCGTTTTCGCCACGCCGTCGCTGCCCTGGCCGAGAATATAGGCTTTATAGTGACCGTTGGCCGGCGCGCTGGCAGGCAAGGTTTTCTCATCGTAGCCGACGCAGTATTTATCAAGGAAAGGCTGATCGACCAGATTTTCGGTGATCATCACCCACGCCAGGGCGTTGACCAGTGCCGCATCGGTGCCCGGACGAATAGGGATCCATTCATCTTCTCGCCCTGCCCCGGTATCGGTGTAGCGCGGATCGATAATGATCATTCGGGCGTTTGATTTGGCGCGCGCCTGCTCAAGATAGTAGGTTACCCCACCGCCGCTCATGCGCGTCTCGCCGGGGTTATTACCGAACAGTACGACCAGCTTACTGTTTTCGATATCGGACGGGCTGTTGCCGTCAGCCCAGCCGCCGTAGGTGTAGTTAAGCCCCGCAGCGATCTGCGCTGAAGAGTAGTCGCCGTAATGGTTAAGATAACCGCCACAGCAGTTCATCAGGCGGGCGATAAGCGTTTTTCCAGGTGGCCATGAACGGGTCATCGTGCCGCCCAGCGTGCCCGTACCGTAGTTCAGGTAGATGGACTCGTTGCCGTAGTCTTTGATCAACCGCTGCATCGTGGTCGCGATGATGTCGTAGGCTTCGTCCCAGCTGATGCGCTCGAACTTCCCTTCCCCGCGCTTGCCTACGCGCTTCATCGGATACTTCAGACGGTCCGGGTTATAGACCCGACGGCGCATAGAGCGCCCGCGCAGGCAGGCACGGACCTGGTGTAACCCTTCGTAATTGTCATCCCCGGTATTATCGGTTTCGACATATTTGATTTCACCGTCCACCACATGCATACGCAGTGGACAGCGGCTTCCGCAGTTCACGGTACAGGCGCTCCACACCACTTTTTCCTGGGCAGCAGACGGAGACAGTGCATCCGCCGCCGAAGCCAGACGAGAAAAAGGGAGCGTGAAGGCGCTGCTGGCAACGGCCAGGCCGCCTATTGCCGTGGTTTTCATTAACCCACGGCGAGTGACCTCGGCAGCCATTAATGCATCAGGCGCTTTGATTTTCATAAAAACTCACTTTGGTTGCTCACAAAGAAAAGAGAGGCGGCCCCAGCCGCTGTATATTTTTATTTATAACGAAGTACTTCGTTTTCAGCGAGTTACGCTAAATATCATCTACCGAAGTATTACTACTTTAGAGGGAGGGGTTATTGCTTAGTATCAAACGAGGGGCATAAAAAAAGCGCCGGGAGGCGCTTTTTACACGACGGCTTTCGTTAGCCGATGTACTGCTGGCCTTTCATATACGGGCGCAGCACTTCCGGGATCTCAATACGGCCGTCCGCCTGCTGGTAGTTTTCCAGCACGGCAACCAGCGTACGGCCTACAGCCAGACCCGAACCGTTCAGGGTGTGAACCAGACGGGTTTTCTTGTCGGATTTGTTGCGGCAGCGTGCCTGCATACGGCGCGCCTGGAAATCCCAGACATTAGAGCAGGAGGATATTTCACGGTAGGTATTCTGCGCAGGCACCCAGACTTCAAGGTCGAAGGTTTTGCAGGCACCAAAGCCCATGTCGCCCGTGCAGAGCGCCATACGGCGGTACGGCAGGCCGAGCAGCTCCAGCACTTTCTCCGCGTGGCCGGTCATCTCTTCCAGCGCATCCATGGAGTCTTCCGGACGCACGATCTGCACCATCTCGACTTTATCGAACTGGTGCATACGGATCAGACCGCGGGTATCGCGACCGTAAGAACCCGCTTCAGAACGGAAGCACGGAGAGTGCGCGGTCAGTTTGATCGGTAGATCGTCTTCGTCGATGATCTCATCGCGTACCAGGTTGGTCAGCGGCACTTCCGCCGTCGGGATCAGCGCGTAGTTGCTGCTGTCCGCTTCTTCGTCCAGCGGACGGGTATGGAACAGATCGCCGGCAAATTTCGGCAGCTGGCCCGTACCGTACAGCGTATCGTGGTTAACCAGATACGGGACGTAGGTTTCACTGTAGCCGTGCTGTTCAGTGTGCAGATCCAGCATGAACTGCGCCAGCGCGCGGTGCAGATGGGCAATCTGGCCTTTCATCACCACAAAGCGTGAGCCGGTCAGCTTAACCGCGGCCGCAAAGTCCAGCCCCGCGTGCATTTCGCCCAGCGTAACGTGATCGCGTACCTCGAAGTCGAACTCGCGAGGCGTACCCCAGCGTTTCACTTCAACGTTGTCGTTTTCGTCTTTACCTACAGGCACGCTGTCGTCAGGAATGTTCGGGATCGCCAGCGCAATATCGCGAATTTCGGCCAGAAGAACGTCAAGCTCGGCTTTCGCCTGATCCAGTTCTTCACCCAGTTTGTTCACTTCCAGGCGTAATGGCTCAATGTCTTCCCCGCGCGCTTTCGCCTGGCCGATGGATTTCGATCGAGAATTACGCTCTGCCTGCAGATTTTCAGTTTGTACCTGCAGAACTTTACGACGCTCTTCAAGAGCGCGCAGCTTATCTACATCCAGCTTAAAGCCCCGGCGTGCCAGTTTTTCAGCGACTGCGTCTGGCTCATTACGCAGCAGATTGGGATCGAGCATGCTTATCCTGTGCTTATCGAATTAAAAGAGGAAAAGTGACCACAGCCTGCGGCCACAAGGTATTACCCTAAATAATTCGAGTTGCAGGAAGGCGGCAAGCGAGCGAATTCCCCAGGAGCATAGAAAACTATGTGACTGGGGTGAGCAAGCGCAGCCAACGCACATGCAACTTGAAGTATAACGGGTATAGATTGCCAACATTACCGCAACGTTAGCGCTAACGGTAGCGTTTTATAGGGCTATTTTGATCCTGTCCGGCAAGCCAGGCGAGCTTTTCGCCAATCTTGCCCTCAAGACCTCTGTTTGTCGGCTGATAGTAGCGAGTTTGTGCCATCTCCTGCGGAAAATACTCCTCTCCGGCAGCATAGCCGTTGGGTTCATCGTGGGCGTAGCGGTACGCCTGCCCGTAACCCATCTCTTTCATCAGTTTGGTCGGGGCGTTGCGCAGATGAATCGGGACATCGTAATCCGGGCGCTCGCGCGCGTCGGCCATAGCCGCTTTAAAGGCGGTATAGACGGCGTTGCTTTTCGGGGCACAGGCAAGATAAACAATCGCCTGGGCAATGGCGCGCTCGCCTTCAGCAGGCCCGACGCGGGTGAAACAATCCCAGGCGGAGAGCGCCACCTGCATCGCACGCGGATCGGCATTGCCAACATCTTCCGAGGCAATGGCCAGGCAGCGACGCGCCACGTACAGCGGATCGCCACCGGCGGTGATAATGCGCGCATACCAGTACAGCGCCGCATCCGGCGCGCTGCCGCGCACGGATTTATGCAGCGCCGAGATAAGATCGTAAAAACGATCGCCTTTATTATCGAACCGCGCGCTGCGCTCACCCGCAATTTCAGTGAGCAGTTCAGGTTTCAGCACGCGCTTGCCGGCATCGTCAACTTCGGCCATATCGGCCATCATTTCCAGCGTATTGAGTGCCCGGCGCGCATCGCCGTTCACCAGCTGCGCTATCGCCAGACGCGTTTCGTCAGGCAGAACGATATCCTGTCCGCCGTAGCCGCGCACTTTATCGCTCATGGCCTGCGTCAGGACGTGCTCAATATCCTCGGTCGTCAGCGATTTAAGCAGATAGACACGCGCCCGGGAAAGCAGCGCTGAATTGAGTTCAAACGACGGGTTTTCGGTGGTCGCACCAATGAAGAAGATGGTGCCATCTTCAATGTGCGGCAGGAAAGCATCCTGCTGGCTTTTGTTGAAGCGATGGACTTCGTCGACAAAAAGAATGGTACGCCGCCCGGCGTTGCGATTCTGCCGCGCGCGTTCGATAGCCTCGCGGATCTCCTTCACGCCGGAGGTGACGGCGGAGATACGTTCAACGTCCGCGTTAGCGTAGCGGGCAATCACTTCTGCGAGGGTGGTTTTACCGGTTCCCGGCGGCCCCCAGAGGATCATGGAGTGCAGATGCCCGGCCTCAATGGCGCGCGGCAAGGGTTTTCCCGCAGCCAGCAGATGCTGCTGGCCGATGTACTGCGCTAAATTTTCTGGCCGCATACGCGCGGCCAGAGGTTGAAACGCGTTATCTGAAAAATCGAGCGACAGGTTGCCCACTCATGCCTCTTACTTACGTTGGTCGTCCACCGTTACGCCCTGCGGCGGGGTAAAGGTGAATTTCGATGCATCGACAGCGCCGTTTTGCTGTGATTTGAGCTGATAGCTGCTGCGCTGATCGTCTTGCTCAACTGCACCGAACTGATTAATGGTCCCGTTGCTGCTCACGTTGATGGTGAACTGTTTCAGGTTACCGTTGTTGCCTTTTGGCGTCAGAACAAACTCGTCACCGGTCTGTTTGATATTGTACTGCTGCCAGTCGCTGGCCTGGTTACGGGCAATCAGCATGAACGGCGTGTTGCCCGTGGCGTCTTTCAGCCAGGTCGCGGTAGCCTGCTCAACAAACGGGTTATAGAACCACAGCGTTTTGCCGTCAGACACAAGGATGCTTTCATCCGGCTGTGTCATATGCCAGTTGAACAGATTAGGGCGTTTTACCCATAAATCTCCCTGGCCTTCCTGCACCGCGTTGCCGCTGCCGTCTGTAACTTTTTGGGTAAAGCTGGCGTGGAAGCTGCTCACTTTATCCAGGCGGCTTTTAAGGTCGCTGGCGGCATCAGCCCAGACGCTGCTGGCAATAAAACTGGTAAGTAATGCACAGGCGATTGCGATTTTTTTCATTCTTATTCCTTAAAATACGTCGTCCCGAAGCGGGTTCCGTTTCTATTCTGGACCTGCCCGCAGGCAGGTGACAGAAGAATATGCTTAATTTTGACTGATTTACCCTTCTTTGCAATCTCGAAGGATCATTCAAACGGCGGCGGAGCCAGCACCTCACGGTTACCATTATGCCCCTGCTCGCTGACAATCCCCTGCGCTTCCATCTGCTCGATGATGCGCGCCGCGCGGTTATAGCCGATACGGAACTGACGCTGCACGCCGGAAATAGAGGCCTTGCGTTTTTCGGTGACGAAATTAACCGCCTGATCGAATAACGGATCCAGCTCCTCGCCACCGTCAAACCCGCCACCGCCGCCTTCGCTTTCGGTGTCGTTGGTAATGCCATCCACGTATTGCGGACGACCGCGGGCCTTCCAGTCCTGAACAACCGCGTGCACTTCCTGATCGCGGACAAATGCGCCGTGTACGCGCACCGGAGAGGTCGAGTTCGGGCCGGAGTACAGCATGTCACCCATACCCAGCAATGACTCTGCGCCGCCCTGATCGAGGATGGTACGCGAGTCAATTTTACTGGAGACGGTAAACGCAATACGGGTCGGGATGTTCGCTTTGATAAGCCCGGTAATAACGTCAACGGACGGACGCTGGGTCGCCAGAACGAGGTGAATACCGGCCGCACGCGCTTTCTGCGCCAGGCGAGCAATCAACTCTTCGACTTTCTTACCCACGGTCATCATCAGATCGGCGAACTCGTCCACCAGCACCACGATGTAAGGCAGTTTTTCCAGTACAGGATGCTGCGCATCCATGCTGTCACCCGGCTTCCAGTAAGGGTCCGGGATCGGACGGCCCATGCGTGCCGCCTCGGCGATTTTCTCGTTATAGCCCGCCAGATTACGCACGCCCAGCGCCGACATCAGTTTGTAGCGACGTTCCATCTCATTGACGCTCCAGCGCAGCGCGTTGGCAGCATCTTTCATGTCGGTCACAACTTCGGTCAGCAGATGCGGAATACCTTCGTAGACGGAGAGTTCCAGCATTTTCGGGTCGATCATAATGAAGCGCACGTCTTCCGGCTGTGCTTTGTAGAGCATGCTCAGGATCATGGCGTTCACGCCGACGGATTTACCGGAACCGGTGGTACCCGCAACCAGCAGGTGCGGCATTTTCGCCAGATCGGCGACCACCGGGTCGCCCGCGATATCTTTGCCCAGCACCACGGTGAGCGGGGATGGGTTGTCACGGAACTTGGTGTTATCCAGCACTTCGCGCAGGTAAACGGTCTGGCGCTTTTTATTCGGCAGTTCAAGCCCGACGTACGGCTTGCCTGGGATCACTTCAACCACACGCACCGCAACCGTCGACAGCGAACGCGCCAGGTCACGGGACAGGTTTGAAATCCGTGCCGCCTTAACGCCCGGGGCCAGATTCAGCTCGAAGCGGGTGATCACCGGACCCGGTGAGTAGTTCACCACATCGGCCTTGATGCGGAAGTCCGCGAGGCGAGCTTCCACCAGACGGGCCATCTGCTCCAGCGCAAAAGTATCGACTGGCTCGACTTCTGCCGGTGGCGGCGTTAACAGATCCAGAGACGGCAGCGGCGTGCTCGGACGCTGCAGCGGACGGCTGTCGCCGTTACGCATCAGCAGCGGATGAATGAGGCTCTCCTGCGGCTGTGCCGGTGGCTGCTGGAACTGCGGCTGCTGCGGTTGTGCATAAGCCTGCGGAGCGGGCTGCTGCGGCTGCGCATAAGCCTGTGGAGCCGGCTGCTGCGGCTGCGCATAAGTCTGCGGAGCCGGCTGCTGCGGCTGTGCATAAGCCTGTGGAGCCGGTTGCTGACGAACGGGTTCCGCTTCCGGCATGACGCTCGGCGTAAACAGCGGTTCGCTCGGGCCATCATCCACCAGATCTTTCATCGGCGAGAATTCGAAATCCGAAAGCGAGAACGGATTTGCGCCAGACGGCTGCTCACCGGAGTAGCGCTGCTGCTGCGTGGCCGCAAACTGACGTGCTAATTCTGCCTCTGCGGCATCGTCATCGTCTTCGGTAGTCTGCACATCGTGCTGATATTCGTCACCGTAACGCTGATTCTGCTGTGCGGCGAACTGGCGAGCCAGCTCATCCTGATGCAGCTCATCGCCATCATCTTCGTAGTCAGCCTCGCGCGCTTTCTCTTCCGCCATGCGCTGAGAAGGCAGCTTGATACCGTAGGAGGCCAGCTCGCGTCGAGTAGGTACGCGCACGCGGTTAGGGCGAGGCAGCTGTGGACCAATGCCCTCTTTTACCTGAGGACGCGGTGCGCCTCCGGCCAGGCCAAATACCGGTGCCGCTGCGGCGGCGGCAGCCGTCGCCTGTTTAACGCTTTCAGCCACTGGCGCAACGGCTGGCGTTGGGTCGACCGGTGGTACGGAAACAGACGGTGCAGGTGATGACGTTGGCTGCGCCGGTTCCGGCACAGGTTGATACCAGGCCGCCAGCTGCTCGCGTTCGCGGGCGCGGCGCTCTTCAACCTCTTCAAAGTAATACATTGGCGGACGAGACGGTTTCGCCTCTTCCACTGGTTCCGGTTCTGGCGCAGGAGCGACATACGGCTGCACGGGTTCAACCGGCTCAGGCGCAGCATACGGCTGGGCAGGTTCCACTGGCTCAGGCGCAGGTTCATGATACGGCTGGGCCACCGGCTGCTCGTAGTGCGGATACTCTTGCGGAGCGTAAGCAGGCTCTGGCTGATAAGGCTGCTGCTGCACGGGCACATAGCTTTCCGGCTCCGGCGCAATAGTCGGTTCCGGCGTGTGGACGCCAGGCGCGGTTTGCCAGGCAACCTGCGGCTGCTGAATCACAGAATCCGGCGCGGGTACAGCCGCGGACGGCATGACTGCATCAGCCGGTGCAGCATAAGCCTGCGCAGCGGTTGTCGCCGCGGCAGCAGCGGCAACCGGCTCCGTGACAGAGTGACCGCTCATAAGCGGATCGTACTCGTCATAATCGTCTGGCGTTGCGCGATGCCCTGAGAAAAGAACGTCATCCGGGTCAACGGCGCTGCCCCCGGCGCGGTACTCAACCCAATCCTCTTCATCCATACGTTTGCCGGAGAAAAGCGCCGCATCCGTTTTACGGCCAAGCGGGTTGGCAAATTTTTCCGCTACGCGCTGACGACGCGCCAGCGCACCGCGCAGAATGCGCGCACGGCGGGATTCACGACGCTCAACGGGTGCATCGTCATCCTCATAGTCATCTTCATATTCGTCTTCATCCACCCACGTATCATCGCGGCGGGTACGGTTGCTGGCAAAAGTGAGAACCGTCAGGATAAAGCTGCCAATCTTCTCGGCGATGCTCACCCACGACCAGCCGGTGAACAGCGTCAAACCGGCGGCCCAGATGCAAAGCAACGCCAGCGTGCCGCCGCTGCTGTGAAGCATCGGTTGCAAGGCGGAGCTTAACAGGCTGCCAATCACCCCGCCGGAAGCAAAGTACCAGATATCATCGGCGTTAATGGCCGCCAGACCACAGGAGGTCAGGATCAGCGCCAGCGCCCCTATCAGGCGCAGTGAAACCGCAAAATAGTCGATGTAGTTGTCGTTCTGACGGTGACGCCATGCAAACCAGCATCCGCCAATAATAATGACGGGAATGGTGTACGCCATCACACCGAAAATGAAAAAGAGCGTGTCAGCAAGCCAGGCACCGGGAACGCCGCCTAAATTATGGATAGGCTCATGCCAGGCGGTTTGCGACCAGCTGGGATCGGAAGGATTGAAACTCAGTAACGCTGCCATCAGCCAGACGGCAAAAAGGGCAATAACAATCAGTAACGCCTCAAGGAGACGACGTCCGCTGCTTAGCTTCGATAGTGTGACTTCTTTGTCTTCAGTGTATTCCTGGCTCAAGAAAGGCTCTCCAGGTATCAGGCATATCCTGCCTGTTTGCTAAAACGGACAACAGCGCCGGGTATCCCCGGCACTGTTGCTGTATGGATTAACAGGAGTGTAATCAAACTACGCTGATAATGCACCTGTTCCGTGTTAGCGGGTCTTAATAACCAGACGATTACTCTGTTTGACCTCTTCCATCACCACGTAGGTACGGGTGTCGTTCACGCCTGGCAGACGCAGCAGGGTTTCACCCAGCAGCTTACGGTAGGCGGACATATCAGGCACACGGGTTTTCAACAGGTAGTCGAAATCACCGGAAACCAGGTGACACTCTTGAATCTCTTCAAGTTTTTGTACAGCGGAGTTAAATTGCTCAAACACATCCGGTGCGCCACGATTCAGAGTAATCTCAACAAATACCAGAAGTGAGGCATCCAGATAATGCGGGTTCAGCAGAGCCGTATAGCCCTGAATAAAACCCTGTCTTTCCAGTCGGCGCACACGCTCGAGGCACGGCGTCGGGGAAAGTCCCACACGTTTTGAAAGCTCGACGTTGGAAATACGCCCATCCTTTTGCAATTCATTAAGAATGTTACGATCGATACGGTCGAGATCTTTGCCAGGGCGCTTCTTGCTATCTACCATTATTATTGTCTCTCTGTATTCCTTCCCTACTCCTGCCTGGACCCTGTGCACATCACTGTTCAGAGCCTGTACCCGTTGTTTATCACATCGCCTGGTTATGTATTAGACGCGACGCAGATTCGGGTTCTGATGGTAAGAAGACCGTTGCCCGAAGGCCGTCACCGACATCACGTATGGCGTCTGTCCACGCCATGCGTAGATTTCACTGACCCGGTAAAAATGGCATTTACGTGCATGTCTATGCGACAAGCAGTTAACGCGGTTTTTTTTCTTCCTTGAATGTTTTCGCAAAAGCGCAGGGGATTGTCAAAGCAAAACATCGATTTTTAGTACAACATGCCGGATATTCATTACGGCAGGGTATTAATCCTCATTTTATTGTCTTATAAACGAGCGGATTCACAGATGAAGCGTTATGTTATAGCGCCACTTCCATCGCTCGTGGCTATTGCACATATCGGTATCAAAACTGCTGTGCTCTTTTTTTACGGCAACAAATTCCCTACAATCCAGCCAAACGTCTGCCAACAACAATGGGGATCTCATGGGCACGGCTAAACACAGTAAGCTGCTAATCCTTGGCTCTGGACCTGCGGGATATACCGCAGCGGTCTACGCTGCACGCGCTAACCTGCAGCCGGTATTAATCACCGGCATGGAAAAAGGCGGTCAGTTGACCACCACGACCGAAGTCGAAAACTGGCCAGGCGACCCGAACGACCTGACCGGGCCGCTGCTGATGGAGCGTATGCACGAGCATGCGGCCAAGTTCGAAACTGAAATTCTCTTCGACCATATCAACAAAGTCGATCTGCAGAACCGTCCGTTCCGCCTGACGGGCGACAGCGGCGAATACACCTGCGACGCGCTTATCATCGCTACCGGCGCATCTGCTCGCTACCTCGGCCTGCCGTCTGAAGAAGCGTTTAAAGGCCGCGGCGTGTCTGCCTGCGCAACCTGCGATGGTTTCTTCTATCGTAATCAGAAAGTGGCGGTCATTGGCGGTGGCAACACGGCGGTAGAAGAAGCGCTGTATCTGGCGAACATCGCCTCAGAGGTTCACCTGATCCACCGTCGTGAAACCTTCCGCGCGGAGAAGATCCTGATCAAACGTCTGATGGATAAAGTGGCGAGCGGCAACATTGTGCTGCACACCAACCGCACGCTGGAAGAGGTCACCGGCGATCAGATGGGCGTATCCGGCCTGCGTCTGCGCGATACCCAGAACGCGGATAACATCGAATCCCTGGACGTGGCGGGTCTGTTTGTGGCAATCGGTCACAGCCCGAACACCGGCATCTTCGAAGGTCAACTGGCGCTGGAAAACGGCTACATCAAGGTTCAGTCTGGTATTCACGGCAACGCGACCCAGACCAGCATCCCGGGCGTGTTCGCTGCAGGCGATGTGATGGACCATATTTACCGCCAGGCGATCACCTCTGCGGGCACCGGCTGCATGGCCGCGCTGGACGCCGAACGCTATCTGGACGGACTGGCTGAGCAGGCCAAATAATCTTTACAAGTCAGTAACAAACGTAAATAAAGGCGGCCACTGGTCGCCTTTATTTTGCCCCGCGTGTAACATGCTGGTGTCTAATTTCTTATAACGTCACCTGCAAAGTACGCAATGGAAAAAAACCGTCAACAAGAATTAACCCGCTGGCTAAAACAGCAAAGCGTTCTTTCCCGCCGCTGGCTTATGTTTTCCCGCGTTCTGGGGCTAATCAGCGGTCTGTTGATTGTTGCCCAGGCATGGCTGCTGGCCCGCATTCTCAACCATATGATCATGGAGAACATCCCGCGCGAAGCGCTGCTGATGCCGTTTGTCGTTCTGGTGCTGGTTTTTGTCCTGCGCGCGTGGGTGGTCTGGCTGCGCGAGCGCGTCGGCTTCCACGCCGGGCAGCAAATTCGCTATGCGATACGCCGTCAGGTGCTGGATCGCCTTCAGGAGGCTGGCCCAGCGTGGATCCAGGGTAAGCCTGCCGGAAGCTGGGCGACGCTGATCCTGGAACAGATTGACGATATGCACGACTACTATGCCCGCTACCTTCCCCAGATGGCGCTGGCTGTTTTCGTACCCTTGCTTATCGTTATCACGATATTCCCGATTAACTGGGCCGCGGCACTGATTCTGCTGGGCACCGCCCCGCTGATCCCGCTATTCATGGCAATGGTCGGAATGGGCGCTGCGGATGCCAACCGCCGTAACTTCCTCGCACTGGGCCGTTTAAGCGGCCATTTCCTTGACCGCCTGCGCGGCATGGAAACGTTGCGCGTCTTTGGCCGGGGTGAAGCAGAAACCGAGAACATCCGTCAGGCCTCGCAGGATTTTCGCCAGCGCACCATGGAAGTACTCCGTCTGGCGTTTCTTTCGTCTGGCGTGCTTGAGTTCTTTACTTCCCTGTCGATTGCTCTGGTGGCGGTTTACTTTGGCTTCTCCTATCTCGGCGCCCTGGATTTCGGCCATTACGGCACGGCGGTCACCCTTTCCGCCGGTTTCCTCGCCCTGATCCTGGCACCGGAATTTTTCCAGCCGCTTCGCGATCTCGGCACCTTTTATCATGCCAAAGCGCAGGCGGTAGGCGCAGCCGATAGCCTGAAAACCTTCATGGAGACGCCGCTGGCGCATCCGGAGCGCGGTGAAATCACGCTGAATGCCAAAGAGTCGGTGACCATCGAAGCGCGCCAGTTTTGCGTCCTGTCCCCCGAGGGCAACGTTCTGGCAGGCCCGCTGGACTTTACTTTGCAAGCCGGGCAACGTGTGGTTCTGGTCGGGATCAGTGGTTCCGGGAAAAGCTCCCTGCTGAACGCCCTGGCCGGGTTTATGGCCTATACCGGCTCGCTGCAAATCAATAAAACCGAGCTGCGCGATCTGGACCCCGACGCCTGGCGCAAACAGCTGAGCTGGGTCGGTCAAAATCCGCAACTGCCTGCCTCTACGCTTCGCGAAAATGTGCTTCTGGCGCGCCCGGATGCCCGTGAAGATGAGCTACAGTCGGTGCTGGATCGCGCCTGGGTCAGCGAGTTTCTACCGCTGCTCCCGAAGGGCGTAGACACGGTGGTCGGCGATCAGTCCGCCGGGCTATCCGTTGGTCAGGCGCAGCGCATTGCGGTTGCCCGTGCGTTACTGAATCCCTGCCAGCTAATGCTGCTGGATGAACCTGCCGCCAGCCTGGATGCACACAGTGAACAGCGCGTGATGGCGGCACTGAATGCCGCGTCCGTGCAGCAAACCACCCTGATGGTTACGCACCAGCTGGAAGGGATTGCCGAGTGGGATCAGATCTGGGTTATGGAAAACGGTCAGCTTGTGGAACAAGGCGATTACGCCTCTCTTGTTGCTTCGCAGGGGGCGTTTGCCACTCTGCTGGCGAACCGTCAGGAGGATATCTGATGCGCGCCCTGTTACCTTACCTCGCACTGTATAAACGCCACAAATGGATGCTGACGCTGGGGATAATCCTCGCCATCGTGACCCTGCTTGCCAGCATTGGTTTGCTCACGCTGTCCGGCTGGTTCTTGTCTGCCTCCGCCGTCGCGGGTTTCGCTGGCTTATACAGTTTTAACTACATGCTTCCGGCAGCGGGCGTCCGTGGCACCGCCATTACCCGTACTGCCGGGCGTTATTTTGAGCGTCTGGTCAGCCACGATGCGACGTTCCGCGTGCTTCAGCACCTGCGTATCTACACCTTCAGCAAACTGCTGCCCCTCTCCCCTGCCGGGCTGGCCCGTTTTCGTCAGGGCGAACTGCTTAACCGCGTGGTGGCGGATGTCGATACGCTGGACCATCTGTACCTGCGGGTGATTTCCCCGATCGTCGGCGCGTTTGTGGTGATTGTGGTGGTCACTCTGGGGCTGTGCGTTCTCGATGTTCCGATTGCCCTGACGCTCGGCGGGATCATGCTGCTGACGCTGATTGTCCTGCCGCCGCTGTTTTATCGTGCCGGTAAGTCCACCGGCGAAAACCTGACGCGCCTGCGTGGAGAGTACCGTCAGGAGCTGACCGCCTGGCTGCAGGGTCAGGCCGAACTCACCATTTTTGGTGCCAGCAAACGCTACCGCGCGCGCATGGAAAGCACCGAACTGAACTGGCACGAAGCCCAGCGCCGCCAGTCGGAGCTGACCGCCTTCTCACAGGCTGTGATGATGTTAATCGGCGGCGTGGCGGTCATCGCTATGCTGTGGATGGCCTCGGGCGGCGTGGGCGGCAATACCCAGCCCGGTGCGCTGATTGCCCTCTTTGTGTTCTGTGCGCTGGCGGCTTTCGAAGCGCTGGCCCCGGTTACGGGGGCGTTTCAGCATCTCGGCCAGGTTATCGCCTCTGCCCTGCGCATTACGGAGATCGCAGAGCAGGATCCGCAGGTTACGTTCACCGCAGCGCAAACTGCCGTGCCCGACCAGGTTTCCCTGACGCTCAGCGATGTCACCTTCGCCTACGACAACCAGGCGCAGAATGCGCTGGAAGGCATTAACCTTTCGGTGAAGGCGGGCCAGCGTATTGCCATTCTTGGGCGTACCGGCTGCGGCAAATCGACCCTTTTACAGCTGTTAACGCGCGCCTGGGATCCGCAGCAGGGTCACATTCAGCTTAACGCCACGCCGCTGGCCGACTTTAGCGAGCAGAGCTTACGTCGGACCGTCAGCGTTGTGCCACAGCGCGTACATCTGTTTAGCGCTACGCTTCGCGATAACCTGCTTCTGGCGGCCCCTCAGGCGTCTGACGACACGCTGCGTGCGATGCTGGAGCAGGTCGGGCTGCATAAACTGCTCGAAGACGAGGGGTTAAACAGCTGGCTCGGAGAAGGCGGGCGTCAACTCTCCGGCGGCGAGTTGCGCCGTCTGGCGATTGCACGCGCGCTGCTGCACGATGCGCCGCTGATGCTGCTCGATGAACCCACCGAGGGGCTGGATGCCACCACCGAGAGCCAAATTCTTGATTTACTGGCAAACGTCATGGAAGGCAAAACCGTGCTGATGGTCACCCACCGTCTGCGCGGCCTGGCGAGCTTTGATCGGATAATTGTGATGGACAACGGACACATTATTGAGCAAGGTAGTCACGCAGAATTGTTGGCGAAACAGGGTCGCTACTACCAGTTTAAACAACGTCTGTAGACTAATATTGTACCGATACTACTCGCGTACTGGAGTTCTGCTGTCATGCGCCTGGTCCAGCTTTCTCGTCATAATATTGCGTTCCCTTCCCCGGAGGGCGCGCTACGTGAGCCTAACGGGCTGCTGGCCCTGGGTGGCGATCTCAGCCCGGCGCGGCTGTTGATGGCGTACCAGCGCGGCATTTTCCCGTGGTTTTCCCCCGGCGATCCCATTTTATGGTGGTCGCCCGATCCCCGTGCCGTGCTGTGGCCCGCGCAGTTTCACCTGAGCCGCAGCATGAAACGTTTTCACGCCAGGTCAACCTGGCGCGTCACCCTGAACCACGCCTTTGGCCAGGTCATAGAAGGTTGCGCCGAAGATCGTCATGAAGGCACGTGGATCACGCGCGACATTATTACCGCTTACCATCAACTGCATGAGCTTGGCTATGCGCATTCAATCGAGGTCTGGAATGAGGGCGGCGAACTGATTGGCGGCATGTACGGCGTTGCTCAGGGCACGCTGTTCTGCGGTGAATCGATGTTCTCCCGCGCCGTAAACGCATCCAAAACGGCGCTGCTGGTTTTTTGTGAGGAATTTGCCGGGCGCGGCGGAAAGCTAATGGATTGTCAGGTACTTAACGACCATACCGCCTCGCTGGGCGCGGTTGAAATCCTCCGTCGCCATTACATTGAACACCTGGATACCTGCCGTCAGGAGACGCTCCCGCGCGATTTTTGGCTACCCCGAACACTCTTTATGCCCGGAGCCTAAATGTTTTCCGCACATTTTTTATGAGGGTGTTATAATTACGCCGCAGAATAGGTTCTGCCTGTTGCCCCGCCGCCGTTTGGGACCCCCGCTTCAGATAACGTCCTGACGTTTATCCTGTTGTCTCCCCTTTACGAATGCGCTTCCTGTTCGGTTGTACCGTGACGCCTGGGCAATACGCTGAGACTGTTTTGCTGCGTTTTAAACGCGCAATTCTTTACTTAATTGATGAATTTCGGCATTATCTTGCCGGTTCAAAACTTGGTAGTGATACCCCAGAGGATTAGATGGCCAAAGAAGACAATATTGAAATGCAGGGTACCGTACTTGATACGTTGCCTAATACCATGTTTCGCGTAGAGCTGGAAAACGGTCACGTGGTAACTGCGCACATCTCCGGTAAAATGCGCAAAAACTACATCCGCATTTTAACGGGCGACAAAGTGACTGTTGAACTGACCCCGTACGACCTGAGCAAAGGCCGCATTGTCTTCCGTAGTCGCTAATCGTTTTCGCCTTTAATGGCAGATGAATATTGAAATTGAAAAGGTCGGGATAACCCCGGCCTTTTTTATTAATGGCTTTAGTGTGGCCTAACGGGAAGATGTCTTGTCGCCTGTGGATTCATCCCGGCCCTCTACCAGGGGGAGAAGAAGAAAAGCAGGCACAAAAAAAGCCGGATTTTTAACCCGGCTTGTAAACTAAAACAAATCAGTGAGCCGCTTCCGGCTTGTGCTTCGCCGCACTCTGGAAGTCGTAGGTCAGTTCATTCTTGGCCTGATCCAGCGCTACGGTGACCTGGCCGCCGTCCACCAGCGAGCCAAACAGCAGCTCGTTCGCCAGCGGTTTCTTCAGGTTATCCTGAATCACACGCGCCATCGGACGCGCGCCCATCGCACGGTCGTAACCTTTCTCGGCCAGCCAGTTGCGGGCCTCCTGGCTGACTTCCAGCGACACGCCTTTCTGATCCAGCTGAACCTGCAGCTCGACGATGAACTTATCCACCACCTGATGGATCACTTCGGTAGAGAGGTGATCGAACCAGATAATGTTGTCCAGACGGTTACGGAACTCCGGCGTGAAGATCTTCTTGATCTCCTCCATCGCATCGGTGCTGTTATCCTGGTGGATCAGGCCGATGGATTTACGCTCGGTTTCACGTACGCCGGCGTTGGTGGTCATCACCAGCACCACGTTGCGGAAGTCCGCCTTGCGCCCGTTGTTATCGGTCAGCGTCCCGTTGTCCATCACCTGCAGCAGGATGTTGAACACATCCGGGTGCGCTTTCTCGATTTCATCGAGCAGCAGTACCGCGTGCGGATGCTTGATCACCGCGTCGGTGAGCAGGCCGCCCTGATCAAAGCCCACGTAGCCCGGAGGCGCACCAATCAGACGGCTGACGGTGTGACGCTCCATATACTCGGACATATCAAAGCGCAGCAGCTCAATGCCCAGCGCTTTGGAGAGCTGCACCGTCACCTCGGTTTTCCCGACGCCGGTTGGGCCAGCGAACAGGAAGGAACCAACAGGCTTATGGTCATGCCCCAGCCCGGCGCGGGCCATCTTGATCGCTTCGGTTAAGGCCTCAATGGCTTTATCCTGACCAAAGACCAGCATTTTCAGGCGATTGCCGAGGGTGCGAAGCGTGTCGCGGTCGCTCTGAGAAACGCTCTTCTCAGGGATACGCGCGATACGTGCCACCACGGACTCGATATCGGCCACGTTAACGGTTTTCTTACGCTTGCTGACCGGCATCAGACGCGCACGCGCCCCTGCCTCATCAATCACGTCAATGGCTTTATCCGGCAGGTGACGATCGTTGATGTATTTCACCGCCAGCTCCACCGCCGCACGCACCGCTTTCGCGGTATAACGCACGTCGTGGTGCGCTTCGTACTTGGTTTTCAGGCCGTTGATGATCTGCACCGTTTCGTCAACCGACGGTTCGGTGACGTCGATTTTCTGGAAGCGACGCGCCAGCGCACGGTCTTTCTCGAAAATGTTGCTGAACTCCTGGTACGTAGTGGAGCCCATCACGCGGATCTTGCCGCTGGAAAGCAGCGGTTTGATCAGGTTAGCGGCATCCACCTGGCCACCGGAGGCGGCGCCTGCACCGATGATGGTGTGGATTTCATCGATAAACAGGATGCTGTTGGTGTCCTGCTCCAGCTGTTTCAGCAGCGCCTTAAAGCGTTTTTCAAAATCGCCGCGGTATTTGGTGCCCGCCAGCAGCGAGCCGATGTCCAGCGAATAGATGGTGCAATCGGCAATCACTTCCGGCACGTCGCCCTGCACGATCCGCCAGGCCAGGCCTTCGGCAATCGCCGTTTTACCGACGCCGGATTCCCCCACCAGCAGCGGGTTGTTTTTACGGCGGCGACACAACACCTGGATTGCGCGCTCCAGCTCTTTGTCGCGGCCAATCAGCGGGTCGATACCGCCCACGCGAGCAAGCTGGTTAAGGTTGGTGGTGAAGTTTTCCATACGATCCTCCCCGCCTGCTTGCTCATCGGTGTTGTTAATCTGGTTGCCGGGATCGGATGCCTGATTCGGCTCGTCTTTTCGCG
This sequence comes from Enterobacter sp. 2VL, assembly GCF_005503595.1. Classification (NCBI taxonomy): domain Bacteria; kingdom Pseudomonadati; phylum Pseudomonadota; class Gammaproteobacteria; order Enterobacterales; family Enterobacteriaceae; genus Enterobacter; species Enterobacter sp. 2VL. The sequence goes on from NZ_SCNE01000002.1 coordinate 140,855, forward strand.
TACCGTGAGAGATAAAGTTCACCACGTCGAGTCGGCTGACTTCATGTTTGCGCAGCAGATAGGCCGCCTGGGACTCCTGCTCGCTGAAGATGGCGACCAATACGTTCGCGCCAGTCACTTCGCTACGCCCGGAAGACTGGACGTGGAATACCGCACGCTGCAACACGCGTTGGAAGCTGAGCGTCGGCTGCGTGTCGCGCTCTTCTTCACTGGCTGGCAGCACCGGTGTGGTTTGTTCGATGAAGGCCTCGAGTTCCTGACGTAGCGCCACCAGATCCACGGAGCAGGCTTCCAGCGCTTCGCGGGCAGATGGGTTGCTAAGCAGTGCGAGCAGTAAATGCTCGACGGTCATAAACTCATGTCGGTGCTCACGCGCTCTGGCGAAAGCCATGTTTAAACTGAGTTCCAGTTCTTGATTGAGCATAGGCACCTCCCCCAATTTTATGCCTTATCAGGCTTTTTCCAGCGTACACAGCAACGGATGCTCGTTCTCCCTCGCATAATCGTTCACCATCGCCACTTTGGTTTCCGCCACTTCTGCCGTAAAGATGCCGCAGATGGCTTTGCCTCGATAATGAACGGTAAGCATCAGTTGCGTTGCACGTTCTACATCATAAGAAAAGAACTTTTGTAGCACGTCAATAACAAATTCCATCGGCGTGTAATCATCGTTCATTAACATAACTTTATACATAGATGGCGGTTTTAGCGCGTCGCGCACTTTATCTTCCGCCAGCTGGTCAAAATCCAGCCAATCGTTGGTCTTACCCATTTTGCATAACCACGTTGAATCTACCTCAGAAGTTAGATAACAATCATCTATTACTGTCATCCGCGATGTCTGTCACAAACCGCTGCAATAGCGTTAACTGCCTCAAATTTTGGTTGATTATTGTCCCAACTCCAGCGCCAAACGCTTGACGGCTTCTTTCGTTTATCTAAATTGTACAAGCGTGAGTTGGCGAGGTTTTGAACAGCCCCCACTCCACCACCGGTTCATTCCATCTTAATTTATAAGATTTACGAAGGATGTCGAAGCATGGAAATGGGTACTGTTAAGTGGTTCAACAACGCCAAAGGGTTTGGCTTCATCTGCCCTGAAGGCGGCGGCGAAGATATCTTCGCTCACTATTCCACCATTCAGATGGATGGTTACAGGACGCTCAAAGCCGGGCAATCCGTTCGGTTCGATGTACACCAGGGGCCAAAAGGCAATCACGCCAGTCTTATCGTGCCCGTAGAAGCTGAAGCGGTTGCATAGCGCTTAGTTTCATTGTGTACACCCTGCAGACAAAATGCCAGCCCGATCGGCTGGCATTTTTATTTTCGGGTTATTCCCGCGCCAGGGCATCCACCGGATCGAGCCGCGCCGCATTGCGTGCCGGTAGCCAGCCGAACAGGATGCCGGTAATGGTTGAGCACAAAAACGCGGTCAGAATTGCCAGCGGCGAGAAACCAATCTCCCAGCCGGGTAAAAAGAGCTGGAGCGCGAAAGCAATCATCATCGACAGCGCAATACCCATCGCGCCGCCCACCAGACACACCAGCACCGCTTCAATCAAAAACTGCTGCAACACGTCGCTGGCACGGGCGCCCACCGCCATACGGATGCCAATTTCGCGCGTACGCTCCGTGACCGACACCAGCATGATATTCATCACCCCAATACCGCCGACGACTAAAGAGATCACCGCCACCAGCGTCAGGAACATCTGTAGTGTACGTGTGGTCTTTTCTGCCGTTTTCAAGATCCCGTCCATGTTCCAGGTGAAGAAATCTTTCTTCCCGTGGCGCAAAGTTAACAGCCGCTCAATCTGCTGCTCAGCAAGCGCGCTGTCGTAGCCCTCGTTCACGCGAACGGTGATGGAGTTAAGCCACGACTGTCCCATAATGCGCCCGGAAATGGTGCTGTAGGGCAGCCAGACGCGCAGGATCTTGCTGCTGCCAAACATAGACTGCTTTTCTTCTGCCACGCCGATGACCGTCGCCGGCATATTTCCGACGAGGATCACTTCGCCCACCACGCTGGCCTTATCCGGGAACAGTTGCTTGCGCGAGTTGGCGTCCAGCACCACCACCTGCGCCCTGCCCGCCAGCTGTTCGGCATTAAAGGTTGCGCCCTCGCTGAAGGTCATGCCGTAGACGTTAAAATAGTCCCCGCTCACGCCGTTGGCGCTGGCCGCGACGTCGATGTTGCCGTAGCGCAAACGCAGGTTCTGCGATACCGCAGGCGTCGCAGAGTTAACCCACGGCTGCTTCTGGAGCGCCGCCAGGTCGTCATATTTCAGCGCCTGCTGATTCTGCGGCTCGTCGTCACCAAAATCCTTGCCGGGATAGACATCAATGGTGTTGGTGCCAATCGCGCGGATATCCGCCAGCACCAGCTGCTTGGCGGCATCTCCCACCACCACAATCGACACCACCGAGGCGATGCCGATGATGATGCCGAGCATGGTCAGCAATGTGCGCATTTTATTGGCCGCCATCGCCAGCCAGGCCATGGTCAGCGCCTCGCGAAATCCGCTGGAGAACTGTCCCCAGCCCGTTGATACAGGCAGCGCTTCTTTCGGCGCGGCCGCTCTGGACGCACGCGGCGGCGGATTGCTGACCAGCTCGCCGTCGTGGATCTCAATAATCCGCTCCGCCTGCGCCGCCACCTGCGGATCGTGGGTAACGATAATCACCGTATGCCCCTGATCGCGCAGCTGGTGGAGTATCGCCATCACCTCTTCGCCGGAATGGCTGTCGAGCGCCCCGGTGGGTTCATCCGCGAGGATCACCTGCCCGCCGTTCATCAGGGCGCGCGCGATACTCACGCGCTGCTGCTGGCCCCCGGATAGCTGCGACGGCTGATAGTCCACCCGCTCCGCCAGCCCCAGCCGCGTGAGCAGCGCCTTCGCACGCTCCAGGCGTTTTTTGCGTTCCACACCCGCATAGACGGCAGGCACTTCCACGTTTTGCGCCGCACTCAGGTGCGACAGCAGATGATAGCGCTGGAAGATAAAGCCGAAGTGTTCCCGACGCAACTTCGCCAGCGCGTCGCTGTCCAGCGTCGAGACATCCGTCCCGGCCACCCGATAGGTGCCGCTGGTCGGCTTATCCAGACACCCGAGGATGTTCATCAGCGTGGATTTGCCGGAACCGGAGGCCCCCACAATCGCCACTATCTCGCCCGCTTCAACGCGCAGGGAGATGCCCTTGAGCACCTCCACCGGCCCGTCTCCGGAAGGATAGCTGCGACGAATATCATTCAGCTCAAGCAGCGCCGTCATTTAGCGGCTCCGGGTAAACTTTCGCTGGTGACCACCTCTTCGCCCTCTTCCAGCCCTTTCTCGATCACCACGTCGGTATCGTTACGCGCGCCGATTGTGACCTCACGTTCGCGGGTCTCGCCGTTGCGCAGCACTTTAACCTTATAGCGGCGGTCGCCTGCGGATTCACCCAGCGCAGAGAGCGGAACGGTCAGCACGTTTTTCACACCGGTCAGCTGGATATGCACCTGGGCGGTCATGTCCAGACGCAGAACGCCCTGCGGGTTCGGCACCTCGAAACGGGCGTAGTAGAAGATAGCGTCGTTAACCTTTTCAGGCGTAGGCAGGATATCTTTCAGCACCCCTTCATAGCGGGTCTGCGGGTCGCCCAGCACCGTGAACCAGGCTTTTTGACCCGGCTTAAGATGGATCACATCCGCCTCGGACACCTGTGCTTTGACCAGCATCGTGCTCATATCCGCCAGCGTCAGAATGTTCGGTGCCTGTTGCGCTGCAATCACCGTTTGCCCCTGGAGCGTGGTGATCTGGGTGACTTCCCCGGCCATTGGCGCGACGATTTTGGTGTAGTCGAGGTTGGTTTTCGCCGTATCCAGCGAGGCCTGGTTGCGTTTGATCTGCGCGTCGATGGTGCCGATCTGCGCCTGTTTTACCGCCAGCTCGGTGGCCGCCGTGTCCAGATCCTGCTTTGAGATCGCCTGTGTTTTTGCCAGCGCCTGCTGGCGCGTCAGCGTGACCTGCGCAAGATTACGCTCGGCCAGCGCCTGGCTGCGCTGGGCGCGCAGCTCCATTAGCGTGGCTTCCACTTCACGGATCTGGTTTTCTGCCTGCTCCGGGTCAATTACCCCCAGAAGCTGGCCTTTCTTGACCTTATCGCCAATCTCGACCGACAGCGTTTTCAGCTGGCCGCTAACCTGCGCGCCGACGTCAACTTTGCGCAGGGCATCAAGCTTGCCCGTCGCCAGCACGTTTTGTTGCAGCTCGCCTGGACGAACGATCAACGTTTGATACTGAGGTACAGGCGCGTTAAGCACCTGCCATAGCCAGAATCCACCCGCTAATACCACTACCGCCAACAGCAGAAACAGTTTTCCGCGTTTTCCCTTGAGGTTCATAAATATTCCAAATAAATGTTCTGGCAATCATAACTGCTGATTCTATCTAAACCACTCGTCAACGAAACCCCCTCTTTCCTGACAACGTCGGAATTTGTTGACGAGATGTTGATAAATCCCCTGCTGAAATAGCGCTATTCCCTAAGAAGCAGGATCTATCATGTCTTCCATCGTCGATACACCTTATTCACACCTGCCACAACCCAAATCCGGCTGGCAGCTTTTCAAATGCCTGGCGCGCGGTACCCTCACTCCGGGCCTGGCGTGGCAAAACCCGGCCTATCGGCGTAAATTCCTGTTACGTTCGCTGGCTACGCCTTTCAGCACTGCCCGGCTGCTGGCAGACCTGGCAAAGCAACCGCGTCTGATACAAATGCTTCGGGTACAGCCCGGCCTGCCGTGCCGCCTGCATCGCCCCTGGCTGACCGTCAATATGGACCGCGCACGCGCGCTGGCGTCAATTAACTGGCACTATCAGGCCATGAGTCGTCATCTTCCTGCTGCGCTGCTCAACGGTTATCTGTCAAATCAGGGTGCGACGCTGCTGACCTTAACCGGTAAAGATGAACAGCAGTTTACCGTTCGCCTGTGCGCAGACGCGTTCCTGGATAAAGAAGGCGAAGCGACTCTCGCCTTTTGCGACCATCAACATACCGTGCTGGCCGAGATGACCTTCACGTTATGCGAGTTTAACGGAAAATCCACCCTCTTTATTGGCGGGCTTCAGGGCGCCAAAGCGCACGTCCCGCACGAGATGATTCAGGGTGCGACCAAAGCCTGCCACGGGTTATTCCCGAAACGCCTGCTGGTGGAAGCGGCCATGACGCTTGGCGCGACCTTCCCGGTAGAGCAGATTATCGCGGTGAGTAACGCCACCCATATCTATCGCAGCTGGCGCTACCGCAAGAAAAAAGAGGGAAAACTGCTGGCCGATTACGACAGTTTCTGGCGCTCGATTGGCGGCCAACCGCAGGACGACGGCAATTTTGCCCTGCCGCTGACCATGCCGCGCAAACCAATGGAAGAGATAGCGAGCAAAAAACGCTCAGAATACCGCCGCCGCTATGAACTGCTTGACAGCCTGATCGCCCAGGTGACCCAGGCCAGCCGCAGTTAATCCGCTCTCCCGCGTGCCAGCCACAGCACGCGGGAGAACATTTTGCGCAGCAGCGTCGGCACCGACTCCACGCCGCGTCTTCCCGCTTCCGTTGCCACTTCAATCGCCAGATCCGGTTTTGACGAACGGTGAATGGCTTTGGCGATGACCCGACGCATATTCATCGGGACATCCACCGGCACCATGGCCACGCGGTGAAACACATCATCGAAACCCTGACGATACATAAAGTGTTCCATGTCCATCGCGGGCAGCGTGGTCAGATGATCGCGCTCTTCTTCCCGGTCATTGTTCAGCAAGCTGCGCACGGTGGAGGCGTACTTTTTCCCCGCCTCGTCACCGTCTACCAGTACATGCCACTGAATGCCCATCCGGCGGGCAAATTTAATGAGCGGCTTTAACCCGGACTGGGCAAACTCAATCACCTTGATCCCTTCGGCGTCAAAGTGATGGCCGCACTGGCGCGCCAGCTCGTTGATCACCCAGGTCTCCGTTTCCCCTTCCACCAGCAGCCAGCAGCGCGCAAAAAGCGAGGAGGCGCGATTAAAGCGGATATGAAAGGCAATGCGCCGCCCGTCCTCGGCATTTAAGCCGCCCGGCCCCAGCCGGTAAGCGGAAACGCGGGATGATTCGCGCACCAGGCGACAGACGTATTCGACCGGCGTAAGGGAGAGCAGCTCCCCGGAGTTGGTGGTCGTGATGCGCTGGAGAGGCAGCAAATTGAGCAGATGCCACGCCACGGAGAGCATGATCGGATGCAGACGGGTTTCGGGGTCTTCCACCAGCAGCAGCGGCCGCGCATCGCGGTCCAGACGGACGGTGCCTTTCGCCTGCAGCAGCGTTGAGAACAGCCCCAGCAGAATAACCCGATGGGTGCGCCCGCCGGGCCTGTCGATCATCCGGTTGATGATATCCAGGTAGCGCCAGCTGCGTTGTTCATCGTGGGAGCGGCGGCGCATCAGCCGGTGGCGAGAAGGCGACATCCCCTGCTCGGAGAAATAGTGCTCCAGCAGCTGTACCATGGCCGACAGCCCCTGGCGGATCTGCCCGTCGGTAAGATTCTGTGGCCGGGAGACCAGCTCGCGCGCCAGAAAATCCAGCTCGCGGGCAGTGACTTCAACGTCCGGCATATCCGGAACCGTGCCGTTGCGGATACGTCGCATAAAACGCGCGTCGCGCAACCGGAGCACGGGCATCAGCCGGTTCAGATGGCGGGCAAGCTCGTCAATATTCTCCAGCGGAATGGGGTTGCCTTTCTCATCCAGGAATTCGCGCAGGGTTAACACGCTGTCCGTCCCGGCCAGCTCCCCTTCCAGACGGTAGAAAATGCGGTGATAGTCATCGGCGCACGGTACCCAGCAGGGCGACATAGGGCGGAACCGGCGCACGCGATGCCGCCCCGGCTCGGACTCACGGAAGGTCAGAATAATATGCAGGTGTTTCTCGCGGCCAGTCACATCGCCCGGCGGGAACCAGAAGTCATCATGAACAAAATGGTAGAGCTTTTCTTCAGGCGAAAGCAGCAGCGTCAGCGCGTCCAGCAGGCTGGATTTACCCCAGGCGTTCTCACCGATCAGGACGTTGTTCTGCTCAAGCTGCAGCGACAAACGGTTAATACCGCGAAACCCGACAATTTCCACACGTTCGAGAAGCATAAATCCCCCGCGAGATGGCCACTTTTTCCTTCAAGTTATCAGCAGTATAGCGGGATGCACCCTTTCGGAACACCGCAATATATGAATAGTCTTGTCAAGAAATACCCATTGCCTGTGTAAGGTCAATCCGAAGCAAGGATTCACAACACCTTGCCTTAAATCAAATTAAACGAATTTATTTGAGTGGCGAAGGTATGGAATGGGTTTTTAAAATAGCGGCTCTTTAAATCGTCATCCTTTTTTGACGATATCCCCCGCGCACGGCAATACGTGTGCGGTAGTTTATTATTTGAGGTGGTTATGTTTAGAAAATTGGCGGCAGAATGTTTTGGTACATTCTGGCTGGTGTTTGGTGGCTGCGGTAGCGCCGTTCTTGCAGCCGCATTTCCGGAATTAGGCATTGGTTTTGTCGGTGTGGCGCTGGCTTTTGGTTTGACCGTATTAACCATGGCCTATGCCGTCGGGCATATTTCCGGCGGTCATTTTAACCCGGCGGTAACTTTAGGTTTATGGGCAGGCGGTCGTTTCCCGGCGAAAGATATCCTTGGTTATATTATTGCTCAGGTTGTGGGCGGTATTATTGCCGCCGCAGTGCTGTACGTTGTTGCCAGCGGTAAAGCGGGCTTTGACGCCGCAGCCAGCGGTTTCGCCTCTAACGGCTACGGTGCGCATTCACCAGGCGGTTTCTCTATGCTGTCTGCAATTGTGATTGAGATTGTCCTTACCGCAGGCTTCCTGCTGGTGATCCACGGCGCAACGGATAAACATGCGCCCGCAGGTTTTGCCCCCATTGCTATTGGCCTGGCGCTGACGCTTATCCACCTGATCTCCATTCCCGTCACTAACACTTCCGTTAACCCGGCACGCAGCACCGCGGTTGCCATTTTCCAGGGCGGCTGGGCGCTTGAGCAGCTGTGGCTGTTCTGGGTGATGCCGATCGTCGGCGGTATTCTGGGCGGCCTGCTCTACCGCACCCTGCTGGAAAAACGCGATTAACGTTTTTCTCTTTTCCTCTCCCTGTGGCAGAGAATGCGTGTTTTCTCCCTCTCCCCGGACTGTACAGTAGGAGAGGGCTGGGGTGAGGGCATCAGACTGCAACGCGCGGTATTGTGCCGGGTGGCGGCTTCGCCTTACCCGGCCTACGGGTCCCACCCGGCTTATTTTTGTGGCTTTACTGGGCAGCCGTTATTGGGTAGTGTCTTTGGCGCTTAACAAATACCCATAAGGACCGGCTGTTCATGTTTTCAGGACTCCTCATCATTCTTCTGCCCCTCATTGTGGGCTACCTCATTCCGCTGCGTCGTGAATCAGCTTTAAGGCTCATCAACCGTTTTCTCAGCTGGATTGTCTACGTTATTCTTTTCTTTATGGGGATCAGCCTGGCGTTCCTGGATAACCTGGCGACCAATTTACTTTCCATCCTGCATTATTCTGCCGTGACGGCGGTGGTTATTTTAGCCTGTAATATTGCCGCCCTCTTCTGGCTGGAACGATCTATTCCATGGAAAAATACCCACCATCAGGAAAAATTGCCGTCCCGTATTGCCATGGCGCTCGAATCGTTAAAATTATGCGGTGTCGTGGTATTGGGTTTTCTGCTGGGACTGACCGGATGGTCTTTTTTACAGCATGCCACCGAGGCCAGCGAATATACCCTGATTTTCCTGCTGTTCCTGATTGGCATTCAGCTGCGCAATAACGGCATGACCTTAAAACAGATTGTCCTTAACCGTCGCGGCATGATGGTGGCGGTGATCGTGGTGGTCAGTTCCCTGGTGGCGGGCGTCATTAACGCCTTTATTCTTGGCCTGCCGCTGAAAACCGGGCTGGCGATGGCCTCGGGGTTTGGCTGGTATTCGCTGTCCGGCATTCTGCTGACCGAATCGTTCGGCCCGGTCATTGGCAGCGCGGCGTTCTTTAACGATCTGGCGCGCGAGCTGATTGCCATCATGCTGATCCCCGGTCTGGTGCGCCGCAGCCGCTCCACCGCGCTCGGCCTGTGCGGTGCCACGTCGATGGACTTCACCCTGCCGGTCCTGCAGCGTTCAGGTGGCCTTGAGATGGTCCCTGCCGCCATCGTCCACGGGTTTATTTTAAGCCTGCTGGTCCCTGTTTTGATGGCCTTTTTCTCCGCCTGATAGCCACGAGGCGGCCGATTCAGGCCGCCAAAATTGCGCTAAATCAATATCCCTCTATTTTGTAGAAGAAACCCCTTTTCTCCGCTGTGGCACAGGCATAACCTTAAACATGTATATCAAATATAACTTTAACAGGTGTGATTATGTTTTGTGTGCAATGTGAACAAACCATCCGTACTCCGGCAGGCAATGGCTGCTCCTGGGCGCAGGGGATGTGCGGTAAAACCGCCGAGACGTCAGACCTGCAGGATCTGCTGATCGCTTCCCTGCAAGGGCTTTCCGCATGGGCATTCAAAGCCCGCGAATACGGTATTATCGACCACTACGTCGACAGCTTCGCGCCACGCGCATTTTTCTCCACGCTGACCAACGTTAACTTTGATTCTCCTCGCATCGTCGGCTATGCCCGCGAAGCCATTGCCTTGCGTGAAGCGCTGAAGGCCCAGTGCCTGAACGCCGACGCCAGCGCGCGCGTGGATAACCCAATGGCCGAGCTGCAGTTGGTGAGCGGCGACCTGCAGCGTCAGGCGGCGGAATTTACCCCGAACAAAGACAAAGCGGCGATTGGCGAGAACATTCTTGGCCTGCGTCTGCTGTGCCTGTACGGCCTGAAAGGTGCCGCAGCCTATATGGAACACGCGCACGTTCTCGGCCAGTACGACAACGACATCTATGCCCAGTACCACAAAATCATGGCATGGCTCGGCACCTGGCCTTCCGACATGAACGCTCTGCTGGAGTGCTCAATGGAAATCGGCCAGATGAATTTCAAGGTAATGAGCATTCTGGATGCCGGTGAAACCAGCACCTACGGCCACCCAACGCCAACCCAGGTCAACGTTAAAGCGACCGAAGGCAAATGTATCCTGATCTCCGGGCATGACCTGAAAGATCTCTACAACCTGCTGAAGCAAACCGAAGGCACCGGCGTTAACGTCTATACCCACGGTGAAATGCTGCCTGCACACGGCTACCCGGAGCTACGTAAATTCAAACACCTGGTCGGGAACTACGGCAGCGGCTGGCAGAACCAGCAGGTTGAATTTGCCCGCTTCCCTGGCCCAATCGTGATGACCTCTAACTGCATCATCGACCCTACCGTGGGCGCGTATGATGACCGCATCTGGACCCGCAGCATCGTCGGCTGGCCGGGCGTGAGCCACCTCGAAGGCGACGATTTCGGCCCGGTTATCGCCCAGGCGCAGCAGATGGCTGGCTTCCCTTACAGCGAAATCGAACACCTGATCACCGTGGGCTTTGGCCGCGAAACCCTGCTGGGTGCGGCAGATTCCCTCATCGACCTGGTGAGCCGTGAAAAACTGCGCCACATCTTCCTGATTGGCGGCTGTGACGGCGCGCGCGGCGAGCGTAACTACTTCACTGATTTCGCCACCAGCGTACCGGATGATTGCCTGATCCTGACGCTGGCGTGCGGGAAATACCGTTTCAACAAGCTGGACTTCGGCAACATCGAAGGCCTGCCGCGTCTGGTCGATGCCGGTCAGTGTAACGACGCCTACTCAGCCATCATTCTGGCCGTTACCCTCGCAGAGAAACTGGGCTGCGGCGTGAACGACCTGCCGCTGTCACTGGTGCTCTCCTGGTTCGAGCAAAAAGCGATTGTCATCCTGCTGACCCTGCTCTCACTGGGCGTGACCAACATCGTGACCGGCCCGACCGCGCCTGGCTTCCTGACGCCGGACCTGCTTGCCGTGCTGAACGAGAAATTTGGTCTGCGTTCCGTGACCACCGTTGAAGAAGATATGAAAGAGCTGCTGAGCGCGTAAGGAGAGATTCATGACCATGCCAACCTCACAATGTCCGTGGCGGATGCAGGTTCATCACATCCATCAGGAGACGCCGGATGTGTGGACGCTGTCACTGCTGTGCCATGACTACTATCCGTATCGTGCAGGTCAGTATGCGCTGGTCAGTGTCCGCAACGCTGCGGACACCCTGCGCGCCTACACCCTCTCCTCCACGCCGGGCGTGAGCGAGTACATTACGCTTACCATCCGTCGCATTGATGAGGGTGCAGGTTCCGAATGGCTGACCCGCGACGTGAAGCGTGGGGATTACATCTGGCTTTCAGACGCGCAGGGCGAGTTTACCTGTGACGACAAAGCAGATGATAAATTCCTGCTGCTGGCCGCCGGCTGCGGCGTGACGCCCGTAATGTCAATGCGCCGCTGGCTGGCGAAAAACCGCCCGCAGGCCGACGTGCAGGTGATCTTCAGCGTCCGCTCGCCAGACGATGTGATTTTTGCCGAGGAGTGGCGTAACTACCCGGTCACGCTGGTAGCGGAAAATAACGCTACCCACGGTTTTGTCTCTGGTCGTTTAAGCCGGGAATTGCTGCAAAGCGTGCCGGATATTGCCTCCCGCACCGTGATGACCTGCGGCCCTGCGCCGTACATGGATATCGTGGAAAAAGAGGTTAAAGCGCTGGGTGTGACCCGCTTCTTTAAAGAGCAGTTCTTCACACCTGTCGCCGAAGCGGCAACCAGCGGGATCAAATTCACTAAGCTGCAACCTGCGCAAACCTTCTTTGGCCGCGTGGGCACCACGCTGCTGGAAGCACTGGAAAGCAACAAGGTGCCGGTAGTCGCGGCCTGTCGCGCTGGCGTGTGCGGCTGCTGTAAAACGAAGGTGGTTTCCGGCGAGTACACCGTGAGCAGCACCATGACGTTGACGGACGCAGAAATCGCCGACGGTTACGTGCTGGCCTGCTCCTGTCATCCGCAGGGCGATCTTGTCCTCGCATAAAACGTAAAGGTTCGCTCACAGGCCCGGTAAGCGTTAGCGCCACCGGGCTTTTTTGTCGGGTGGCACTGCGTTTACCCGACCTACGGGGAGTGTGGGGGGGGAATTTCTAAGCTGCCGGTGGGGCAGTGAACATTTATTACATCGTTCGACTTCATCACAGAGCTTTCTAAGCTGCCTGTACGGCAGTGAACAGGTTTGCGTGGCTTGTATCAGACCCATTAATTTTCTAAGCTGCCTGTACGGCAGTGAACTATTCACGGCAACCCCAACCCCTGAAGATGATTTTCTAAGCTGCCTGTACGGCAGTGAACTCACACAATCTAATCCTATCTCATTGTAAAATAAATCTTATCCCCTCACTTTCTTCTGCACACCCTTTTTCCAGAAACCTCCACAGCCCCATGAAAATTCAACAACTTACACATGCTCTAAAAAAAGGGTTTTCACCCGCACTGGTGTGGTAGTTCCCCATGAACAACACCCCCCACGCCCCCGCAAATCGCTGTGCGCAGCGGGGGATTTAACGGGCAATGCGCCGACTTTCTTCTAAGCTTGTAAGCGATATCACAAAAAGGAGAAGGACACCCATGAAACAAACCGTGGCTGCTTACATAGCAAAAACCCTTGAACAGGCTGGCGTAAAACGTATCTGGGGCGTCACCGGCGATTCCCTGAACGGACTCAGCGACAGCCTCAATAAGATGAAAACCATCGAATGGATGCCGACCCGCCATGAGGAGGTTGCCGCCTTTGCCGCAGGCGCAGAAGCGCAGCTTACGGGTGAACTGGCGGTCTGCGCGGGATCGTGCGGGCCGGGCAACCTGCATCTGATTAACGGCCTGTTCGACTGCCACCGTAACCATGTTCCGGTGCTGGCGATTGCCGCCCACATCCCGTCGAGCGAAATCGGCAGCGGCTATTTTCAGGAGACGCATCCGCAGGAGCTGTTCCGTGAATGCAGCCACTACTGTGAGCTGGTTTCATCCCCGGAGCAGATCCCGCAGGTGCTGGCGATTGCAATGCGCAAAGCCGTGCTGAACCGCGGCGTGTCGGTGGTGGTGTTGCCTGGTGACGTGGCGCTCAAGGCCGCGCCGGAGGGCGCCAGCAGTCACTGGTATCACGCGCCGCAGCCGGTGGTCACGCCTGCCGAAGAGGAGCTGAAAAAGCTGGCGCAACTGCTGCGCTACTCCAGCAACATCGCCCTGATGTGTGGCAGCGGCTGTGCGGGTGCGCACCAGGAGCTGCTGGCGTTTGCTGAAAAGCTTAAAGCGCCGATTGTCCACGCCCTGCGCGGCAAAGAGCATGTCGAGTACGACAACCCATTCGATGTCGGCATGACCGGGCTGATCGGCTTTTCCAGCGGCTTTCACACCATGATGAACGCCGATACGCTGGTGCTGCTCGGCACCCAGTTCCCGTACCGCGCGTTTTACCCGACGGATGCCAAAATCATCCAGATTGACATCAACCCGGGCAGCATCGGGTCGCACTGTAAGGTCGATATGGCGCTGATAGGTGATATTAAGTCCACGCTTAGCGCCCTGCTGCCGCTTCTGGAAGAGAAAACCGACCGCAAATTCCTCGACAAAGCGCTGAGCGACTACCGCGATGCGCGCAAGGATCTGGACGACCTGGCGAAGCCAAGCGACAAAGCAATTCACCCGCAGTACCTGGCTCAGCAGATCAGCCGCTTCGCGGACGATGACGCCATCTTCACCTGCGACGTCGGCACGCCGACCGTCTGGGCAGCACGTTATCTGAAAATGAACGGCAGACGCCGCCTGCTCGGTTCGTTCAACCACGGCTCGATGGCAAACGCCATGCCGCAGGCGCTGGGCGCGAAGGCTACCGCACCGGAACGTCAAGTGGTGGCGATGTGCGGCGACGGCGGCTTCAGCATGCTGATGGGGGATTTCCTGTCGGTGGTGCAGATGAAGCTCCCGCTCAAAATCGTGGTCTTCAACAACAGCGTGCTGGGCTTCGTGGCGATGGAGATGAAGGCTGGCGGCTACCTGACGGACGGTACCGACCTGCACGACACCAACTTTGCCCGCATCGCCGAAGCCTGCGGCATCACCGGCATCCGCGTGGAGAAAGCCTCAGAGGTTGATGAAGCCCTGCAGCGCGCGTTCTCCATCGACGGTCCGGTGCTGGTGGACGTCGTCGTCGCCAAAGACGAGCTGGCGATCCCACCGGAGATCAAGCTGGAGCAGGCCAAAGGCTTTAGCCTCTATATGCTGCGCGCCATTATCAACGGACGCGGTGACGAGGTGATGGAACTGGCAAAAACCAACTGGCTCAGGTAAAACATCTCACATTACCTTTTTAACTATAGGGATGTGAGATGATTGATTTACGCAGTGATACCGTCACCCGGCCGAGCCGCGCCATGCTTGATGCAATGATGGCCGCCCCGGTCGGGGATGACGTCTACGGTGATGATCCGACGGTTAACGAACTGCAGCGCTATGCCGCAGAGCTAAGCGGTAAAGAGGCGGCGCTGTTTCTGCCGACCGGAACCCAGGCCAACCTGGTGGCGCTGCTCAGCCACTGCGAGCGCGGCGAAGAGTACATTGTTGGCCAGGGTGCGCATAACTATCTGTACGAAGCCGGCGGCGCAGCGGTGCTCGGCAGCATTCAGCCGCAGCCGATTGACGCCGCGCCGGACGGCTCCCTTCCCCTGGATAAAGTCGCTGCGAAAATCAAAGCCGACGACATCCACTTTGCCCGTACTAAGCTGCTGAGCCTCGAAAATACCCATAACGGCAAAGTCCTGCCGCGCGAATACCTGAAAGCGGCGTGGGAATTTACCCGCGAGCGCGGGCTGGGCCTGCACGTTGACGGCGCGCGCATTTTCAACGCGGTGGTCGAGTACGGCTGCGAGCTGAAAGCCATCACTCAATATTGTGACTCGTTCACCATTTGCTTCTCGAAGGGATTAGGCACGCCGGTTGGCTCGCTGCTGGTCGGCAGCGCGGATTACATCAAGCGTGCGAATCGCTGGCGCAAAATGACCGGCGGCGGCATGCGTCAGGCAGGGATCCTGGCGGCTGCCGGGCTGTATGCGCTGAACAACAACGTTGCACGCCTGAAGGACGACCACGAGAACGCCGCGTGGATGGCGGTACAGCTGCGTGAGATTGGTGCGGACGTCATGCGCCACGACACCAACATGCTGTTTGTCCGCGTGGGCGACGAGCACGCTGCGGCGCTGGGTGAATTTATGAAGGCGCGTGGCGTGCTGATCAACGCCTCACCGGTGGTACGCCTGGTCATGCATCTCGACGTCAATCGCGAGCAGCTCACGGACGTGGTCAAACACTGGCAGGCGTTTTTACAGCGTTAATTAAGGAGAGCAACGTGCCACAACGTATTCTGGTGCTCGGCGCCAGCGGTTATATCGGCCAGCATCTGATCGTCGCGTTAAGCCAGCAGGGGCATCAGGTGCTGGCGGTGGCACGCAGCGTTGAGCGCCTACAAAAGCAAAACCTGCCCGGCGTCACCTGTCACAGCGTCGACCTGACCTGGCCGAAAGAGCTGCCCGCGCTGCTGGAAGGGGTTGATACGCTTTATTACCTGGTTCACAGCATGGGCGAAGGCGGCGACTTCCTCGCTCACGAGCGTCAGGTAGCGATGAACGTTCGCGACGCCCTGCTGCAAACGCCGGTAAAACAGGTGATTTTTTTAAGCTCGCTGCAGGCCCCTGAAAGCGAGCAGTCCGACCATCTTCGCGCCCGCCAGCTGACGGCAGAGACCCTGCGCAGCGCCGCTATCCCGGTCACCGAACTGCGCGCCGGGATCATCGTCGGTGCCGGGTCTGCCGCCTTCGAAGTGATGCGCGACATGGTTTATAACCTTCCGATCCTGACGCCGCCACGCTGGGTGCGCTCGCGCACCACCCCCATCGCGCTGGAGAACCTGCTGCACTATCTGGTTGCACTGCTGGACCATCCGGGCGAGCAGCATCGCGTGCTGGAAGCCGCAGGCCCGGAGGTGCTGAGCTATCAGGAGCAGTTCGAACATTTTATGCGCGTAAGCGGACGCCGCCGCTGGCTGGTGCCGATCCCCTTCCCGACCCGCTGGATCTCGGTGTGGTTTTTAAACGTCATCACCTCCGTGCCGCCAACCACCGCGAAAGCGCTGATTCAGGGGCTGAAACACGATCTGTTAGCCGACGATCGCGCGCTACGCGCCCTCATCCCGCAGGATCTGATCCGCTTTGACGACGCCGTGCGCCACACCCTGAAAGAGGAAGAGAAGCTGGTCAACTCCAGCGACTGGGGCTACGACGCGCAGGCCTTTGCCCGCTGGCGCCCCGAGTACGGTTACTACCCGAAGCAGGCCGGCTTTACCGTCACAACCCAGGCGAGCCTGGCATCGCTGTGGGAAACCATCAACCAGATTGGCGGCAAAGAGCGCTATTTCTTCGGCAATATTCTCTGGCAAACGCGGGGCGCGCTGGATCTGCTGGTCGGTCATCGGCTGGCGAAAGGCCGCCCTGCGCATCCCTGGCTTAAGGTGGGGGATACGGTCGACAGCTGGAAGGTGATTATCGTTGAGCCTGAAAAGCAGCTGGCGCTGCTATTTGGCATGAAAGCGCCGGGGCTTGGTCGGCTCTGCTTTACGCTGAAAGACAAGGGCGATCGCCGTGAACTCGACGTCCGTGCCTGGTGGCATCCGCACGGTATGCCGGGGCTATTCTACTGGCTGTTTATGATCCCGGCGCACCTGTTTATCTTCCGCGGCATGGCGAAGCGCATTGCGCAAATTGCAGAAGCAAAGCGGGAAAAGATCTAAATAAAACGCTTATTCTTTCACGTTTCCCATTGCATACGGCCGTAATTCACGAAAGAATGCGCACGAAATTCTTTCAACACAGTGGATCGATATGAAGGTACTGGTGACCGGGGCGACCAGCGGCTTAGGCCGAAATGCGGTCGAATTTCTGCGCAACAAAGGCATCAGCGTCAGGGCGACCGGTCGCAACGAAGCGATGGGCAAGCTGCTGCAAAAAATGGGCGCTGAATTTGTCCATGCCGACCTGACGGAGCTGGTCTCCTCTCAGGCCAAAGTGATGCTGGCCGGTATTGATACGCTGTGGCACTGCTCCAGTTTTACCTCCCCGTGGGGAACGCAGGAAGCGTTCGACCTCGCCAACGTGCGCGCCACGCGCCGTCTGGGTGAATGGGCCGTCGCCTGGGGCGTGCGTAACTTCATTCATATCTCTTCCCCGTCGCTCTATTTTGACTATCATCACCACCGCGATATTCAGGAAGATTTCCGTCCGGCGCGCTTTGCCTGTGAATTTGCCCGCAGCAAAGCAGCCAGCGAAGAGGTGATCGACCTGCTGGCGCAGTCAAACCCGCATACCCGCTTCACCGTCCTGCGTCCGCAGAGCCTTTTCGGGCCGCACGACAAGGTGTTTATCCCGCGACTGGCGCAAATGATGCACCACTATGGCAGCGTGCTGCTGCCGCGCGGGGGCGATGCGCTGGTAGACATGACCTACTATGAAAACGCCGTCCACGCCATGTGGCTGGCCAGCCAGCCTGACTGCGATAAGCTGGTGTCAGGCCGGGCCTACAACATCACCAACGGCGAACCGCAAACGCTACGCAGCATTGTGCAGCGCCTGATCGATGAGCTAAACATCCACTGCCGCATTCGCTCGGTGCCGTATCCGATGCTGGATATGATCGCCCGCAGCATGGAGCGCTTTGGCAATAAATCGGCCAGAGAGCCAGCGCTGACACACTATGGCGTATCAAAGCTGAACTTTGATTTTACGCTGGATATTTCCCGCGCCGAGCGTGAACTGGGCTATAAACCGGTGGTGTCGCTGGATGAAGGGATTGTGCGTACAGCGGCGTGGCTGCGGGATCACGGGAAATTGCACCGCTAGCTGGGTAGGCCAAAATACAGCATATTGCGGCCTGATGCCCTCACCCCAACCCTCTCCCACGAACCCGTAGGCCGGGTAAGGCGAAGCCGCCACCCGGCAAAATACGGCGCATTGCGGCCTGTTGCCCTTACCCTCTCCCACAGGGAAATGATGTCAAAATAAAATTACAAAAGAAATTTGTGACAGATAACAGAATCATGCAATGAATGATGCTTCGAGCGTGCATTATGACAGAAATGATTACAATGAAGAAAAGCTTGAAGCCCTTTTGAAATAGGGAAATAAGTTAAAAGAAATAACGGATAACAACTGATACATCGAATTATTTATTTGGCGAATTTAACTGGGGCAGCCTATTTATAATAATTATAAATAGGCTGCCTTTTTGATTTTCTTTTTTATAAGTGGGAGCAGGATCACTATGATTTAAGCATTCCTTATAAGATGATAATATCATTAAATTCCAGGAGCGCAGTATGTATTATAGTGACGATATTATAAATAAAATTGGGTCAGACAAAGATTTGGCTATCAGATTAGATAAAGCAATGTCTGGTGTCAAAGATGGCTTTATTGATTATTTGGGTAATCTTGGTGATGGTGCAACAAGAGCACTTTATTACACTTCTTGCTTTACAGAAAATTATAAAGATGTTTGTAAACGGCTTGGAAATGAAGATAAGCGTTTTATGCTAGGTTTGTATGAACTTTATAAGCATAGAAATATAATTTTTAGGATGATATTAATTTATGTTCAAACGTTACTTAAGAATAAAGATGAAAGTGAACGAAACATTATTCTTAGAAAAGTTGTGCCGCCTACAACACACTATTCAGTTATGCAAACTTCAAGACTTGCACTAGTCTATTCTGTTGTAAGATATATTTGCTACGGGAGTAAAATCAATGGAGTAATACAAAGTGCATTGATGAAAAAAATTGGTGGCCTTACATCAGGGGGGTTAATAGCATTAAGCACATACGGTACGGTTCAACATGCTGCTGATAGTGCGCATAATTTAAAATATTTTCTGCCGCTGTACTATAATGCTCTTTACACTGAAAACCTTGAAATGATGTACTTTTTAATAGAGCCATTAGTCTTGGATGTTGGTTATATAAATATAAGCACAGCATCTAATGCTGAAATAATTAATGCATTAAAACGAATGGCTGGCCAATGAATAAGATATTAAAAGAAATATTTAGGCTTATCTTTGATGATTTAATACTACAATTGAAAACGTACTTAACGATTTTAGTTATAATTTTATTATCATATATACCTGTAAAGTATATTGATAATCCTGCCATTACTATTGGCGTAGTCGGAATTATAATTGTTATTGTTCTATATTTTTCATTTTTTTATGAGAGAAAAAAATAAAATGTCTATACCAGCACATATCTGGCTTACCGATGAAAATAATTCACCTTTAATTGGTGAATGCTTAATGCCGACACGATTGGGTTCCACTGAGCTTAAATCATTCAATCACTCCGTATGGATTCCTGCCGATCATAATACAGGGAAACTTACTGGAACACGACTTCATGTTCCTGTCACATTTGAAAAAGAAATTGATCGCCTCACACCAATTTTATTTCGGGGTTTATGCCAGGGTAGAATATTTAAAGAGGCGATAATCAAAATGTACAGGATTAATGACGCAGGGATAGAGGTGGAATACTTCAATATAACCCTGGAGAATGTGAAAATCACAAAGATTTCTCCCGTTTTATTTCCATTAGGGATCGCAGGTAAACATATGGAAGAAATTGAGATCCGTTATGAATCAATTGAATGGAAATACACCGACGGAAATATACTGTACAAGGATTCGTGGAACGAAAGAGTCACAGCGTAAAATTAAAAACGGCAACCCGAGGGTTGCCGTTTGTGATTACAGAGCCGTCCAGGCGTCGGACCATGCCAGGCCTGCACCTGGTTCATAGTACGTCGGAGAGTTGTTACACCAGCCGCTGTACGGGAACGGTTTGCACTGGAACAGTTTACCGTGGTTGTTCACGATATCCCCTTCCTTGTACTTATCGTTCGCGCTCCAGCCTGGGTAAGAACCGGACGTGCCTTCATCAGATGGCGTCGCCGCTTTCGCTTTCACGTTCAGCAGGTAAGACGTGGTGCTGCTCAGCTCACCGTCGCTCACGGTCAGGCTAACTTCATACTGCTTCGCCGTCGCCGCTTCTGGCGCAGTAAAGGTTACGACTGCTTTGTCGTCACCGGTCACGGTCTGGCCATCCTGGGAGCGCCAGGTGTAGGTCAGTTTGTTACCGTCTTCATCGGTGGACCCTTCCGCGCTCAGGGAAACCTGCGCACCGGCTTCTACCGCACCGATTGGGCCAGCAATCTGCGCGACAGGCGCGTGATTGACAACCGCCGGGGTGGTGTCTTCAGATGGCGTGGTATCGTCGGATGGCGCTGGCGTCACGTCTTCAGACGGCACTGGAGCAGGCGTCACATCTTCAGATGGCGTCGGCGTTGGTGATGGCGTCGGCGTTACGCTGCCATCAGCCGGGGTGCCGTCGTCGTTAACGATGTTAACTTTATAGAACTTCTGCACACACTTGGTGTAGTCGCCCGTTTTAAAGGCGCTGAACGGCGTCTGGTAGCCCACCAGCTGGCACGCGTAGGTTGAGCCGCTTGGCGTATCCGGGCTCCATCCCCAGTCCTGCTCCCAGTAGATTTTCAGCGCGCCGGAGCCGCCTTCATCGAACTGTTTCATGTTAGCGCAGCCCAGTACTTCGTTTTCCGGGACCGGCACTTTCAGGTAGTTGGCGAACTCTTTGTAGTATTTGATACGGTTCTGCGACTGGGCAATCTCAGTCGGGCCGCCACACTCAACGCCGCCGTTGATGATCTGCGTGGTCACGCCGAAGCCCGGCACCAGGCCGTTCGCTTTATCGTGATCGTTCGGCTGCCATGTTCCGTCGATAACCTGCAGCATGCTTGGTTTTGGCGGCTGTGGATAGGCGAAGAAGAAGATCGCACTCGCCAGGTTCAGCCAGGTGTCCGCCACCAGCTCAGGTTTGTCGAGCAGAGTACGCACGGTGCCGAACATGGATTCGGAGAACGGACCGTAGTTGTAGTTGTAAGACAGCTGCTTCGCGCCGCGGCCAAAGTAGCTCACGAAGTCGCCGTCTTTGTCTTTACCGCACGGCCAGGTCTGACCCTGCCAGACGTCCGGGTTACATTCGCCGTTATAGCCGCCCTTCTGCCCTTCGCTCCAGCCCATCTCACGCACGTAGACCAGCGCCTGACGCCATTCGGCTTCCGGACGCCAGCTTTCGTGACCGCCGGTTTCCTGCGCGAAGTGAGCAAACATGGTCGCCAGCTCTTTACGGCAGATGGCGTCGCTGTCGCGGCCATCATTGTAGGTATCGCACAGCGCCGGGAATTTACCCACGGCCTTCAGGAAGTTGCTGTAGCTATACTCTTTGGCGCGCAGTGGGAACAGGTATTCCCAGTCGCTCTCTTTGAGGATGCTTTCAACGCGCTTCACGTTAGCAGGGTTAGTGGCTTTACCCGGTTCAATCTGCTCCACCAGGCTGTTATCCAGGGTGCGGATGGTCGCTTTCACCGACTGCATCAGGGGAAAGTTGGTCAGTTCCTGCTCTTTTTTTGCCAGGTCGCTGGCTTTGATGGTATATGGCTCGCTGCTGGTTTCCTGCAGCATCGTTGCCTGAGCCATGAATGGAGCAATACATGCCCCAGCAACCAGTACGCTCAGTAATGTCCTTTTGGTCATCTTAAATAGTCCTGTTTATTTTCAGCAACAATGAGAATTACATTTCCGGCTTATGTATTAGTCCTTTAATAAATAAACCTGGAGATGCGGTCTTTTTCACTTTTTGAAACGCGCCTGACGGCACGCTTCAAAAAATAAAAATCAATCCTGATAATATCGGCTCGCTTTAATCTGCTGATATTTACGCCACACTTTATGGGCATAGATCATGCGCTGCGGATAGTTCTCTTTTTTAAGCCCGGCGTTATAAGCCCCAACGGCTTCCCAGTTATATCCGTAAATTTTGATCATGCCGGATAAAATGGATGCGCCGACCATAATCGAGGTACAAGGCTCAGCCATCAGGCGTCGCTCATCTATACCGCGGCGTTCAAGTTCACTAAAGTGCGAGCTGTTTATTTGCATCAACCCCACATCACGGGTTCCGTCATGATTTTTGCCGACGGCGTAGGGATTCATTCCCGATTCAACTTTTGCGATGGCGTATAATAAATAGGGATCGACGTGATAATGATGTGCAGCGGTATCCCAGCAGTTCGCAAATACACTTTGGCTAAAAATCATCAACAATAATATTAGGCGTTTCATTATTTCACTCGCTTGATATGTACTCTCTTCTCCTTGCGCGTACCTGCTGACTTTAAAGAACTGGCTGCACCCAACGCGGGAACAGCCAGTCATTGCGGGCGAACGTCACGCCCGCAACTTAAGGTTCAGAAGATTATTTGCAGTCTGCTGCTGCGCCTTCTTTCACCCATACATCGCTGTTGCCAGGCTTGTCGCCCTGCGTCCACCATTTAGCACGGTATACAGAACCCTGGTAGGTAGTGGTTTCGCCGCCGTTATAAACGACTTCTGCACGCCAGTTGAACTTCACGTTACTGACCAGTTCCCAGGCTTCTGAACCGAAGCCAGGTTTGTCGCCCTGAGTCCAGTACTTCGCTTTCCAGACCAGGTTGTCAGAACTGACGGTATCGCCGCCGTTGTACACGGTGCTTGCGCTCCATGCTGCATGTTTGCTGGCATTGGCATCAACAGGTGCATCACAGCTGCCGGTTGCGGAACCTTCATCTGCTGGCGTAGTGCCTTCATCAGATGGGGTCGTCCCTTCGTCAGCTGGCGTGGTGCCTTCGTCAGACGGGGTGGTGTCTTCATCCGCCGGAGCCGGAGCGGCTTTAGGCGTTACGGTTACCTGGACGTTTGACTGCACGCTGGTTTTGCCGTCAGAAACGACAACGCTCAGAGTGTAAGACGATTCAGAGCTCACTTCTGGCGCGGTGATGGTGGCGTTCGCGGTGTCGGTACCGGTCGCGTTCATATCAGCCGGAATGCTCCAGGAGTAGGTCAGTGCATCGCCGTCCGGATCCGCAGCCTGAGCGTGCAGGGACAGAGACTGGCCCGCTTCCAGGGTCACGTTTTCCATCTGGTTGATCACCGGTGCCTGGTTCGCTTTAGGCGCTTTGTTCACAACCTGAACGTCAGCAGTGCTGGTCAGGCCTTGCGGATCTTTCACCGTCAGGCGGAAGGCCATGGACTGGTTGCTGGTTACCGCAGGGACGTTAAAGGTCGCTTTCTTGCTAGTGCTGTTGGTCAGCGTGACCGTAGAACCAGAAATCTGCGTCCATTTGTAGGTCAGCGCATCGCCGTCCGGATCGGTGGAGGCAGAGCCGTCCAGCGTCACGGTTGCCGGGCCGGTCACGGTCACGTCAGACGCAGAAGCCACTGGCGCATGATTGGTCACCACAGGTTCATCGGAACCGGAAGAGCTGCCCAGCAGGCTTTCGTTCATGGCGTTCAGGATGTCGCCGTTGTCAGATTCGATGGACCATGCGAACAGGCCGCCGAGATCTTTGTTCAGGACATACTTACCTTTTGCGTTAACGGAACGCGCGTCATCGTACGTCACCAGCTCGCCGGTAGACTTGTTGAACAGGTATGGCGCTTCAGCGGTAGCATCGTATTTGTACTCCCAGCCTGGTTTGCCCTTCATGTCGTTCACGATGTTGCGGTAGTCAACGATGCCGTTTTCCCAGGTGCCTTTGATTGCGCCGGTTGCGGTACCGGTGAACGGATTATCGCCGGTGTAACCGTGAACGCCCGTCCAGCCGCGGCCATACATTGCCGCACCCACCACGATTTTGCCTGGCTGTACGCCCTGCGCCAGCATCGCTTTAACCGCGTTGTCGGTGGTGTACGCTGTGTCAGGCTTGTAGGACGGTGCATACAGCGCCGTCTGGTGGCCCAGGTCGGTGTTGCTCCACGCGCCGTAGAAGTCGTAGCTCATCAGGAAGATGTAGTCCATGTACTGCTGAGCAGCTTTGTAGTCTACGTCTTCAATTTTGTCCCAGCCGGAGCCGATAGCAGAGGTCAGCTCGTACTGACGACCGGTTTCAGCGGAGAGGCCGTTCAGCATCTGGCGCAGATCGTGCATCAGCAGGGTGTAGGTCTCTTTATCAACCTGTGGGTTGCCGAGGGTGGCGTTCTCACCGCCGCCGCCAGGGAATTCCCAGTCGATATCCACGCCGTCGTAGAATTTCCAGGTCTGCAGGAATTCTTTAACTGAGCCAACGAAGCGGTCACGCAGCACTTTGTCGTGCAGCTGATAGAACGGGTCAGAAAGCGTCCAGCCACCGATGGATGGCAGAATTTTCAGGCCCGGATGTGCTTTTTTCAGCGCCATCATCTGACCGTAGGTCCCTTTGTACGGGTCGTCCCAGTTGGTCACGCCTTTCTGTGGCATCTGCAGCGCAGCCCACGGATCGTGGATCGCCACGGTGTAGTCCTGACGGCCAGCACACGCGCGCTTCAGGGATTCCAGTGCGCCAGAGGAGGCTGCGCTGGCGTTGATGTTGTCGCCACACATTGGGATGAAGCCGTAAATGATGTGGTTCAGGTTATCAACCGGGATTTTATCAACCGGGAAACCGCGATCGTACACGCCCCACTCAGGGAAGTAGGCGGCAACCACTTTGTTAGTGTGGGTGGCGAAGGCTTTGTTGTTTTCCTGCAGCGTCGTGGTAAGCGGCAGCAGGTGGGCACCGTCGGTATCCGCAACGATGATCAACTTGCTGGCGCTTTTGGTGCAACCGCTGTCGTTGCAGAGTTCAACCTGCTCCTGATAACGGCCGCCTTTTTTCACTTTAAAGGTCGCAGAGCCTGCGGTGCTGCCTGCACCGGTCCAGACGGTTTTGCCGTCCAGCAGAACTTTCGCGGAGGTTGGCGCATCGCCGCTCCAGACGTTCCACTCAACTTTCACGTCTACGCCGTCTTTGTGGACTTTAAGCAGGCTGTTGTAGTCCTGTGCGGCCTGGTCGACTTCAACCAGCGCAAATTTGTCGTTGCCGCTGGTAAGAGACGGTGTGCCCGGAGCAGCTGCAAATACTGAGCTTGTTGCGGCAGCAACAAAGAGCGCCAGATATTTAGGCTTCAAAAATTTCATTTTTATTTCCTGATAAATTCATTCGTGAACGTAATTCACCATGTCTTCCTTAAAACATGGCATACTTTATTTACAACTAAACGACCCGTTACCAAAAACAATAATAATGTGCTGTATTCCTCCATAAAAAAACACAAGCCGCAATTCCGTGTAGCTTATGTTCTTTACGATACACATAAGGCAAAACAGATTCCTTCTGTTTGCTTATCGAAAAAGATTTAAAAAAAACTTGACCGTTTTTTTAGAAAGTGACAGAGAAAATTTGTCCTGCCATAACGGCAATGCCGGCAAACGCTAAATAAGGTCCGAAAGCAATTGTTTGGGTATTTTTATTCTGCGCAGCAAATACGAGATACCCAATAATACCGCTGAGCGCGGCCAGTAATTCAATTGTTGGCAGTGCCTGCCAGCCGCACCAGGTACCCAGCGCCGCCAGCAGCTTAAAGTCACCGTATCCCAGCCCTTCCCGGCCGGTCGTCAGACGAAACGCCCAGTACAGCAGCCACAGCGACAGATACCCCGCCACGGCGCCAAAGAGCGCATCACGCAGCGGCAGGCCCGTTCCGCAGGCATGGACCAGCAATCCGGCCCACAGCAGCGGCTGCGTCAGGCAGTCTGGCAACAGCTGATAGCGCCAGTCGATCATCGCTAACGGCAGCAAAAACGCCGCCATCAGCCAGAGTGAAAACAGGTCCTGAAGGCCAGGAACGGCCCAGGCGGTGGTGCCGAAAAAGAGTGCGGTAATCAGTTCAATCAAAAAGAGGCGCAGCGGGATGGGGCGTCGACACTGGCTGCATCGTCCGCGCAGCAGAAGCCAGCTTACCAGCGGAATGTTTTCCCAGGCCGCCAGGGCGTGCTGACAGTCCGGGCAGTGCGAGGCGGGAAAAAGCAAATTGCCGCTCCCGTCCTCCTCCAGCACCATCGCCGGGACGCGCTCGGCCACCACGCCGAGGAAACTCCCGACTATCGCGCCTAACGCGGTACTCATCGCCGCAAACCCAATCGGGTAAACCTCCCGGATTGGCAGGAGCGTCATCATGCGTTCTTTTTCCAGGTAAGCTGAATCTCTGCCCGCACGTCGCTAAGATGATCGACAGGTTTCAGCGTCATCTTTTCCAGCCGGACGCCGGAGGTCTGGTTGATTTCCCGCAGCCAGTTTTTTAGCTCATACACGTTCACCCGGGGCACCACAAACGCCAGCGACTGCCCATCCTGATGCAGCTCCGTCAGGGAGAGATCAATCTCATGCGCGCT
Source organism: Enterobacter sp. 2VL (assembly GCF_005503595.1). Lineage (NCBI taxonomy): Bacteria > Pseudomonadati > Pseudomonadota > Gammaproteobacteria > Enterobacterales > Enterobacteriaceae > Enterobacter > Enterobacter sp. 2VL. The sequence goes on from NZ_SCNE01000002.1 coordinate 167,277, forward strand.
GCTTTCAATTACGCTGCGGGGATTATTGGTTTTGATCTGCTGCACCTGAAGATGGTTTTTATCAATTTCAGTGCGCATCCAGTTCAGCGTTTCCTGCTGGCGCGCCAGCGTTGATCGGCTATTTTGAATAATATTATCCAACGGGGTAACTCCTGCATAATAAACCACGGCGCAGAACAGGGTTATCGCTCCGGCCTTAAATAATGTTTTTTCGCGAGCTGAATAGTTTTGATAACGTGATTTCAGCTGCGCAATTCGCTCTTTCATTTAAATTTCCCTGTTATCATGGCGGTGTACGGCGCATCCTTCGAAATAGGCTGTAAGGTAAAATCAAATTTCGTATTCGCCTGATTAATAAATTCCTGTAACGCTGGCTGGTTTTGCGCGCTGACGCTCAGCGTTAATGCCTCCTGATTGCTGTCATATTCCAGCAGGTCAATTTCCATCGCCGGGACTGTCTGCTTAATCTGCGCCAGCTCGTCGAGCTGCAGGAAGAATCCTTTGCGCTGCTTCTTAAGATTCTGACCAAAGTGGTACTTGATGTTGGTTTGCTGGCGCATGCTCGGGAAGTGGTGCTGATAAACCTCCACAATCTCCTGCTGCACGCGGTTTTCCTGCTGCACCAGCATCCATGCCATCCCCACCCGCGGGCCTAACAGCAGGCCGAGCGACAGAATGCCCATCACCACCATCGCTCTTCTGATGCTTTTTTCCACCTTCGCACTGGCGGCTGCGTCGCTGAACTCGCCGTGCAGAAGCGTGATGCGGCATTTCTCCCACTGGGGCTGGATCAGCACCAGCGGGTGCACCCAGGGCAGCGTGTCTGCGTCAACGCCGGCAGGGGCGTCGCCGTAACAGCAGACCGCCCCCTCGCCCGCTTTTTGCATCAGCAGCGAAATGAGGGTGGCATCCACCTCCGTTGCGGTATGGTCGCTAAGCCGCAGCCAGTAGTTATCGTCCAGCGAAACCAGCGTACTGCCGCCCGCTAAAACGGGCAGCAGCCAGGCATCCGGCAGCGCCTGGATCACCTGAAGCCCGGCGTCGCGGCAGCGGGTCAGCCAGTGACGCAGACGCGTGGCGTCTATCGCCACCGCATCCACTTCGCGCCCTTTTTTGTGCAGCACCGTCCAGTGGAGATTATCCACGTCACCAATCAGCGTCTCTTCCGCCATCCAGGAGAACGCCGTCGCCTGCGAGGCCATCTTCTTTGGCAGCGTAAAGTGGCGGAAGATCATGTCGCTGGCGGGCAGCAGCAGGCAGACGCGCGCCGCCAGAGGATGATCCGCCAGGGTGGCAAGCGCCTCCAGGCTGTCCAGAGTACCCACCTCCTGACTACCGGATCCGCACCACCATATTTTCCCGTCCTTGCGGCTGTCGGGACGAATAAAAAGCACCTGTTTCATAGAGTTCGACTTTGGTTATTCAATCATTCGGTAACGACGTTGCCACGTCACGATCTCACCGGCTTCGTTATTGACCTGAAGCTGGCTCACCACGCGAAGCGTTAGCTCGTCAGTGTTGCCGGTATAGTTGACGCGGAAATATCGGCTATTAATGGCTATCAGTTCAGCCACCTGGGGCAAATCATCTTTTAGCTGCGGAAAATTCTGTTCCAGCGCTTTGCTGAACGTTTCCATGCTTTCCCATCCCTCTTCCGGACGGGCCTCAATCAGACGCCGGGCCTCTTCTTCGGTTAATTTCCCGGGGAAGAGCGCCGCGACTACCGCAGCCCGCGCCGGATCAAGGGTGTTGATGTCCACTTTGGTGGCCGTATCCGGCAGCGCACAGAGTAGTTTGCTGACCTTTGGCCACGCGGCGGCAGGAAACGCCGGCAGCTGCTTTATTTCCGCAATGGTGCGCATCATCTGGTTTGCCGGTTGCCGGGCGGGTATCACCCCGGCCCAGGCGTCGCTCTCCGCGCCCTCTTTCATCGTGGTCGCGTCACCGTCGAGATAATCCACCAGCTGCTGATACACCTCTTCGGCGTTCGCCTGGCTTAAGCCGCTTTCGGTGAGGAGTTGCTCAAGGCTCTTCTCTCTGCGCGGTTTTTCCGGCACGGCGGCCGCATCCGTCGCGGCGGGGGTTTTCTCCGCCGCCAGCAGGGTATTGACGTTAAAGCAGTCCTGCGCGTCCTCGACCTGGCCCACCACGGTGTAGTCATCGCCCTGGGTTTCCAGCGGCTGATGCCAGTCACCGTCGGGTGCCAGCGCTTTACTTTCGCCGCTCGCATCGGTCTGCAAACGGTCTTTTATCTCTTTTTCCTGCGCCTGAATGGCCCAGCGGATCTGCTGCTGGCCCACCTGATAATGGGTTTTTTGCAGGTTGCGGCAGAACTGCTGGCTGATTTTGGCGGCGAGCGCCGACATCATCACCAGCAGGATCAGCACCACCAGCAGCGCGACCCCTTTCTGTTTAGCGATGCGATTCATGGTTTGCTCCCGGGCACAGGCTGTGGCGCGACCGGCGGCGTTGCGCCGTTTGCAGGAGCCTTGTCACCAGACGGAGCAGGCGTTTCGCCGCCCTCTTTTGGCGCGACTTGTGGCGCAGGCAAATCCCCCGGGGTAGTAAACACCCAGCGCCAGGTATCGCCATTCTCCATTGTCAGCGTCGCCTCCATGCCATCAGGCTGATGGCCTGCATCCGTCCAGCTTTTCAGCCAGCCGTTGCGATAGAAGCGCCACTCCAGGGATTTCACCTCGTTGACGATCGGCACCGCTTCCGGCTTGACGTCCGCCGGGCCGTCAATCGCGGGCCAGACGTCGCGATACAGTCGCCCCTCCTCCAGCCGCCAGCGCACGCGTTCCAGCTGAACCGTGCCGCTCACGCCGTTGAGCGTGGTCATCTCCAGGCCGTTATCATCCTGGCGAAACAGATCCGGCTCGTTGCGCGGCGCGCGCGCCTGAAGCTGAAAGAAGTCGCGCTCCATCAGGCTCCAGGCGCGCTGGAGCTGGTTAAGCTTTGCTGCGCTGGCGTCGGTCGCGGAGCTGGTCCGCATGGCACCGTCGAGAATTTGCCAGGCCAGCGTGCTGATCACCGCAAAGATGGTCAGGGCAATCATGATCTCCAGCAGGGTAAAACCGCGCTGGCGTCGCGTGTTGTTCACTTGATCTCTCCCGGCGGAATAATCTGCAGCGTGATGGCCGGCTGGCTTTCGTCGCCTTCGGCATAGACGCGGATCTCATTGGCCCACACGCCATCGGCCTTCTTGATACGCTGCTTGCGCCAGTCCCAGCTGCGCCCGCCCATGGTCTCGGTTCCCTGCTGTTCGGCATCGGGGAAATCGGATCGCGTGAGCTGCGCTTCCGCTAACTGGTTTTCCGCCACCCAGCTGGCCTGCAGCGTTTCGCCCAGACCCTGGGTGAAACGCACGTTAAGCGACACCGAATTCATCAGCGCCAGCGCGGCGGTAGAGAAGATGACCAGCGCGACCATCACCTCCAGCAGGGTCATCCCCTTTTGCGTTCTCTTGCCTTTAGTCATCGTTCTCTACCGATACCGGAGCGGCACCCTGCGACACCACGCGAAAGCGGTGCTGCTTGTCATAACTTTGCAGCGACAGCGTGAAGCGGCCAATCTCGCCGTCAGGTAAAAACACAATCTGCGGATCGGCATCGACAGTGGCAGCCAGCCGCTGCGGCGACAGAGAAACGTGCATCTCTTCGGGGAAATCACCTTTGGTCGTAATACGCCCTGCGGTTAACGGCACCCAGCGCTGTTCTGCGCTTTTAACGTCAAGCGTCACCAGCTGGTATTTATCCGCGGCAATCACTAACCCAACGATATTTCCATCCATCACCGCACGGTCAGAACCATAATCAACGAGGGCTTTTAACTGCTGGCCAAATATATCCGCACCGCTACGTGAAGGTATTGTCGACACCACCATCATGGCGCAACTGGCAAATATCACCAGCGCCAGAATAATTTCCAGCAGCGTAAACCCGCGTTGCTTATTCATTATTTCTCTTTTTTATCGAGAGACCAGTTAGTAATATCATCTGCGGTATTGGCTTCACCGTCAGGGCCTGCGGAAAATACGTCAACCGCGCCATGTTCGCCTGGGCTGACCATCAGATAGTCACTGCCCCACGGGTCCTGCGGCAGGCGGCGAATATAGCCGTCAGCGCGGTAGCCGTTCGGAATTGGCGCGATTTCAGGTTTGGTGACCAGCGCCTGCAGGCCCTGTTCGGTGGTCGGATAACGGTGGTTATCCAGCTTATACATATCCAGAGAGCCTTCGAGCGCGACAATATCGCTGGTCGCTTTTTGCGAGTCAGCTTTCTCTTTATTGCCCATTAAGTTCGGCACTACCATACTCGCCAGCACGCCGAGAATAACAATTACCACCATTAATTCGAGCAATGTGAAGCCCGCCTGGCGAGCCAGGTTTTTACGTTTTACAGCCATTATTTACCCTACCATGTTATTAAGTTGCAGAAGCGGTTGTAATATTGACAGCACAATGAATAAAACAATTGTCGCCATACTGACCACCAGCGCCGGTTCAAATACCGACAGTGTTAACGTAATTCGATGCTGCAGCGCCGACTCCTGGTTTTCCGCCGCGCGGTCCATCAAATTGCCTAATTCGCCGCTCTCCTCACCGGAGGCGATCATATACAGCATGGTCGGCGGAAAGAGCTTCGCCTGTTCCAGCGCGGCATACAGCGAGGCCCCCTGACGTACGGTATCCGCCGCCTGCTCCAGCACCTGCCGGGCATAGAGGTTTTCAATCCCGTCCATCGCGATATACATCCCTTCCAGCAGCGGGACGCTACTGGCCTGCAGGATGCTCAGCGTGCGGATATAGCGCGCGCTGTTAATGGCGCAGACCAGCTTTTTAATCGGCGAACCGTTAACCAGCCAGCTGTGCCAGCGAAAGCGATTTTTGACGTTTCTGACCCAGGCTTTGAAGCCGACAATTCCCCCGCCGATGCCGCCCGCGATATAAATACCGTAAGCCTGCAAAAAATCGCTCACCGCAATCAGCGTACGGGTGGTGATCGGCAGCTGCTGCTTCATGTGGGTGAACTGTTCGATCACCTGCGGCACCACCGCCACCAGCAGAATGCTGATCACCGCGATGGCGACCACCGTCAGGGTGATCGGGTAGACCATCGCCTGCGTCAGCTTGCTTTTCATCTTCTGACGCTGCTCGTTGTACTCGGCCAGCTTTTCCAGCACGTCGCCCAGGTGACCGGTTTTTTCACCGGCCATCACCAGGGTGCAGTAGAGCTTGTCGAAGGTGCGCGGGAACTGGCTGAATGCGTCAAACAGCGTATGCCCTTCCACCACCTTCTCGCGGATCTCCACCACCATCGCCGCCAGCTTTTTGTCTTCCGTCTGTTTGGAAATCGCTTTGAGCGCGCTCTCCAGCGGCAGCGCCGCGTTGACCAGCGTCGAAAGCTGACGGGTGAACATCGACAGCACCGGCGTGGAGAGCTTCGTCCCGGTTTTGGCTTTTCCGGCCACCGCCGCTTCGCGCGTTTCGCTGATGCTCACCGGCATCAGCTTTTGCTCACGTAGCCACTGGCGAACCTGCTTTTGCCCTTCCGCCTGCAGCGTGCCGCGCTGGCTTTTGCCCGCCGCGTCCGTAGCCGTCCATGCGTAGAAGGCCATCAGACGTCTCCCCCGCGTTCGGCGGTAACGCGCATCACCTCTTCAAGGGAGGTCACGCCGCTAATCACCTTCAGCAGCCCGTTTTCACGCAGGCTGTAGGCCTGCTTAAAGAGCTGCGTTTCGATGGACATTTCGTCTTTATCTTCGTGAATGGCGCGGCGCATCGGCGTATCGACAACCAGAAATTCGTGGATACCCGCGCGCCCCTGATAGCCGCTCTGGCGGCAATGTTCGCAGCCAACCGCACGATAAATCGCCTTCGGTGGCGTGGGCATAAAGCTGAACAGCGCCTTTTCATTGTCATCCAGCGGACTGGTGGTGCGACAGTGGGTACACAGCCGACGCACCAGACGCTGGGCAATGACACCGAGCAACGATGATCCAATTAAAAACGACTCCAGCCCCATGTCGCGCAGACGCGTAATCGCGCCCGCGGCGCTGTTGGTGTGCAGCGTAGACATGACCAGGTGACCGGTCAGTGACGCCTGCACCGCGATTTGCGCGGTTTCACCGTCACGGATTTCCCCGATCATCACCACGTCCGGGTCCTGGCGCAAAATGGCGCGCAGCCCGCGGGCAAAGGTCATGTCCACGCGCGGGTTAACCTGCGTCTGTCCCACCCCTTCCAGCTCATATTCAATCGGGTCTTCAACGGTCAGGATGTTGCGTTCATGGCCGTTCAGCGCCGACAGAATGGCGTACAGCGTGGTACTTTTACCGGAGCCTGTCGGCCCGGTGACCAGGATAATGCCGTGCGGGCGGTCGATCAGCCCTTTTAACTTTTCCAGCTCCTCATCAATCAGCCCGAGCTTGTTGATATCCGGCTTCAGGTTGCTTTTATCCAGCAAACGCATGACCACGCGCTCGCCGTACTGTGACGGAATGGTCGAGACACGCACGTCGATAGCCTTGCGGCCAATGCGCAGCGAAATACGGCCATCCTGCGGCAGGCGTTTTTCCGCAATATCGAGTTTGGACATGACTTTAATACGCGACACCAGCAGCGGCGCGAGCTTGCGCGCCGGTTGCAGCACCGGGCGCAGCACGCCGTCGACGCGAAAGCGGATGCTCAGGGTGCGCTCGAAGGTTTCGATATGAATATCCGAGGCACCTTCTTTCACCGCTTCACCGAGAATGGCGTTGATCAGGCGGATCACCGGCGAGTTTTCGTCGTTATCCAGCAGATCCTCGTTGTCGGGGATCTCCTCGGTTAACGCCATTAAGTCGATGTCGGCATCCATATCGTCAACCAGCTGCTGCGACACGCCGCTGCTCTGCTGCCAGATTTTCGCCAGCAGCTCCTCGAACGCGTCCGGCGTCAGGGTGACGGGAACAAAGGACCGCCCCAGCACCCGACGCATCTCAAGCAGCGCAAACGCAGGCGCATCGTCACGGACATAGACGTCATCGTTATAAAACAGCACGCCGTTGTCTTTTGCGTAGCTACTGCTGCACAGGGTTTTGCTCAGTTCGTCCACGTTGCGCCTCCGCCTTATTGTTTAAACGGATTACGCGTCGTGGTTGCGCTGGCTTTCACCGGCGCAGCGCTCACTGACGGCTCGCTCGGGTATGCGGGCATCACCGGGTTGTTGGCGTTCGTCACGATCCCAAGCTTCTGCTCTTCCAGACGCTGCTGCTGACGCGCGCGGATCTGGTCATATTTCTCCTTCGACGCGGCGCTGTAGTTATCGTCGTCGCGCAGCACCGTGGTATGGATAAACACCATCAGGTTACGCTTCGAGGTATCCTCGGAGGTGTAGCGGAACAGCTGGCCCACCAGCGGGATATCCCCCAGCAATGGCACCTTGGAGACGGTCTCTTTGGTGACGTTCTCCATCAGGCCGCCCAGCACCACGGTCTGGCCGCTGTGTACCATCACTTCGTTATTGATGGTGCGGGTGTTAAAGGTCGGGCCGAGGCTCGCATCTTCGGTGGCGCTGGCGTCCACGCTGGACACTTCCTGCTCAATCTTCAGGTGGATCATGTCACCGTCGTTGATCTGCGGCACAATCTTCAGCTTGGTACCCACCGTCTTGCGCTCCACGGAGTTAAAGACGTTGTCGCCGCTGGTGGTCTGAGAACCGGAAAGTACCGGCACATCCTGACCCACGTTGAACGACGCTTCTTTGTTATCCAGCGTCACGACGCTCGGCGTAGAGAGAATGTCGTTCTTCGACCCGGTGGAGAGCGCGGTCACCAGCGCACCGAAGTCGCCGTTGAAGAAGCCGGTCGCCAGGCCGGTGAACGCGGTGCCTTTCATGGTGCCGTTTTTCACCTGGCTGATAGGCAGGCCCGTTGCGCCGAACTGAACGCCACCGTGCTTACCGGTCCACTGCACGCCCAGATCCATGCCGTTACCGTCCTGCACTTCCGCAATGATGGCTTCCACCAGCACCTGCGGACGACGGATATCGAGCTTGTCGATCACTTTTTCCAGCGAGTTCATCACGTTAGGCTGGGCGGTGATCACCAGCGAGTTGGTGGACTCGTCGGCGGTAATGTTCAGATCGCTTGAGGCCGTGGCGGTTTTGCTTTTCGGCGCGCCCGGTTTGTCTTTCAGCTGCTCGCCGATGCCGGTCAACACCGGAACCACCTTGGCGGCGTTAGCATATTTCAGGTAGAAGACGCGGGTGTTACCCTCGTTGTTCTGCTCGCGATCCAGCTGACCGATCAGGGTGCGGGTGCGCGAACGCGCATCTTCCGACCCGCTGATCACCAGGCTGTTGGTTTCGTCGTCGGCCACCACTTTGGTCGCCAGCTGCGGCGCGTTCTGCCCTTTTTGCTCTTCGTTGTTGAGGTTATTCAACATTTCCGACAGCTCTTTGGCAGAGGCGTAGCGCAGGGGCACGATCTCACGGCGCTGCACGCCGTCTCTGTCAACGCGCTGCACCAGGTCCACCAGGCGGTTTACCACCGAGGCTTTACCGGTTAACAGCAGCACGTTAGACGGCTCGAAATGCACCACGTTACCGATGCCCGAGGCGTCGTTAAGCTGGCGCAGCAGCGGGGCCAGTTCACGCACCGGCACGTTTTCCATCCGCACGACGCGGGTGATGATCTCATCGCCCTTGCCGGGGTTTTTGCTGTCCGCCAGCGGCACGCCAGCGGTACGTGCTACGCTTGAGCGCACCACTTTCACCATCCCGTTGTCCATCGGGATCACCGACAGGCCGTACAGGTCCAGCACGCTCAGGAAGAACTGATAATATTCATCTTCCGACAGCACGTTATAGGTTCTGACCGAGACCGTTCCCTGAACGGAAGGATCGACCAGAATCGTTTTATTAAGATTACGACCGACCGTATCGATAAATTCACGGATATCGGTATTTTTAAAACTTGCGCTAAAGTTAGCTGCAAACAGCGAACCGGAATATAACGACAATGCGGTCAGCGCCACGCACGCCCATGGAAATTTCTTCATGTATGTACACTTGTTAATTGTTTAGAACATTAACCCGAATATTTTCAAGGTGAGCGTGACGTTTCACAACGACCTCCGCTTCTTTCATTTTTGACCAGCTGGCAATAATGTTTTTTGCTTCAGCTTGTTTGGTCATATCGACAGAATTGACTTTTATCGCCACGTCGCCTTTTTGCAGGCCGGAGTGGCTATAAAAGGCAGAGGCATTGCGTGGATTGATGTTGTATCCCTCCAGTTCGCCCTTTTCGATTAACGGTTTTAGTACCAGATAATCATCCAGATGCAGATTTTCCGCGCCCGGATCTTTTGTCGATTTGGTTACCGGGCCGCTGTCGACGCCGCCCTTAAAGTAGTCTGGTTTTTTGAGCGCCAGCACCTGCTCGGTGCCTGCGTAGTTGACCACCACGTTATCGCGGTTAATTTCTTCGATATACGCATCGTCAAATCCGGTGAGGTTTTCCCCCTCCCGGTAGCTTTTCTGGCCCGCAGGCGTTTTAATCACGGCAAACGACAGCCACGCCTCGTCGCTGCTGACAATACCTTCGATTTCAGCAGCCAGTGGGGCTTTTGCCGCAGCGGGCAGACTTTGCTGACGGACGGCGGCGGTGAAAAGCGCAAACGCTTTTTCATCCTGACGTTTTTTTTGCGGTTTTACATTCGCGTTCGCCAGTTTGTTTGACACTCTTTTATAATCTTTAAAGATGACGTATCCCTGCTGACCGCAAAAAATCAGGGTCAAAAACATAATACAGGGCATCATCAACCGGGGAAGAAATGAGAACCTCATTATTCATCTGGCCTTTAGCAAAGCGATAATAAGCAGCATCGTGCTGCGCCAATATGTGACATAAATAGTAATTATCTGCTCGCGAAGCGACCACCTGCTTCGCCATTAACTTTGATGAAGAAAAATATTGACCGAGAAAAAACGGGATGTTAGAGGGTCACAACAGGTTATTTTTACCCTGATGGCAAATTGACCACCCGACGGGCTTAACGTACTTTTCTGCACTATTGCTATTCATGTGAAGAGACGGTAAGTCGTATGTATCAGAGTCATTTTAATTTCCAGAAGCCGCCGTTTAAAAAAGTCACTCGCGCCTCGGGTGATTTTTTTGTGCCTTATCATCAGGACATCTTTAATCTGTTGAAGGAAAAAACCCAGCAGGCGGGTATTACGGGACTCTTTTGCAACGATGCCCCCCTGCTCGGCGAATTCAGCGATGCGCTGAAATCTCACAGCCAGACGGTCCTTGCGATTAACGCTTTCCCTAAACTGAGCGCCAGTAGCCTGCTGTACAAGCTCAGTCCGGGTACGAAAGAGAGTAAAACCCGCATTCAGGCCATCGACGCCGTGATCCGCCAGTGGCAGGACTTTGCCTCTTCACGCAAACCTGCCGGCAAAGTGGTGATCGTCTCTCACATGGAAGCCATGAAGGATAACTGCCGTGAGGTCCTGGGCATGTTGTTGACCCGCGCACAGGAGCTGGAGTTTCGCTTGTCGATTGTGCTGATGGGGTCAGCCGAGCAGGAAGCGGTGCTGATGCAGCACTCCGGCCTTCAGGAGTATGTCCACACCCACCACACCCTGCGTACCATGACCTGCCGCGAAACCCTGAGCTATGTTCAGGCCCAGTGCGAAGACAACGGCGGTGAAACGTCACCGCTCGCCCCGGCCCGCGTGCGCAAAATGCATACGCTGACCAAAGGCAGCATCAGCAAATTCAACGCCCTGGCCCATCTCGCCCTGCTTGCCGCCTGGACAGAGCGTGCGTCGGCGGTGGGTCCACGTCATTTACGTCTGGCCACCAGCGAAATTTTACCGGCCAAAAAACACGGGACGCGCCTGGCGACCGTCGGTTTATTTGCGTCGGTGCTGTTTGCCGCCTGCGGCTGGTATATGACCTCGGCGATCACCGCAAAACTGCCGGTGCAGCTGCCCGTCCCGGTGAGCTGGAAACAGCAGACGCCGCATAAAACGGCGCCGGTTGTGCCGGTTATCGACCACGAAGTGGTTAACCAGCCGGATGCCATGCATCAGCTTTATCAGATGTGGGGGTATGACGCTTCCGCCGACGATGCGCTGTGCCAGAACGCATCGAAGGTTAATTTGATGTGTCGCCAGGGCAACGCGCCGCTGAGCGAACTGGCAAAAGAGGGGTATCCGTGGGTCAGCGAAATGCACACCGGCGGCCACCTTAACTATGCCGTTGTCGCCCGCGTCGGGGATAACACCCTGGATCTCTTAATGAACGGTCGGACCTGGCAGGTGACCCGCAACTGGTATAACCAGCATGCAACGGGGAACTACACCCAGCTGCATCGCCTGACGCCGCAGGGCAAAGACGAAATCAGCGCTGCCAGCAGCGGTAAAGATCTGGAATGGCTCGATCAGCAGCTGAGCCAGGCGCTTGCGGAGCCTGAAACCCACGCGCAGAGCTGGACCGCTGAAATGATGAAACGCACCCGTGAGTTCCAGCAAAAAATGGATCTCCATGTCGATGGCATCCCCGGCGAAGATACGCTGATGCAGTTGATGCGTGAAACCAATACTACCCCCAGCGTGCTGATCCAGGCATCGCAGTCGGGATCGGATGCGACCACGCAAGAGAAGAAATCATAATGTCTACGATATGTCTCGCTGCCCAGCGCAGCTACGAGACCGGGGAAGCGGTCTGGTTTTCGTATCGCTTCCCCGGCCTGAAAAAAATCTTCGGCACCACCTTCTTATGGCTGCTGGGGCTGTGCGTCCTGATTGGCGCAGGACTGTACGCGCACGTTTACTGGAACCTGCGCCACCCTGCGCCGGTCACAACGAAGGTCAACACGGTGAAGCCGGAAGCCACCTTGTCTGATATGCATTACATTTATGTCAGCAAGCCGTTCCCGCATCCGCAGCCTAAGCCGATCCCGGTGCATGAGGATGTTCCCGCGATGCAGGATGTGCCGATTAACAGTGACGATGCAGACTGGCAGCAGGCGCCGGACGGCGTTGCAGAACCCGAGCACGATACCTCGCGGGATACCCTGCCCGGAACGGAAGAACATGACGCGGCGAGCGCAGAGTCCGATGACGATTCATCGTCCCTGAAGACGTTGTTTATGAAGGCATTAAAAGAACAACAGCAAGATTATTCTCAAGGAAAAACGCCCGCGCCACCGATTGATGAAACGCAGGATATATCACATATTAACGATACTCATCAGGAGAAAGCGCCGTCCCCTTTAAGTCAAAAAGGAGATCGGCTGGAGTAATTAATATTTTTCTGGCAGCGTAGTAAGATTCAGGAGACGTCCTTTTTCCACCACGATATATTGACCTTTTTTCAGGTCGGAGAGAATTTTAATGATGGTACTGCGGGCCAGGTTGGTGTATTCCTGAATATAATCATAAACGTTAATATCGCGTTGATGATGAACAATCAGTTCATTAATTTCTAACAGGAATTCACGTACAACCGAATAGGCGCTGCGGGCAACGAGAACATCGTCACGCTTGCTGAGCATGCAGATGTACCAGGAGAGCACTTTCGTCAGCTGTGGCCACAGGTTTTTGTCGGTCATTAACGACATGAACTCTTCTTTGTCGATGGAGCGTACCACCGTGTTGGACCGCACCAGGCCGTACATATGGGAGGAGTTGTAGTAAATGGACGAGAGGCCGAAGATGCACTGCCCCTGCAGTGAGAACATGCACAGCTCGTCAGATTCTCGGCGGAATTCCACATCACCGCTGACGATGATATGGATTTTGCCTGAATCGGCTGTGGAAATTTTTTGCCATTTCTTTAAGGTTTTTTCTTCATAACCTGAGGTTGCAGAAATAATGGCTTCCATTTCCTGTTGTGGACGTAATTTTTTACCGTAAATACTTAACATTGTTATACCCGCATAAGATTAAAGTTAAAATAAAATGAGGTTACGGAAGAAACCGAAACCTAAAAAAGAGATCCTGATAGGCAAAAAAAAGAAAAGAGAGAAAATCGTCTTGTTTATTTTTATGATTACTTAGCAAGCTATGTGTCTATATTAAATGCGGGTAAATTTAAGTCAATTTACTAAAAATTAATTTAGATTGAATCTAGGATTAATCTGATGAAAGTAAATGTAAAACGACCAGGTTCGGAGTAATCCCGAAGGATTACCCCTGTCCGTATTTTTCTAAAAGCGCTTCGGCGATGGCCATCGTTTCCCGATCGGCTACACCGTCCCAGCGCTGCGGGCGAAAATGCATCTGGAAAGCCATAATGACGCGCTTTTGCTGCGCGGCAGTGCTGTTTTCCGGCACCTCGTAGCCATAGCGCGCCAGCAACCCGAGCAGTGCGGCGGTATCCACCGCCTGATAAGGCGGCTGTCCGTCCAGGTAAAAGGCGACGCGGTGCGGATCGGGCCAGGCGCCAATGCCCTGCTGCGCCAGCTCACGCCACGGGAAAAGCGGCCCCGGATCGTCTTTGCGCTGCGGGGCAATATCCGCATGGGCCACCACGTTTTCGGGCTTAATGTTGTAGCGGGCGACAATATCTTTGGCGAGCGGGATCAGCGCGGCGATCTGTGCCGGTTCAAACGGCGCGAAATACTTCATGCCAGCCGCTTTTTGCCAGCCGCGATTTTCCAGCTCAATGCCTATCGAGGTGTCGTTTATGCGATTGGTTCCGCGCCAGAAGCTGATGCCCGCATGCCAGGCCAGCTCGCTTTCGGGGACCAACTGCCAGATGCGCGGTTTGCCGTCGGGCGCGGGTGGGCGGGCGGGGATCAAATAGTGCGAACTGACATTTTTGTCCGTCAGCGTGGCAAGCGAGGTATCAAAATCATCGGCGGTATAGTGAATAACCAGCACCTTGATACGCGGGTAGGCCGCCTGCGCCTGATGGCGTGTATCCAGCTCGTAGGCACCTTTATCAACGATGCCTTTTTCCGTGGCACAGCCTGCCAGCATCAGCGCCAGCAGGAGCGTTGAGAGCGTACGTTTCATCGACGGGTTTTCACCGCCGTACCGCTGACGCTGACCATCAGCATACTGGCATCTTTGCCGACGGTTTCGTAGTCGATATCAATGCCGACTACCGCATCCGCCCCGAGAGCTTTCGCCTGCTCGCCCAGCTCTTTGAAGGCAATTTCTCGCGCCTTACGCAGCTCTTTCTCATACGCGCCAGAACGTCCGCCGACGATATCGCGGATCCCGGCAAAAAAGTCGCGGAAGATGTTGGCACCCAGAATGGCTTCACCCGTGACGACGCCGCAATATTCGGTAATAGGCTGCCCTTCCAGGGTTGGGGTCGTTGAAAATTGCATGGTTAATCTCCTTCTTTAGCGTTCAATGCCTTAGGCCATAACTTCATCAGCATTATCGGTTCGTTACGCTATGATTGAAAGGATAGTTAATAAATAAGGAAATCAACATGCGCTACTCTGCTTTAACGCTTTTAGTGCCTTGCGCGCTGGTGCTCAGCGCGTGCACCACCCCGGTGACACCCGCCTTTAAGGATATTGGTACCCGCAGCGGCCCCTGCATCGAGGGTGGCCCGGATGCCGTCGCGCAGCAATTCTATGATTATCGCATTCAGCATCGCGGTAACGACATGACTGCCCTGCGCCCTTACCTGAGCGACGGCCTGGCAAAACTGCTTAACGATGCGTCGCGTAATCCTCAGCATAACGCCCTGCTGAGCGCCGATCCGTTCTCAAGCCGTGCAACGCTGCCGGACAGCGCCGAGGTCTCAAGTGCGTCCACCATCCCAAACACCGATGCGCGCAATATTCCACTGCGCGTAAAACTGACCCAGGGCTCCCAGACCTGGCAGGATGAAGTGCTGATGATCCGCGAGGGCCAGTGCTGGGCCGTTGACGACGTGCGCTACATCGGCGGCAACGTTCATGCCCCGGCGGGCACGCTTCGCCAGTCGATTGAGAACCGCTAAACCCATCGGTGGAAATGTGTTAACCCGGTAAAATGTCCGGCATTTCTGATGGAATGCCGACATTTATTCTCGCGGTCTTAGGGCATCGCTATTTTGTGCTATGTTTAGAGGAGTTAACGGGTTATATTTAACTTTTAACGCAGAAATATTGCATAACTATTCTGTCAACGGTACTATCTGCGGCCTCAATTGCTATAGATTGCCTGGATGAGTAAAGACTGCCCCGATGAGTATTAAACTAAACGGCATTAACTGCTTCTACGGCGCACACCAGGCGCTGTTCGACATCACGCTGAGCTGCCCCGAAGGCGAAACCCTGGTTTTACTTGGCCCAAGCGGCGCGGGTAAAAGCTCTCTTCTGCGTGTCCTTAATCTGCTTGAAATGCCCCGTTCAGGTACGCTGGCGATCGCCGGTAACCATTTCGATTTCGCCAAAACGCCTTCTGATAAAGCGATCCGCGAACTGCGTCAAAACGTCGGCATGGTATTCCAGCAATACAATCTTTGGCCTCACCTTACGGTGGTGCAGAACCTTATTGAAGCGCCGTGCCGCGTGCTTGGCTTAAGCAAAGACCAGGCGATGGCGCGTGCCGAAAAGCTGCTGGAGCGTCTGCGCCTTAAGCCGTACAGCGATCGTTATCCGCTGCACCTTTCCGGCGGTCAGCAGCAGCGCGTGGCTATTGCCCGTGCGCTGATGATGGAGCCAGCCGTGCTGCTGTTTGATGAGCCTACCGCCGCGCTGGACCCGGAAATTACCGCCCAGATCGTCAGCATTATTCGTGAACTGGCGGAAACCAATATTACGCAGGTCATCGTTACCCATGAAGTGGAAGTGGCGCGCAAAACCGCCAGCCGCGTGGTGTACATGGAAAACGGGTATATCGTTGAGCAAGGTGATGCGAGTTGTTTCACTCAACCGCAAACCGACGCCTTCAAAAACTACTTATCACACTGATGTGTTAGGGAAAAAGATAATGAAAAAAGTATTGATTGCCGCGCTGCTCGCTAGCGTCAGCCTTTCCGCTACCGCAGCTCAGACCATTCGTTTCGCCACTGAAGCGTCTTATCCTCCGTTTGAATCCATTGATGCCAACAATAAGATTGTCGGCTTTGATGTGGACCTGGCTAACGCCCTGTGTAAAGAGATTGATGCGACCTGTACCTTCAGCAACCAGGCCTTCGACAGCCTGATCCCAAGCCTGAAGTTCCGTCGTATCGACGCCGTAATGGCGGGCATGGACATCACCCCTGAGCGTGAAAAACAGGTGCTGTTCACCACCCCTTACTATGACAACTCTGCGCTGTTCATCGGTCAGAAAGGGAAATACGCCTCTGTTGATCTGCTGAAAGGCAAGAAAGTGGGCGTGCAGAACGGCACGACGCACCAGAAATTCATCATGGATAAGCATCCGGAAATCACTACCGTGCCGTATGACAGCTACCAGAATGCGAAGCTTGATCTGCAAAACGGTCGTATCGATGCGGTGTTCGGGGATACGGCAGTTGTCACTGAATGGCTGAAAGCCAACGACAAGCTGGCCGCCGTGGGTGACAAAGTGACCGATAAAGACTACTTCGGTACCGGTCTGGGCATTGCCGTGCGTCAGGGCAACACCGAGCTGCAGCAGAAATTCAACGCTGCGCTGGAGAAAGTGAAGAAAGACGGCACCTACGAAACCATCTACAAAAAATGGTTCCAGAAGTAATTCCTGATGAATGAAATTTTTCCTTTAGCAAGCGCCGCCGGGATGACCGTCGGCCTTGCCGTTTGTGCACTGATTATCGGCCTCGTGCTGGCGATGTTCTTTGCGGTGTGGGAGTCAGCGAAATGGCGTCCCGTCGCATGGGCAGGCTCCGCGCTGGTGACCGTGCTGCGTGGGCTACCCGAGATTCTGGTAGTCCTATTTATCTATTTCGGCTCCTCACAGCTGCTGTTAACCCTGTCGGACGGCTTTAACATCAATCTTGGCTTTGCACAGATCCCGGTGCAGATGCAGATTGAAAACTTCGACGTTAGCCCGTTCCTGTGCGGCGTGATTGCCCTCTCCCTGCTCTACTCCGCCTACGCCTCGCAAACCCTGCGCGGCGCGCTGAAAGCGGTACCGCAGGGCCAGTGGGAGTCCGGCCAGGCGCTGGGGCTGTCGAAAGCGGCGATCTTCTTCCGTCTGGTGATGCCGCAGATGTGGCGTCACGCGCTGCCGGGGCTGGGCAACCAGTGGCTGGTGCTGCTCAAAGACACCGCGCTGGTCAGCCTGATCAGCGTTAACGATTTAATGCTGCAAACCAAGAGTATCGCTACCCGCACCCAGGAGCCGTTTACCTGGTACATCGTGGCGGCGGCTATCTACCTGGTCATCACGTTGCTTAGCCAGTACATCCTCAAGCGTATTGATCTGCGTGCAACGCGTTTTGAACGGAGACCAGGCTGATGCTTGACTATTTACCCGAGTTGATGAAAGGGCTGCACACCAGCCTGACGCTGACCGTCGCCTCCATCGTGGTGGCGCTGATCCTGGCGCTGATCTTCACCATCATCCTGACGCTGAAAACGCCGGTGCTGGTGTGGATTGTGCGCGCCTATATCACGCTGTTTACCGGTACGCCGCTGCTGGTGCAGATCTTCCTGATTTACTACGGCCCGGGTCAGTTCCCGTCGCTGCAGGAGTATCCGGTTATCTGGCATCTGCTCTCGGAGCCGTGGCTGTGCGCCCTGATTGCGCTCTCGCTCAACAGTGCGGCCTACACCACCCAGCTGTTCTACGGGGCCATTCGCGCCATCCCGGAAGGCCAGTGGCAGTCCTGCGGGGCGCTCGGCATGAGCAAGAAAGACACCCTGGCGATCCTGCTGCCCTACGCCTTTAAGCGTGCGCTCTCTTCATATTCCAACGAAGTGGTGCTGGTGTTCAAAAGTACCTCCCTGGCCTACACCATCACCCTGATGGAAGTGATGGGCCACGGACAGCTGCTGTACGGACGCACCTACGACGTGATGGTGTTTGGCGCGGCGGGTCTGGTCTATCTGGTGGTCAACGGTTTGCTGACCCTGATGATGCGTTTGATTGAGCGTAAAGCGCTGGCGTTCGAGCGCAGATCGTAGGCCGGGTAAGCGCAGCGCCATCCGGCAAGAAATGCATAAATGTGATTAATAAACGCGGGTAACTTTCTGGTTATCCGCTTTTTTTTATCCTGATATAAATATTTAATCATTTATATTGCATACAAATTCATTAAATGGCATTGTACTTTCATAAGACCTACAGACGGGAGTCGTACAATGAAAAAGTTAGTCCTGGCCGCATTACTGGCAACCTTTGCCGCTGGCGCATCCGCTGCGGATAAAATCAATTTCGGCGTTTCCGCCACCTATCCGCCGTTTGAATCGCTGGATGCCAGCAACCAGATCGTCGGGTTTGATATTGACCTGGCAAAAGCGCTGTGCAAACAGATGCAGGCCGACTGCACCTTCACGAACCACGCGTTCGACAGCCTGATCCCGTCTCTGAAATTCAAAAAATATGACGCGGTGATCTCCGGGATGGACATCACGCCGGAGCGCAGCAAGCAGGTCTCCTTCACCGACCCGTACTACGCAAACTCAGCCGTGGTGATTGCGAAGAAAGGTGCTTATACCGCTTTCGATCAGCTGAAAGGCAAGCGCATTGGGATGGAAAACGGCACCACGCATCAGAAATACCTGCAGGACAAACATCCTGAAGTGAAAACCGTGGCCTACGACAGCTACCAGAACGCGATTATCGATCTGAAAAATGGCCGTATCGATGGCGTCTTTGGCGATACCGCCGTGGTTAACGAGTGGCTGAAAACCAACCCGCAGCTGGGTACCGCCACCGAGAAAGTGACCGATCCGCAGTACTTCGGCACCGGTCTTGGCATTGCCGTGCGTCCGGACAACAAAGCCCTGCTGGAGAAACTGAACGGCGCGCTGAAAGCGATTAAAGCTGACGGTACTTACCAGAAAATCAGCGATCAGTGGTTCCCGCAGTAATTCCTTTTGCCGGGTGACGGCTTCGCCTTACCCGGCCTACGGGGGTGGTCTGTAGGCCGGGTAAAACGCAGCGCCACCCGGCGATTTCTCACAGTGGCACGTAAAACCTGAACCTGGCCCCGCTCACCGACTCCATCAGCCCAATCCCGCCGCCGTGCAGTTCCAGCATTCTTCTCACGATCAACAGCCCCAACCCGCCCCGGTTTTCCCGCGATGCCTGTGGATTGAGCGCAGAAGGACGCTGAAACAGATCGTCACGCAGCGCGTCATCGACGCCCGTTCCGCTGTCTGCCACCTCAACCTGCAACTGCCCATTCTCCTGCCACACCGTCAGGCGGATCTCGCCACCGGTGGGCGTATGGCGAATGGCGTTATCCAGCAGGTTGGTCACTACCCGCTCGATCATCGACACATCGGCGTTGACCAGCGGCAGCGGCCCCGGCACGTCAACATGCAGCTTCAGCTCACGCGTGCGTGCGGCCAGCTCGAACTTCTGCACCACGTCGGAGATCAGCTCCGCCATGGCAAAACGTTCGCGCTGGGGTTTGATGCCGCCATGCTCCAGCCGCGCCAGCTCAAACAGCTGCTGCGACAGATGACGCACCTTCTGCCCCTGACGCAGGGCTGTCGCGAGATACTGCTGATGCTCCTGCGGGGTCAGCGTGGCGGATTTGAGCGACAGCGTCTCCAGATAGCCCAGCAGCGAGGTCAGCGGCGTGCGCAGATCGTGCGAGATATTGGCGATAAACTCCCGGCGCTGGCGGTCGCTGTCCGCCAGCCGATCCCACTGAGAGGTGATTTTGCGGGCCAGCTCGATAAAGGTATTGCGCAGGATCGCGACTTCGTCGTTCAGGGCCGGCTCAAGCCGCTCTGCCGCCAGCTGTTTGATGGCGGTGATGCTGTCGTGCTCAAGCCCGGTCACCTCGTGCGTAAGCTGTTTAACCGGACGCGTAACCCAGTACCAAATCAGAACGCCGGCCAGCAGGCCAAATAGCGCCACCCACAGCAGCGACCACAGCACGGTGCTCCAGAGCGCTTTGTGCCAGGCCATCCCGGCCAGCGCGTTAGACTCCTCGCCCTGCAAAATGATGTACAGATAGCCTTTCAGCTCCCCGTCCTGGCGCAGCGGCGTCGCGCTGAACACTTTCTTATTCTGGCTGCGCGGATCGTCACCCAGCACCGGCATTGAGGCGCCGCTCAGGAAGGACTGCACGGGCGCAAGGTCGATTTTTTGCCGCTGGATATGGCCCGGCGGCGCAGCATCGGCCAGCACGTCACCATCGGGAGAGATAACGTACAGCTCGACGCTCGGATTAAAGGTCATCAGCCGGTCAAACAGCGGTTTCAGCGCGCTGCGGTCAACGGTGCCCTGCGCATCGAGAATCGGCTCACGCTGCACAATTTGCTGGGCAAGCCCGCCGGACAGGCGCTGGACCATGGCGTTACCGTACTGCATGCTGGTGTAGAGCTGCACCGCGCAGGCGACGGTGGCGCAGAGCATCATCAGCAGGATAAACAGCAGCGTCAGGCGCTGGCTCAGGCTAAAGCGGCGCATCGTCGTTCAGCTCCGCAAATTTATAGCCCTTGCCCCAGACGGTGCGCACAATCTCCGGCTCGGCAGCATCTTTTTCAATCTTGATCCGCAGGCGGTTGATGTGGGTGTTAACCGTGTGCTCGTAGCCTTCGTGCTGATAGCCCCAGACCTGCTCCAGCAGCTCGAGACGCGAAAAGACTTCTCCGGGGTGGCGGGCAAAAAAGTAGAGCAGCTCGAATTCGCGCGGGGTGAGATCAACCTCCTGCCCGTTAAGCCGCACCGTGCGCGCCAGCGGATCCAGCGTCAGGCCGTGCGCGTGAATGTGTCCGTCGTTCTGCGCCTGCCCCATCGCCTGCTGGCGGCGGAACAGCGCTTTAATGCGCGCAATCAGCTCCTGCACCGAAAAGGGTTTGGCGAGGTAATCGTCGGCCCCGGTTTCGAGGCCGGTAATCCGGTCAGTTTCGCTGCTGCGGGCGCTGATAATGATCACCGGCAGGTAGCGGGTCATCTGGCGGATGCGGCGACAAATTTCGAGGCCGTCGACACTGGGGAGCATCAGGTCGAGGATCACCGCGTCCCAGGGCTGTTTTTCTAGCAGGCGTAACGCGTTAGCCCCGTCAGGCTCGTGGGTAATGGTGTAGCCTTCGTCTTCCAGGTTGAGGCGCAGGAGCGCCGCAATATCGCGATCGTCCTCCACCAGCAGGATTTGCTTCATGGGTAAGCCTTTATTCAATTCTTATGAGGTAAGCTTACCTGATTTTGTGGGTGGGAAGAGTTCACATTTTGTTGAACATTGTGCGGGTTTGTTGCCGGGTGGCGGCTACGCCTTACCCGGCCTACGCTTTGGCTAACAACGTCAACACTTCGTAATGCGCGGTATGCGGGAACATATCAAAAAGCTGAACGCGTTCAATGCGGTAGCCCGGCAGGTGAGCGATGTCTTTCGCCATCGTCCGGGCGTTGCAGCAGGAATAGACGATGTACGCCGGTGCCATCTGGTTCAGATAATCGCAAAGCGGTTTGCCAATGCCGCGGCGCGGCGGGTTGACCAATACTAATTCCGGCACGTTGCCCTGCCCGGTCGCAAACTGGGTCGAATCCAGCGCCTGGAAGTGGAGGTTTGTTAACCCCAGTTCGGCGGCGGACTGCGTCGCGCAGGCAATCGCCTCGGCGGAGATTTCAATCCCGGTCAGCTGCATCTCCGGGGTGGCGCAGTGCAGGCCAAAGCCGCCCACGCCGCAGAACAGATCCCACATATGGCCGATATTGAGGGCGCGAACCCAGTCGCGCGCGGTGGCGTACAGCGCGCTCGCCACCGTCGGGTTGGTCTGGAAGAAGCTCTGCGGGCGTATCCACAGCGGCACGCCGTTGAAGGTCTCCGCCAGCGCGTGCTGCCCGGTAAGAAAGATCTCTTTCTCCCCCTCCATGATCGCCATATGCACCGGCTGAATATTCACGGTGATGACCTTTAGCTGCGGAAGCTGCTGTTGCAGCCACGGCAGCGCCGCGCGAAGCTGTTCCAGCCGGGATTCTGAGCGCAGGACAAAGCGCAGCATCATGCCGCCGTCCCTCTGGCTTTCGGTGAGCAGCAGGTATTTCAGCTCGCCGCGCTTGCGGGCAACGTTATAGGGCGTTAATCCGGCGCGGGCGATAAACGGCTTGAGTGCCGCAAAAACCGGTTTAAAGGATTCTGGATAAAGCGGGCAGTCGATTAAATCTTCCGGCGTGCCGTCGCGGTGCAGCATGCCCAGCAGCGGTCGTTCCACGCTGCCGCTGACCACCATTTTGGCCTTATTGCGAAAACCCTGCTCTGGCCCACTAACGGGTGCGCACCACTCGCCCACCGCATGGTCAGCCAGGAGCTGCTGAAGGTCGGCCATTTTGGCGGCGAGTTGTTGGGAGACCGGCTGTTCAATCCACTGACAGGAGCGGCAGCGACCGGCGTCATAAAGTGCGCACTGCATATGAAAACCTTAAGAATGGCGGGGGCTGCGATTATACACATTATTGCAGACGGAAAAACCGCCTGCTTGCGGCGGGTGCAAAGAGCAGGCACAGCACCAGCGCATCCGGGAGTTTTTGCATCACCAGCGAATGGAATATCTCGCGCTTAGAGCCTCCCGCGATGCTGAACAGCTCCGGGTAGCCATAGCCCAGCGAGGCGGCCCACAGGTAGGTGGCGGCAGTCACCTGGGTCAGCAGATAGGTCCAGCGCGCCCAGTTGCGCCCCTTCACCAGCGAGAAGGCACAGTAAATTTCAATAAACACCAGCGCCAGGCTGCTCATAAAGACCAGCGTCAGGTTCCAGGTTTGGACGCTGCGGTGAATAAATTCTCCCATGCCGCGCACGCCCAGGGTGTTGAAAATCATCAACACGTCCAGACAGCGGATCATAATAATGGCGAGCGCCGCCACCTGCACCAGCGCAGGGACGTTCGGACGAGCATGCGTATGACGTGTTTTTTGAAAGAATCCCAATGTTTTTACTTCCCTGAAAAACAGTGCCGCGTCTTGCGCGGCACTTCACTGGAAATTTTAAATGCTTCAGCCGCGTCTTGCACGCTGGATATCACGCACACGCTGTTTTTCCGCGCGCGCCATCAAATACCAGGCGATAAATCCGACAATTCCGACCACCCCAAGGATGATGGAGGCCAGGGCGTTGATCTCCGGGTTCACTCCCATGCGTACGCTGGAGAAGACCAGCATCGGCAGCGTGGTAGCGCCAGGCCCCGAGACAAAGCTGGCGATGACCAGATCGTCTAAAGAGAGCGTGAACGCCAGCAGCCAGCCGGATATAACCGCCGGCATGATCATCGGCAGGGTGATGATGAAGAATACCTTCAGCGGCGTGGCACCCAGATCCATTGCCGCCTCTTCTATGGAGCGGTCCAGCTCCCGCAGTCGCGAGGAGATCACCACCGCCACGTAGGCCGTGCAGAAGGTGACATGCGCCAGCCAGATGGTCAGCATCCCGCGATCTGCCGGCCAGCCGATGGCGTGCGCCAGGGCGACAAACAGCAGCAGCAGCGACAGCCCGGTAATAACATCCGGCATGACCAGCGGCGCGGTGATCATAAACGCAAAACCGTTCGCGCCGCGAAAACGCCCGAACCGCACCATCACCATCGCCGCGATCGTCCCGAGTATCGACGCCATCGTGGCCGCCAGCGCTGCGATGGTCAGGCTCAGTCCCACCGCGCTCATCATGGCATCATCGTGGAATAGCTCGCTGTACCAGCGCGTCGACCAGCCCGCCCACACCGTCACCAGCTTCGAGCTGTTAAAGGAGTAGATCACCAGCATCAGCATGGGTGCATACAAGAAGGTGAAGCCAATGATCAGGATCAGGATCCGCCACGGGGAGCGCACTACCGGTAAGTTGTTCATCCGTGGTCTCCCATCTGTTTCTGCTGGTGCTTGTGGAACCACATGATCGGTACGATCAGCAGCAGCAACATCACGATCGCCACCGCCGAGGCCACCGGCCAGTCGCGGTTGTTGAAGAACTCCTGCCACAGCACGCGGCCAATCATGATGCTGTCCGGGCCACCCAGCAGTTCCGGGATCACAAACTCCCCTACCGCCGGGATGAACACCAGCATCGACCCGGCAATAATGCCGCCTTTGGTCAGCGGGACGATCACGCTGAAGAAGGTCTTCAGCGGACGCGCGCCGAGATCCAGCGAGGCCTCCACCAGCGAATAGTCGATGCGCGTCAGGGCGGTATAGATCGGCAGCACCATAAACGGCAGATAGGCGTAAACGATCCCAATGTACACCGCGAGGTTGGTGTGCAGGATCGTCAGCGGCTGGTCGATGACGCCAAGCCACAGCAGAAAGTTATTGAGAATGCCGTTGTTTTTCAGGATCCCCATCCACGCGTAGACGCGGATCAGGAACGAGGTCCACGACGGTAAAATCACCAGTAGCAGCAGGATGTTGCGCGTCGAGGGTTTACTGTGCGCCACCGCCCACGCCAGCGGGTAACCCAGCAGCAGACAGCAGATCGTCGAGATCCCCGCCACCTGCAGCGACTGCAAATAAGCCTCCACGTACAGCGGATCGTCGGTGAGCTGCAGGAAGTTCCCGAGGTTAAGGGTGAGCGTCAGCTGCCCGTCGGCCCAGTCCATCAGGTTGGTGTACGGCGGGATCGCCCGCGCCATCTCCGCCAGGCTTATCTTAAAGACAATCAGGAACGGCAGCAGGAACAGCAGGATCAGCCAGACGTACGGCAGGGCAATCACCAGCTTGCGCCCGTGCGCCATCTGCATACGCGTCAGCCAGTGGCGAAAACCGCCCGGTTGTTTGACGCGGGCTGGAGGTTCAAGTGTACTCACGATCGCTCCTTATGCCGTTAACACGACGCAGCTGTCCGCATCCCAGCACAGGCGCACTTCGTCGCCCCAGGTCGGCTGGCCCTTGCGATAGCGGTGTTCGTTCTGCAGTTGGGCGCTGAGCATCTGCCCGCTTTGCAGACGCACATGGTAGATAGAGAGATCGCCCAGATAGGCGATATGCACCACCTCACCCACGGCAAAGTTATAGCCATCGGCTGGCGGCTCGTCACAGAGCATGATTTTTTCCGGGCGCAGGGCGACGTACACCGGTACGTTATCCACCACCGAACTATCAGGATCAACCTTCAGCGGGTGAACCAGCCCCGGAGAGTCAATCACCAGCCCGTCGTCCTCGCGCGCCTTCAGCAGCCCTTCAAAGACATTCACCGAGCCGATGAATTCCGCGCTGTAGCGGGTGGTCGGGTGCTCGTAAATCTCCTCCGGCTCGCCGGTCTGCACGAATTTGCCGCGATTCATGATCGCAATACGCCCGGCCATGGTCATCGCCTCTTCCTGGTCGTGGGTTACCATCACGCAGGTCACGCCGACGCGCTCAAGGATGTCCACCACCTCAAGCTGCATGCGGTCACGCAGCTTTTTATCCAGCGCCCCCATCGGCTCGTCGAGCAATAGCAGCTTCGGGCGTTTCGCCAGGCTTCTGGCCAGCGCCACGCGTTGACGCTGGCCGCCCGAGAGCTGGTGCGGTTTACGTTTGGCGAACTCCTGCATGTGGACCAGGCTCAGCATCTCGGCCACGCGTTCGGTAATCTCCGCCTTCGGCAGTTTGTCCTGCTTCAGGCCAAAGGCGATGTTCTGCTCAACCGTCATGTGCGGGAACAGCGCGTAGGACTGGAACATCATATTGATCGGGCGCTGATACGGCGGCACGCGGGAGAGATCGACGCCGTCCAGCACGATCTGCCCGGCGGTCGGCTGTTCAAAACCGGCCAGCATGCGCAGCAACGTCGATTTACCGCAGCCGGACGGGCCAAGCAGGGCAAAAATTTCGCCTTTGTAGATCGTCAGGCTCACGTCGTCCACGGCGTGTTGCCCGTCGAAGGATTTGGTGAGATTACGGATTTCAAGAAGCGGGGTCAGCGCTTTACGGACTTTCGCCTGCGGGCGGGGGATCACGTCATTCACGGGGTGTTCTCCGGCAAAGATCAAATCAGGGTGCAGGCGCACCAGAACGGTGCGCCTGTTGCCGGGGGCGCTTCGCTTGCCCGGCCTACGACAGCGGTTTATTTACCGCTTTTCACCTTGGTCCACGCACGGGTGCGCACGCGGTCGATTTTTGGATCCTGAACCTTCAGGGTGAACAGCTTGGCAAAGACGTCCGCTGGCGGATAGATAGCCGGATTATTGCGGATCGCTTCGCTGACCATCGGGGTGGAAGCCTTGTTACCGTTGGCGTAATAGACGTGGTCGCTGATGTGGGCGATCACCTCCGGACGCATCAGGTAGTTCAGGAACTGATACGCTTCGTCTTTGTTTTTCGCATCCGCAGGCATGGCGAAGACGTCGAAGAAGGCCAGCGCCCCCTCTTTCGGAATGAAGTAAGAGACATTCACGCCGTTTTTCGCCTCTTTCGCGCGGTTTGCTGCCTGCCAGACGTCGCCCGCCCAGCCGATCGCCACACAGATATCGCCGTTGGCGAGGTCGTTAATGTACTGAGAGGAGTGGAAGTAGCGAATGTTCGGGCGCAGCTTCAGCAGCAGATCGGTGGCCGGGCCGGTGTAATCATCGGCCTTGCTGCTGTTGGGATCTTTGCCCAGATAGTTCAGCACGGTGGCGAAAATCTCTTCCGGTGCATCAAGGAAGGAGACGCCGCAGCTTTTCAGCTTCTCAAGATTTTCCGGCTTGAGCACCACGTCCCAGCTGTCGAGCTTGACGTCTTTCCCCAGCACGGCTTTCACTTTATCGACGTTATAGCCGATGCCGGTGGTGGCCCACAGGTAAGGCATGGCGTATTTGTTGTCCGGGTCGTGTTTGGCGACCAGCTTCAATACTTCCGGATCGAGGTTTTTCCAGTTGGATAATTTGCTCTTATCCAGCGGCTGGAACACTCCTGCCGTCAACTGGCGCTCCAGGAAGCTGGCGGAAGGCACCACCAGGTCAAAGCCAGTGCTGCCCGCCATCAATTTACCTTCCAGCACTTCGTTGGAATCGAACACGTCATACACGACCTTAATGCCGGTCTCTTTTTCAAAGTTTGCGACGGTGTCCGGCGCGATATAGTCCGACCAGTTATAAACGTGGAGCGTTTTTTGTTCCGCAGCGAGCGTGCCGGCAGAGACGGCCATCAGAGCACCCGCAACCAGACCCGATACCCATTTTTTATTCAAGGCGATCATATCGTTATTCCTTCTGAAAGCTCGTTAACACACGAACTAAAACTGTGCACTCTGACGATATGCAAGAATCATGCATACTTTGTCGCTCTGGCCGAAAAGGAATAAAAGATTTTTCCGGCAGGATCCGCTCGCTTTTGTAAGCATCGCAAGAATAACTGTAGCCCTTGTCCCGGGCTATAGCCCAGACGAAAAAACGCCTTTCATCAATTTTTTATGCAGAATATGTCTATGTGATAAGCCGAAATGGCCTTTAAGGAGGTGAAATAATCTTGAAAAGAGGGTTTAAGACAGCAGAAAAAATGGCGTTACGCAGCCGCCGTGGCAGCGACTGCGCCATGCTCAGACAGCGTTAGTGCAGAAAAGTGGGAGATGCATCATTATTCTCTGCATCATCTTCGGCGCTGTACAACAGGTGATGCGCGTTAGCTTCCATCATCACCATGGAAATCTGCTCTTCGCCCATGCGCATAAACCAGGCAAACTGCTTGAAGGATAACCCTGCCCCGGAGAATAAAGACTCGCACACCACCAGTTTCGGCAGATTATCATCCTGTATGTCGAGAAATGCTTTCACCGTCAAAGAACTGGCGTTGATGGCAGACAGATCGGACGCCAGCGCCAGCAGTGCAGAGGGTTTAACCTCGGCCAGCGCGGAGAAAAGAATGACGTCATTAATCAGATCGATCTTGGCATCAAAAATACCGTCGAAATTTTGCATGTGAGGCAGATGCAGCGCCTGGCAGGAGTCGCATTCAAAGAAGGTAATTCCGGCATCATCGAGCCATTGACGTAACGTATCCAGTGTTGGAACGACCTGTAAATCCATCGCTGTGCAGCCTCTTAAATAATAACTTCGCTTAGAGTACGCAAAAAGTGCGCGATAATCTATTTAACCGCCCGTTTTCAGGCAAAATCCCGGGGTCGCGTGGCATTCAATCCAGGCGATCATTTTGCCCGCAATGTCCACGCCCGTGGTTTTTTCAACCCCTTCCAGCCCCGGCGAGGCGTTGACCTCCATCACCAGCGGGCCGCGCGTGGCGCGCAGCAAATCGACGCCCGCCACGTCCAGCCCCAGCGTCTGCGCCGCTTTTACCGCAATCACGCGCTCGCGCTCGCTGATCTCTGCGATACGCGCCACGCCGCCGCGGTGCAGATTCGAGCGAAAATCGCCCTCTTTGGCCTGACGCTCAATCGCTGCCACCACCTCATCGCCGACCACAAAGCAGCGAATGTCGCGCCCTTTGGCCTCTTCGATATACTCCTGCACCAGGATATGGGCGTTGAGTCCGCGGAAGGCATCGATCACGCTTTCCGCCGCCTGGCGCGTTTCGGCCAGCACCACGCCAATGCCCTGCGTGCCTTCCACCAGCTTGATGACCAGCGGCGCGCCGCCCACCATGTCGATCAGATCGCTGGTGTCATCCGGTGAATGAGCGATGCCGGTAACGGGCAGGTCGATACCCTGTCGGGCCAGGAGCTGCAGCGAGCGGAGCTTATCGCGGGCGCGCGAAATGGCGACGGACTCGTTTAGCGGATAGCTGCCGAGCATCTCAAACTGACGCAGCGCGGCGGTGCCGTAGTAGGTGATCTGAGAGCCGATGCGGGGGATCACCGCATCGAAATGCGGCAACCTGCGGCCTTTATAATGAATCGATGATGCCGCCGGATCGATGTTCATATAGCAGGACATCGGATCGAGGATCTCAATCTGATGCCCGCGCTTCGCCGCGGCTTCCCGCAGGCGTCTGCATGAATAGAGCGTTCCATCCCGGGACAATATGGCAATTTTCACCCTGCACCTCTCTAAAGACCTGGTAAAAGCCTGCGTATCATACACGCAGCGAGGCACAGGATGAATGGACTATCGCGTCGCCCAGCCCTGCTTGTGCAGATAATCGAGAATAAACGGACGGTTCTCTTTAATGATGGTGCGACGGATATGGTCAGTCCAGGTATCGCGGCGGTTGTTGCTGTCGCGCGTCAGATAGTAGTTCGCCAGCTCCTCATCGTATTGATTCAGAACCTCCTGGTCGACCGGCTGGTAGTGGTTTTCATGCACCAGCATCGCTGCGGGGATACGCGGTTTGAGATCCGGGTTATCCGCAGGCCAGCCCAGGCACAGGCCAAACAGCGGCAGGACGTGTTTTGGCAGCTTTAGCAGCTCGGTTACGCTTTCAATGTTATTGCGCAGCCCGCCAATGTAAACCCCGCCCAGCCCCAGCGATTCCGCCGCCGTGAAGGCGTTTTGCGCCATCAGGGCAGTATCGACCACGCCCAGCAGCAGCTGTTCGGCGAGGCCCAGTTCCGCCTCAGGGCAAATTTGCAGGTGACGGTTAAAATCGGCGCAGAAGACCCAGAACTCCGCCGCCTGGGCTACGTGCTTCTGCCCGCCGGTCAGCGTCACCAGCGTTTCACGCATCGCCGGATCGGTAATGCGGATAATAGAGCTGCATTGCAGGAAGCTGGAGCTGGACGTTCCTCGCGCGCTGTCGATAATGGCTTCGCGCTGGGCCTCGGTAATAGGTTCATCCGTAAAGTGGCGAATGGAACGGTGGGAACGGAGCAGGTCAATCGTTGGCGTCATCGTGTCTCTCTTTGTCTTGCTTAAAACGTATCGCAGCCAGTATAGGCAATGATCCGCGCGCTGTAATTGGCGAAACATAGCTCGAAGATATTAAAGCGACAGGTGAAACCTTCTTTCCATGACGGCAGGTTATCGTGCACTATACGTCGTATTCGCCGTCAGGCTTGTTTT
Source organism: Enterobacter sp. 2VL (assembly GCF_005503595.1). Taxonomy (NCBI): domain Bacteria; kingdom Pseudomonadati; phylum Pseudomonadota; class Gammaproteobacteria; order Enterobacterales; family Enterobacteriaceae; genus Enterobacter; species Enterobacter sp. 2VL. The sequence continues at coordinate 197,227 of NZ_SCNE01000002.1, forward strand.
TTGAGGAGAGAGAAATGTTTGCAGTGATTTTTGGTCGTCCAGGATGCCCTTACTGCGTGCGCGCAAAAGAACTGGCTGAGAAACTGACCGCAGAGCGGGATGACTTCAACTTCCGCTACGTGGACATCCACGCGGAAGGGATCAGCAAAGCCGACCTGGAAAAAACCGTGGGTAAACCGGTTGAAACCGTACCGCAGATTTTCCTCGACCAGCAACACATTGGCGGCTTCACCGATTTTGAAGCCTACGCCAAAGAAAACCTGGGCCTGTTTGCTGCTCAGTAAGCGTAAAACGCCCTCATTATGAGGGCGTTATTGTTTGTGCCGCCGCTGCAAAAGGCTGCTGATACATAAATAGCATAGCGCCCCCAGCGCGCACCAGAACACGCCGCTTAACAGCCACGCCAGCTCCTGCCAGATGGTTCTGGAAGAGGTCAATACCAGCCGCATCAACAGCAGGCACAGCGGTGCCGCCAGTATGGCTCCCAGCAAAGGCTTAAACACTTCGCCCCCGCGAGAGAGAAAGCTGGCCGCCGCGCCCGGCAGAATGAAAAAGAGCAAACCCAGCTCAGGATGGCCGGATGCACGAAACGCCCCTTTTACATTAAACGCTAACGACAGGCAGACAACGGTAAACAGCAAAAAACAGCTGATCGCGCCCACCCAGTTTCGCCTTAAATTCAAACTATCCTCCTGATGTTTCTCTATCAAATACACCTTCGTCCTGTGGACGCCCAGTCAGATAAAGCATTGCGGCAATCCTTGCCAAAGCTCGCACAGCGTTGTGCGATAATGAGTAGCCGTCGTTAGCTAATACGACTAAACTACCCACCTGCTAGTGTTTTTGGGAATTAAGAAAGAAACAGGAAATGCTGAAACGCTGCCCTGTCATCCAAAACAGTAGCCCAAAAAACCACTTCATTCAACAACTTACTGGTAAACAAGAAGTTAGCCTCCGTGAATATAAACGTCGCAGACTTGTTAAATGGGAATTACATCCTGTTATTATTTGTGGTACTGGCATTGGGCCTTTGCCTGGGAAAATTACGCCTCGGGTCGGTTCAACTTGGTAATTCCATTGGCGTTTTAGTCGTCTCTTTATTATTAGGTCAGCAGCATTTCAGCATTAACACGGACGCCCTCAACTTAGGCTTTATGTTGTTTATTTTTTGTGTGGGTGTTGAAGCGGGTCCCAACTTTTTTTCTATTTTCTTCCGCGACGGCAAAAATTACCTGATGCTGGCGCTGGTGATGGTTGGCAGCGCGCTGCTGATTGCGTTAGGCCTGGGTAAGCTGTTTGGCTGGGACATTGGCCTGACGGCGGGTATGCTTGCCGGCTCGATGACCTCCACCCCGGTTCTGGTGGGTGCGGGTGATACCCTGCGCCACTCCGGGATGGCCGGAGCGCAACTGTCCACCGCGCTCGACCATCTGAGCCTTGGCTACGCCCTGACCTACCTGATTGGGCTGGTGAGCCTGATCGTCGGCGCGCGTTATCTCCCTAAACTCCAGCATCAGGATCTACAGACCAGCGCCCAGCAGATTGCCCGCGAGCGCGGTCTGGATACCGATTCCAAACGCAAAGTTTACCTGCCGGTGATCCGCGCCTACCGCGTAGGGCCAGAGCTGGTGGCCTGGGCCGACGGTAAAAACCTGCGCGAGCTGGGCATTTACCGCCAGACGGGCTGCTATATCGAACGTATTCGCCGCAACGGTATTCTGGCGAACCCGGACGGCGACGCGGTGCTGCAGATGGGCGATGACATCGCGCTGGTCGGTTATCCGGATGCCCATGCGCGCCTCGACCCGAGCTTCCGTAACGGCAAAGAGGTCTTTGACCGCGACCTGCTGGACATGCGTATCGTCACCGAAGAGATTGTGGTCAAAAACCACAACGCCGTTGGCCGCCGCCTGGCTCAGCTGAAGCTGACCGACCACGGCTGCTTCCTCAACCGCGTGATCCGCAGCCAGATTGAGATGCCTATCGACGATAACGTGGTGCTCAACAAAGGTGACGTGTTACAGGTGAGCGGCGACGCGCGCCGCGTGAAAACCGTTGCAGACCGTATCGGCTTTATCTCCATTCACAGCCAGGTCACCGACCTGCTAGCTTTCTGCGCCTTCTTTATCGTGGGCCTGATGATCGGGATGATCACCTTCCAGTTCAGCAACTTTAGCTTTGGCATCGGTAACGCCGCCGGACTGCTGTTCGCCGGGATCATGCTGGGCTTCCTGCGTGCCAACCACCCGACCTTCGGCTATATCCCACAGGGTGCGCTCAACATGGTGAAAGAGTTCGGGCTGATGGTCTTTATGGCCGGTGTTGGCCTGAGCGCGGGCAGCGGCATTGGCAACAGCCTGGGCGCCGTCGGCTGGCAAATGCTGGTGTCCGGCCTGATTGTCAGCCTGGTGCCGGTGGTGATCTGCTTCCTGTTTGGTGCCTACGTGCTGCGCATGAACCGCGCCCTGCTCTTCGGCGCCATGATGGGCGCACGTACCTGCGCGCCTGCGATGGAAATCATCAGCGATACCGCGCGCAGCAATATCCCGGCACTGGGGTACGCAGGCACCTATGCGATCGCTAACGTCCTGCTGACGCTGGCGGGTACGCTTATCATCATCATCTGGCCGGGACTCGGATAACTCTCAAGTTTGCGCAAGGACGAAAATATTTTCGTGATGCGCAGAACTTTTAAGAAAGGGGGCAGTCATAACTATTGCCACTGCTTTTCTTTGATGTCCCCAATTTGTGGAGCCCATCAACCCCGCCGTTTTGGTTCAAGGTTGATGGGTTTTTTGTTGTCTGAGATTCGGGGCCTTTCTTATCAGCTATTTACGAACCACCTTACCATCTTTCGTTATCCCAACGGCCATTTCTTTCTGTATTGGCGTGACAGAATCCGTCGAGATCAGGGAATAAAGTGAGCTGTCGGACGTCAAATGTACCTTCTAAAAGACGCAAAAACTCTTCTTTCATACTGGCTGTGATTGCTATTGAAAGGTAGGCGTCTTCCTCAAGATCAAAATCGAGACTTCCCATTGGATTGTCACTCACAACACTGTACATAAATTGAGCGCTTTGAGCTGCAATTCTTTTAGTAACTGCTGGAGGTTCCCAAGTAGTAGCTCCGGCTTTGCTAATCCCTTTTACAAATATCTCATCATAGGTGCGTTCTTCCGTTTCACCTTCTTGCCCATAGATCGAATCAGAATGAATCCCAAACAAAAGCCCGGTTTTCCCTCTCTCTGATTGGCAAGCAAACCATAATGCAACAAGCATATTCCTTGAAAAGTCTATTAGACGTGTTGCTGCACCATGATGCTGTAGCTTGGCAAGCACTTCAAAATCAGCTAAACGTCTTCCATCTTCGTATCCATAGCCCTTATGTCTAGCTTTTTTTAACAATTCGAGTTCATAGTTTCTCATCCTGCTCTCGGAGACGCTGCGATGAGAGAATTTCAAGCGTCTGAAAGCAGCGCTATGAATTGCCCAATCAACATTCCCTTGCCCTCTCCACATATAAACATTCATACGATGAGCAGAGTGTTGTTCTGTAATTTCAACTAGTTGACCTAAATTTCTTGGTGCTAATATTTTGCCAAACAGCTTAGTCTCGATTGACTCCATGTAGACATCTCCACAATTTTAGCTACTAACAACATTACTAATTTTCTACACCCCAATGTGGGAACATTTTACTTTTCAAAGTCAATAAGTTCTCAATTTAACATGCTTCACCTAAGAGAAATTACTCATGATATTGTGCCCTTTTTTATAGTGTCTGCATCAAATTGCTCAAAACAATAATCATAAAAAAACCCGCCAGCAGCGGGTCTTTGTCAGTAAGCAAATTGCTACTGTATACCTTTTGGGTGAGGCGGTACGGCGGTGCGGCGCTGATTTTTTGCGGACGGCATACTGAACTAACAAATGTTTCATGGATCAAGAAAGTATACCCGCACTCAATATTGGTGCACTGGTTGTAGTGTTCTTTGCTTTCACTGGAAACCTGCAAGCTACTGGGTGTACTCGCGGCCTGACCGCACATCGTGCAATTCTTCATTTTGTTAAGGTCTCACTCTTCACCAGGTCAGCAATAATAGTGCATTATTGTTCTCAATTTGGAACTAATCATTCAATCTGAAACTCACCTATTTTCACTTCGAGATCCAGACTGGTCGTAAATCAACTGTCTGGACTGACGGTATGCGTCAGGGTGATGGTGGTCCACTCCGCATCAACAATGGGTTGTTTAAAGCCTCTCACCTTCACCGGGAATTGGTGTAGAGATCAGCCCGGCCTTCCGCCAGCTGCACGGAGAAAGACACTCCCCCGCGCGCTGCATATGCTCCCACTTCATCTTTGCTGCACGCTCTGCATTGCTGCGGTTGGTGTAGGTCCGATTCAGGCCCAGCACTTTTTCATCCGTTTTCACCAGATAATCCCCCTGCTTCGCTTCCGGCTCTTTAGGTGCGGTGATTTTCTTGCGGCGGCGCTTCACGTGTGTGGTCTCTTTCTTCTTCGGCTCAAGGGTATGCAGACAGCAGGCATTCACACCAGTAGACGGGTAACTGTGTTGACGCTTTCGCAACCTGGCGGCGGGTGGTCGCATTTAGCTGAACGCCAGAAACCGCATTCGCAGCGACACCGCCGATCTCGGCGGTGGCTTTAAGGACGTACTGAGGCATTTTCTCCCGCGCGACTTCATTGGTTGGTATACACGACAGACAATGGATCTGCGCCAGAATCCCATCAACCAGCGTTGAGTCTGCGGTGAAATCGGTCAGTAGCCAGATATCTAGCGCAGTCAGCTGGTGCGGTTGCTCCGGGATGAGCTTGTTGCGCAGGGTTTGAACGTTCATAGCTGCATGTTGAGCCAGATTCGCCATATTGTGACGTAGAGTGAAGCTCCGGCAGGCTTCATTGAAATGGGGATGTTTTGATATGCGATAGTCAAACATAGTCAGTTGCTCCATTAAGTCTCAAAATGGAACTAGCTGATAGTCACATTGCAATCTGAGAGTGCATCAGCGGTTAAAGCAATGATGTTAATCATTACCTTTTCACGCTTCTTATCTTTGCGCAGGCGGTGACGAGGCAACCGACCATCCGCAAGCATGTCGCTTATGGTGTCAACAGGCAGCCCAGTTAGCTCGCTATAGCGTTCAATTGTGACGTATATTGTGTTCAGAGGGATTGAAATATTTGGGGTCATGATGCAACATCTCTTTTCGGCTTGTGGTGAGCTTGGTTAAATCGTGACAATTAAATTCATAAAACGGAGATTAAGATCTCATATCGGTTATGCCAAACAAAAAAAACACATTTCGCCATATTAATGACGACCTAAAACTGTCAATCATGCAGAACAGAGGTGGACAGCAACTTATTGAAAGGATACTTGCTGCTTATGGATTTTCATCGCGCCAAGCTTTTTGCAACCACCTTGGTATCTCACAGAGCACAATGGCAAATAGATACGCTCGAGATACCTTCCCAGCTGATTGGGTGGTTATTTGCAATATGGAAACAGGTGTATCTATAGAATGGTTAGCTTCAGGCAATGAACCTGAATATCTCGAAACCAACTCTGTTTCGCAACCATCAACACAAGGTTTGACAGAGTCTGCTGATGAAGATAGCTTGCGGCCATCGGATACACTGAAGCCCCCAACTGAGAACACATTAGATTTCAATCAAGGCGGTAGGGCTGCAATACAACGTCTGGTACAAGCTTATGGCTTTTCTACCAGACAAGCACTGGCTGACCATTTGAATGTATCAAAAAGCACTTTAGCAAAAAGATACTTAAAAGACACCTTCCCTTCAGATTGGAGCATCAAATGTAGCTTAGAGAGTCGAACTTCTTTGTCTTGGTTAGCCACCGGGCAAGGAAAGATAAGTTTGAATACTTGTAACGATATTTTATCTATCAAATGTGTAAAAATGATTAATGGTAATCTATATGATGGTAGTTTTTGTTCTCTTGATAAAACATTAGTACCTGAAACTAATGATAAACCACTTATCATATTTGATGGTATCAAATCCTACTTAGCTAACCAGTTTAGCTATAATTTAACAGATGGCACTTGGTTAGTTAATATCGAAGGAGTATATAGCATTAGACAATTGACTAGAGTACCAATCGGTCGCATTGTAGTTAAAAATAATGACTATTCGTTCTCATGCAATATCATTGGCATTGATATTGTAGCTAAATGCACGCACTTACTACTTGATAAAATTTGAGAAGCCCATGGATAAAAATAAAGATCTTAATGATTTTGAATACATAAGCAGGAATATCAAACTCGTACAAAATAGAGACAACCTTACAGATAAACAAATATCCTCACTTTATGAGGATCTTGAAGAACGTAATTTCAAACAATTTGATTCCACCTTAGACCTATATAGAATCATCAATAGCACGACGAAAAGAATAAAAGACACCACTGAAGACAATAATGAATCAGAAGAGCGTTTACTTACAAAAAAAAATACAGCAACATTACATCAACAACTTAAGTCAACATTAAAAAAAATCGATACTCAAGCGATCTCGATAAATGAACTACTCTCTGAAAAAGAAATATTGGTTTCTGAAAAAAGCTCATTAATTAAAACAATAAGCAAGCTTGAGGAAGGATTAAACAACCTAAGCAGAGAAAATGAATCATTAAAAAGCAAAATACAACAGGATAGAATTGATGATAAAATACCAAGCTACGTCCAAGGCGTGAAAGTTAAACTACAACAAGATGATCAGTATTTTTCTAAACTATCCTATAATTGGGCACGTGGTGGCTTGTTATTAGGTTCATTTGCCGTCATTGCTGCATTTACGACATTTTTTTTGAAAATAGATGTTAAAAACGCATCAGTTATTGAAATATTTTATTACTTTGTTCGAGGTCTTTTAGGGGTTGGATTATTATCTTGGCTTTCTTTTTATGCCCTAAATAACTCTAAAAAATTCACCCATGAATCTATTATTAGAAAAGATCGTCAACACGCTCTTATGTTTGGGGAAGTTTTTCTACAAATTTATGGTTCCACATCGACCAAAGAAGATGCAATCAATGTGTTTAAGGACTGGAATATGTCATCTAAATCAGCTTTCTCTGATCCAATAACCCAGCCCCCTAATATCCTTTCAATATTGTCAATGCTTAAAAGTAAGGAAAGTATGAAAGATTCTCCTAAGTCGGATGAATAATTATAATTTATGTATATATGTCTTAACAATACACATTGACACTGTTCATCATACAGTAAAAATATTCTCCAATGGAGGACATTTTTATGGCAGTAAGAAAACTCGATACAGGATACTGTATTTGTGAAAGTTACCCCGCCGGGCGTAATGGGTGTCGTGTGCGTAAGTAGTTTGCCACCAAAGGCGAAGCTCTGGCTTTTGAGCGTCACACGATGGATGAGGCAGAAGCTAAGCCTTGGCTGGGTGAATCGGTAGACCGTCGAACTCTGAAAGACATTGTTGAACTCTGGTTGAAACTGCATGGCAAATCCCTTACCGCTGGCGAGCATGTTTACGACAAGCTGGTCCTGATGGTAGCAGCACTCGGAAACCCTCTTGCTACTGATCTCAGCTCGAAATTGTTCGCGCATTATCGTGACAAACGCCTGGCGGGTGAAATCTATTTCAGTGAGAAGTGGAAGAAAGGTGCCAGCGCGGTAACTATTAACCTTGAGCAAAGCTATCTCAGCGGAGTTATTCGCGAACTGGCCCGTCTCGGCGAATGGACAGCAACGAACCCGCTAGAGAACATGCGCAAGTTCACCATTGCCGAAAAAGAAATGGCTTGGCTAACGCATGAACAAATCACAGAGCTTCTATACGATTGTCAACGCCAAAGCGCCCAACTCGCTCTTGTCGTTAAGATTTGCCTGAGTACTGGCGCACGCTGGCGCAAAGCGGTGAACCTCACACGCTCTCAAGTCACAAAGTACCGAATCACATTTGTCAGAACCAAAGGCAAGAAGAACCGCAGTATCCCAATCAGCAAAGAACTGTACGAAGAAATCATTGCCCTGGACGGCTTCAAGTTCTTTACGGATTGCTACTTCCAGTTTTTGTCTGTGATGGACAAAACCTCCATCGTGCTTCCACGAGGGCAGCTCACTCATGTTCTGCGTCACACATTCGCAGCACATTTCATGATGGCCGGAGGAAACATTCTCGCGCTACAGAAAATTCTGGGGCATCACGACATCAAAATGACTATGCGTTATGCTTACCTAGCACCCGACCATCTTGAAACAGCCCTTCGATTCATTCCCTTTGCAACGCTCACAAATTAGAAAATTTAATCACATACTCCGATTCTTTGGTTTATACCTTACATGCTTACAAATAAGCATATTCTCAAAAAAGGTGTTAAATATGTGGCCAAGAAATCAATATACAGGACCTGGTGGGGGGCGATATACCGGACCGGGCGGGGGCCTTTACACAGGTCCAGGTGGAGGTGCTTATACCGGAGCCAACGGTGGAATGTATACCGGCCCTAATGGTGGCATGTATACCGGGCCTGGTGGTGGTCTTTACACAGGTCCAGGTGGGGGGATGTACACTGGTCCGGGAGGTGGCTTGTACACTGGTCCTGGCGGCGGACTTTATACGGGTCCTGGAGGTGGTCTTTATACTGGTCCTGGAGGTGGTATGTACACAGGACCAGGAAAAGCATATACAAGTAATATTCCACCATGGGAGGTATTTGTAAGAATTTTAAGGGAACGTGGTCATGATTCGATTGCAGACACGATTGAACGTTTCCTATAGCTAATATAAAGCTCATACTACATTCCGATTCTACTAGCTTTACATTTTTCAATAATGCGTAAGTTATGAGCATCGATCTTAATAAAAGTTTCGCAGTCGGAAGTCAAAACAATACTAGTTTTTTGGCGACAAAGTGGCGGCAGAGGTTGGCATTTCCCCGTAATCGCCACTCCTTATCACCAACCTAACTCATTGATAATCTTGCAATTCGTTGTTTTCACTAACCCGTTTACATAAATGGGTTTTTATTGCCTGCGATTTGTCGCCTGCTTAATCGGTTCCTTACATAGTCTCCTTCGCTTACATGGAGAGAAAGGGACGACAGCAAAAAATTATTAGTTACCATCTCTCGTTCCTATGACTTTCAAAACTCACATGCTGGCATAGCAAAAACCATCAATATTAGAGAAAAATGCGAAGCTTCTGATATCAAACACATTTAGTAGACTTGGCTTTGTTTTAGGTTTCAGGTGTAAGACGTCGGGTAAGGCTGAATATTTAGATCATAAGCAAGACAATGCTCCCACATGTCTCAGTCCCCTTAAGCAAAGAATATTCTTTATTTTTGGTGATATCGGATTGTCACATTGCTGTAACTATGAGAGGAAAGGTACAACAATTACAGCTAGTAGCTGAATATCATCTAATTTCTGGAGTAAAGCGTGACCATACTCCTCTGTTAGTTCATCAGGATCGATATATTTCACCGGATGGAATCGACTTGGAATTAAAGGATTTACTGTCTACTTAAGTATCTTTTCGCCCAAATGAGTAAGTCAGCCACGCTATTTTACTACAATTATTACATCTACAGAAGCCATACACGGTCCATCATGTTCATCACCGATGCTGCACAGATATTTTAGTTCTGAACAACATCGGTAAGCCATGATAGCGTCAAGGGAATGTGAGACCTCCGCAACATATTTACGTTTTCGTCCACCGGCAAAAGGCCGGGATACAGCGTAACCAGTTATCAAAAGTGGCTGTAATCTATGTTTTTTAATATTAGCAATGCTAGTGGTAAACACTAATCGAGCTTCGCATACCACCACAAATTATGGAGATCATTCCCACCAATACGGAGATTTTAATCATTTGGAAAAGAGCATTTGTGGTTTTGTCCGTAACATAACTGATGCCCTTGCATAATATGCTGTAGGATAATAATGACTTAATAGTGAAATAAATAATTCAACTCGAAAATATGACCTTATTTTCTCAAAAGAAAATTTTATACTGAACCGTTCAAGTACGGTTCAGTATAGATTTAATGGTCACGCCATTTGAGGTAAAATGCAAAGAATGGGTCAGTAATGTGTAGTTTTTGTTCTTCGCGCTCCCAGTCAATGACTGGTGTGGAAGCTTCCTCACTTGATGCAATCTCACTCATCTTTTCTAGCACACGAGTAACTTCATGGGCTTGTGGAGGGGTTTCAGCAACTATGTCTCTGATCGCGCTGCGTAACTCCTCATACTGAATAGTTTGCATTCCTGGTTTCATTTTTGAGAGAGCGTATAAAACAACTTTATAAATATCAACACGCTCACCATTCTTCAATAAGCGCATCAATCTATCAGAACGTTGTCGAGGGCCAGTTGCTAATTTATCGAAAACAACTTTACCAGTAGATTCGGCTACAGCTTTAAATAACGAATCATCAACATTTTGTATTTTTATCAGTTGTGCAGACGTCTCTTTAACAGAATGATTCATACACAAACTTTTACAAAACTCCTGCATCAAATGCGGACTACCTAGCGCCTCTGAGGCTAAAGTATCAACAATTTCGGCAGAGACATCAATATTTAAAAGAGGGAACCCAGTCATTGCAATTTGTTTTAATTCATCATGAGACCAGTAGGGCATCATAATATTTTCTAATCTACCGGTAATTTCTCTCTCTACTTTAATCGCATCATAGCGCCTATGAGGTATAGCAATTAACACAACCGGCACACCATGAAATACAAGAGGTTTAACAGCACGAACAAAACTACCCTGCATATCCCTATCAAGATAATGAAAGTCATCGATAATCAGGCTTGATTGACTTTCAGATAGAGCTTTAATCGCTGCATTTTTAGAAGTTATGTTTCTAGTTGTTTTCCGCCCTTTAGAGGAACCATCGTTTTGCGCTACTGAAAACTCGCCTCCTCCTTTAGCTATTAATGCATTTGCGGATACATGAGCTTTACCTCCTACTACCGTAGAGGAAGAATCCGAAATATTTACTTCCTCATTAGGATAAATACCAAGGCTATTTAATACCTGTTCCCATATATCATTCTCTGTGGTAATACTACCACCATCAATCCATATTACGTTTGAATCAGTAAAAGGAAATATCATCTGAGTAAGGACGGTTTTACCTGACTTTGTTTGTCCAGTTAAAGTCACCAACTTACATAGGTTATCCTTCGCACTTTCAAGCTTTTCTCTAATTTCCCCCTGAGTCCGTTCAACATAAGTTAACTTTGGCATTCCGCCAGGAACAAACACCTGTGACACCCTTTGATTTTCCATCATAATTCCTTTCAACCTAGATGACAGTATGATGATACCAACATCTGGAATTATATCGATAAATTCTAACTGAAGCGAGCATCAACCAGACTTCTCAAATGTCGTATTGCGCGCATTCTTACCCCGACACGCCTGCTCATTTTACATATCCATTTCAAATACTTATAAGACATAAGAGAGAGTGAGTGCTTCGAAAAATGCAGCGCACATTTATAATGTCGAACATAATATCCTAGCTTTACAAAACTCCTTGATCATCACACTAAAAAAAACTACTAGGCGCTATGCTTCCCAGGCACTCGGTTATCATTGAAAAGCCTTCGCTATAGTTGTTGGCCACATTGCCAAGTGGCGACACCCATTGTTAAAACACCTGAATCGCCAATCCCTAACCCAACCTAACTCATTGCTTAACCTAAAACTCAATGCTTTCGATAATCCTTTTAAAACCTTTCACTTCCCTTCCCCCTCCCAAACATATATGCTTAACCATATATGTATTCCCAAACCTCCAGGACTCCCAATGCAACACCCCGTCCACCTTTTCAAGGCTCTTTCAGACCAAACGCGGCTGTCCATCGTGATGCTTTTGCGTGAAGCGGAGGAGCTGTGCGTCTGCGATCTCTGCGCGGTGACCGGTGAGTCGCAGCCTAAAATTTCGCGTCATATGGCGTTGCTGCGCGAGTCCGGGCTGGTGCTCGACCGCAAGGAGGGCAAGTGGGTCTACTACCGATTGTCACCCGCCATTCCGGCGTGGGCGGCCGCCATTATCGACAGCAGCTGGAACTGCCTGAGAGAGGAGACCCGCCTGAAGCTCAAAAACAGGGCGGGCTCGTGTTGAGCAGAACTCACACATTCACTAAAACATATATAACGGAGTAAACGATGTTGCTGGCAGGGGCTATTTTTCTCTTCACGCTGGTACTGGTTATCTGGCAGCCCAAAGGGCTAAGTATCGGGTGGAGCGCCACGCTGGGTGCCGTGCTGGCGCTGGTAAGCGGGGTCGTTCATATTAACGACATTCCGGTAGTCTGGAATATCGTGTGGAACGCGACAGCGACCTTTATCGCCGTCATTATCATCAGCCTTCTTCTGGATGAGTCCGGCTTTTTTGAGTGGGCGGCGCTGCACATCGCCCGCTGGGGTAAAGGCCGGGGGCGGCTGCTTTTTACCTATATCGTTCTGCTGGGCGCGGCGGTGGCGGCGCTGTTCGCCAACGACGGCGCTGCGCTGATATTAACGCCTATCGTCATCGCGATGCTGCTGGCGCTGGGCTTTAGCAAACAGGCCACCCTCGCCTTTGTGATGGCGGCGGGGTTTATTGCCGACACCGCGAGCCTGCCGTTAATTGTCTCGAACCTGGTTAACATCGTCTCGGCAGATTTCTTCACGCTGGGCTTCAGCGAATACGCTTCGGTCATGGTCCCGGTAAATATCGCGGCTATCGCCGCCACGCTGGTGATGCTACACCTGTTTTTTCGCAAAGAGATCCCGCCGACCTACGAGCTGGCGAAACTTCGTCAGCCCGCCCTTGCCATCCAGGATGTCGCCACCTTCAGGACAGGCTGGGTCGTGCTGCTTCTGCTGCTGATCGGCTTCTTTGTGCTTGAGCCGCTCGGCATTCCCGTCAGCGCCATCGCGGCATCGGGCGCGTTAATTTTATTTGCTGTGGCAAAACGCGGACAGGCGATCAATACCGGCAAAGTGCTCCGCGGGGCACCGTGGCAAATCGTCGTCTTCTCGCTGGGAATGTATCTGGTGGTTTATGGTCTGCGCAATGCCGGGCTGACGGACTCCTTATCCGGCGTGTTGTCTATGCTGGGCCAGCATGGACTCTGGGCCACCGCGATGGGCACCGGCTTTATTACCGCCTTCATGTCTTCGGTGATGAACAATATGCCGACGGTGCTGATTGGCGCCCTGTCGATTGAGGGCAGTACCGCGTCCGGGGTGATCAAAGAAGCGATGATTTATGCCAACGTGATTGGCTGCGATTTGGGCCCCAAAATCACGCCGATCGGCAGCCTGGCGACGCTGCTCTGGCTGCACGTGCTGGCGCAGAAAAATATGTCGATCGCCTGGGGCTATTATTTCCGAACGGGCATCATCATGACCGTGCCCGTATTGTTCGTGACGCTCGCCGCGCTGGCGTTACGACTCTCTTTTACACTGCAATGAGTAACCGATATGAGCCACATCACCCTCTACCATAACCCGGACTGCGGCACCTCGCGCAATACTCTCGAGATGATCCGCAACAGCGGGAATGAACCCGCGATCGTCTTGTATCTCGACACGCCGCCGTCGCGTGAAACGCTGTGTAAGCTGATCGCGGACATGGGCATCTCGGTACGCGATTTACTGCGCACGAACGTCGAGCCCTATGCGCAACTCGGGCTTGCCGATGGGCAGTTCAGCGACGAACAGCTGATTGATTTCATGCTGCAATACCCGATCCTCATCAACCGCCCGATTGTCGTGACCCCGCTGGGGACGCGCCTGTGCCGCCCTTCTGAACGCGTGCTGGATATTTTACCCGATCCGCAGCGCGCGGCGTTTACCAAAGAGGACGGCGAAGCGGTGGTCGACGCGTCGGGAAACAAAATTCGCGGGAAATAGTCCCGACAGGCCCTGCCGTTTAGCGCAGGGCCGTGCGGCTCCCCTCGCCTGCAATTCTCCCCACCATCGTGCGGATCTCCTCCCGCGTTAACGGTACTCTGTCGGTAACGTAGTGCAGCGTCATCCCCTCGATAAACGCATCCAGCGCGCGGGCCGTCGCCGGATCAAACCACTGTTCAAGCGTGGTCTGGCTCATTTTCATCCAGTCCTGCATCACGGTTTTCAGCGCCGCGCTACGGTTCATAAAGGCGTACAGCTGGTACATCAGCGCCATATTGTGCGGCGTGGTCACTTCCGAACTGTGGATTAAGGTCGTGATGGACTCACACGCCATCTCCGGCCCGCTGACCCCGGCAAAGTAATCCCGATACTGCTGCGACATCTTCCGGGTGAACCACGTAAACGCCTCCTCCAGCAGCGGCTCCTTCCCATCGAAATAGTAGGTCATCGACCCCAGCGGCACGCCTGCGCAGCTGGCGATTTTACGGTGCGTGACGGCGTGGATCCCGTGCTCGGCAATGGTATCCAGGGTCGCCTGGAGGATTTTCTCGCGGCGATGAGGATCGTTGGGGGGTCTGCTCATAAATACCTCATGTAGTTTATGTACAAATGTACACAAACTTGCTAGTGTTGTCGCTATTGTTGTACTTCTGGTGCTAACCCAATGACGTTGACCTCCCCTCGTAAAGCCCTGCAGCTACGCATGTGGGCGCTGTTTATGTTCTTCTTTATTCCCGGGCTGCTGATGGCCTCCTGGGCGACACGTACGCCCGCTATCCGCGACATCTTATCCGTCTCAACTGCGGAGATGGGCATCGTGCTGTTCGGTCTGTCGATTGGTTCCATGAGCGGCATTCTGTGCTCCGCCTGGCTGGTGAAGCGCTTTGGCACGCGGGCGGTGATCCGCACCACCATGTGCTGCGCGGTGCTGGGCATGGTGGTCCTGAGCGTGGCGCTGTGGTTTGCTTCTCCGCTGATGTTTGCGCTGGGGTTGACGGTCTTTGGCGGCAGCTTCGGCGCGGCGGAAGTGGCGATCAACGTTGAAGGGGCAGCCGTTGAGCGCGAGGTGAACAAAACGGTGCTGCCGATGATGCACGGCTTTTACAGCCTCGGCACGCTGGCGGGCGCGGGCGTTGGCATGGCGCTGACGGCGTTTGGCATTGCGGCGAATCTGCATATTTTGCTGGCGGCGCTGGTATGCATTATCCCCATTTTGACCGGCATCCGGGCCATCCCCGACGGTACGGGCAAAAACTCGACCGGGGAGCAAAAATCTGCGGCGAAAGGGCTGCCGTTCTATCGCGATATTCAGCTCATGCTCATCGGCGTGGTGGTGCTGGCGATGGCCTTCGCCGAAGGCTCCGCCAACGACTGGCTGCCGCTGCTGATGGTTGACGGTCACGGCTTCAGCCCCACCTCCGGCTCGCTGATTTATGCCGGATTTACGCTCGGCATGACGGTCGGGCGCTTTACCGGCGGCTGGTTTATCGACCGTTACAGCCGCGTGGCGGTGGTTCGCGCCAGCGCCCTGCTGGGCGGGTTAGGTATTGCGATGATCATCTTTGTGGATGTCGACTGGATTGCCGGCGTCTCGGTTATCCTCTGGGGCCTGGGTGCCTCGCTCGGCTTCCCGCTGACCATTTCTGCCGCCAGCGATACCGGCCCGGACGCGCCAACGCGGGTCAGCGTGGTGGCGACAACCGGCTATCTCGCCTTCCTGGTGGGGCCGCCGCTGCTCGGCTTCCTGGGTGAGCACTACGGGTTGCGCAGCGCGATGCTGGTGGTGTTAGGGTTAGTGATTATTGCCGCACTGGTGGCGCGTGCGGTCGCAAAACCGGAAGCAGAACAGACACTGGAGAATGGATATGAGCGTTAAGCTGATTGCAGTAGACATGGATGGAACCTTCCTGAGCGATGCCAAAACCTATAACCGGCCGCGTTTTCTGGCGCAGTATGCGCGTATGAAAGCCCAGGGCATCCGCTTTGCGGTGGCCAGCGGGAATCAATACTACCAGCTGATCTCCTTTTTCCCGGAGATCGCCCACGAGATTGCCTTTGTGGCCGAGAACGGCGGCTGGGTCGTCTGCGCCGGGGAAGATGTCTTTAACGGCGAACTGTCGAAAGAACACTTTGATACCGTCGCCGCCGTGCTTAACGACGTCGTGGGGATTGAGATTATCGCCTGCGGCAAAAGCAGCGCCTATACGCTAAAAGAGTATGACGACGCCTTCCACGACATCGCGGCGAAATACTATCATCGTCTGGAGAAGGTCAGCCATTTTGGCAACCTGAACGATATCTTCTTCAAGTTCGGGCTTAACGTCTCCGATGACGAGATCCCGCGCATTCAGGCCCTGCTGCATGAAAAGCTCAACGACATTATGGTGCCGGTGACCACCGGCCACGGCAGTATCGACCTGATTATCCCGGGCGTGCACAAGGCGAATGGTTTGCGGATCCTGCAACAGCGCTGGGGCATTGAGGACAGTGAAGTGCTGGCCTTTGGTGACAGCGGCAACGACGTGGAAATGCTGCGCCAGTCGGGCTACAGCTTTGCTATGGCCAATGCCGGACCGCACATCAAGGCCGTCGCCCGCTACGAAGCCCCGAACAATAACGAGGAAGGCGTGCTGGATATCATTGAAAAAGCGTTGAACGGGGAAGCGCCGTTTAACTGAGTTGAGGCCCTCTCCTGCACGGAGAGGGCAATTCGCTTACGGCTGTAACGCGCTGCCGACGCGTTTATCTTTCAGGAATACCACCATCAGCCCCACCCACAGCAGACCGTTCGCGAGGTTGAACAGGCTGAACAGCCCATTGCCGCCAAAAGCGTAGGCGTGCTTGCTCACTTCAATTCCCACGGTGAAGATCAGCATCTGCAACATGCCCATTGCGGCGGACACCGTGCCTTTACTCATCTCGCTGGCAAACAGCGTCAGACGCACCAGACCGGCGTTCGCCAGGCCAATCCCGAAGGCATAAATGCTCAGCCCCGCCGTCATCCACAGGTAGGCATGGGAGGACGCAACCGTTGCAACCGCCGCCACCATCAGCCCTGCCGCAATCGGCCAGCCACCCATAACGATCAGCGACCGCACGGTGCGGCGCGCGGTCAGGCGGGCCAGCACCAGGTTACCCATAATCAGCGCGCCAAAAATCGGCACCTGCAGCAGGCCATACTCGTAGCTGCTGAGCTGCTCGCCGCTGATGATAATGACCGGTGACTGAGCAATCCACGCCAGCAGCGGCAGGCTAACAAAGCCCGTTGCCAGCGCACCCGCCACAAAGCGGACGTTCTTCAGAACCAGTTTGTAATCCCGGCCCAGCTCTTTCAGGGAGAGCTTCTCCCCCAGGCGCGTAGCGGTTTCGGGCATGGCGCGGTGCAGGCCAAAGAAGGAGATGGCGGCAAGCAAGGCGAAAAGCACAAACATGCCTTCCCACGGTGCAACGTGTACCCACGCCGCCCCCACCAACGGTCCTAACAGCGGCGCAATCAGCGCGACGTTAGCCATCAGCGCCGTAATTTTGATACAGACCGCCTCTTCAAACGATTCCTGAATGGCGGCATAGCCCACCGCGCCGATAAAGCACAAGCTCACCCCCTGCAGGAAGCGCAGCAGGGTAAATTGCTCGATGTTTTGCGCGAGCAGCGTGGCGAGGCAGGTCACGATAAACCATACCACGCCGGTCAACATCACCGGACGACGGCCAATACGATCCGACAGCGGCCCCAAAAGCCACTGCAGAAACATGCCGCCAGCCAGATAGGCGGTCATGGAGGTCGGCACCCATTCAATACCTGCGTTGTACTGTTCGACAACGGCCAGCATCCCGGGCTGGATCATATCGTTGCCGATATAGGTAGAGAATTCGTAGAGCACCAGACACAGAGGGAAAAGTAACGCCTGACGACCCAGACGGTTACCGGAAGAAGAACGGTTTAACATGCCATCTCTTTATAAAGAAAAAATCGCGATGAGTGTAATGAATTGCCGCAGCCTGAGATAGTAAATAATCGAGACGAAACAGAAATAAAGCACGTATCGTTGTCGTTTAAGGTTTCCTTAAGTTGCCCCCTTTAAGATAGCCTTTTTTCCCGTTAATGACCTTGACTATGGCACACGGCGTCAGCCCTTCAGAATTATCTAACTTACAGACAGATAAGACTAAATCCCTTTACCGATTACCGGTACGCTTTTATGGTTATCAGCTTTTCGTGCTGTTAATCCTCGCGGTGCTGTTTATCTGGCTGTCTCGCGATGAAACGCTCGACAAATGGATCACCGGCTTTTGGTATGACGCGGCGACACACGGTTTTCCGCTACAGCAAAATCACCTGCTGGATCTGATCAACCACCGGCTGGCGAAATACGTTGCGATTACAACTGGCGCGCTGGCGCTGATTATCGGGGCCTGGCGACGCAATACCCGGCTGGTCACTGCCGCCCTGCTGATGGGGCTGGGTGCGCTGGTGGTCGGTGCGCTGAAAAGCATAAGCCACCACAGCTGCCCGTGGGGCCTGGTGGAGTACGGCGGAAAAGCGCTTTCGTACCCGCTGTTTAGCGCGGTCCCTGAGGGCAGCGGCCCCGGGCGTTGTTTCCCCGGCGGGCATGCATCGAGCGGCTTTATGCTGATGGGGCTGTTTTTTGCCTTCTGGCGCGAACGTCCGCGACTGGCCTGGGCCTGTGTCGCACTGGGCGTGATTGCCGGGCTGGCGATGGGCTACGGGCAGGTTATGCGCGGCGCGCATTTTTTCTCTCACAACCTGTGGGCCGGGTGGTGGGTTTGGTTTTCTCAGGTGGCCGTCTACGGGCTGGTTTCTACCTGGTTTGCAAAAGAGTGACGAGGGTATGTTAGAAAATCTAAATTACAGTCTGTTCTATCTGATTAACGCCACCCCCGCTTCCCCGGCGTGGATGATCGATTTTGCCACCTTTATCGCGCGCGATGTGATAAGCATAGTGCCCGCGCTGGCCGTTATTCTGTGGCTGTGGGGGCCGCGCAAGCAGGTCGATGCGCAGCGCCAGCTGGTGATCAAAGTGGCGATGGCTATCGGCGTCAGCGTGGTGACAAGCTATTTGCTCGGCCACGCCTTCCCGCACGACCGTCCGTTTGTCGACCACGTCGGCTATAACTTCCTGCATCACGCCCCGGACGACTCCTTCCCGAGCGACCACGGCACGGTGATCTTCACCTTTGCGCTGGCGTTCCTGTTCTGGCACCGCCTGTGGTCCGGTGCGCTGCTGATGGCCATGGCGCTCGCTATTGCCTGGTCTCGCGTCTATCTTGGCGTTCACTGGCCGCTGGATATGGTCGGCGGGTTCCTGGTCGGGCTGATTGGCTGCGTCAGCGCGGCTATTCTCTGGAGCCTCTTTGGTCCGGCGCTGCATCGCGGGCTGTCTGGGGTGTACCGCACCCTCTTCGCGCTGCCGATCCGTAAAGGCTGGATACGTGACTAACCCCGCGCTGACAGGTTACACTTGAACCCCCGCCCTGCGGGGGTTCACTTTTTCAGCCCGAGGATCTATGGAAACACGCCGCGATGACCGCATAGCCCAGCTGCTACAGGCGCTGAAGCGCAGTGATAAGCTGCATCTCAAAGAGGCCGCCACGCTGCTTGGCGTTTCAGAGATGACCATTCGTCGTGACCTGAACAGCAACAGCGCGCCCGTGGTGCTGCTGGGTGGGTACATTGTCCTGGAACCCCGCAGCGCCAGCCACTATCTGATAAGCGATCAAAAAACGCGCCTGGTTGAAGAGAAACGCCGGGCCGCAAGGCTTGCCGCCTCCCTGGTCCAGCCGCATCAAACCCTGTTTTTTGACTGTGGCACCACCACGCCGTGGATCATCGAAGCCATCGACAGCGCCATCCCCTTCACGGCGGTCTGTTATTCCCTCAACACCTTTCTGGCGCTACAGGAGAAACCCGAGTGCCGGGTTATCCTCTGCGGCGGCGAGTTCCATGCCAGCAACGCCATCTTCAAGCCGCTTAACCTGCACGACACGCTGAGTAATGTCTGCCCGGATATCGCGTTTTATTCCGCGGCGGGCGTCAATGTGCGCCAGGGGGCGACCTGCTTTAACCTGGAAGAACTGCCGGTGAAGCACTGGGCGCTCAATGCAGCGCAGTACCACGTGCTGGTGGTGGATCACAGTAAATTTGGCAAGGTGCGTCCGGCGAGAATGGGCGAGCTGGCACAGTTTGACGCCATCGTCAGCGACTGCCGCCCGGATGATGACATCGTGGCCTGCGCGAAAACGCAGCAGGTGAAGTTGATGTATTGAGGTTTTACCGGGTGCGTGCTTTCCCCCTCTCCCTGTGGGAGAGGGTTGGGGTCAGGCCATCAGGCCGCAACGCACTCTGGTTCGCCGGGTGGCGGCTTCGCCTTACCCGGCCTACGGGCCCGTGTTTTCCCCCTCTCCCCGTGGGAGAGGGTTGGGGTGAGGGCATCAGGCCGCAATACACTCTGG
Organism: Enterobacter sp. 2VL; assembly: GCF_005503595.1. Taxonomy (NCBI): domain Bacteria; kingdom Pseudomonadati; phylum Pseudomonadota; class Gammaproteobacteria; order Enterobacterales; family Enterobacteriaceae; genus Enterobacter; species Enterobacter sp. 2VL. The sequence goes on from NZ_SCNE01000002.1 coordinate 217,650, forward strand.
TTCGCCGGGTGGCAGCTTCGCCTTACCCGGCTTACGGGCCCGTGTTTTCCCCCTCTCCCCGTGGGAGAGGGTTGGGGTGAGGGCATCAGGCCGCAATACACTCTGGTTCGCCGGGTGGCAGCTTCGCCTTACCCGGCCTACGGGCCCGTGTTTTCCCCCTCTCCCCGTGGGAGAGGGTTGGGGTGAGGGCATCAGGCCGCAATACGCTCTGGTTCGCCTTACCCGGCCTGGGTTCGAGCTGTTGCAGGCCGGGTTAACGCAACGCCACCCGGCAAACACTTAGCTAAACCAGCTGCCAAACCATCCGTGGAATTTCATTAATACAAAGTCCCACATCCGGCTGAAGAAGCCGCCCTCTTCGACCGCCTCCATGACGATCAGCGGACGCTGCTCAATGGATTTACCGTTCAGCTGGAAATCAATCGTCCCGACAACCTGGCCCTTTTTCAGCGGCGCGGTCAGCTGCGGATCGGTCAGGGTATAGCTGGCTTTCAGGTTTTTCAGCTGACCGCGAGGAATGGTCACCGAACCCGCTTCGCCCGCGCCAAGATTCACGTCGCGCTTATCGCCAAACCAGACGCGCTGGCTGATGAACGTCGCATCCGGCTTGATTGGCGTGACGGTTTCGAAGAAGCGGAAGCCCCAGGTCAGCAGTTTTTCCGATTCGTTAAAGCGAATGCGGTCGGTTTTGGTGCCAAGCACGACCGAAATCAGGCGCATATCGCCCTGCGTGGCGGACGCCACCAGGTTATAACCCGCCCCTGCCGTCGTCCCGGTCTTCATGCCGTCGACGTTCACGTTGCTGCTCCACAGCAGACGGTTACGGTTCGGCTGGCGGATTTTATTGAAGGTAAACTCTTTCTCTTTGTGGATGGCGTACTCTTCCGGCACGTCGTGGATCAGTGCTTTGCCCAGCAGCGCCATATCACGCGCGGTACTGAACTGCCCCGGCGCGTCCAGACCGTGAACGGTCTTAAAGGTGGTGTTGGTCAGACCCAGCCTTTGCGCATAGCCATTCATCAGGCCGATAAAGGAATCCTGGCTGCCCGCCACGTAATCCGCCAGCGCAATACAGGCATCGTTGCCTGACTGGATTATCACCCCTTTGTTCAGGTCGGAGACCGATACCCGATCGCCCGGTTTCAGGAACATCACCGATGAACCGCGCAGCGCCGGGTTACCGGTTGCCCACGCGTCTTTCCCGACGGTCACCATGTCATCGAGCTTAATTTTTCCGGCCTTCAGCGCCTGACCCACCACATAGCTGGTCATCAGTTTGGTCAGACTGGCAGGATCCAGTTTTTCGTCGGCGTTCCCTTCCGCCAGCACTTTACCACTGGCGTAATCCATTAAGATCCAGGCACGCGCATCAACCGGAGGCGCTTCGGGCGCCGCCTGTTCCGCCGCATAGAGCGTGGGTGCAAAAAGGAAAAGAAGCGCAGAGCCCGCCGCCAGGCTGCGCAGAGAAGAAGTTTTTAGCGTCATAAATGCCACCCGAGTGTCCATTCTAAAAATTACGTCACATCACCGTGTCGCAACAAGCGATGAGTAATAGCGCACTACAACTGTTAAGGAAACCTCAACCAGGTAAAGTTTTTAAAGTTTATGCAATACCCGACGGATACGCTTCGATTCACGGGATTTTTTTCTCTTCTGTTGCGTAATTGTTAGGTTTATCTCACCATGGCGACTCTCAGGTTTGACTATTTGGGGAATAACAATGATTACGCTGTGGGGCAGGAACAACTCGACCAACGTGAAGAAAGTTCTGTGGACGCTGGAAGAGCTGGATTTACCGTTTGAGCAGGTGATGGCGGGTTTGCAGTTTGGGGTGAATAAAGAGGCCGAGTATCTCGCCATGAACCCGAATGGCCTGGTGCCGTTGCTGCGCGACGAAGAGACCGGCGTCACGCTCTGGGAGTCGAATACTATCGTGCGGTATCTGGCCGCCCAGTACGGCCAGAGCCGTCTGTGGATTGAAAACCCCGCCAGCCGTGCGCAGGGTGAAAAATGGATGGACTGGGCGAACCAGACGCTCTCCCCGACCCACCGCGTGATCCTGATGGGCCTTGTGCGCACGCCAGAACCCGAGCGCGATTACCCTGCCATTCACGCCGCGCAGGACGCTTGCGAAGGGCTGTTCGCCATGATGGACGAGGAGCTTTCTCAACACGCCTGGTTCTCCGGCGATGCTTTTGGCACAGGCGACATTGCCGTTGCGCCGTTCGTCTGGAACCTGACCAACCTGGGGCTAAAATGGACGCCGCGCCCGCACCTTGAGCGCTGGCTCGCGCAGCTCAGTGAGCGCCCGGCGTACCGTAAAACCGTGATGATCCCGGTAAGCTGATCACCCGCCGGACGGGCTGACTTTCAGCAGTTGCCCGTCCGTCTCGTCGGTCAGGACGTACAGATAACCATCCGGCCCGACGCGCACGTCGCGAATACGCTGATCTCTGTCCCCCAGGATCCGTCCCTCTTCCGTCACCTTGTTGCCATCGACGTTCAGCACGATAACGTCCTTCTCTTTCAGCGCCCCGATGAACAGCCTGTTTTTCCACTGCGGGAAAACGTCGCTGTTATAGAACGCCATGCCGCTTACCGCGGGGGAGACTCTCCAGACGAACAGCGGTTTTTCCGTGCCTTCGACGTGCTCGCCTTTGGCCTCCGGGATCTTCAGGCCGCTGTAGTTAATACCGTGCGTAGCCAGCGGCCAGCCGTAGTTTTTGCCTTTTTCCGGGATATTAATCTCATCCCCGCCGCGTGGGCCGTGCTCATTAAGCCACAGCGTGTCGCTCCACGGGTTCATCGCCATGCCCTGCGGGTTGCGAATGCCATAGGACCAGATTTCAGGCCGTGCGCCGGCGGTGTTCACAAAGGGGTTATCAGGCGGGACTTTACCCTCTTCGGTCAGGCGAACCACTTTGCCCTGCAGTTTGTCGAGATCCTGCGCCGTTGCACGCTGGTTGTTCTCGCCAAGGCCGATGAATAAATAGCCTTTACCGTCAAACACCAGTCGGCCACCAAAATGGTTACCGGTGGAGAGTTTCGGCATCTGGCGGAAGACCACCTGGAAGGCTTCAATGCGCGAAAGATCGTCGCTCAACCTGCCGTAGCCCACCGCCGTGCCCGCTTTTCCGTCCTGACCCGCTTCGGCGTAGCTCAGCCACACCCGGCGCGATGTGTCAAAATCTGGGGCCAGCACAACATCCAGCAGTCCCCCCTGGCCGTTCGCCCATACCTTTGGCACACCGACGATGGGATCGGATAACCCCTTCCCGGCTTGCCAGTGCTTAAGCTGGCCCCCCTTCAGGGTGACAAGCAGGCCTTTATTGTCGGGCAGAAAGGCCATCGACCAGGGGTGATCGAGCCGGTTTTGCAGCACCTCGACCTTAACCGCACTGGGCGCAGCCAGGAGCGAGACGGGGAAAAATAACGCAGGGAGGAAAATCAACGAGGATCGATGCATAACGCGCTCCTTTATCAGCATATGGCATAAAGATTAGCCACAACGTCCGGGCGCGTTACCACTTTTACAAAAGCTTAATCAGAAGGGGGAGTTGCCTCCCCCGGGGCTTAGTGCTGTTCGAGCTTCGCGTGCTCGTTCAGACACATAATGCATAGCGAGATCGTAGTCAGGCAGTTTTCGAGCTTCTCTGCGTTAACGGCGATAAACGTTGGGCAGTCATGACGTCCGGTCATCAGGCATACCCCTGCTGCGGTGAGCATTTCGGCGGCACGACGCAGGGCAATCAGTTCGCTCTCGTCGTACTCCATTTTCAGGATCGGGGCTTTTTCACGCATGAAATTGCACAGTTCAAACAGATTATCACGCAGATGTTCGCTTTCGCTGACTGACATATAGCCTTTCGCTTTTCTTAACTGCAGATAGGCGGCAAGGTCGATGCGGGCATTGATCAGCTTGTTCAGCAGATCGCGCTTCAGTCTGTCAACGGACATGCTTTTTCCTCCTCTGTCAGCCATGTTGCATAATGAGCATAAGGTTATTTTTTGTACAATGTAATGTATGAGATCAATAAATCGTAACTGATTAACATTCTTTACAATGTAACAACGTTCGGGAGCGTCATCTGCCCCGCAAAGAGTGTATAAATCGCCCGCGATACGCTGTAAAATCCCGCCCTGATAACTCCATAATTGATGAATTTTTAACCTATGAGCAATGTTACGCACCCGCCGAAGATTGGCTTCGTCTCCCTCGGCTGCCCGAAAAACCTGGTGGATTCTGAACGCATCCTGACCGAACTTCGTACCGAAGGCTATGACGTGGTGCCAAGCTACGACAACGCCGACATGGTGATTGTGAATACCTGCGGTTTTATCGATAGCGCGGTTCAGGAGTCGCTCGAAGCCATTGGTGAAGCGCTGACGGAAAACGGTAAAGTGATTGTGACCGGCTGCCTGGGTGCCAAAGTGGATCAAATCCGCGAAGTGCACCCGAAGGTTCTTGAGATCACCGGTCCGCACAGCTACGAGCAGGTGCTGGAACATGTGCACCACTATGTGCCAAAACCAAAGCACAATCCGTTCCTGAGCCTGGTGCCGGAACAGGGCGTGAAGCTGACCCCACGCCACTATGCCTACCTGAAGATTTCCGAAGGCTGCAACCACCGCTGCACCTTCTGCATCATTCCGTCCATGCGTGGCGATCTGGTGAGCCGTCCGATTGGCGAGGTGCTGGCCGAAGCTAAACGTCTGGCCGATGCTGGCGTGAAAGAGCTGCTGGTTATTTCGCAGGACACCTCCGCCTATGGCGTTGACGTCAAGCACCGTTCAGGCTTCCACAACGGCGAACCGGTGAAAACCAGCATGGTCGGCCTGTGTGAACAGCTCGCGAAACTGGGTATCTGGACGCGTCTGCACTACGTCTACCCGTATCCGCACGTTGACGATGTGATCCCACTGATGGCGGAAGGCAAAATCCTGCCGTACCTGGATATTCCGCTGCAGCATGCCAGCCCGCGCATTCTGAAGCTGATGAAACGCCCTGGCTCCGTTGACCGCCAGCTGGCGCGCATCAAGCAGTGGCGTGAGATCTGCCCGGACCTGACCCTGCGTTCGACCTTTATCGTTGGCTTCCCGGGCGAAACCGAAGAAGATTTCCAGATGCTGCTCGACTTCCTGAAAGAAGCCCGTCTGGATCGCGTAGGCTGCTTCAAATACAGCCCGGTGGACGGCGCGACCGCTAACGAACTGGCGGATCAGGTGCCGGAAGAGGTAAAAGAGGAGCGCTGGAACCGTTTCATGCAGCTGCAACAGCAGATCTCTGCCGAACGTCTGCAGGAGAAAGTGGGCCGTGAAGTGCTGGTCATTATCGATGAGGTGGACGAAGAAGGCGCCATTGGCCGCAGCATGGCGGACGCCCCTGAAATCGACGGCGCGGTCTACCTGAACGGCGAAACCAACGTGAAACCGGGTGATATCATTCGCGTGAAAGTTGAAAACGCCGACGAGTATGACCTGTGGGGAAGCCGGGTGTAATTTCTGCCCTTGCCCTGCCCCTCTCCCACCGGGAGAGGGGATCACAATCCCTCTCGAATTACCCTTTCACTTTCGGATCCAGCGCGTCGCGCAGTCCATCCCCTAACAGATTAAACGCCAGCACGGTCAGGAAGATCGCCAGACTCGGGAAGATGGCGACGTGGGGGGCAATCACCATATCCGCCCTGGCTTCGTTGAGCATCGCGCCCCACTCCGGCGTGGGCGGCTGCGCGCCCAGCCCCAGAAACGACAGGCTGGCCGCCGAGATAATCGACAACCCGATACGCATCGTGAAATAGACCACGATAGACGACACCGTGCCCGGCAGAATATGGCTGAACAGGATCGTGGCATCGCTGGCCCCCATGCTGCGCGCCGACTCGATAAAGGTCTGCTGCTTAATCACCAGCGTATTGCCGCGTACCAGGCGTGCAAAGGCCGGGATGGAAAACACGGCCACCGCGATAATCACATTCGCCATGCCGCTGCCCATAATGGCGACCACCGCAATAGCCAACAGAATGCCCGGGAAGGCAAACAGCACGTCGCACACGCGCATGATGATGCGATCCCACCAGCCTTCGTAATACCCGGCAACCAGGCCTAATACCGTTCCGATAACCGCGCCAATCAGCACGGCAAACACCCCGGCGGTGAGCGAAATCTGCGCCCCGACCAGCACGCGGCTAAAAATATCGCGCCCCAGGGAATCAACGCCAAACCAGTGCATCATCGACGGCCCGTCGTTCAGGCGGTCGTAATCAAAATAGTTTTCCGCATCAAAGGGGGCGATCCACGGGGCGAGGATCGCCACCGCGATCAGCAACAGCACGAACAGCCCCGCCGCCATCGCCACGGGCTGACGGCGAAAACGCCGCCAGAATTCGAACCACGGGGTGCGGATATGGTCCGGTTTCACCCCCGGCATCGCGTTTAAAATGGCCTGACGTCGCCAGTTCAACAATCGCATCTTATTTGTACCTGATGGCCGGATTAATGGCGGCGTAAAGCACATCCACCACTAAGTTGATAAGAATAAACTCCAGCGAGAAAAGCAGCACTTCCGCCTGAATCACCGGGTAATCGCGCATGTCGACCGAGTCGACCAGCAGACGCCCCAGCCCCGGCCAGTTAAACACCTTCTCCACCACGATAGAGCCGCCCAGCAGGAAGCCAAACTGCAGCCCCATCATCGTCACTACCGGGATCATCGCATTGCGTAAGCCGTGTTTAAGAATGACCCACTTCTCACTCACCCCTTTCGCCCGCGCAGTGCGGATGTAATCCTCGCTCAGCACCTCAACAAACGAGGCGCGGGTAAAGCGCGCCATCACCGCCGCCACGGCAGCGCCCAGGGTCAGGGAGGGCAGAATATAGTGCTTCCAGGTATCGGCCCCGACGGTCGGGAGCCAGCCCAGCTCTACGGAGAAAATCTGCATCAGCAGCATGCCGAGCGCAAAAGCCGGGAAGGAGATCCCCGTCACGGCCAGCGCCATGCCGAGCTTATCCGGCCAGCGGTTGCGCCACACGGCGGCGACAATCCCTGCCCCCAGGCCGAACAGCACCGCCCAGCCCATGCTGGCAAGGGTCAGCCAGAACGTCGGCATGAAGCGGCTGGCAATCTCTTCCGACACCGGGCGGCGCGAGACCATCGAGGTACCAAAATCCCCCTGCAGCACGTTCGCCATGTAGTGCAGGAACTGTTTATACAGCGGCTGATCGAGGCCCAGCTGTTTGCGCACCAGGTCAATCACCGTCGCATCGGCTTCTGGCCCTGCAATCAGCCGCGCCGGATCGCCCGGCAGCAGATGGACAAACAGGAACACCAGCACCGCCACGATGAACAGGGTCGGGATAAGCCCCAGCAGCCGTTTACACACATAATTCAACATGGGTTATCTTATTTTAAATCCGCGTCATCAAAGCTAAAGCCCGTGTCCGGCATGATATAGAAGCCGGTCAGCGCTTTGTTATGCGCAGAAACCAGTTTTTCCACCACCAGCGGGACCCACGGTGACTCTTTCCAGATGGTGTCCTGAGCCTCTTTATAAAGGCGCGCTTTCTCCTCCGGTTTGGTGGTTTTCAGCGCGTCGGCCAGGTCTTTGTCCACCTGCGGGTTGCTGTAAAACGCGGTGTTAAACAACGTTGGCGGCCAGTTCTGTGAAGCAAACAGCGGCGACAGCGCCCAGTCGGCTTCACCCGTCGAGGCCGTCCAGCCGGTGTAGAACATCCGCACCCCGCTCTCTTTCTGGCCTTTGCCCTCCACTTCTGCCGCACGCTGTCCGGCATCCATAGCGGTAACCTGCGCCTTAATCCCCACCTGCGCCAGCTGCTGCTGGGTGAACTGCAGCACCTTCTGCGCGGTACTGTGATTATGGGAAGACCACAGCGTGGTGCTAAAGCCGTTCGGGAAGCCGGCCTCTTTTAACAGCTCGCGCGCTTTAGCCGGATCGTACGGCCACGGCTGGTACTGTTGGGCATAGTCAATCGACGGCGGCAGCACGCCCGTTGCTGGCGTGGCGAAGCCCGCGAAGGCTACCTTCACCAGCGCCTGACGGTTAATGGCGTAGTTGATGGCTTCACGCACCTTTGGGTTATCAAACGGCTTTTGCGTCACGTTCATGCTGATGTAGCGCTGCATGATGGACGGGCTGGCAACCAGCTCCAGCTTGCTGTTTTTCTGCAAAATCGCCGCCTGCTCATAGGGGATCGGGAAGGCGAACTGCGCCTCACCGGTTTGCAGCATCGCCGCGCGGGTGTTGTTGTCCACTACCGGACGCCAGGTAATGGTGTCGAGCTTCGGCAGGCCCGGCTGCCAGTATCCGTCAAACTTCTTCACCTTCACAAAGTCGGTCTGGTTCCAGGTCAGCAGCTCGTACGGGCCGGTGCCCACCGGGTGAAAGCCGATCTCCTGGCCATATTTTTTCAGCGCCGCCGGGGAGATCATGGCCGTCGCCGGATGCGCCAGAATATTGATAAAGGCCGAGAACGGCTCTTTCAGGGTGATTTTCACGGTGGTCGGATCCACTACCTCGGTACTGCGGATATTTTTATACAGGTTATACCGCTTGAGGCTGTTGTCCGGGTTGCTGGCGCGGTCAAGGTTGACCTTAACCGCGCCAGCATTGAAATCGGTCCCGTCCTGGAACTTCACGCCGCTGCGCAGCTTAATGGTATACACCAGCCCGTCATCGGAGACGGTATACCCCTCTGCCAGCACGTTTTTCAGCTTCATATCCTTATCCAGGCCAAACAGCCCCTGGTAGAATGATTTCGCCACCGCCTGTGACAGGGTGTCGTTTGCGTCATACGGGTCCAGCGTGGTGAAGTTAGACCCCACTGCGACCACCACATCTTTGGCAGCAAATGCGGGGGCGGCGGCCATTGCCATCGCCACGCTCGCGGCTAACCACCCTGTCCGGGCAACAAATTTAACCATGGTGTTCTCCTGCCTGTTGTAAGTTATAACCGCGAGAAGGCATTGTCCTGGCGCGGGGGGGCCACAAAATGTCCGGGGCCGACTTCACGCAGCGCCACGCGCTCCATGTGCTCACCCCGTTTACGAATATTGCTCGGCATTTCATCCTGCAGGAGCACGCGCCGGGCGTGGCGATGGGCAGGATCGGCAACCGGCACCGCCGCCATCAGCTTGCGGGTATAGGGGTGCTGCGGGTTCTCAAAGACCGCCCGCCGCGGGCCAATCTCCACAATTTGCCCCATGTACATCACCGCCACACGATGACTTATCCGTTCCACCACGGCCATATCGTGAGAAATAAACAGGAACGCGATGCCTAAATCGCGCTGAAGATCGAGCAGCAGATTGATGATTTGCGCGCGGATTGAGACATCCAGCGCCGAGACGGATTCGTCTGCAATCACCACTTTTGGGTTCAGTGCCAGCGCGCGCGCAATACAGATGCGCTGACGCTGGCCGCCGGAAAACTCATGCGGATAACGCCAGGCGTGTTCCGGCTTGAGGCCCACGCGCTCCAGCAGCCAGGCCACACGACGCTGCGCGGCTTCGCCGTCGAGCAGGTTATGCACGCGCAGCGGCTCCATAATGGAATAGCCTACCGTGTGGCGCGGATCGAGAGAGGCGAACGGGTCCTGGAAAATAAACTGGATATCCCGGCGCACCGCCTGCAGCCTGCTGTCCGCGAGGGTATCGATACGCTCACCGTTAAAGGTAATGCTCCCCTCCTGAGACGCCACCAGCCTGAGCAGCGCCCGTCCGGTGGTGGATTTCCCGCAGCCGGACTCGCCCACCAGCGCCAGCGTCTCGCCCGGCCAGAGGTCGAAACTGACGTTTTCCACCGCATGCACTTCGCGCTTTACGCGGTTGAAGATGCCGCTGCGCAGCGGGAAACGGGTCACCAGATTACGCACTTCCAGAATTGGCTTGCCCGCCACCACGGTATCCTGCTCGACTTCCGGTTGCGGTTCCTCGCCCTGAATAATCAGCGGGAATCGGCGCGGTAAATCGCTGCCGCTCATGGCCCCCAAGCGCGGGACCGCCGCCAGTAGCGCTTTGGTGTAGGGATGAGCCGGAGCATGGAAAATCTGCTCCACGCGTCCGGTTTCCACCACCTGGCCCTGATGCATGACCAGCACGCGATCGGCGATATCCGCCACCACGCCCATATCGTGGGTGATAAAGATCACCCCCATCTCCATCTCTTGCTGCAGCACTTTAATAAGCTGGAGGATCTGCGCCTGGATAGTGACATCCAGCGCCGTGGTCGGTTCGTCGGCAATCAGCACGGCCGGACGGCACGACAGCGCCATCGCGATCATCACGCGCTGACGCATCCCGCCGGAGAGCTGGTGCGGATAGCGCCCTAAAATCGATTGCGCTTCGGGAATGCGCACCCGGTCAAGCATCCGCTTCGCCTCAAGGAGCGCCTCATCGCCGCTCAGCCCCTGATGCAGGCGTATTGATTCGGCGATCTGTTCGCCCACCGGAAAGACCGGGTTCAGGGAGGTCATCGGCTCCTGGAAGATCATCGCGATGTCCGCCCCGCGCACGCGCTGCATCTGCGAGGCGCTCAGGGCGTTGAGATCCGTCACCTGGTGGTTACGACGACGCAGCAGCAGCCTGTCGCTGGTGACCTGCCCGCCCGTCTGTTCCAGCAGACGCATCAGCGCCAGCGCGGTGACCGATTTCCCGGAACCGGACTCACCGACAATCGCCAGCGTTTCGCCGCGGTTCAGCGAAAAGGATAAATTTTGCACGGCGGGGATGAACTGCCGCTCCTCCTGGAACGCAATGTTCAGTTGATGGACGGACAGTACTTCCCGGCTGTCCATCGCTTCAGCGTGCGGCACGTTTTGCCCCCTTATTCACGATAAATTCCCGTACTGGGTTCGTCACCGGCATAACCCCAGGCGCGATACATCCCTTCACTGTTGAAGGGCAGCGCGACGTTGCCTTCACGATCCACCGCAATGACGCCGCCGATGCCGCCCAGCGCCGGCAGTTTTTCCATCACCACCCGCTCGCAGGCTTCGGCCAGGCTAAGCCCGCCGTAGTCCATCAGAGCGGTAATGTCGTACGCCGCCAGCGCGCGGATAAACACTTCCCCGGTGCCGGTGCAGGAGACCGCCGCCGTCGCGTTATTGGCATAGCATCCCGCACCCGGCAGCGGGCTGTCGCCTACCCGACCCGGTAGTTTGTTGGTCATTCCGCCAGTCGAGGTGGCGGCGGCGAGGTTGCCCGCCTTATCGAGCGCCACGGCACCTACCGTACCCATTTTGGTGCGCTCGTCCAGCGGCGCATCGTGATCGAGCCGGGTCATGCCCGCCGTACGGGCTTCCAGCAGCTGCTCGTAGCGCGCCGGGGTCGAGAAAAGATCGGCCGATACCCGCTCCATCCCGCAATCATGGGCAAACTGTTCCGCGCCTGCTCCCGTCAGCAGCACGTGCGGGCTTTGCTCCATCACCAGACGCGCCGCCAGGACGGGGTTACGCAGATGACTCACGCCCGCCACGGCCCCCGCTTTCAGGGTCACCCCGTCCATCACGCAGGCATCCAGCTCGTGCGTCTCATCGCGCGTATATACCGAGCCAATCCCCGCATTAAATAACGGGCACTCCTCCAGCAGACGCACGGCCTCGGTGACCACATCCAGCGCGCTCTCCCCGGCTTCCAGCATGTGCTGGCCGTTTTCCACGATGGCAGAAAGCGCGTCAATATACCGCTTTTCCTGTTCGGGACTGAGCATTGCGCGGGTGATTGCCCCGGCGCCACCATGTATCGCGATTACCGCTTTGACCATTTCCCATCACCCGTTAGCCAGACCTGCGGCTTTTTCTATAAATATCATTATCGTCGCTGAAACTTCAGATGATTTTTGAATATAGAAAGACGCCACTGTGATGTAAAGCGTACACCCATCGGGTCATACTGTTAGCGGCACTTTTCTGCCATAATGGACGCTTTCGTTGTTACTGTGCAGGAGCCACCCATGGATTTTAACGCCGGACTGATGCCGCTTGAGACGGCACTCACGCAGATGCTCGACCGCATTTCCCCGCTGCAAGACGCAGAATCGCTGCCGCTGGTGCGCTGTTTCGGTCGGATTGCCGCGCGCGATATCGTCTCCCCACTCAACGTGCCCGGGTTCGATAACTCTGCGATGGACGGTTATGCGGTGCGCCTGGCGGATCTCCAGACGGGCAAGGCGCTGCCGGTGGCGGGTAAAGCATTTGCGGGCCAGCCGTTTAGCGGCGAATGGCCTGAAGGCACTTGCGTGCGGATCATGACCGGCGCGCCGGTCCCACAAGGCTGCGAAGCCGTGGTGATGCAGGAAGAGACCGAACAGACCGACGACGGCGTGCGGTTTACCGCCAGCGTCAGGGCAGGCCAGAACATTCGTCGCGCGGGCGAAGACATCACCCTTGGCGCCACGGTGTTTGCCGCCGGGCAAAAGCTGACGGCTGGCGAACTGCCGGTACTGGCTTCGCTCGGTATTGCCGACATCGAGGTGATTCGCAAGGTGCGCGTGGCGGTGTTCTCCACCGGTGACGAGCTGCGCCTTCCGGGCCAACCGCTGCAGGACGGCCAGATTTACGACACTAACCGCCTGGCGGTACACCTGATGCTGGAGCAGCTGGGCTGCGAGGTGATTAACCTTGGCATCATTCCTGACGATCCCGATCGGTTGCGCGCGGCGTTTATTGAAGCAGATAACTGCGCCGACGTGGTGATCAGCTCCGGTGGCGTATCGGTTGGCGAAGCGGATTACACGAAAACCATCCTCGACGAACTGGGTGAAATCGCCTTCTGGAAGCTGGCTATCAAGCCGGGCAAACCTTTCGCCTTCGGCAAGCTCGAGCACAGCTGGTTCTGCGGCCTGCCGGGCAACCCGGTCTCTGCGGCCCTCACCTTCTACCAGTTGGTGATCCCGCTGCTGACCAAACTTTCTGGCAGCCATACCCGCCCGCTGCCTGAACGCCTGCGCGTGCGGGCGGCGACGCGCCTGAAAAAGTCGCCGGGCCGTCTCGATTTCCAGCGCGGCATTCTGGCAGCGGGTGCCGACGGCGAGCTGGAGGTGAGCACCACAGGTCACCAGGGGTCGCACATCTTTAGCTCCTTCAGCCAGGGCAACTGCTTTATCGTGCTGGAGCGCGAGCGCGGCAACGTAGAAGCGGGCGAATGGGTTGGGGTCGAACGCTTTAACCACCTGTTCGGAGGCTAAGATGACGGTGGAACTGAGCGACCAGGAGATGATGCGCTATAACCGCCAGATCGTCCTGCGCGGGTTTGACTTCGAAGGACAGGAAGCGCTTAAGGCCGCGCGCGTGCTGGTGGTTGGCCTCGGCGGCCTGGGCTGCGCTGCTGCACAGTATCTCGCCGCCTCGGGCGTAGGCCAGATGACGCTGCTGGATTTTGATACCGTCTCGGTATCGAACCTGCAGCGCCAGACGCTGCACAGCGACGCAACCCTGGGTCAGCCGAAAGTGGAATCTGCCCGGGCGGCGCTGGCGCGTATTAATCCCAACGTTCAGTTCACGCTCATCGACGCCGCATTGGATGACGCAGCGCTCTCCGCACAGATTGCGCAGCACGATCTGGTTCTCGACTGTACCGATAACGTCGCCATTCGTAACCAGCTCAACGCAGGCTGTTTTGCGCACAAAGTCCCGCTGGTCTCCGGCGCAGCGATCCGCATGGAGGGCCACATCAGCGTCTTCACCTACGCCGACGGCGCGCCCTGCTACCGCTGCCTGAGCCGCCTGTTTGGCGAGAATGCACTGACCTGCGTCGAAGCGGGCGTGATGGCGCCGTTAGTCGGCGTGATAGGTTCGTTGCAGGCAATGGAAGCGATCAAGGTGCTGGCGCATTACGGTACGCCTGCTGCGGGGAAAATCGTGATGTACGACGCGATGACCTGCCAGTTCCGCGAGATGAAGTTAATGCGCAATCCGGAATGTGAGGTGTGCGGCCAGTAAAAAAGTCGGGTGGCGGCTTCGCCTTACCCGACCTACGGTTTTCTCCCTCTCCTCGTGGGAGAGGGCCGGGGTGAGGGCATCAGCCCGCACATTTCAAATCGACGTCCGCCCAAACGCGCCCTGCCAGTCCTGCTCAAACTTCACAATCGCCGCATCCACAGCCGGTGAAGTAATAAACTGCTGCGCCACGTCCAGCGGCAGGGTGATGGATTCACAGCCCGCCAGCAGGCAATCCAGCGCCTGACGCGGGGTTTTGAAACTCGCAGCCAGCACTTTTGACTGCGGGGCATGCAGGGACAGCAGCTGTTGCAGCTCAATCACGGTCTGGATCCCGTCCCCGCCCTGCGCGTCCACGCGGTTCACATAAGGCGCCACATACTCCGCCCCCGCCAGCGCAGACAACATCCCCTGCGCCGCGCCATACACCGCCGTCCCCAGCACAGGAATACCTTCCGCTTTCAGCAGCTTGATGGCGGCCAGCCCCTCTGCCGTCACCGGCACTTTGACCACCAGGTCGTGAACAATCGCGCGCAGCTTACGCGCGTCCTCTACCATGCCGTCGGCCATCGTCGCCATCACCTGCGCAAACAGACGCCCCTTCCCGCCCAGCGCGTCGTGCAGGTCCGGCAGCAGCACGTCCAGCGGCGTTTTGCCTGCGGCAACGATGCTCGGGTTGGTGGTCACACCCGCCAGCGGGAAGATACGCGCCAGTTTACGCACTGCCGCAACGTCAGATGTGTCGAGATAAAGTTCCATGATGTCACCCTCAAAATTAGCCTGTACCTAACCTATCACGATAAAACCTGCTCAGGAGTTGACCTGCATCAATATAACTTTCATTCGAAAGTAATTTAATCTTCATATGCAACCTGAGGGCTAAAAAATGATCTTCAATATTCAGCGTTACTCTACCCATGATGGCCCCGGAATTCGAACCGTGGTGTTCCTGAAAGGCTGCTCGCTGGGCTGCCGCTGGTGTCAGAACCCGGAAAGCCGCTCCCGCACCCGCGACGTGCTGTTTGATGCGCGTCTGTGCCTGGACGGTTGCGACCTGTGTCAGCAGTCCGCGCCGGGCATTATCGAGCGTGCGCTGAACGGGCTGGTCATCCATCGGGAAAGGCTGAATGCAGAGACGCTCGACGCCCTCACCGACTGTTGCCCGACGCAGGCGCTCACCGTCTGCGGAGACACGCAGCCGGTAGCGGAGATCATGGCTACCGTCCTGCGCGATAAACCCTTTTACGACCGTAGCGGCGGCGGCATTACCCTCTCCGGCGGCGAACCCTTCATGAACCCGACGCTGGCCCACAATCTGTTTAAAGCCAGCCACGAGCACGGCATTCATACCGCCGTAGAAACCTGCCTGCATGTCCCCTGGCACTCTATTGCCCCCTCACTGCCGTATGTCGATCTGTTCCTGGCCGACCTGAAGCACGTCGATGGCGACGTGTTCAAACAGTGGACCGACGGCTCAGCAAAACGGATCCTGGATAATCTCCGGCGTCTGGCGGCGGCAGGGAAAAATATCACCATCCGCGTGCCGCTGATTCAGGGCTTTAATGCCGATGAAGCGTCCATTACCGCCATCACCAACTTCGCCGCCGACGAACTCAACGTCCGCGACATACATTTTCTGCCGTATCACACGCTGGGCATGAACAAATACACCCTGCTCGGTCAACCTTACTCTGCCCCTGACAAACCGCTGGATAACCCTGCCCTGCTGGACTTTGCACAGCAGTATGCCTGCCACAAAGGGTTAACCGCGACCTTACGAGGATAAACTTATGACGACCCTGAATCTCACCACCCTCAGCGAGCGAATTAAAGCGCACAAAACCGCCCTGGTGCATATTGTTAAGCCGCCGGTCTGCACCGAGCGCGCGCAGCACTACACCGAAATGTACCAGCAGCACATGGACAAACCGATCCCGGTGCGTCGTGCCCTGGCGCTGGCGCACCATCTGGCGCAGCGTACTATCTGGATCAAACACGACGAGCTGATCGTCGGTAACCAGGCGAGCGAAGTCCGCGCCGCGCCGATTTTCCCGGAATATACCGTTTCGTGGATTGAAAAAGAGATCGACGATCTGGCCGACCGCCCCGGCGCAGGCTTTGCGGTCAGCGAAGAGAACAAACGCGTGCTGCATGACATCTGCCCATGGTGGCGCGGCCAGACGGTACAGGACCGCTGCTACGGCATGTTCACCGACGAGCAGAAAGGCCTGCTGGAGACCGGCATTATCAAAGCCGAAGGCAACATGACCTCCGGTGACGCGCACCTGGCGGTGAACTTCCCGCTGCTGCTGGAGAAAGGCCTCGACGGCCTGCGCGCCAAAGTGGCCGAGCGCCGCTCGCGCATCAACCTGACGGTGCTGGGCGATCTGCACGGCGACCAGTTCCTCAAGGCGATCGATATCGTGCTGGACGCCGTCAGCCTGCACATTGAACGCTTCGCCGCGCTGGCCCGCGATATGGCCTCGACAGAGACGCGTGCAAGCCGCCGCGACGAACTGCTGGCAATAGCGGAAAACTGTGACGTGATTGCCCACCAGCCGCCAGCCACCTTCTGGCAGGCGCTGCAGCTGTGTTACTTCATCCAGCTGATCCTGCAGATTGAGTCCAACGGCCACTCGGTGTCGTTTGCCCGCATGGACCAGTATCTCTATCCGTTCTACCGCCGCGACGTGGAGCTGAACCAGAGCCTTGACCGCGAGCACGCGATTGAGCTGCTGCACAGCTGCTGGCTGAAGCTGCTGGAGGTGAACAAAATCCGCTCCGGCTCGCACTCTAAAGCTTCGGCGGGTAGCCCGCTGTACCAGAACGTCACCATCGGCGGGCAGACGCTGGTTAACGGCGAGCCGATGGACGCGGTGAACCCGCTCTCTTACGCCATTCTCGAATCCTGCGGCCGCCTGCGCTCCACCCAGCCAAACCTGAGCGTGCGTTACCATGCGGGCATGAGTAACGACTTCCTCGACGCCTGCGTGCAGGTGATCCGCTGCGGCTTCGGGATGCCGGCGTTTAACAACGATGAAATCGTTATTCCGGAATTCATCAAGCTCGGCGTCGAGAAAAACGATGCCTACGACTATGCGGCGATTGGCTGTATTGAAACCGCCGTCGGCGGCAAGTGGGGCTATCGCTGTACCGGCATGAGCTTTATCAACTTTGCCCGCGTGATGCTCGCCGCGCTGGAAGGTGGCCGCGACGCCACCAGCGGTAAGGTATTCCTGCCGCAGGAGAAAGCGCTCTCTGCCGGCAACTTCGATAACTTCGAGGAGGTGATGGCGGCGTGGGATACCCAGATCCGTTACTACACCCGTAAATCCATCGAGATTGAGTATGTGGTAGACACCATGCTGGAAGAGAACGTCCACGACATTCTCTGCTCCGCGTTGGTGGACGATTGCATCGAGCGCGCAAAAAGCATCAAACAGGGCGGTGCGAAGTATGACTGGGTATCCGGCCTGCAGGTGGGCATTGCTAACCTCGGGAACAGCCTGGCCGCGGTGAAGAAACTGGTGTTCGAGCAGGGCACCATCGGCCAACAGCAGCTCGCCGCCGCTCTGGCGGATGACTTCGACGGGCTGACGCACGAACAGCTGCGCCAGCGTCTGATCAACGGCGCGCCGAAGTATGGCAACGACGATGACAGCGTGGACATGCTGCTGACCCGGGCTTATCAGACCTACATTGAAGAGCTGAAGCAGTACCACAACCCGCGCTATGGACGCGGCCCGATTGGCGGTAATTACTACGCCGGGACATCGTCTATCTCCGCCAACGTGCCGTTTGGTGCCGCAACCATGGCCACGCCGGACGGACGTAAGGCGCATACGCCGCTGGCGGAAGGGGCAAGCCCGGCCTCCGGCACGGACCACCTCGGCCCGACGGCGGTGATTGGCTCCGTGGGCAAACTGCCGACCGAAGCGATCCTTGGCGGCGTGCTGCTCAACCAGAAGCTGAACCCGTCGACGCTTGAAAACGACAGCGATCGTCAGAAGCTGATGGTGCTGCTGCGCACCTTCTTCGAGGTGCACAAGGGGTGGCATATCCAGTACAACATCGTGTCGCGCGACACGCTGCTGGAAGCGAAGAAACACCCGGACCAGTACCGCGATCTGGTGGTGCGCGTCGCAGGGTATTCGGCGTTCTTCACCGCTCTCTCCCCGGATGCGCAGGACGATATCATTGCGCGTACCGAGCACACGTTGTAACGCGTTATCCCCTCTCCCTTGAGGGAGAGGGTTAGGGTGAGGGGGAAATGCGCTCGCAGATGCCCTCACCCCGGCCCTCTCCCACGGGGAGAGGGAGAAACCACTCAGCGGCAGCCTCGGTTGCCGTTTTGTTTTACTTTCATTCGAAATTAAATTTGTGCTCCCCGTCACCTTGTTATTAGAATGTTTCAAAACGAAGTGACTCTGGAGCACAGTATGACCGTAAAAGTTATCGTCACCGATATGGACGGTACTTTCCTGGATGACGCCAAGCAGTACGACCGCGACCGCTTTCAGGCACAATTCGAACAGCTTAAGGCCCGTGATATTGAATTTGTTGTCGCCAGCGGCAACCAGTACTACCAGCTAATCTCCTTCTTCCCGGAGCTGAAAAATCAGATCTCCTTTGTGGCGGAGAACGGTGCGCTGGTGTTCGATCATGGCGAACAGATTTTCCACGGCGAGCTGACCCGCCACGAAGCGCAAATCGTCATTGGCGAACTGCTGAAAGACAAAGGGCTGAACTTTGTCGCCTGCGGGCTGGAAAGCGCCTACGTGAGCGATCGCGCCCCCGAGGCGTTTGTGGCGCTGATGTCAAAGCACTACCACCGTCTGAAGCGCATCGGCGACTACCGTGAAATCGACGACGTGTTGTTCAAGTTCTCCCTCAACCTGCCGGACAGCGATATCCCGAATCTTGTCGACAAACTGCACGTGTCCCTGGACGGCATCATGAAACCCGTCACCAGCGGTTTCGGGTTTGTCGATCTGATCATTCCCGGCCTGCACAAAGCCAACGGCATCAGCCGCCTGCTGAAGCGCTGGAAAATCTCACCGCAGGCGTGCGTGGGTATCGGCGACAGCGGCAACGACGCGGAAATGCTGAAGCTGGTGAAGTACTCCTTTGCCATGGGCAACGCGGCTGAAAGCATCAAGGACATTAGCCGCTACAGCACCGACGATAACAACCATCAGGGCGCGCTGAACGTTATTCAGGCCGTGCTCGACGCTCACTCCCCGTTCGACATCTGATCCTTCTCCTGCCGGGGCATCGCTCCGGCACCGCACGCGTTTCCCATCCTGTGGCACAGGTCAAGTTTTTAAACTTGCATTAACTTATTTTTAACTTAAAGTATCACTTGTAGATAACTTTACTTTCGAATGAAAGATGCGAGGCAGTAATGACGTTTACCAGTGAAATTTTGCCTGCGGATCACAAAGCGGCGATTCGTCAGTTGAAACGCGAGTTACGCGCACAGATCGGTGACGTTCAGGCGGTGTTCGACAAGCTCAGCGACAAGATTGCCACCCGCGTGGCGGAAATTAACGCGCTGAAGAATAAAGGCGAAAGCGTCTGGCCGGTGATCCCGTTTGCGGATGTCAAAAACGGCACGATAACTGCGGAACAGCGCGACGCGGTAAAGCGTCGCGGCTGTGCGGTGATCAAAGGTCATTTCCCGCGCGAGCAGGCGCTGGCGTGGGATAAGTCGATGCTCGATTACCTCGATCTCAACCACTTTGACGAGGTGTATAAAGGGCCGGGCGATAACTTCTTCGGGACCCTGACGGCCTCTCGCCCGGAGATTTACCCGATCTACTGGTCGCAGGCGCAAATGCAGGCGCGCCAGAGCGAGGAGATGGCCCAGGTACAGTCGTTCCTGAACCGTTTATGGACATTCGAGAGCAACGGCAAACGGTGGTTCGACCCGGACGTTAGCGTAATTTATCCGGACCGCATTCGCCGCCGCCCGCCGGGAACCACCTCGAAAGGATTGGGCGCACACACCGATTCCGGCGCGCTGGAACGCTGGCTGCTTCCGGCCTATCAGCAGGTCTTCGCGCGGGTGTTTGACGGCAACGTCGATCAATACGATCCGTGGAACGCCGCGCACCGTACCGAGGTGGAAGAATACACCGTGGATAACACCACCAAATGTTCAGTGTTCCGCACCTTCCAGGGCTGGACGGCGCTGTCGGACATGATCCCCGGTCAGGGTCTGCTGCACGTGGTGCCGATCCCGGAAGCGATGGCCTATATTCTGCTGCGTCCGCTGCTGGACGATGTCCCTGAGGACGAACTGTGCGGCGTCGCGCCGGGACGCGTACTGCCGGTTTCAGAGAAGTGGCACCCGCTGCTTATCGAGGCGCTGACCAGCATTCCGGCGCTGGAAGCCGGAGATTCCGTCTGGTGGCACTGCGACGTGATCCACTCCGTTGCACCGGTTGAAAACCAGCAGGGCTGGGGCAACGTGATGTATATCCCCGCCGCGCCGATGTGCGAGAAAAACCTCGCCTACGCGAAGAAGGTCAAAGCCGCGCTCGACACCGGCGCGTCGCCGGGCGATTTCCCGCGCGAGGATTACGAACAGACGTGGCAGGATCGCTTTACCCTGGACGACCTGAACATCCACGGCAAACGGGCGCTGGGCATGGCCTAGTCGTCGTACAGCCCTTCCCGCTCGACGGCGGTGCGTCGCTTGCCCTGACGTATCCGCCGTACCGACTCCCTTACCGTCAGCGTGCCGTTGAGCAATAGCGTGCCGACCGGGGCGTCCGGGCGCATCAACCGCTGCTGGAGCATGTGCACCGCCTCCACGCCCAGCTCATCGCGCGGGACGTGGACTGCGGTTAACGGCACGTCCTGAATCGCCGCCAGATTAAAGCCGTCGATGCTCATCACCGAAACATCCTGCGGAACCCGCAGCCCGTGATTTTGCAGCGCACTGATGGCACCCGCCGCCATAAAATCGCCGCCTACCAGAAACGCCGTGGGCAGCTCTTTTCCCTGCCGCTGCCCGAGCCATTCGCTGAACGCGCGCTCGGTCTCTTTGGCACTGAAGCTTTGCACCTCCAGCAGATCGCGTTTGTCGTCGAAGCTCAGATTATGCGTGCGCCACGCATCGCGGATCCCCGACAGACGCAGCTCCATGGTATAGCGCCGCAGACAGAGCACGGTCATCACCTCACGATGCCCCATCTCGAACAGGTACTCCGCCGCTCTTTCGCCAATCGCACGGTGATCCGGCGCAACGGCAGGCAAGCGCGTATGCCGGTCACGGCAGTTGATAAGCATGCACGGTTTGCCCACGTCGACCGCCAGATCGTGAATGTGCGGATCGTCGATACCCAGCAGGATCGCCGCCTGGGTATCCGGCTCGTTCATGCGCGTCAGAAACAGCTGAGCGTCGCCGTCGTTTTCCTCCAGCGCGCAGTAGCGCAGACGCACCTCGTGCGAGGCCAGCCCTTTGCTGATGCTCTGGATCACGCGGTAGTAAAAGATATCGGACCGCTCGTCGAACGCCCGCTGGGGGGCAAAAATCACCAGGCTATTGAGCAGCAGACGGCCCGCTGCCAGACCGTCCATCACGCCCAGCTCCCGCGCGCAGGCCAGCACTTTCGCCCGCGCACGTTCGCTGGTGTTGGCTTTGCCCGCCAGCACGCGCGAAACGGTGCTGATCGAGAGCTGCGTGCGCTCAGCGATTTGAGTGATTTTTAACCTTTTATCCATTTTGTGATCTGGCTCCGGTTGTGTCATGAAAATTTTTTCATATCGCCGCCAATGCTCAATAACTTAGCTTCACAGGCCACGAACGATCAATCACAAAGGATCATGAAAAGTTTTGCATAAAATCCCCTGTTGTCCAGCAACTTTCTCCCCTACTGTGCAGTTATCACACAAAACGCATCGAATTGGTATAACAGGTTTAATCCATAAAACCGTTACCATTCAGCGAAATATAAAAAAGTGTGTGACAACTTACTTTCTCTATCCTGCCGTCCGTCTTGTGGAGATCAAAATGAGTCAGGACATCAATACACCCCTTGCGGCAAGCAAAACCCGCCGCGTGATTAAGAACCTGCGCTGGTACGTTCTGGTCCTGTTTTTACTGGGCGTGACCGTTAACTACATCACCCGTAACTCGCTGGGGATCCTCGCGCCCGAGCTAAAAGAGAGCCTCGGGATCACCACCGAACAGTACTCCTGGATCGTCGGGGCGTTCCAGATTGCCTACACCCTTTTTCAGCCCCTGTGTGGCTGGCTGATTGACGTTATCGGCCTGAAGATTGGCTTTATGGTGTGCGCCGGTCTGTGGGCGCTGATGTGTATTTTTCATGCCGGGGCCGGAAGCTGGCTGCATCTGGCGATCCTGCGCTTCTTTATGGGCGCCTCAGAAGCGGCCGCCACCCCCGCGAACGCCAAAACCATTGGCGAATGGTTCCCGAAATCGGAACGTCCTGTCGCGGCTGGCTGGGCGGGCGTGGGCTTCTCGGTCGGCGCAATGCTGGCCCCGCCCATCATCTACTTTGCCCATGCCTCGTTCGGCTGGCAGGGCGCGTTTATGTTTACCGGCGTGCTGGCGCTGCTGTGGGTGATTTTATGGTGGGCGTTCTACCACAACCCGGAGCAGCACCCGAACCTCAGCAGCGAGGAGCTGGCGTTTATCAAACAGGATAACGAGCCACCGCCGGTCACACTCCCCTTCCTCACCGCACTGAAAACCGTGTCGAAGAACAAACGCTTTTACGGTATCGCCATTCCGGCCTTTATGGCCGAGCCTGCCTGGGCGGTACTGAGCTTCTGGGTGCCACTGTACCTCGCCAAACAGCACGGGATGGACCTGAAGCAGATTGCGATGTTCGCCTGGCTCCCCTTCCTGGCAGCAGATCTCGGCAGCGTGGCGAGCGGTTACCTTACCCGGCTGTACACCCGCCTGTTTGGCTGCTCACGCGTGAACGCCGTGGTCGCAAGCTCCGTAACCGGCGCATTCCTGATGATCTCGCTCGCCGTCGTGGCGATAACCCGTGACCCGTATATCACCATCGCGCTGATCTCCATCGGCGGCTTCGGGCACCAGATTATCTCCTGCATGCTGAGCGCACTGGTCGTGGAGTCGTTCGACAAAGGCCAGATGGCGACCGTCAACGGCATGCGCGGCTCGGCGGCGTGGATCGCCAGCTTCCTGTTCTCACTTTTGATTGGGGTGACCGCCGACAAAATTGGCTTTAACCCGCTGTTCATTGCCATGGGTTTCTTTGACCTGATTGGCGCTGTTTTCCTGGTGGCATTTATTGCTGAACGTCGCGCCACGCGCGCCTGATAGTGGATGTATTGCATATGAAAACCCTGAAAAACTGGACCGTCGATACGCAGTCGGCGAACCATCTGGAACTGCTGGTCGATAATCAGCACCGCCTGTGCCTGTACGTGCTGGAAGAGAACCTGTTCCGCGTGCTGATTAAACGCAAAGGCGAGCTGGCGCTGGACCGCACCTGGAGCATCGCGCCGGAGAAAGACGTACCGTGGGAAGGCCGCCACCGCGACGATCTGAGCGGCTTCACCTGCCCCTGCTGGACGCTTTCGCAGCAAGACGGTGTGCTGACGATGGCCACCGACAAACTGCGCGTCACCGTGCACCAGCCGCTGTGGCTGGAGTGGCATTACCGCAGTGACGACGGCCAATGGAACCCACTGGTCAGTGACCGTCCGACCAGCGCCTACCTGCTTAACGCGCACGGCGACGGCGTGGCGCACTACCTGACCCGCCGCAAGGACGAGCGCTTCTACGGGCTGGGAGAAAAAGCGGGCGATCTGCAGCGCAACGGTAAACGCTACGAGATGCGCAACCTCGACGCGATGGGCTATAACGCCGTCAGCACCGACCCGCTGTACAAGCATATTCCGTTCACCCTTACCCGCCGCGACGACGTAAGTTACGGCCTGTTTTACGACAACCTGAGCAGCTGCTGGCTGGATCTGGGCAACGAGATCGACAACTACCACACCGCCTACCGCCGCTGGCAGGCGGAAGCAGGCGATATCGATTACTACATTTTCACCGGTAAGCGGGTGCTGGACGTCACCAAAGCCTTTGTGCGTCTGACCGGTAAAACGCTGTTTGGCCCGAAATGGAGCCTGGGCTACAGCGGGTCAACCATGCACTACACCGACGCGCCGGACGCGCAAAACCAACTGATGAACTTTATCCGCCTGTGTGAGGAGCACGCTATTCCGTGCGACTCGTTCCAGCTTTCGTCCGGGTATACCTCGATCAACGGCAAGCGCTACGTCTTTAACTGGAACCATGACAAAGTGCCGCAGCCGAAGGTGATGAGCCAGGCGTTCCATGACGCCGGGTTAAAACTGGCCGCCAACATCAAGCCGTGCCTGCTGCAGGATCATCCGCGCTATAACGAGGTGGCGGAAAGAGGCCTGTTCATTCGTGATTCAGAAACCGATGCACCAGAACGTTCCAGCTTCTGGGATGATGAAGGCTCGCACCTCGACTTCACCAACCCGCAGACGGTGCAGTGGTGGCAGAACGGCGTCACCACGCAGCTGCTGGAGATGGGCATCGATTCCACCTGGAACGACAACAACGAGTATGAAGTGTGGGACGGAGAAGCGCGGTGTCATGGCTTTGGCAACGACATTGCCATCAAACACATTCGCCCTGTGATGCCGCTACTGATGATGCGCGCCTCGCTGGAAGCGCAGCAGCGCTTTGCCCCGGAAAAACGCCCGTATCTGATCTCCCGCTCCGGCTGCGCCGGGATGCAACGCTACGTCCAGACCTGGAGCGGCGATAACCGCACCAACTGGGACACACTGCGCTATAACATCCGCATGGGGCTGGGCATGAGTTTATCCGGACTGTTTAACGTCGGTCACGACGTGGGCGGCTTCTCCGGCGATAAGCCCGATGCCGAACTGTTCGTACGCTGGGTGCAGAACGGCGTGATGCATCCGCGTTTTACCATCCACTCATGGAATGACGATTGCACCGTTAACGAGCCGTGGATGTATCCGGGCGTCACGCCTGCCATTCGCGGCGCGATTGAGCTGCGCTACCGCCTGCTGCCGTATCTCTATACCCTGCTGTGGCAGGCGCATGCGGACGACGAGCCGATGCTGCGCCCGACCTTTCTCGACCACGAACACGATCCGCAGACCTTTGAAGAGTGCGATGATTTCCTGCTCGGTCGTGACCTGCTGGTGGCAAGCGTTGTCGACGCCGGTCAGCGCGAGCGCCGCGTCTGGCTGCCGGATAACGTAACCGGCTGGTATGACTATTACACCCACGAGTGGTTCTCTGGCGGCCAGTGGATCGTCCGCGACGCGCCGCTGGAAACCCTGCCGCTGCTGGTACGCGCCGGGGCCGGTCTGCCGCTGAGCGAGCGCATTACCCACGTGAGTGCTGAAAAAGACGATACCCGCGAGCTGAAGCTGTTCCCGGTGAAAGGCGTGGGTACCACGTCGGGCCTGCTGTTTGAGGACGACGGCGAGAGCTGGGGCTACCAGCAGGGCAATGCGCTGTGGGTTGAGTGGCAGATGGTGTGCGACGGGGCGAGCATTCATCTGAATATCGCGGCACGCGGCGACTATCGTCCGGCGTGGAAGGTGCTGAAGGTGTCGTTACCGGCGGGGGAAAAACGTACGCTGCGGGTGAATGGTGTTGAAGGGGGTGAGTGGGAGGTGTAGTGCGGCCTGATACCCTCACCCTAACCCTCTCCCACGGGGAGAGGGAACAGAATGTAGGCCGGGTAAGGCGAAGCCGCCACCCGGCTTTTTTTAGCCGTCGATACCTTTGCTACGCAGGTAATCTTCGTAGTTACCGGTGAAGTCCACCACGCGCTCTGGCGTAATCTCAATCACGCGGGTCGCCAGGGAGCTCACGAACTCACGGTCGTGAGAGACGAAGATCAGCGTACCCTGATACATCTCCAGCGCCATGTTCAGCGATTCGATAGATTCCATGTCCAGGTGGTTGGTAGGTTCATCCATCACCAGGATATTCGGTTTTTCCATCATCAGTTTGCCGAACAGCATGCGGCCTTTTTCACCACCGGAGAGCACTTTGGCAGGCTTTTTGATGTCGTCCTGGCTGAACAGCAGACGCCCCAGAATACTGCGCACCGCCTGCTCGTCATCGCCTTCCTGCTTCCACTGGCTCATCCAGTCGAAGACCGTCAGGTCGTTTTCGAACTCGTACTCGTGGTCCTGCGCGTAGTAACCGATCTGCGCGTTTTCGGACCACTTCACGGTACCGTTGTCCGGCTGCAGTTCGCCCACCAGCGTTTTCAGCAGGGTGGATTTACCCACGCCGTTGGCACCGAGGATGGCAATCTTCTCGCCCACTTCCAGCAGCAGGTTGAAGTTTTTAAACAGCGGACCGCTTTCAAAACCTTTTGCCAGGGCTTCCACTTCCAGCGCATTACGGAACAGTTTCTTGTCCTGCTCGAAGCGGATGAACGGGTTCTGACGGCTTGACGCTTTGACTTCGTCGAGCTTGATCTTGTCAATCTGACGGGCACGCGAGGTTGCCTGACGCGATTTTGAGGCGTTGGCGCTAAAGCGGCTGACGAAGGACTGCAGGTCAGCGATCTGCGCTTTCTTCTTGGCGTTATCAGCCAGCAGACGTTCACGCGCCTGGGTTGCCGCGGTCATGTATTCGTCGTAGTTGCCCGGGTAAACGCGCAGCTCGCCGTAATCCAGATCCGCCATGTGGGTACAAACCATGTTCAGGAAGTGACGGTCGTGCGAGATGATGATCATGGTGCTGTCGCGGTCGTTCAGCGTCTGCTCCAGCCAGCGAATGGTATCGATGTCCAGGTTGTTCGTCGGTTCATCGAGCAGCAGGATGTCAGGATTTGAGAACAGCGCCTGCGCCAGCAGCACACGCAGCTTCCAGCCCGGCGCGACTTCGCTCATCGGGCCGTAGTGCTGTTCAACCGGAATACCGACGCCCAGCAGCAGCTCGCCCGCGCGCGCTTCGGCTGAGTAGCCGTCCATTTCACCGTACAGCACTTCGAGATCGGCCACTTTATAGCCGTCTTCTTCGCTCATTTCGGCCAGGGCGTAGATGCGATCGCGCTCCTGCTTCACTTCCCACAGCTCTCCGTGTCCCATGATCACCGTGTCGAGCACGGTGAACTCTTCGAAGGCGAACTGGTCCTGACGCAGCTTACCGATACGCTCGTTAGGATCGAGCGACACGTTGCCGAGCGTCGGCTCCAAATCACCGCCGAGGATCTTCATAAAGGTGGATTTTCCGCTACCGTTGGCACCAATCAGGCCGTAACGGTTGCCGCCGCCAAATTTGACGGAAATATTTTCGAACAGCGGCTTACTGCCAAACTGCATAGTGACGTTGCTGGTAACTAACACGGAGAGATTCCTGCGAAAAGTGTGATAAACGCGGCATTATGCCACAATTCCGAATTGAGATCCCGTGTTGCAGCAATGCACTAAACTTTAACAAATTCGAAAAAAATGTGATTTCGTACACATCTGAATTCCCAGTGAGCAGGAATGCACATATAATGCGCTCCCATCACAGATTCAGACTTATCAACTCATCGCCGGAATGGCTTAGATACCTCGCAAAACATGAACATGAAATTAACAACGCTTTTTGCGGCAGCGTTAGCCGTCGTAGGTTTTTGCAAAACCGCCTCTGCGGTGACTTATCCCTTGCCGACAGACGGAAGCCGTCTGGTAGGTCAAAACCAGGTTGTCACCGTTGAAGAGGGCAACACCCAGCCGCTGGAATACTACGCTGCGCAATACCAGCTTGGTCTGTCTAACATGCTGGAAGCCAACCCGGGCGTCGACCCGTACCTGCCAAAAGCGGGCACCGTACTGAACATTCCTCAGCAGCTGATCCTGCCTGATACCGTTCATGAAGGCATCGTGATCAACAGCGCGGAAATGCGTCTGTACTACTACCCGAAAGGCACCAACACCGTGATCGTGCTGCCAATCGGTATCGGCCAGCTCGGTAAAGACACCCCGCTGAACTGGACCACCAAAGTTGAGCGTAAGAAAGCCGGCCCAACCTGGACGCCAACCGCCAAAATGCACGCGGAATACATCGCTGCCGGTGAGCCGCTGCCAGCCGTCGTCCCTGCCGGCCCGGATAACCCGATGGGTCTGTATGCGCTGTATATTGGCCGTCTGTACGCTATCCACGGTACCAACGCTAACTTCGGTATCGGCCTGCGCGTCAGCCACGGCTGCGTGCGTCTGCGTAACGACGACATCAAATTCCTGTTCGACAACGTGCCGGTGGGTACGCGCGTGCAGTTCATTAATGAACCGGTGAAAGCGACGTCGGAGCCAGACGGCAGCCGTTACATTGAGGTGCACAACCCGCTCTCCACCAGCGAAGACCAGATCAACAACAACGAAATCGTGCCAATTACCCTGACCAGCGCGGTACAGGCCGTGACCTCTCAGGCCGATGTGGACACGACCGTTGTCGATCAGGCGATCCAGAACCGTTCCGGTATGCCGGTGCGTCTGAACTGATAGCAACACGCATAAAAAAGCGGGCCTCGAGGCCCGCTTTTTTTTATCCGTTATTGACGATAACAATCCCGCCGTGGTCGTACCGATAGTGGCAGTGGGCGTACTCCAGCGGCGTACCGTCTTCAAGATAGATCACCTGCTCTACCTCCAGCACAGGGTCGGTTTGCTCGCAGACCAGGTGCTGCATATCCAGTTCGTTGGGCTTCAACGCCCGCACCACCCGATACGACCCCATGATTTTCAGCCCGAGCGTCTCCTGCACATACTGGAACACCGAACTTTCAAGATGGCTCTTGTTTAACCCCGGCACCAGGTTCAGCGGCATGACCGTGGAATCCAGCGACATCGGCTCGCCGTTCAGCAGACGCAGGCGGATAAAATCATAGACCGGCGCATCGCCGTTAATCATCAGCGAGGCCTGCTCTTTCTCGTTGGGGAAGCGCAGTTCAAAATGCACCACCTGGCTGCTCACCGTGCCAAGGTGTGCCCAGGTTTTGGTTGCGCCAAAGTAGTCGCTGCCAGAGAGATCCCACTGCGAAAGCTGGAGGAAGTTTTTGCGGATAAACGTCCCCTGCCCCTGACGGGTGTAGACCAGCCCTTCGACAATCAGCTGGCGCATCGCCTGCTGAATGGTCATCCGGCTGGTGCTGAACTCCGCCGCCAGCGCGAACTGGTCCGGCAGCGGTTCATTGGCGGCGTACTGCTGGCTGATAATGCGTTTCTTGATTTCCCGCGCTATGGTGATGTACTTCGCCGCCATCGTCCTGTCCTTCTGTTTAGTTTTCTATCCCGCTGTTTTTCAACGCCACTCTCTCGGCTATTTTGAGGAAAGGCAGGTAGAAGAATACACCAAATGTCATGATTGCCAACTGCACGACCACGGCACGCCAGTCCCCCGCTGTTGCCAGCCAGGCGCTGAGGATCGGCGGCGTGGTCCAGGGGATCATCACCACGCAGCGCGACATCAACCCCAGGGTGGTGCAGAGCCAGGCGAAATAGATGCCGATGGCGGGCAGAAGAACAAACGGGATCATCAGCGGCAGGTTAAAGACAATCGGCAGGCCGAAGATAACCGGCTCGTTGATATTAAACAGGCCGGGCGCCAGAGACAGACGGGCCACCTGCTTCGCCGATTTTTGCCGCGAGAAGATGAAAATGGCGATCAGCAGCGAAATGGTGCTGCCCGTACCGCCGATCATGCCAAAGGTCGGGACAAAGATGTTGTTGATGATATGCGGGATCGGCTGACCGTTAGCAAAGGCCAGCATGTTCTCGTTAGTGTTAATCAGCAGGAACGGTTCCAGAATCACGCTGTTGACCACCGACTGGTGAATACCCAGCGTGAAGAGGAAGTTGCCGAAGCTGTAGATAAAAATCGTCCCCGGCAGGCTGGTGTTAATCAGGCGCAGCGGCTGCTGGATAAAGGTGGTAATGAGGTGGATCAGATCCGTGTGCAGGACATTCGCCAGCACGGCGGCCAGCACGGCAAACAGAGAGAGCGTAATGATCGTCGGGATCAGCGCGGTAAAGGATTTGCTCACCGCAGGTGGGACATTTTCCCCCAGAGAAATGTGCAGCGCCTTAAGGCGCGAAATGGCGATAAAGATTTCCGTCGACAGCAGGCCAATCAGCACCCCGGCGAAAATCCCGGTGCTGCCAATATTGCCAAACGACAGTACCTGGGTAACGTTGACCGCCGTCTGGCTGCCTGCAGGCGTGAGCGAGAGCTGCATCGGCATCATGATGATAAAGCTGCTGACGGCGATAACCACTGCCGAGACCGGATTGTCGAAATCTTTGTTACGCACCAGCGCCCAGGCAATCATCGGGGCCAGCAGCAGCGCGGCGATATTCAGCGTACCGTTGATTATCGCCTCGCCCCACACCTTGAACTGCGCCAACGTGTCGCCTTCAAAGATCCACGGAAACACCACGTTATTCACCAGCACCGCCAGCCCGGCGAGGATGAAAATCGGCATCACCGTGGCGAAGGCATCGCGCAACGAGCGCAGGTGCACCTGGTTTGCCAGGCGCGCCGAGAACTCTACAAATTTGTCGACAAAAGACTGCATATGCGGTGTTATTTTTGCTTCAGACATAGCGGATATTTTCCATCAATCAGTCACAAAAACGGCCTGGCAGCGTACGGCTTACATCTCGCGTCCGTTGGTATGGATGACCTGTTTCAGCCACGCGTAGCTTTTCTTCGGCACGCGCTTGAGGTCTTTCAGGTCGTGGTTTTCACGGTTGACATACACCACGCCGTAGCGTTTGCGCATATCGCCCTGCGAGCTGAGGATGTCAATTAACCCCCAGCCGAGATAGCCCATCACCTCGGCGCCATCCTCAAACATCGCCGCCTTCATCGCCTCGATGTGCGCCCGGTGATAGTCGATGCGATACGTGTCCTCAATCGGGTTCACGCCGTCCCAGGACTCAATGACGCCAATGCCGTTTTCAATCGGGAACACCGGCATGCGCCAGTCGTTGGCGTAGCGGGTGATGATGGTGCGAAAGCCCATAGGGTCGATCTGCCAGTTCCATTCCGTTGCCTTGAGATATGGGTTGTTCTTTTCACCGTGCTGCAGGTAATAGTTAACCGGCGTACCTTCCGGGATCGCGTCGCTGTCCAGCGTTTTACTGGCGTAATAGCTGAAGGCCATAAAATCGTTTTTGGTGCGGGCGAACAGCGCCAGATCCTCGGCGCGGTAGATATCGCCAAAGCCCTGCTGCTCCACTACCGCCATCACCGCCGGGCTGTAGCCCTGGCCGGCAAAGACACGCAGCAGGTTCTGGTTGAGGAATTCGTCGTACTGCTGGGCGCAGAAGATATCGCGCGGCTTGCAGGTTGCGGGGTAGATCAGCTGGTGCGCCAGCATGCCGCCCATCAGCTGGCCTGGCCGGGACTGGTGCAGATACTCGGTCAGCGCCATGTGCGCCACCATGGTGTGATGCTGCACTTCGTACAGCTCGCGCAGGGTTTCCTCCCCTTTCATATAGCCGGAGATGCGGAAGGCTATCGGCATGTGGAAAATATTCTGCTCGTTAAAGGTCAGCCAGTACTTCACCCGGTCGCCGTAGCAGTCGATCATCTTTTTGCCGTAGCGGATAAACGCCTCCACGACGCGACGATCGTTAAATCCGTTGTACTCCTGCGCCAGCGCCAGCGGCATATCGAAGTGGTAGAGGCAGACCATCGGCTCAATGCCGCGGGCGATCAAATCATCGATAAAGCGGTCGTAAAAGGCGATACCCTCGTCGTTAAAGTCGCCGTCACCCTGCGGGCAGACGCGGCTCCAGGAGATCTGAAAGCGGTAGCAGTTCATGCCCAGATCCTGCATCAAATCAAAGTCTTCCCGGTAACGGTGGTAAGAGTCGGTCGCCACTTTCCAGTCAGAGATATTTTCACCGGCTTCGCGAATGTCGTACACCGACATCCCCTTTCCGCCCTCGTTCCATGCCCCTTCCGTCTGCATGCTCGACACCGAGTTGCCCCACAAGAAGTTTGCTGGCAGTGATTGATTCATGGTCGCCTCCTATATGACTAGTCATTTAAATGATATGACTAGTCATATAGCCGGAGATGAAATTTCGATCAAAGGGGAGGAACGATTTTTGTGAGATGGGTTTGAATAATGACGAGGGATGCCTTGCGAACTGCGCCGTGGCAGCAAGTCCTTTTGCTGCCAGACGTAATGAGTCTGCGCACTTCAGGGGAAAGATACCGAACCGCCGAACTCCATATAGATTTTTGCCAGATTAGTTAACTGGTTAAAGCGATTTTCATACAGTGCCAGTTCGGCCTGACGGCGTTTCTCCTGAGCATCAAGCCAGAAAGAAATTCGCACCGCGCCCTGGCGGTAGCGAACTTCGTTTAGCCTCTCTGATTTTTTCGCCAGTTCCAGGCCTTCACGTAGAAGCGTCTCCTGTTCCAGGAGTTGATGACGCAAAGCAAGCGCATCTTCTATGCTACTCATCGCCTTGTAAAGTTCCTGTTTAAACTCCAGAACCCGTTGCTCGTAGTCGTTGCGGGCAATCTTCACGTCCATGCCCCTTTCTCTCCATTCCAGGAACGGAAGGGTCAGGTTTGCTCCAACAGAGCCTACAGGATTTTCCAGGAAGGCCATAAGGCTGCTGCTGCTGGTGCCAAGCGAGCCGGTCAGACTAAACGCTGGATAAAATGCAGTACGCTGGACATCAACGGTGGCCAATGCTTCCCGTACCCGCCACTCTTTAGCGCTGATATCGGGTCGATGCCGCAGCACGTTGACCGGGATCTTTCCACTGACCTGCGGCAGTGGTCCCACTGGTAACGCTTTCGGTTCGACTATCGCGCTGCCCGGCGCGGTTCCAAGCAAAACGGCTTGCTGATTGAGCGCCTGTAAACGTTCATTCTTCAACGCCGCCAGCCTGTTTTCCTGCGAAAGCACGCCCTGCTGAGCATCCACAACATCCAGAGAGGAGGCACCACCCGCGGCATAACGCGCGTTAGCCAGGCGCAGCGTCTCTTTTGCATAGTCGATGCTTTGTTGCAGGACAGACAGCTGCTGGTTAATAAAGCCTAAGCGCCAGTAATTATTACTGGCATTTGAAAGCAGCGTCAGTCGGGCAGAACGCAGATCCTCTTCCGAGGCAAAACGTGCCCACGCCTTCGCATCGCGCTGCCGCGCTATTTTGCCCCACAGATCCAGCTCATAGCTGGTATTAATACTGGCAACGCTGCCCCTGCTCCAGTTGGCTGAGCTGTTCAGCTGTTTTTTACCGTCAAGCGCGAGCGAACCTGTGAGTCCCGGATCGTTTGCGATGCCAATCCGCTCTTCGTCCAGGCGGGCGCGATACACACGCAATACCGCTCCCGCGACATCGTTATTGCGCACCATCACCTGCCGCAGCCAGCCGTCGAGGTCTGGATCATTAAAGGCCTGCCAGTCGAACGGCATCCTCTCCTCCGCAGCATCCGCCTGATACCAGTTGGCAGGGTACTTCACCTCAGGAGGCTGATAGTCGCTTTTCAGAGAGTCGGCGCAGCCAGCACTAAGCAGGACAGTAAGGCATACCGTTAAAGGGGATAATATTTTCATGGGTTACTCGCTGGCCAGTGAAACGACCGGATCCATCCTTGCTGCCTTGCGGGCAGGGAGATAACCAAAGATCATGCCGATTAACGTTGAGCAGAAGAATGCGGCAGCAGCGGCCTGCCACGAATAAATGGCGGTGAAAAGGCCCCCTGCCAGCGCGGTGAACAGCGCTCCGGCAGCATACGACAGTGCAATACCTAACACTCCGCCTATCAGACATACCAGCACAGCCTCAATCATAAACTGCTGCATGATATCGCCCTGACGCGCACCGACCGCCATTCGCACGCCAATCTCATGGGTCCGTTCCGTGACCGACACCAGCATGATATTCATCACCCCAATACTGCCGATCATCAGCGAGATGCAGGCCACCATCAGAATCAGGATGCTAAAGGTCATTGAGGTCCGCTCGATTGATTGTCGAATCTGCTCAAAATTATAAAGCTGGAAGTCTTTCACGCCGTGGCGTTGAGTAAGAAGCTGAGAAATAGCGCTGACCGCTGCCTCGTTGGCAACATCATCCTTAAGCCTTACGCTGATGCTGGTCAACACCGGTTTTCCTGTCATTCGATACATCACCGTGCTGTAAGGCATCCAGACGTTAATGCGATTAGGCGCATAGCTTCGGCTGTTCCCTTTGGCGATGCCGACAACCCGTGCAGGCACGGAACCCAGAAAAACGATTTGCCCAAGTGCCTTGAGTCCCGCATCGTCAAATAACGCCTTGCGGGCGTTTTCATCAATGATGACTTCCTGCGAGGCATTTCGATCGTCCTGGAAAGTTGATCCCTGCAACAGTTCAATACCGTTTACGCGAAAATGATCGCGCCCAACGCCGTTGATCGTGGCGGTAGCGGATTTACCCAGAAAGCGAATGTTGTCGGAAGCGTTAACTTCGGGGCTGACGCTGTCAACAAACCCCTGCTTTGCTAATGCTTCGGCGTCTGCCGGGACCAGTGTACGAATGGCTTCGGTGCTGTCGTCAAAGAAATCCCTTCCCGGGTAGATGCTCACCACGTTGGTTCCAAGCTCCTTGATATTATCAAGGGTTCGCTGTTTCGCGCCTTCACCCAGCGCCACCACCGTAACAACCGCGGCGATACCAAAAATAATGCCCGTCATGGTTAACGTCGTGCGCAGGCGATGCGCATTCATCGCTTTTAACGCCATGTGCAGGGATTCACGGGTACGATCAACAATACTTTGCCACCAGCTTTGCTGAACGCTGTCAGGTCGTTTAAGGGCAACCCCGGAGGTAACACGACTGCCGGTATCAGAAATAATTTCACCGTCACGCAGCTCTATAATACGGTTAGCATGCTGCGCTACCTTCATATCATGTGTCACCATAACCACGGTATGGCCACGCTGATTCAGTTCACTGAGTATTGACAGTACCTCCTGACCGGACTGCGTATCCAGCGCGCCGGTGGGTTCATCCGCCAGAATGATTTCACCGCCGTTGATCAGCGAGCGGGCGATACTTACACGCTGCTGCTGGCCGCCTGAAAGCTCTCCCGGCTTATGATGTTCACGACCTTCCAGCCCGAGTCTTCCAAGCAATGTCGCCGCGCGCAGACGGCGCTTTTCGCGCTCGCTATTGGCATAAATCGCTGGAATTTCAACGTTACTTAACGCGCTCAGGTCGGGCATTAAATGATAACGCTGGAAGATAAAACCGATGTGCTCACGGCGGATCCTTGCCAGATCGTCAGGTGAAAGCTGGGCGGCATTTTGACCGCTGATATAGTAGTCGCCACAATCAGGAACATCGAGACAGCCCATAATATTCATCAGGGTTGACTTACCGGAACCGGAGGCACCGATGATCGCGACCATCTCCCCGGCAGCGATAGTCAAATCAATCCCTTTAAGCACGGTGAGATCCTGTCCACCGTTCCGGTAGGTGCGGCTGATGCCCTTGAGTTCTATGATATTACTCAAGATACAAACCCTTCCCCGGGTGCTTTTTCACCCGGCTGCGATAACACAACATGTTCCCCGGCTTTTACACCGTCCAGGATCTGGATATCCACACTGTTAGTAATGCCGGTTTTGACCTCACGGGTTTCCAGCCGGTTATCACTGGTCACTATCTGCACCTGCTGCTTGTTGCCACTCACTTTGTGCACAGCCTGAATCGGCACCAGTAACGTATTTTTAGCTTCTCCAGCCAGCAAGGTCACCTGTGCTGTCATGGCAATTCGCAGCCGATTTTCTGGATTGGGAACATCCAGCAGCGCGTTGTAGTACACCGAAGCATTTGACGTGCCTGACCCCGAGGATGAGCTACTGCTGGCCAGGCTATCATCTTTCATAACCGACTCAGGGGCCAGTTCAACGGTACGTAACGTGGCGTCATAATGCTTATCCGGCTCAGAGAAAATGGTGAATCTGGCTTTCTGTCCCGGTGAAATTCGCGTGATATCCGCCTCAGAGATCTGGGCTTTAATTGTCATCACGTCCAGACGGGCGAGTTTGATAATGGTCGGCGCACTTTGGCTGGAGTTAACCGTTTGGCCCTGTTGGGTGACAACGGCAATAACAATGCCGTCCATGGGAGCAACAACTTTTGTATAACCCAAATCGACCTTTTTCTTGTCGACATCAATTTGCGCCTGGACGAGTTTGGCGTTCAGTGCCGATAACTCAGCGCGGGTACTGGCAAGCGTGGTTTCAGCCGTTTCGAAATCTTCCCTCGAGCTGGCATCCTCATTTAGCATCTGGCGCTGGCGCTTAAAACGCAATGAGGCTTGCTTCAACTGCGCCTGCTTAGCCTGAAGGTCCGCTTTTACCACGTTGAGAGCAGCTTCTGCGTTGCGTAAATCATTACGCTGCGGCACGTCATCAATTTCAGCGATGAGCTGTCCTTTAGTGACACGATCGCCTAACTTCACTTTCAGCGACTTAACCTGACCAGAAACCTGTGCCCCAACGTTGACCCGCTCAATCGCATCAATTCGACCGGTAGCAAGTACGGCGTTTTCAATATCGCCGATGCGTACTGGAGCGGTAACATACTCAGGGACCTCGGGGCTTCTCAGGAAGAAAAACAAGGCGATGCTAAAAATAATTAGCAGAGCCGCAGCACAGGTCAATACGCGTCGGGGAGGGAATTTTGTTAGCATTACGCAGGTTTTCCATAACGATAAACAGCAGTGAATCAGGCATCATAGTAACATCGCCAGTATTTACGGGAAGTAAACACCGCGCTATTTGGTGAAGTAGCGTCATCGTAGACCCCCGCCATCAATTACACAGAATCACCCGGTCCGCCTGTAAACCGCCGCAAGAGTGGGATTTTGTGCCTGAATCCACAGATTCCCCTTTTGCTGAGCCCCACCTGCGATTTTTCCCATAATCGATTCATTGTGCATTAAGTGCTTAATTATAGTTGCAACCTAAACATGATAATAGTAATTATTATCATTAGCATTTGCATTGGTGGTTTATCTGGCAAGGTATACAGAGGTATCAGGAAACAAGCCTCTCCAGGTTTGTTGACCGGTCTCACACTCAACAAATGCATCAGAACACCGCGGCGTAGCAGCACGACGCCGTTTGGGCTGTTCAACAGGACAACGGCGCGTAAGCGTTAATGGAAGCCGGGACAAGGAATTCCCGATTCACCCGCCTACGTCACGGAATAGTCACCGACAGGACCGTCCGTAAGGCTGGTGAAACTCAAAAAGGACGCGGCGTCTGTCAAAGCAGGCTTAACGAAAATTAACGTCCTGCTGCTGGCATATGACTGCGTCGACTTCCTGATTTAGTTCGTCAAGCGGAGAGGGATTTTCTCATGCGTATTTTGTTTGTAGGCCCGCCTCTCTATGGGCTGCTGTATCCTGTGCTGTCTCTGGCACAGGCGTTTCGCGTTAACGGCCATGAAGTGCTGATCGCCAGCGGAGGAAAATTCGCCCAAAAAGCGGCAGAAGCGGGGCTGGTGGTATTTGACGCCGCACCCGGTTTTGATTCTGAAGCCGACTATCGCCGTCGCGAGGCACAGCGAAAAGAAAGTAACATCGGCACAAAAATGGGCAACTTCTCATTCTTCAGCGAAGAGATGGCCGACCACCTGGTGGAGTTTGCCGGACACTGGCGGCCCGATCTCATCATATACCCGCCGCTCGGCGTCATCGGGCCTCTGATTGCCGCCAAATACGATATACCGGTCGTAATGCAAACCGTCGGCTTCGGCCATACGCCCTGGCATATCAAAGGCGTAACGCGTTCGCTCGCGGACGCCTATCATCGCCACGGCGTTGCGGCCGCACCGCGCGATATGGCCTGGATCGACGTAACACCACCGAGCATGAGCATTCTTGAAAACGACGGCGAACCCATTATTCCCATGCAGTACGTCCCGTACAACGGCGGCGCGGTGTGGGAACCGTGGTGGGAGAGGACGCCCGACCGTAAACGTCTGCTGGTGAGCCTCGGTACCGTCAAACCGATGGTCGACGGCCTTGACCTGATCGCCTGGGTGATGGATTCCGCCAGTGAAGTCGATGCCGAGATCATCCTGCATCTTTCGGCCAATGCGCGGTCGGATCTGCGCTCTCTGCCGTCAAATGTTCGCCTGGTCGACTGGATACCCATGGGAGCCTTCCTGAACGGCGCAGATGGCTTCATTCATCATGGTGGCGCGGGCAATACCCTGACGGCGCTGCACGCCGGTATTCCACAGATCGTCTTCGGCCAGGGTGCCGATCGCCCGGTCAATGCCCGCGCTGTTGTCGAACGCGGCTGCGGGATCATCCCCGGCGACGATGGCCTGTCGAGCAGCATGATCAATGCTTTCCTCGACAATCGTGCGCTTCGCGACGCCTCTGAAGAGGTAGCGGCGGAAATGGCAGCGCAACCCTGTCCGAGCGAGGTGGCGAAAAGCCTGATCGCGAGGATACAGAAAGGGTAGCCACTGCGCCGTCATGACGATCATACGCCAGCACGCATCCAGGAATCATACGCCCGTAACAATGCGGGACCGGATCGGGCTGGCGTTTTTTTGCACAGCGATCCAACTCGGATCCTATTGTTTACAGACGGAGGAGGCTTAATGCCTGCGACTCACTCTCCCACACCTGCGCGGTCCTGGATAGTTCGCCTGGCACGCGTGTGCTGGGAACGTAAGAAACTTAGCATCATCGTGGTGGTAGCGTCGGTCTCGACCATTCTGCTGGCCGCGCTGACGCCGTTGCTGACAAGGCAAGCGGTGAACGACGCGCTGGAGGGCAATCCGACTCGTCTGCCGTGGCTGGCCTGCGGGCTATTGCTGATCGCCTTTTTTGATTTCATCGGTAACTACGTGCGCCGCGGTTATGCCGGGGAGCTCTCGCTCTGGGTGCAGCACACCCTGCGAGGACGGGCATTCGACAGTATTCAAAAACTTGACGGCGCAGGCCAGGACGCACTGCGCACCGGGCAGGTGATTTCACGGACCAACAGCGATCTGCAGCAGGTGCATACCCTGCTGCAGATGTGTCCGGTGCCGCTGGCGGTGTTCACTTATTACATTGCCGGCATTGCCGTGATGCTGTGGATGTCACCCGCCATGACGCTCATCGTCGTGTGCGTACTGGCATGCCTGGCTATCACTGCGCTGCGCGCGCGTCGCCGGGTCTTCGCGCAAACCGGGCTGGCCTCGGACCGACTGGCCAATCTCACCGAACATATGCGCGAGGTGCTGGCGCAGATCTCAGTGGTAAAATCCTGCGTGGCGGAGCTGCGTGAAACGCGCTGGCTGGATCGCCAGTCGCGGCAGATGGTGCGGGTACGCATCGGCGCGGCCATCTCGCAGGCGATGCCAGGCGCCACCATGCTGGCACTACCGGTGCTCGGGCAAATCGTCCTGCTGTGCTACGGCGGCTGGTCAGTCATGCACGGGCGCATCGATCTCGGCACCTTCGTAGCGTTTGCCAGCTTCCTCGCGATGCTGACCGGGCCAACCCGCGTACTGGCATCGTTTCTGGTTATCGCCCAGCGCACCCAGGCGTCCGTGGAGCGCGTGTTTGCTCTGATCGACACCCGTTCGCAGATGGAAGACGGGACGGAGGCGGTTAACGGCCAGGTTATCGGGCTGCAACTGGAGAATATGAGCTTCGACTACCGTGGCGGCAGACGCATCCTCAGCGATGTCTCCTTTTCCCTGCACGCCGGTGAAACCGTGGCGGTAGTGGGCGCATCGGGTTCCGGGAAATCCACGCTGCTGATGCTGCTGGCGCGTTTTTACGATCCCAGCGCCGGTGAGATATGGCTCAACACCAGCGCAGGCCGACAGAACCTCCGCGATCTCAGGCTGGAGGCGCTTCGTCGTCGGGTAGGCGTTGTGTTTGAGGATGCTTTTCTGTTTGCCGGTACGGTGGCAGAAAATATCGCCTACGGGCACCCTCAGGCAACGGCGGACGACATTCGCCTCGCGGCGAGGGCAGCAGGAGCCAGCGATTTTATCAACGCCCTGCCGAAAGGCTTCGATACCCCATTAACCGAACGCGGTACGAATCTTTCCGGCGGACAGAGGCAGCGAATCGCGCTGGCGCGGGCGCTCATTACCGCGCCGGAAGTGTTGATCCTCGATGACACCACCTCGGCGGTCGATGCCGGTACTGAAGCGGAGATCAACACCGCGCTGAGTCGCTATGCTGACGAAAAGCATATGCTGCTGGTGATTGCCCGACGCCGCTCGACGCTTCAGTTAGCCAGCCGGATTGTGGTGCTGGATAAGGGCCGGGTGGTGGACACCGGAACCCAGGCAGAACTTGAAGCGCGCTGTCCGGCGTTCCGCGCGCTGATGACCGGCGACGGCGATTTCCTCGCGCCTTCCCACAGTGGGCCTAACGGATTGTGGCCGACCGTACCAGCGGCGCAAGACGATGCGGCGCAGACGGGGGATAAAGGCTTTGTCGCCCGTATGACGCGCGTGCCGGAAAAGGCAGTACAGCAGGCGCTGGCCGGTAAAGGCCGCAAAGTCACGTCGCTGCTGAAGCCCGTGGCGTGGATGTTCGTCATCGCCGCCCTGCTGATCGCCCTCGATTCGGCGGCAGGCGTCGGGGTACTGATATTGCTGCAGCGCGGCATTGACTCCGGCGTTGCCACAGGCGATATGTCGACTATCGGCCTTTGTGCCCTGCTCGCCCTGTGCCTGGTGGCCGTGAGCTGGTGCTGTTATTCACTACAGACTGTCTTCGCCGCCAGAGCGGCAGAGTCAGTCCAGCATACGGTGCGCTTGCGCAGCTTCGGCCATATGCTGCGTCTTGGTCTCCCCTGGCATGAAAAGCATGTCGATTCGCGTCTGACCCGCATGACCGTAGATGTGGACTCGCTCGCCCGCTTTCTGCAAAACGGCCTT
Source organism: Enterobacter sp. 2VL (assembly GCF_005503595.1). Taxonomy (NCBI): domain Bacteria; kingdom Pseudomonadati; phylum Pseudomonadota; class Gammaproteobacteria; order Enterobacterales; family Enterobacteriaceae; genus Enterobacter; species Enterobacter sp. 2VL. The sequence continues at coordinate 258,558 of NZ_SCNE01000002.1, forward strand.
GCCGGTGCAGCCACCAGCCTGGTGACGATGTTCGCCATCGCCGCCGCCATGTTCTGGCTCGACCCGCTCCTGGCGCTGACGGCATTAAGCGCGGTGCCCGTGGTCGCACTGGCAACCTGGATTTATCGCCGCCTCAGCTCCCCTGCTTATGCGCAGGCGCGGCTGGAAATAGGCAAAGTCAACAGCACCCTGCAGGAAAAAGTCTCCGGCTTGCGCGTTGTGCAATCGCATGGCCAGCAGGAACAGGAAGCCGCCCGGCTGCGCGCGTTATCGGATCGGTTCCGTGCGACCCGCGTACGTGCGCAAAAATACCTTGCCGTCTATTTCCCGTTCCTGACCTTCTGCACCGAGGCCTCCTATGCCGCCGTTCTTCTGGTGGGAGCATCGCGGGTCGCCGAAGGCGAAATGACCGCCGGGGTGCTGGCGGCTTTCTTCCTGCTGCTGGGGCAATTCTATGGGCCAGTGCAGCAGTTATCAGGAATTGTCGACGCCTGGCAGCAGGCGACGGCCAGCGGCAAACATATCAATGAACTGCTGGCGACCGAAGGCACAGAGAACATCGAGCCCTCTTCCGCACCGCCCGCCACCGGCGCGCTGCATCTTGATGAGGTCACGTTCAGTTATCCCGACAGTCCTGAACCCGCGCTGAACAAACTTACCCTGACAATCCCTGAGGGAAGGGTCGTCGCGGTCGTTGGTCGCAGCGGTGCGGGTAAGTCAACGCTGATTAAGCTGATCGCCGGATTGTATTCCCCCACCCACGGCAGGATCAGCATTGGCGATCGGATGATTGATGATGCCTCGCTTGCCGATTACCGTCGCCAGATTGGGCTGGTCGATCAGGATGTGGCGTTGTTTAGTGGTGATATTGCGGAAAACATTCGTTACTCACGGCCATCCAGTACCAATGAGGACGTTGAGATTGCCTCTCAGCGGGCAGGGCTGTATGAGACGGTGCGCAATCTGCCGCAGGGATTCCGGACACCGGTGAATAACGGCGGTGCCGATCTGTCCGCAGGTCAGCGCCAGCTGATTGCGCTGGCCCGCGCACAACTGGCGAATGCTCACATCCTGCTGCTCGATGAAGCCACGTCACGCCTTGATCGCACATCCGAAGAGCGATTGATGTCATCCTTAACAGACGTCGCGCACGCCGGGAAGCACCTGGCGCTGATTGTGGCGCACCGTCTGACCACCGCGCAGCGCTGCGATCTGATTGCCGTTATCGATAAGGGGCAGCTTGCGGAATACGGCACCCACGAACAGCTGTTAGCGGCCGGCGGTCTCTATACCCGCTTGTGGCATGACAGCGTCGGCAGCGCTGTTCCCCATCGCCAGCACGACATCACGGGGGAAATCGTGGAAGAGTGATTGCACGCGCAAGACATTAAAAAACACGCGCTGAAGCGGCTGTTCCCGGAATAGCCGCTTTAGCTATTTATACTGACACCCTTCATATTCAAAGAGAGTGAATGCTGAACATGCAACAACATCCCTCTGCTATCGTCAGGCTGCGCAGTCAGCTGGCAGCAGGCCACATTGCTAACCTTTCTGACTTCTGGCGAGACGCTGAGTCACTGAATGTACCGCTGGTGACGCCAGTCGACGGAGCGAAAGACGAGCGTGATGTGACATTTCTGTGGCGCGCCAGGCACCCTCTGCAGGGCGTTTATCTGCGTCTGAATCGGGTGACGGATAAAGAGCACGTGGCGAAAGGGATGATGACCGCCCTTCCCGCAACGGATATCTGGACTCTGACGCTGCGTTTACCCGCAAGCTACTGCGGCTCCTATTCGCTGGTGGAAATCCCCACCGGCACCCCGGCCGAGACGATTGCACAGTCCGGAGGCCGCTTTGCTACCCTCGTCGGGCACGCCGATCCGCTAAACAAAACGCCGGGGATCAACGTTCGGGGAAGCACACAGGAGTCGGTGCTGGCACTTGATAAAGCCCCCGCCCAGTCCGAATGGCGCGGCGGGTCACCCAGCGGGCAATTGCTTACCTCGGCGCGCACTATCGCCGGGGAATCGCGCCGGGTTCGGCTCTATCTGCCGGACGTTGATGTTTCGCAGCCCCTCGGCCTGGTGGTGCTGCCCGATGGTGAAACCTGGTTCGATCACCTTGGCGTATGCGCGGCAATTGACGCCGCCATCAACAACGGACGCATCGTGCCCGTGGCTGTACTTGGTATCGACAATATCGATGAACACGAGCGAACTGCGATACTCGGCGGGCGCAGCGAGCTGATAAAGGATATCGCCGGCCAGTTGTTGCCGACGATCCGCGCTGAACACCCACAGCAGCAGTGGGCAGACCGTTCGCGCACCGTGCTGGCCGGACAAAGCCTTGGCGGGGTCAGCGCGCTCATGGCCGCTCGTCACGCACCGGAAACGTTCGGTCTGGCGCTCAGCCACTCCCCTTCAATGTGGTGGACGCCAGAGGGTGCCAGCCGGCCAAACGTGTTCAGCGAAACCGATACGTCATGGGTGAGCGAACATCTGCTTTCTGCCCCGCCGCAGGGCGTGCGCATCCGCCTGTGCGTGGGATCGCTGGAAGGTTCGACGGTACCGCACGTTCAGCAACTGCATCAGCAGTTGCTTACCGCGGGCGTCGACAGCCATTGCGCAATATATACCGGGGGTCACGATTACGCATGGTGGCGCGGCGCACTGATTGACGGGCTTGGTTTACTGCAGGGTTGACTTGACCCGCGAACACATTCAGGCAACTGTACAGGCTTCCTGAATAAAGAAAATGTCACCTGCGGAAAAGGAATAATCATCAGATGTATGCCCGCGAGTATTGCCCAACACGCCCGCGCAAGGCGCTTGTCACTCTTTTTTCTGGTCTCACCCTTATCTGGAGTGCGCACGCTTTTGCAAAGCCGGATATGCAGCCACTGGGGCCAAATATCGCCGATAAAGGCTCCGCGTTTTACCATTTCAGCGTCAACTCGTTCGACTCCGCCGATGGCAGCCGCCATTATCGGGTATGGACGGCCGTGCCAAATAAAGCCGCACCGGCGTCGGGCTACCCGATTTTATATATGCTCGACGGCAACGCAGTTATGGACCGCCTGAACGACGACCTGCTCAAACAGCTGGCAGAAAAATCACCGCCGGTGATTGTGGCTGTCGGGTATCAAACCAACCTCCCCTTCGATCTCAACGGCAGGGCCTACGACTATACGCCAGCAGCAGAAAGCGGCAAAACGGATACCCGCAACGGGCGTTTTAGCCGTAAGAGTGGGGGTAGCAACGACTTCCGCCAGTTACTGGAAACGCGTATAGCGCCAAAGGTGGAACAGGGATTGAATATCGATCGGCAGCGTCGCGGCCTGTGGGGGCACTCCTACGGCGGCCTGTTCGTGCTGGATGCCTGGCTGTCCTCCTCTTATTTCCGGACGTACTACAGCGCCAGCCCGTCGTTGGGCAGAGGCCATGATGCGCTGTTGAGCCGCATCACGGCGGTTGAGCCGTCGCAATACTGCGCCAGGCGCCTGATGATAATGGAAGGTTCGGCGACGCCGGGCGATAACCGGGAAACGCATGCTGCCGGGGTGCTGACGAAAATACATGCGACTCTCGCCACGCTGGAAGATAAAGGCGTCACTGCCGCCTTTTGGGATTTCCCAAACCTGGGACACGGACCGATGTTCAACGCCTCCTTTCGCGGAGCGCTGTTAGATATCAGTGGTGAAAACGCAGGTAACACAGCAGGCTGTCATGCATTAAGCCGCTAAACACTGCCCGCCTTGACGCGGGCAGTACGCCTCTGGCACTACGATCAGAATGACGCGGTAACACCGGCATAATAAGCCCGACCAGGCTCGTTATAGGTATTCGCCCCTTCGGAAGATCGGTAGATCTGTTTATCGAAGATATTGCTGACACCAACGTTAAGACGCAGATTTTTATTAATATCGTAATTAAAGTTCGTCCCCACCAGCGAATAAGCGCCCAGCTCTTTACCTGACAGACCGCCCGTATCTTCACTGCGAGTTTCCGAATGAGTACGCGGTTTTTGTCTGCCGTATAACGTCCAGTTGACGCTGGCAGAGAACGCCTGGGTGATGGTCCAGTCAAGCGAGTTATTAATGGTGTATTTCGGGATGATCGACAGCGGGTTACCGGTATCTTTTTGCTCCGAGGTGATCATCCAGGTGGCATTGGTATTCCAGTTCAGACGATCTTTCACCAGCGGGAACGCCATGCTGGCTTCGATACCGTCCACCAGCGCTTTCCCGCCGTTCTGCCACTGGAGAATATATGCGCCGGAAGCGGTTTGCCCGATAACATTATCTCCGGCCACAATCTTATTCTGGTAGTCATTGCGGAAGTAGGTCACGCTGGCGTGGTAATATTCCCAGGCGAACTCCAGCCCAATTTCTTTATTAATGCTGATTTCCGGATCGAGATCTTTATTACCGATCAGGTAGCAGCCGCCCGATGTAATATCTTTTGGACAACCGTTGCCTTTCGAATAGAGCAGATAACCTTCACTGGATTGATACAGGTTGGGTGCTTTAAAGGTTCTGGCAATCCCCGCTTTGACTTTGAAGTAATCCCCCAATTCCTGCGAGAGGTTCAGGCTGGGGCTGAAGTTACCGCCGGACTCGTTGAGATAATCAAAGCGCAGGCCGGGAATGATATTCGTGCCGGGAACCGGCTCAATATTATCTTCAAGATACAGCGCACTGATTTGGGAATGATTTTTACTGCTGCGATCTGCAGCTGAACCAGAAATGCCGCCGATATTGCTGTCAGCCCCCGTCAGGCTGGTAGAGGAAGGATCGTCGAGCTCATCGCGGCTCCACTCTGCACCCACGGTCAGCGTTTGATCGACCAGCGCATTCAACGGAATATTAACCTCGCCGCTGGTTCGCCAGGAGCTCAGGCGATTGGTCGTGAACTTTTCATCCGCCGAAATACGTCCTTCACCACCGCCGGATAATCCTTCGTTCATACGGGTGTTATTGGTTTTCTCATAATAGACACCAAAACGGCTTTGACCCCAGTCCCAGATACCATTGTGCGTAACGCCATAATTCTGTCGGTACAGGCGGTTCGTCTCTTCACCGGATTTCGCCAGGCTTTCAGTGACGGCACTGGAAGAACTGTTTTGGGTATCGCCAGCATAGATATTCCCCTGGCGGCTATATCCGGCTTCGAAATCGATTATTTGCTGTGGATTTAATTTCCACGAGACAACGCCGTTGATATCTTTGTTGCGCACCCCTTCATGCCCGGCCGCGTTTTTCGTACCGGCCAGGGAGTTAATATCCCAGCTGTCGGCATCGGTTTTATTCAGGTTGCCGTACAGACGCATGGTCAGCGCATCGCCAGCCAGCGGCCCACTCAGGCTGAAGTTGGCGCGACGCGTAGCGCCTTCGTCGCTGCTTTCCGGCTGGTTAGTGTATAACGACAGCGAACCGTGCCAGTCGTTGGTGGGGCGTTTGGTAATGATGTTCACCACCCCGCCCGCTGCGCCCGAACCGTAGCGTGCCGCCGCAGGGCCGCGGATCACTTCTATACGCTCAACCTGTTCCGGTGGCACCCAGTTGGTGTCGCCGCGGGTATCACGCTCTCCGCGCCAGCTATAACGCACGGCGTTGCGCGACGTCACCGGTACACCATCAATTAAAATTAAGGTGTTCTCCGGCCCCATGCCGCGAATGTCGATCTGGCGGTTATTACCGCGTGTACCCGAGGCGCTGTTGCCGGTCAGATTAACACCGGGCATTTTGCGAATAATATCGGAGAGATCGTTGACCGGAGGGTTCTTTTTAATATCTTCGCTGGTAATAATCGACACGCCCGGCTGCTGTTTGAGTACCTGCTCAGCGGTGGCTTCCACCACCAGGGTCTCGTCGTTATCATCGGAGGATTGTGCCAGTGATACCTGACTGTTCAACCCTGCCAGGAGCGCAGTGAGTGGCCAGAAGATCTTGATAATTCTCATACCCATTCCCTAATACATGCCTAACGTAAAAGTGATTGATCGTTAAGCTCACATCCTTGCCAGATATTTTTAACTGCCATTATTTTTATAATAAGAATGATAATTAATATCATTTAGAGAGGGTTAAGGCAATCTTTAATAACACGGATGCGCGCATTAACGAAACGCACGCATTGACCGGAATGATTCTTCCCGGTACCGCCCTGTGCGTGCGTAAAGCTGGCGTACTGAATCAGCGGAAGAAGAGAACGGCCCACGGGAATGTCGTGTAGTGACATAACGTTAATATGACATTACAGGGGAACGTAGCCCCGGTAAGCGCAAGCGCCACCGGGGAAAGAAAGGTTATTGTTGCGCTAACTGATTGCGACGGTACTCGCCCTGGCGCTCCAGCATCCAGCCAGGATACTCGCGCGGCAGCGCGCTGACCGCATCCAGCTGTTTCAGCTCATCGTCGCTCAGCTGAACGCTGGTTGCGGCAATGTTGTCATCCAACTGATCGACCCGTTTCGCCCCGATAATGACGCTGGTCACCGCCTTCTGGTGCAGCAGCCATGCCAGCGCAATTTGCGCCACCGACACGCCCTTTTCTTCCGCCAGGGTGCGCATCACATCCACGCAGTCGAAAGCGCGATCCTTGTTCACGGGCGGGAAATCAAACTCCAGTCGACGTCCGCCTGATGCGCTCTGTCCGTTGCGGTCATACTTGCCGCTCAGCAGGCCACCCGCCAGCGGGCTCCAGACCATCAGCCCGACGCCTTCGCTCTGCATCATCGGCACCAGCTCACGCTCCAGATCGCGCCCGGCAAGGGTGTAATACGCCTGCAACGAAGCAAATCGCGACAGCCCCAGACGCTCGGAAATGCCCAGCGCTTTGGCGATCTGCCATGCCGCCCAGTTAGAGACGCCGATATAGCGTACGTGACCGTGCTGAACGAGGTTATCCAGCGCATAAAGCGTCTCTTCGATCGGCGTGGCCGGGTCAAAACCGTGGAGCTGATAAAGATCGATATGATCGAGCTGCAGGCGGCGCAGGCTCTCTTTGGCACTATTGATGATGTGGTATCGCGAGCTGCCGCGCGAGTTCACCCCCGCCGTTCCCGTTTCACCGAAGACTTTTGTGGCGACCACTACGTTCTCGCGGGGGACCTTCAGGTTCTTCAGCGCCTGGCCGGTGATCTCCTCCGACCGCCCTTCCGAGTAGACATCTGCCGTGTCGATAAAATTGATCCCGGCGTCCAGCGCCCGGCCCACCAGCTGCTCGGCGTCGCTTTGCTGAAGCTGACCAATCTTGCCCCACATGCCGCCTTCCCCGCCAAAGGTCATGGTCCCGAGGCACAGTTCAGAAACAAACAGACCGGTATTGCCCAGTTTTTGATAACGCATAATTCATTCCTCGCTTTTCGTTTGGGTGCTTAACAGTTATACCCGCCGCTCAGCCAGCGCGAATGTGGCGTTCCTGTCCGTTTCTTGCCCAATCCTCTGAATCTTATCCCCGCGGCGCGTCGCCAAAGACCTTGTAATCTGGCAGCTGCACCTGCTGATACGGCTCCCAGCCGCCGCCCAGCGCCTTATACAGCGCCACCAGGTCGAGCGCGCTTTGCACCTGCGCCTGGGCCCGCTGCTGCTGCGCCTGAGCCAGCTGACGCTGCGCGTCCAGCACGTCGATAAAGCTGGCGATCCCCTGTCGATAGCTGTCGCTCGCCAGGTCGAAGGCGTTTTGCAGCGCATCAATGGTTTTCGCGAGGCCCGCTTCGCGCTGCTGGTCGGTGCGGTAGCTCACCAGCGCGTTTTCAACATCACCCAGCGCGGTCAGCACCGTCTGGCGATAATCCAGCACCGCTGCGCCCTGCTGCGCACGCGCCACCTTCACGCTGGAGACCAGCCGACCGCCCTGGAAGATGGGAATGGAAACCTGCGGGCCAAAGCTGTAGAAGTGGCTGCTCCAGTCGGTGAGCCAGTTGGTTTCGCTGTTGCGCAGACCAAACTGCCCGGAAAGGGTAAAACTCGGGAACAGCTCCGCCACCGAGACGCCGATCTCCGCCGTCGCCGCATGGAGTCGGGCTTCCGCCTGACGCACGTCCGGCCGGCGGCGCGCCAGCGTCGACGGAATGCCCGTCTGGACAATATCCGGCAGCGCGGGCATCGGCTGTGCCGACTGCAGCTCTGCGTCCAGCGCGCCCGGCGGTTTGCCGAGCAGAATGGCCAGGCCGTTCATCGCCTGGCGTTCCTGTGCCTGATACTGCGGCAGCTGCGCCTCCAGGTTGCCCAGCTGCGCACGGGCATTCTCCACATCCATCTGCGGTGAAAGCCCGCCGCGCTGACGGCTGTCGGTAAGCTCCAGCGTCTGCTGTGCGCTCTCAATCTGGGTATTCAGCGTGGCGATAATGCTCTGCGCGCCGCGCAGCTGTAGCCACGCCCGCGCCACTTCCGCCTCCAGCGACACCAGCGCATCGTTACGCTGCTCAATGGCCACCCTCTGCTGCGCTTCGGCGGCCTCAACCTGACGGCGCACCTTGCCCCACAGGTCGATTTCCCACTGGGCGTCAAAGCTGCCCTGGTAAAGATTGATCGGCTGGGTCAGCGGGCCTAACGCGCCTCGCAGCTGCGGGTCGACATTATCAAGCTGGTCGTACACCCCATGAGATTTCAGCTCCCCCTCCAGCCCAAGCTGCTGGCGCGTTGCCTGCAGGTTGCCGTTAACCGCCGGATAAAACGCGCCGCCCGCCTGATTAATTTGTTCACGCGCGCCGGCGATGCGCAGCACCGTTTGCTGCAGCGATAAATTCCCGGCGATGGCGCGTTCAACCAGGCTGTCGAGCTGCGGCGAGCCAAAGGTTTTCCACCAGCGCGGGTTGGTCGCGGCTGAAACCGTTTTCGACTTCACCTCGCCGTCGCCCTTGTCATTCCAGTGGCTGGAGGGTGGCGGTGCGGGCTGCTGGTAGTCCGGCCCGACGGCGCAGCCAACCAGCAACATCATTATCATCAGGGGGTGTAAACGTCTGTGTATCATCAGTGTGCTCCTGCACTCCCCTCGCTCTTAACCGGCGAGAGCAACAAACAAAACGGAATCAGTAAAAAGGCCACCGCGCTCAGAATGGTAAAGACGTCGATATAGGCCAGGAAGCGCGACTGTTCGATCATGGTCTGGTACATCCGCCCGGTGGCGATACCCATCGGGTCGCCCACCTGCGTCGTGAAATTCTGGATAGCCTGGGCGCTTTCGCGGATCGCCAGCTGGAACTGCTCGTTAAACGGCGAGGCGTGATACGCCAGATGCGCGCTGTGGGCCTGAGAGCGCTCGGTAATCGCTGCCGTTGAGAGCGAAATGCCAATCGAGCCTGCGACGTTGCGGAACATGGTAAACAGCGCCGCCGCGTCAGCGTTGAGCTGCCGTGGGATCGAAATAAACGCAATGGTGGTCAGGGGCACAAACAGGAACCCCAGCCCAATCGACTGCGCGCTGCGGAACAGCACCAGCGTTTCGAAATCAATATCCGGCGTCAGCGTGCGCGACCAGAAGAACGACACCGCCAGACAGGTAAAACCGAAGGCGATGATCCAGCGCGTCTGCACCACCGGCATCAGCTTTAGCACCAGCGGTATGGTCAACACAATCAGTATTGCGCCCGGCGAAAGCACCATGCCCGACCAGGTGGCGGTATAGCCCAGATCCTGCTGCGCCAGCTGCGGGATGACCACTGAACTGCCGTAGAGGATCATCGCCATGCCCGCCATCAGCAGGCTTGAGACCGCAAAGTTCTTATCCTTCATGCAGTGCAGGTCAACCACCGGCTTTTTGGCGTACATCAGCCAGTAAATCGCGCCGATAATGCCGATAAGCGTCAGCACCGCAAAGGTGCGGATAAAGTTTGAGTAGAACCAGTCGTCATCCTCACCCCGGTCGAGCATCACCTGCAGGCAGCCCAGCCCGAGGGCGATCAGGCCGATCCCCGTCCAGTCAACGGAGAGCTTCTCTTTGGATTTACTTTCCCACGGCGGATCTTCCAGAAGCTGGTAGATCGCCAGCACCGTAATGATCCCCACGGGAATGTTGATGAAAAATACCCAGCGCCAGGAGTAGTTGTCGGTGATCCAGCCGCCCAGCGTCGGGCCAAGCACCGGCGCGACGATAATGGCGATGGACGAGAGGCCAAAGGCTTTACCCCGATCCTCCGGCTTGAAGTAATCGAGCAGCACCGACTGCTGGGTAGGCTGTAGCCCGCCGCCGAAAAAGCCCTGCATGATGCGGAACAGAATGATCTGCCACAGCTCGGTGGCAATGCCGCACAGGAACGAACAGACGGTAAACATCACGATGCAGATCAGAAAGAACTGCTTGCGGCCAAACACCCGGCTCAGAAAGGCGGAAATAGGCAGCACGATGCCGTTGGCGACCAGGTAACTGGTGAGCACCCAGGTGGATTCGTCATAGCTTGACGAGAGCGACCCGGCGACGTGCGGCAGCGCCACGTTGACGATGGTGGTGTCGAGGATCTCCATAAACACCGCCAGCGTGACTACAATCGCCACCGCCCACGGGTTGCTGGCAGGCTTCCAGCTGTCGTGGCTGTGGTCCGTCATTCCACCGTCACCTTCGGTTCAACCGACAGCCCCAGCGGCAGCGGTTTGTTCGGATCCAGACCTTTATCAATGACGATTTTCACCGGCACGCGCTGGACGATTTTCACAAAGTTACCGGTGGCATTTTCCGACGGGAAGGCCGAGAAGCGCGATCCGCTTCCCTGCTGGATGCTGTCGATATGGCCTTCAAGCGCCATATCTGGCCAGGCATCCACAGAGACGCTGACCTTGTCGCCCGGCTTCATGCGCTCAAGCTGCGACTCTTTGAAGTTCGCAACCACCCACACGTTCGGTGAGACCAGCGAGAACAGCGCCGTTCCCGCCTGCACCAGCGTGCCGGGCTGAACGTTGCGTTTGGTGACAAAGCCGTCGAACGGGGCGCGCACCTCGGTGTACGAAAGATTGAGATTGGCGGTTTCGAGCTGCGCTTTCGCCTGGTCAACCTGACGTTCACGCGCTTCGACGTTGGTCTCCTGCTGGCGAATCTGCAACTGAACCTGCTCCGCCACCTCAAGCTGCGCCTGCGCGCTGGCCAGGCCAGCCTGAGCGCTACGCAGCTGGGCGTTAGCGGAATCGATACTTTGCTGGGTGGTCGCACGGGGGTCAACGCCGCGCTGGCGGCGATACTCGGCCTGGGCGTTCGCCATATCTGCCTGCGCCTTGAGCACCTGCGCTTTGGCTTCGTCGCGCTGGGCAGGATACTGCACCTTCGAGAGCGCCAGCTGGGCCTGCGCCTGATGCAGCTGTGCCACGGCCAGCCCAAGCTGGGCCTGCGCCTGGTCGCGCTGCGCGGCGGTATCGCGCGGATCGATAACCACCAGCACATCACCTTTCTTCACGCGCTGGTTATCGCGCACCCGCAGCTCGGTGACATAGCCCGCCGTTTTGGGGGCGATGGTCACCACGTCGCCGTCGGTAAAGGCGTCGTCCGTGGTCTCTTCGTTACGGGTTAAAAACCACCAGACCAGCGCCACCACAACCATCACCACGACAACGATGCCGAGGATAATTAACGGTTTTTTGCCGGGGCGCTTGCGTTCTTTATTGTTTTTTTCCTGCTCGTCAGCAGGGGGATTTTGTTCTTCTGCCATGGTCAGCAACGGTCCTGTCAATGAGCGGCATCACACTATGCCGTTCACTAAAGCTAGGACGTTGCTATACATTTGCCAGGATAAACTGACAAATAACGCACTATATGAGAAGGAATAGTCCGAATCCGATCCCCGCTGCCCAGGCCAGCATGGGGATCGACCACAGGTGGAAGCGCCACCAGATGCGGCGATCGTTCGCCATCCGCAGGGCAATGAGGTTCGCGAGCGAGCCGGGAAGCAGCCCAAAGCCGCCGATGTTGACCGCCCAGGCCAGCAGCGCCGTTGGAGGAACGTAGTTAAGCAGCAGAATGGTGGACGGGACATTGCTGATAAACTGCGACAGCCCAATCGCCGTCAGCCACAGCGCCGGCTGAGACAGGCCGCTGACGCCGTGCAGAACGTGCTGTAGCACCGGCAGCTGGATCAGCAGATGCACATCGATAAACATCGCCATAAAGACCAACAGCAGCGTCCAGTCGACGCTCACCAGCACGCGTCTTGCCAGCAGCAGGAACCCACCGGCCACCAGCAGCACGCCCGCCAGTTCGAACTTCATTTCCAGCGCCGTCAGGAAAACGATATACAGCCCCAGGCAACTCCAGACCAGACGCGGCTGCCACTGCGGGCCGGGGGTGCCGCTGTGGTACTGAAGTTTTTTGGTTGGGAAGGCGAACCAGGCGACGAGCAGCAGCGAGACCATCATCACCAGCGCCAGCGGGGCCATCTGCCAGGTAAAGGCGGCAAATGACAGGCCGGAGCGCCCCCACAGCAGGATATTTTGCGGGTTGCCGATGGGGGTCAGCAGTGAACCGGCATTGACGGCCAGCGCCTCGAAAATGATCAGCCGGGTGACCGGGATTTCGCACAGCTTACGCAGCGTAAGGGTCAGCGGCACAACGATAAACAGCGCCACGTCGTTGGTGAGAAAGGTCGACAGCACTGCTGCAGACAGCACCATAAACAGCGCCAGCCTGCGTTCGGTGGCAAAGCGGCGCACCATTTTGCGCCCCAGCACGTCAAAATAGCCGCTCAGCTCAACCCCTTTGGTGAGCATCATCAAACCGCTCAGGGTAATGATGGTGCGCCAGTCAATCGCCGCCGGCCAGGCCTGCGGCGCGAACGGCACAAAAAGACTCAGCCCGATTCCAGTAATAATTAACAGATGAAAGAAACGATCGCGTGCAAGAGCCTGCAGTCCGGGGATCTTCATTCAGCGGAGGGACCATATTTAAGGGTAAATTCGCGGAACTTCACCAGCGTCTCTTCGCTAACGTGATGCTCCATCCCTTCCGCGTCCCGACGGGCAATCTCCGGGCTTACGCCCAGCACCAGTAAAAAGTTCTCGACGATCTGATGCCGCTCGCGGCTCTCCTGCGCCAGCTTTTCCCCTTCCGGCGTCAGAAAGACCCCGCGCCACGGGATCATCTCGATCAGCCCCACCGTCGCCAGGCGTTTTAACATCTTGGCAACCGTAGGCTGGGACACGCCCAGTCGTGCGGCCATGTCGACCTGGCGCGCTTCCCCTACCTCACGGATAAGATCGGAGATCAGCTCCACGTAATCATCAATCAGTTCGCGACGGTGCGCCTCACGCACCTGGCGGAACCCTTCAACGTGCTCCTCAACGTTCACCAGTTGCGTCATTTTTTTTGTTGTTGGCTTACCTGCGCGACGGTTCATTGTGCTTCCTCAATGGGTTGACGCTTCCAGCGCCCTGTAACGGAGCGCACATTGTAAACCATAGCTCTACAACCACAAAAAATTAACGATTTAGCCATAGCTATACAATATAGCCTGTGCTATATCTGTATGTAATGCAGTCACCCTTCACGGATCGAAGGGATCAGAAATCAGGAGGTCACATGAACGAATTCAAGAGGTGTATGAACGTGTTTACCCACTCTCCTTTCAAAGTGCGCTTAATGCTGTTGAACATGCTGTGCGATATGTTTAGCAACAAACCGCACCAGGACGACAAACCTTCCCACTAAGCGGCGTCGCGGTACGCCGCTTCATTTTTCCGTCATCTTTCCGCTGTACACTGGCCTTCAGCCCCCTATTTCCCGATCTTTTTCGCGGTTTTGTAACCCTCTTCGCAAAACATCGCTGTAGCAACTGTTGACCTTATTTCGCGCGCGCACTATCTTCTTGCAGCCCTGCACCATTTGCGGCTCGCTGAAGCGGACCCTCATTCCCTCTCCACGCACTGTCAGGCAGGCTTTGACCCTTGGCGCCAGGGTGAGCACATGGCGTTTTCATGATAGTGACCTATGAACGTAACCCTGAAAGAAACGCTTGTTACCCGCAGTCGGGCCTTAAGCCCGTGGACGGGATTTTACTTTCTGCAATCTCTGCTGATTAACTTTGCGCTTGGCTATCCGTTTAGCCTGCTTTATGCCGTCGCGTTCACCTGCATACTCCATCTGCTGTGGCGCACCGCGCCGCGGGCGCAGAAAATCCTCGTCGGGATTTGTTCCCTGATTGCAGCACTCTATTTTCCGTTTGGTCAGGCCTATGGCGCGCCAAACTTCAATACCCTGCTGGCGCTGCACTCCACCAATATGGAAGAGTCCACCGAGATCCTGACGATCTTCCCGTGGTACAGCTACGTCGTCGGGCTCTTCATCTTTGCGCTTGGCGCGATCGCCGTGCGTCGTAAACCCGACGGCAAGAAGCCGTGGGGGAAAATTGAGCATCTGTGTCTGGCGGTGAGCGTGGCTGCCTTTTTTGTCGCGCCGGTGCAAAACCTGGCCTGGGGTGGCGTCTTTAAGCTTAAAGATACGGGTTATCCGGTCTTCCGCTTTGTGAAAGATGTGGTGGTGAATAACCAGGAAGTGCTCGACGAACAGACGCGCATGGCCGAACTGTCCAATATGAAAGACACCTGGAACGTGCTGGCCGTGAAGCCGAAGTACCACACCTACGTGATGGTGATCGGCGAAAGCGCCCGACGCGACGCGCTGGGGGCGTTTGGTGGCCACTGGGACAATACGCCGTTTGCCAGCTCGGTAAATGGCACGCTGTTAACCGACTACATTGCCGCCAGCGGCTCGACCCAAAAGTCACTCGGCCTGACGTTAAACCGCGTGGTCGATGGCAAACCTCAGTATCAGGATAACGTGATTACCCTGGCAAACCGCGCCGGTTTCCAGACCTGGTGGTTTTCAAATCAGGGCCAGATTGGGGAATACGATACGGCCATCGCCAGCATCGCGAAACGGGCTGACGAGGTTCAGTTCCTGAAAAGCGGCGACTTTGAAGCGGATAAAAACACCAAAGATGAAGCGCTGCTGAAGATGACGGCGCAGGTCTTTGCCACACAGCGCACTCAGCCGCAGCTGATTGTCCTGCATCTCATGGGTTCTCACCCGCAGGCCTGCGATCGTACCCAGGGAAAATACGCGGAGTTTGTGCAGTCCAAAGAGACGTCCTGCTATTTGTACACCATGACGCAAACCGACGATCTGTTGAGCAAGCTGTACGCGCAGCTTCGTAACTCGGGTGACAGTTTCTCGCTGGTCTATTTCTCGGATCACGGGCTGGCGTTTAAAGAGCGCGGGAAAGAGGTGCAGTACCTGGCGCATGACGATAAGTTCCAGCAAAACTTCCAGGTGCCGTTTATGGTGCTGTCCAGCGATGACAAATCGCATCGCATCATTAACGCGCGCCGTTCGGCGAATGATTTCCTGACCTTCTTCTCGCAGTGGACGGGGATTTCAGCGAAAGAGATAAAAAATGCGTATACGTTTATCTCGAACAAGAAAGCTCCCCCAGTGTACGTTACCAACTTTAAGTTACAGAAAGTTGACTACAACCATCTGGGGACGGATATCTTTGATATTAAGAGTAAGTAAGAGCGCGCCCTCAATGCTTGAGGAGTCTCTACAAATTAATGCGCAGTAATTAATCTCTTCGCCCCATTGGGGCTGAGGAATCCCCAGAAATTACAGCCTGGCGCAGAATACTCCCTCTCCATTCAGGGAGAGGGCTGGGGTGAGGGGGAACATACGGCTGTGGTGGTTATTCAGTTCAATTTACGAGCTTTGCTACTCTGTAACCATAGAACCTGTGAACGTGATAAGGGGGCCGCGGTGGCCCCCTTATCACGTTCACAGGTTCTGAACACAGTATATTCTGCACATATTGAGGTGAACGGAACCTTCCACTTTACTTTACCGATCAGCGTAGTAACGATAGCTGCTTTTAATGCAAAAAAAATCCGCCACATTGGGCGGATTTTTTACTGGCTCACCGAAGTGATTAGAAGCGGTAACCTACGCCTGCAATCCAGGTGCCAACGTCAACGTTGCGGATACGGCTCTGCTCATAGGAGAAGTCCAGAGCAACGTTTTCGATTGGGTTGAACTGCATACCAGCGCCATAGGAGAAGCCGTAGTCGCTGTTGCTTGCAGTGCGGTTCAGACCTTCGTTTTCGGTCTGCTGGAATTTACCGTAGCCAACACCTACAACACCGTAGATGCTTGCCCAGTCGTTCAGGCGGTAAGCAGGACCAGCGGTGATTCCGTAGTACTGACCTTTGTTATAAGCGCCGTTTTCAGTACGATCTTTCTCGGTGTAGGTGAAAGAACCGATTACGCCCAGCGGGTTGTTGTCTTGCTCGTAACGATACTTCAGGTTAAAACCGTTAGTTTTGTTCATTACGCCCTGCATATCGCTCTGAGCGTAACCACCGGTAACGGTAGAAGTAGCAGCTACAGCAGTACCTGCGGAAACAGCCAGTACAGCGGCCAGTGCTGAAAGACATGCAATTTTTTTCATAACCACCTCAAATGTGCTTCAAGTAAGTCCGTAAGTTTTAAATATATCAAAAAATCTTCTGAAACTCTTTGTGATTCGTGATGTCTAACTAAGATTTTCCTGTAACAGAACATTTCCAACAGCAGCTATCTTATTAAAATAACATAAAATTTTCGCTACAAAACGCTAATATTGCGCGTCAGTTCCGCTACATTCATCCAGATTATTCCTAATCTGAGTGTCTATAAATCCATCAACTCATCAGCATTTTACGTGTTTTGCGCGGATTTTTTTCAACAGAACCTCAACCGATGCAGCATATTTCTATTACACTGCCGCTTTTACCTCACTTGACATAAATTGACAGGAGAAAGGATGCCTGCTTTATCCCGTACGTCGTCGGTCTGGATGCCGGTTGCCGTCATACTCATCGCCATGATGTCCATCCAGAGTGGAGCATCGCTGGCGAAATCTCTTTTCCCCATCGTGGGGGCACCCGGCGTCACGGCGCTTCGAATCGCGTTAGGCACCCTGATCCTCGTGGTCATCTTCAAACCCTGGCGGCTGCGGTTTAAAAAAGAGCAGCGTTTGCCTCTGCTTTATTATGGACTGTCTTTGGGCGCAATGAACTATATGTTCTACCTCTCAATACAAACCATCCCGCTTGGCATTGCCGTTGCACTGGAATTTACCGGCCCGCTGGCCGTTGCCCTCTTCTCTTCACGCCGTCCGGTTGACTTTATCTGGGTGGTGCTGGCGGTGCTGGGATTATGGTTCCTGCTGCCGCTGGGTCAGAATGTTTCGCAGATCGACCTGACTGGTGCCGCGCTGGCGCTGGGCGCGGGAGCCTGCTGGGCGATCTATATTCTTTCTGGTCAGCGCGCCGGGGAGGAACACGGTCCGGCCACCGTGGCGCTGGGTTCGCTGATTGCGGCGATCATTTTTGTGCCGCTCGGCATGGCGCAAGCCACGGAATCAATATGGCAGTGGTCGGTCATGCCGATCGGTCTGGCCGTCGCCATTCTCTCGACCGCACTCCCCTACTCGCTGGAGATGATTGCCCTGACGCGCTTGCCTACGCGTATCTTCGGCACGCTGATGAGCATGGAGCCTGCCCTGGCGGCGATCTCCGGGATGATTTTCCTCGGGGAAACCCTGACCTTCACGCAGACGCTGGCGCTGTGCTCAATCATCGCGGCCTCAATGGGGTCCACGCTGACGATGCGCCGGGAGCCGAAGGTTGAAAAGCTCGATATAAACTGATTGCTTTATTCTGCATGGCTGCATAGCCATGCAGAATATCGGCCAGAATTCTCACCTGAATTATTCATTCACACTTTTGTGTTAATTCCAGATTATTCCCGCAACGCCTCACGCGTTATTTCAAAAATCTCACGCCCCGTGACAAATATTACAAATCCTTTGAAAAACAACAAAATAAAAAAACAAAACTCTTCTTACTATTAAACCAATAGGCAAGACCTGACCCCCACAGTAAAAATCAGGTGCTATACTGTTTCTCGGTAATTACCTGGGACATTAACATCAAGAGGATATGAGATTATGAGTACCGCTAAACTGGTGAAAACGAAAGCGTCTAATCTGCTTTATACCCGTAACGATGTATCAGACAGCGATAAAAAAGCGACGATTGAGTTGCTGAATCGCCAGGTGATCCAGTTCATCGACCTGTCGTTGATCACTAAACAGGCCCACTGGAATATGCGCGGTGCAAACTTTATTGCCGTTCATGAAATGCTGGATGGATTCCGCACCGCACTGGTCACCCACCTCGATACCATGGCAGAACGTGCCGTGCAGCTCGGCGGTGTGGCGCTGGGTACCACGCAGGTCATTAACAGCAAGACCGCGCTGAAAAGCTACCCGCTGGATATCCACAGCGTACAGGATCACCTGAAAGAGCTGGCTGACCGTTACGCCGTCGTGGCTAACGATGTGCGTAAAGCCATTAGTGAAGCGAAAGACGAAGACACTGCGGATATCTTCACCGCCGCGTCTCGCGACCTGGATCAATTCCTTTGGTTTATCGAATCTAACATCGAATAATCCATACGAAGTTCCAATCAAACCCTCGCCCTGGCGGGGGTTTTGCACGTTTATGGTGCGTCACTTTTGCTAAACCCCCTGCAAAAGTGAATAAAATGTAATAATCACCTCACACAACGGTTAATGGAAGATTGTTTTTTGGTCTGAAATTGCGCTAAATATCATCCCGTCAGTTAACCAAAACGAAGCGCACCAAAACGGTGCTCCATCTTGGTGCAAAACAAGCGCGTTGCCACGATTAGCGTGCAGTGCGTGTCTTCATCCCCTATGCAAAACAACAACTTGTAAAGTTGGCATGATTTTTTCATTGTGCCAGATGTTCTCGCAGGGGATCGCCCCGTGGATATAAAAGGAAATGCTATGAAGTCTGTATTAAAAGTTTCACTGGCTGCACTTACCCTGGCTTTTGCGGTGTCTTCTCAGGCCGCCGACAAACTGGTTGTGGCAACTGACACGGCTTTCGTTCCGTTTGAATTCAAACAGGGTGATAAATACGTTGGTTTCGACGTGGATCTGTGGGCTGCTATTGCGAAAGAACTCAAACTGGATTACACCCTGAAGCCAATGGACTTCAGCGGCATCATCCCTGCGCTGCAGACTAAAAACGTTGACCTGGCGCTGGCGGGTATCACCATTACCGACGAACGTAAAAAAGCGATCGACTTCTCTGACGGCTACTACAAAAGCGGCCTGCTGGTGATGGTTAAAGCCGACAATAACGATGTGAAAAGCGTGAAAGATCTCGACGGCAAAGTAGTGGCAGTGAAAGGCGGTACTGGCTCCGTTGATTACGCAAAAGCGAATATCAAAACGAAAGACCTGCGTCAGTTCCCGAACATCGACAATGCCTACATGGAACTGGGCACCAACCGCGCGGATGCGGTTCTGCACGACACGCCAAACATCCTGTACTTCATCAAAACCGCGGGCAACGGCAAGTTCAAAGCGGTAGGCGATTCTCTGGAAGCACAGCAGTACGGTATTGCGTTCCCGAAAGGCAGCGACGACCTGCGCACTAAAGTGAACGGCGCGCTGAAAACCCTGAAAGAGAACGGCACCTACAACGAAATCTACAAAAAATGGTTCGGTACCGAGCCTAAATAATTTCACCTGAAATCAGGTTTGTACGCCCGGTGGCGCTAACGCCTACCGGGCCTACGTTTTTCGTTTTTTGTTTTTCACCACGGTATACAGGAATACATCATGCAGTTTGACTGGAGCGCCATCTGGCCTGCCATTCCTCTCTTGCTTGAAGGCGCCAAAATGACCCTGTGGATTTCGGTCCTCGGTCTGGTTGGCGGGTTGATTATCGGCCTTGTTGCCGGTTTCGCCCGCACCTACGGCGGCTGGATTGCTAACCACATCGCGCTGGTTTTCATCGAAGTGATCCGCGGCACGCCGATTGTCGTGCAGGTTATGTTCATTTACTTCGCCTTGCCTATGGCTTTCAACGACCTGCGCATTGACCCGTTCAGCGCCGCCGTTGTCACTATTATGATCAACTCCGGTGCCTACATTGCGGAAATTACCCGCGGCGCGGTGCTGTCGATCCATAAGGGCTTCAGCGAAGCAGGTCTGGCGCTGGGGCTTTCCCGTCGCGAAACCATTCGTCACGTTATCCTGCCGCTGGCGCTGCGCCGCATGCTGCCGCCGCTGGGTAACCAGTGGATCATCAGCATTAAAGATACGTCGCTGTTTATTGTTATCGGGGTAGCCGAACTGACCCGTCAGGGCCAGGAGATTATCGCGGGCAACTTCCGTGCGCTGGAAATCTGGAGTGCGGTAGCCGTCGTCTACCTGATCATCACCCTGGTTCTGAGCTTTGTTCTGCGTCGTCTTGAAAGAAGGATGAAAATCCTGTGATTGAATTTAAAAACGTTTCCAAGCACTTTGGCCCGACGAAGGTGCTGCACAATATTGACCTCAACATTCAACAAGGTGAAGTGGTGGTCATTATCGGGCCGTCCGGTTCCGGTAAATCAACCCTGCTGCGCTGCATCAACAAGCTGGAAGAGATCACCAGCGGCGATCTGGTTGTCGATGGCCTGAAGGTCAACGATCCGAAGGTTGACGAGCGACTGATACGCCAGGAAGCCGGGATGGTGTTCCAGCAGTTCTACCTGTTCCCGCACCTCACGGCGCTGGAAAACGTGATGTTTGGCCCCCTGCGCGTGCGCGGTGCCAATAAAGCGGCAGCCGAAGCGCTGGCAAAAGATCTGCTCGCCAAAGTGGGCCTCGCCGAGCGGGCGCATCACTACCCGTCCGAGCTATCCGGTGGTCAACAGCAGCGCGTAGCCATTGCCCGCGCGCTGGCGGTTAAACCCAAGATGATGCTGTTCGATGAGCCGACATCTGCGCTTGACCCCGAGCTGCGTCACGAAGTGCTGAAAGTCATGCAGGACCTGGCCGAAGAAGGGATGACGATGGTGATCGTGACCCACGAAATCGGCTTCGCGGAGAAAGTGGCGTCTCGCCTGATCTTTATCGATAAAGGCCGCATTGCCGAAGACGGTAACCCGCAGGAGCTGATTGCCAACCCGCCCAGCCAGCGCCTGCAGGAGTTCCTGCAGCACGTCTCCTGATGACGACTGGCCGTTAAACATCAAGCCGGGCATGCCCGGCTTTTTAACGCCAGATTGTTCCCAAAAATCCCCCCCGGTTCCCCGCACTCTATACTTATCATTTTGCTGGACATTTTCGCCGGAGGACGCCGTGCCGTGGATCCTGTTGCTGTTGATTAGCCTTTTTAGTGCTCCCTCGCTTGCCGTTGCGATACCAGGTGTAACAACCGGAACCGCCGCTACACAGCAAAATACGCCCCCACCGGAACCGGACGCCGAACAGAAGAAAGCCGCCTACAGCGCGCTGGCCGACGTGCTTGAAAATGATGCGTCCCGGCAGGAATTAATAGGTCAACTGCGTAAAGTCGCGGCAACGCCACCGCAGGAAGATGTCCCGGCGATCGCCCCGCCCGATGAGAAAGAACAAAAAACGGTGCTGGAGAATGTCACCGACGTCAGCCGCCACTATGGCGATGCCCTCGCCTCACGTTTTGCCCAGCTCTACCGCAATCTGATTGGTTCTCCCCATAAGCCGTTCAATCCCCAAACCTTCTCTGCCGCCGCCACGCAATTTCTCATCCTGGCAGGCACGGTATTCATTTTTTACTCGCTGGTGCGCCTGTGCGCCTGGCCGCTGTATCGCAAGATGGGCCAATGGGGACGTAAAAAGAACCGCGAGAAAAGCAGCTGGCTGCATTTGCCGGCGATGATCGCCCTGGCGTTTATCATCGACTTACTGCTGCTGGCGCTGACCCTGTCTATCGGCCAGGTGCTTGCCGATCGTCTCAATACGGGCAATAAAACCATCGCCTTTCAGCAGGCGCTTTTCCTCAACGCCTTCGCTCTGATCGAATTTTTCAAAGCGCTGCTGCGTTTACTCTTTTGCCCACACGTCCCGGAGCTGCGCCCCTTTTCGATTCAGGAACGCACCGCAAAATACTGGGCCTTACGTCTGAGCGTGCTCAGCGGCCTGATTGGCTACGGTCTGCTGGTCGCCGTGCCGATTATCTCCAACCAGGTGAACGTTCAGTTCGGCGCGCTGGCGAACGTGCTGATCATGATCTGCATCACCGTCTGGGCCTTGTACCTTATCTTTCACAATAAAAAAGCCATTACCGAGAGTCTGCTGCATCTGGCCGACCGCTCCCTCTCCTTCTTCAGCCTGTTTATTCGCGCCTTCGCGCTGGTCTGGCACTGGCTGGCAAGCGCGTACTTTATTGTGCTGTGCTTCTTCTCGCTGTTTGATCCGGGCAACAGCCTGAAATTTATGATGGGGGCGACGTTCAAAAGCCTGGCGATTATTGGCATCGCGGCGTTTGTCTCGGGCCTGCTGTCGCGCTGGATCTCGAAAACCATCACCCTCTCCCCGCACGTTCAGCGCAACTATCCGGAGCTGCAAAAACGGGTTAACGGCTGGATGTCGGTGTCCCTGAAGGTGGCGCGCATTCTGACGGTGTGCGTCGCCATTATGTTGCTCCTGAACGCCTGGGGATTGTTCGATTTCTGGAACTGGCTGCACAACGGCGCGGGGGAAAAGACCGTCGATATTCTGATCCGCATTGCGCTGATTCTGTTCTTCTCTGCCGTGGGCTGGACGCTGCTGGCGAGCCTGATCGAAAACCGTCTGGTCTCGGATATTCACGGCAGGCCCTTGCCAAGCGCTCGCGCCCGCACGCTGCTGACCCTGTTCCGCAACGCGCTGGCGGTGATTATCAGTACCATCACCATCATGATCGTGCTCTCTGAAATCGGCGTGAATATCGCACCGCTGCTGGCAGGTGCCGGTGCCCTGGGGCTGGCTATTTCTTTCGGCTCCCAGACGCTGGTGAAGGACATCATCACCGGTATCTTCATCCAGTTTGAGAACGGGATGAACACCGGCGACCTGGTGACCATCGGGCCGCTCACCGGCACGGTGGAGCGGATGTCGATTCGCTCCGTGGGCGTGCGTCAGGATACCGGCGCATACCACATCATTCCCTGGTCCTCGATCACCACCTTCGCCAACTTCGTGCGCGGGATTGGTTCGGTCGTGGCGAATTACGATGTGGATCGCCATGAAGATGCCGATAAAGCGAAGCAGGCGCTGCAGGATGCGGTAGCGGAGCTGATGGAGATGGAGAACATTCGCGGGCTGGTGATTGGCGAGCCGTCGTTTGCGGGCATTGTCGGGCTGACGAACACGGCCTTTACGCTACGCGTGTCGTTCACCACCCAGCCGCTGAAGCAGTGGACGGTGCGCTTCGCGCTCGACAGCATGGTGAAGAAACATTTCGATCTGGCGGATGTGCGGATGCCGGTGCAGACGTATCAGGTCGTCTCGCCGCCTTCGGCCACACCGCTGCCGCCGCAGGAGCCGACGCTGTAACCTGTTTGCCGGGTGGCGGCTTCGCCTTACCCGGCCTGCGGGACACATTATTTGCGGCGTTTGCTATCGTCCATAAACGACCAGGCGATGAATCGGCTCTGCTTCTGCCCCTGCGCCATCTCTTTTTTCACCACTTTTACCGCGCCCGCATCGGTCAGGGCACGGTACAGCGGCGGCAGGTTGTCGCCGCGTGAGACTAACGTCGTGAACCACTTCACCTGGCGGCCAAAGGCTTTGCTCTCATCAATCATGCGCAGGATAAACGCCACTTCACCGCCTTCACACCACAGCTCCTGCTGCTGGCCGCCAAAGTTCAGCGCCGCATCTTGCGCCTGGCCCAGATTGCGACGCTTGCGCTCGCTGCCCGCGCGGGCAGTTGCCGCGGAGTCATGGAACGGCGGGTTGCACATCGTGGCATCGTACTGCTCGTTCTTATGAATGATGCCGTTGAAAATCGACGACGCATCTTTCTGGCGACGCAGACGAACCGCGCGGCTTAACCCCGGGTTGGCGTTAATGATGGCCTGCGCGCTTGAGAACGCCTCTGCGCCCGTTTCACTGCCGGTAAAACGCCAGCCGTATTCATGCGCGCCAATAAGCGGGTAGATCAGGTTCGCCCCGGTACCGATATCCAGAACGCTTGCCTGCGCGGGAACCACGCCGCCGCAATCGTCGGCCAGCAGATCGGCAAGGTGGTGAACGTAATCGGCACGGCCGGGTACGGGCGGGCAGAGAAAGCCTTCAGGAATGTCCCAGTGCGTCACGCCGTAGAAATGGGCCAGCAGCGCTTTGTTCAGCGCTTTTACCGCCTGCGGATCGGCAAAGTTAACCGAGGGCTCACCGGCCGGGGTCTGGACGATAAAAGTCTTTAGCTCCGGGCAGCTCTGGCACAGGGCATTCATGTCATAACGGCTGCGGTGGCGATTACGGGGGTGCAATCCGGGCTTTTGGGAAGTCATGGCGTTCTCCTTTAAACAGCGGCGTAAGATACCCTTTGCTGACCCAACGGTAAATATTTCTGTGAGGCGAACAAAAAAGCGACAAAAATCAACGGCGTGTATGTCTATGATCTGTCAGCGTTTTGTCAATTAACATCGTTCAAAAAATAAGCAGATCATCATCAAATTTTTGCGCTAAATCACACTCTCAGGGCATCTAAACTTAACTGGAATCACCCGTTGTTTCTCCCGGAGGATGTGATTATGAAAAAATACTTGTCACTCGCTGTCATCGCCGGAGCACTCGCGACCGCCTCATTTTCTGCCTGGTCTGTAGAGCCTCTCACCCCCAGCAACGACACCAGCCAGCTTCGCCCTGCCGGTACTGTCTCCGTCAGCCGCGCAAGCAATCTTGACGATCTTCAGAGCAAGCTGGCTGAAAAAGCCCGTGAAGAAGGTGCGAAAGGTTTTGTGGTGAACGCCGCCGGTGGCGATAACCATATGTACGGCACAGCCACTATCTATAAATAACGTTCCGCCCCCGACTGCATCTGGGCAACAGATGCAGTTTCACCCTACCGCGACTTGTACGTTCACCTTTTAACCCCATATCGATCCTATACTTTATATAAACACCACTTATATAAACACGACACTGGAGGATGCCATGGCTTCCGGCTGGGCAAATGACGACGCAGTAAACGAACAGATCAACAGTACCATTGAAGATGCTGTTGCCCGCGCTCGCGGTGAAATTCCGCGCGGTGAGAGTTTGTATGAATGTGAAGAGTGCGGCGATCCCATTCCCGAGGCGCGGCGAAAAGCCATCCCCGGCGTGCGGTTATGCATCACCTGCCAGCAGGATAAAGATTCGCATAATACTTCACACGCAGGATATAATCGCAGAGGATCGAAAGACAGCCAGTTACGTTGACCTGGCTTTACGCAAGTTCACGACCAAAGTAGTTTCCTTTACGCTCACGCTTTTTAGCGAACCGCGTGGCAAATCGTGCCCTTAACGCGGCTTCTGTAAAGCGCAGCGGCAAGAAACGTAAATCGCTTCGCTGAAGTTATTACTATTCAATATGTTATTTGTCATTCAATTTTTTTGAGCAACCACGTCAATTCTCTTCGATTTTATCCTCCGCAAAAAACCGTGATACTTATCACATCGACGGAACATCGTCCCCTTAACAGAATCATCTGCGAGAGAATAATCATGAAAACCATCAAATATGCTGTTGCCGCTGTTGCCCTTTCCGCTCTGTCCTTTGGCGCTTTCGCCGCAGAGCCTGTCTCCGCCACTCAGGCGCAGAACATGAATAAAATCGGTGTGGTCAGTGCTGAAGGCGCCACCACGCTGGACGGCCTGGAAGCAAAACTGGCTGAGAAAGCAGCGGCTGCCGGCGCAAGTGGATATACCATCACCTCCGCGAACAACAATAACAAGTTGAGCGGTACCGCGGTTATCTACAAATAAGCGAACGCATTATGCTCCACCCTCACCTTACCCTCTGGTGAGATGCTCCAACCCTCATTGACCCTGTTGTTGTTACCCTTTGTTTGCCCGTCCGCCACTGGACGGGCTTTTTTTTGCCTAAAACGCCTGCGCCACGCGCTCAAGCCCTGCGTCCAGCGTCGCCACCTCACCCGTTGCCAGCAGACAACACGCCATCTGCAGCATTATCGCACGCGGTACGGGGACATTGCCTGCCAGACACTGTTCAATCCAGCGCGCGGTGGTATGCGGATCTTTCGCCGCAGGCAGGATAACGTCTGTGTTCTCCTCGCCGCGCTCAAGCAGCGCGCGCGTGCCCTGTGCGTCGATCAGCACCAGCTGTGGGCAGCGCTGCGGGTTGGCATACACCTCCCCTTCCGTACCGTGCATCAGTAACGCCCTGCCGCCGATCGCGTCAAAGAAGGTGCCTACGCGGGTGACATACTCCGGATGCGACACGCTGGAGAGACGCAGCGCGGCATCTTCCGCAAACGGCGTCGCCAGCTTTGCCAGGGTGTGGGCGCTGTTACGCACCCCCATTCGCCAGCGCATATCCAGCTGTTTCTCCAGCGGCGGGCAGAGCGCTTTCACCGGAATAAACACGGGCTGATGGCTGTCGAGCTTTGCCTGCGCCTGGCCGGCGTGCAGGGTCGGCTCAATCCCCAGCTGTTCAAAAATGGTCTGGGTCAGAACGCGCGTAGGATCTTCACTCACCCCGTGCACCACCACCGGAAAACCGAGCTTGTGCAGCAGGATCGCCAGCAGCGGCGTCAGGTTCGCCTGCTTGCGCGCGCCGTTATAGCTGGGAATAACAATCGGCATTGGTTTTGCCACCGGTGGCGTCAGGCGGATTGTCTGCGCCTGCATGGCGTCGTAAAAGCCGCGCATTTCGGCTTCCCCTTCCCCCTTGATCCGCAGGGCAATCAGTATGCCGCCCATTTCCAGATCGGGTACTTCGCCGTTCAGCATATGGCTGTAGAGCGCACGGGCAGTTTCACGATCCAGGTCGCGAGCGTGGTTTTTCCCGCGCCCTACTTCTTTGATAATTTTGCGATAATCCACGACATTTCTCCTTCCTGCATAGTGCTCTCACTATAGCCCTGATGAAGTCCCGCCAGATAGCCTTTTATCCCCGAAAACAGCGCCCGCGTTTTTGAACATAAAAAATAATGCAAGAAAAAGTTCAATTATTTGTGAGCTGAATACAAGAATCTTCTCCGCCCGGATTTTGTTTAAATATCGACCGAAGTTAGTGAGGAACAACGGCGGAAACTTCCAGGCAAGGTCTCCGCCCTACATCAGGATTAATTATGAATAAGATTGCGTTAGGTCTCTTCGTCGCATCCGTTGTGGGCTGCTCGGCCTCCGCTTTTGCGGCAACGGACGGAGAAGGACAAATCAACTTTACGGGCGAAATCATTGATTCCGCGTGTCAGGTTGTAAATGGTTTAAGTAATCCGTTGAACGTGACCTTAGGCAAGGTCTCGAAAACGGTCTTTACCGGTGCAGGCTCCACCAGCACCGCCACGAAATTTGATATTGAGCTGAAAAACTGCCCGGAAACCGTTACCTCGGCGTCCATCAATTTTGGCGGTACGCCAGATGCGAATAACAACACGACGCTGGCGCTGACCCCGGATGCGGATGCGGCAAGCGGCGTGGCGATCCAGCTGCTCGACTCTTCTGAACAACCCGTGAGCTTATACACGCCGTCCAAAGAGTACCCTCTGGCTTCCGGAACCGCCGTTAACGATCTTGAATTTGGTGCGCGTTATATTCAAACCCAGGCAGCGGTCACCGCAGGCCCGGCAAACTCCGTCTCCACATTCACCGTTATTTATAACTGATATCATCCTTCAAGGACTATTTTTCGTGTGATCAATAGTCCTTCCTTATTTTGAGAAACAGCTATGCGTCACGGTTATTTACTGAGCACACTTTTACTGGTAGCAGCGACCGCACATGCGGGCGTGATTATTAACGGCACGCGCCTCATTTACCAGGGAGGGAAAAAGGAATCCTCAATCGGTATTTCAAACCCGGATGCAACAGATTATCTGGTACAGTCCTGGGCGGATTCTGGCGGTAAAAATCTGGCGAAAGCGCCGTTTCTGATTACGCCTCCCCTTTTTCGCCTGGATGCCAAAGAAGATAACGTGTTGCGCGTTGTCCGCACCGGCGGAAATTTACCTGAAGATCGCGAGTCGCTTTTTTGGCTGAATATTAAAGCCATTCCCTCATCAAAACGCGTTGAGGGCGTGAATACGCTGCAAATCGCCATCAACACGCGCATTAAATTACTTTATCGCCCGGCATCGGTTAAAGGCAAACCGGAAGACGTGGCAGATAAGCTGGAATGGCACCGCGAGGGCAACAACCTGGTGGTTAATAACCCCACGCCATTTTATATGAATTTCCAGAGCGTCACGCTGAACGGCCATAAATTAGAAAAGGCTGGCTGGGCCGTGCCAGAAACGCAAACGCGCATCGCACTGCCTGCAAATACCGGCGGTTCTAACGTCACCTGGTCAATCATTACTGACTACGGCAGCATCAGCAAAAGCTGGTCTTCATCCGTTCATTAATCGACAGCCAAACAGTGGATTGAATGGTTATTTATACCTCTACCCCAGGAAGGCCGTTCAGGCTGCCTTCCGTTTACCGATTACTGACTCTGCTGACCCTGATATGCGGTCTGGCAGTGATTGGTTTTTCGCAAAAAACGCGGGCAGATGATTATTTTAACCCGGCGCTGCTCGACGTCGATAATCCACAGCAGGAAAAAACTGACCTGTCTATTTATGAAAAAGGACCAGGTCAGGCGCCAGGAAAATATCAGGTCGCCATTTATATCAATAACAATAAAATTGATACCCGCGACGTCACTTTTACGCTGCAAAAAGCGGCGTCGGGCGAGACTTCGCTTCAGCCCTGTTTTAGTCTGGACGAATTAAAGAGCCTCGGCATTAAAACCAAATCGTTTCCTGCGCTGGCGGGCGCGGGGAAATGTGCCAACCTGCACGCCATTCCGGCGGCGTCGGCCACGTTTCGCGTCAGCAATCAGCAGCTGCTGTTGAGCATTCCGCAATCCGCGCTGGGCCAGGTGCCGCGCGGCTATATCGACCCGAAAGAATTTGATGAGGGGATCACCGCCGGCATACTCAACTACAGCGCCACCGCCAGCCAGACGCAGGCCCGCCAGCCCGGCATGCAGGACAGCAGCAGCCAGTACGTGAACCTTCGCCCCGGCCTGAACATCGGCGCGTGGCGCATCCGTAACTATTCCACCTGGAACCGAAGCACCACCGGCCACGAAGAGCAGCAGAAATTCTCGTCGGTTTACACCTATGCCCAACGCGATATCGTGGCGATGAAAAGCGATGTGACGCTGGGCCAGAGCAGCTCCCCGGCCGACGTCTTTGACAGCGTGCCCTACACCGGCGTGCAGCTTAACTCCGACAGCGACATGCTGCCGGACAGCGAAAGAGGCTACGCACCTATCATTCGCGGCACCGCACACAGCAACGCGCAGGTGGTGGTCCGCCAGAACGGCTACGTCATTTATCAGAACACCGTGGCGCCTGGCGCGTTCGAAATTAACGATTTGTACCCCACCGGCAGCAGCGGTGATTTACAGGTCACCGTAAAAGAGACGGACGGCAGCGAGCGCCACTTTGTGGTGCCTTACGCCTCTGTCCCCGTTTTGCAGCGTGAAAAGCACCTGAAGTACAGCGCAACCGCGGGCCGATATCGTTCCTACGATAAAGACGTCGAGAAAACGCCCTTTGCCCAGGGCAGCGCCATCTATGGTTTACCGTACGGCTTCACCGCCTACGGCGGCATGCAGCAAAGCAGCCATTACCACTCCGCGGCGCTCGGCACCGGGAAAAACTTTGGCGATCTCGGGGCGTTCTCCATTGACGTCACACGCGCCAAAGCGCTGCTCAAGAAACAGAAAGCCAGCAAAGGCCAATCCTGGCGCCTGCGTTACAGCAAAGATTTTGCCGGCACGGGTACCAACTTCTCGCTGGCAGGCTATCGCTACAACAGCAAAGGGTTCTACACCCTGGAAGACACCATGGAGTCGTACACCCATGCCAGCGACTGGTCGGCCCCGCAACAGCGTCGCGCCCGTACCGAGGCCACCATCGATCAGACGCTGGGCGAAGGCTGGGGGTCGGTCACGCTGAGCCTGGTGAAAGAGAGCTACTGGACCCAGAGCCAGGACATGACCTCCATGAGCGTCAGCTACAACAACAGCTGGAAGGGCATCACCTACAGCCTGAGCTACAGCCTGAACAAAAACACCAACGACAGCGATGAAAACGGCGAGTCGGTCAGCAACGATAATCTGTTCGCGCTGAGCGTTTCGGTTCCGCTCGACCGCTGGATGCACAACACCTGGGCTACCTACAACATGAACAACAGCAAAGATGGCACCGTTCAGAACCTCGGGGTAAACGGCACGGCGCTGGAGGAGAACAACCTTAACTGGAACGTTCAGGAAGGTCTGGACTCCTCAGGTAACGGCAACTCAACCAGCATGAACGCCGACTATAAGGCCACCTACGGCGAACTGAGCGGCGGCCTGAGCCAGGATAAAAACCAGCGCACCGCCAACGTGGGCCTGCAGGGCGGGGTTATCGCCCATGCCAACGGCATCACCCTGAGCCAGCCGCTGGGCGAGACCATCGCCCTGGTGAAAGCGCCGGGCACGCACGGGACGCACATCGCCAACCAGACCGGCGTTGAGACCGACTTCCGCGGCTATACCGTGGTGCCGTTTGTGACCGCATACCGACACAACACCATCGAGCTGGATACCGAAACGCTGCCGGACGATGCCGACGTGACGCACGCGGCGCAAATCGTCACCCCTACCCGCGGCGCGGTGGTGCGCGCCACCTTCAATACCCGCGTGGGCAACCGGGTGCTGATGACGCTGACCCACGGCGGTAAGCCGCTGCCGTTCGGCGCAACGGTCACCACGGAAGATAAAGACAGCGAGTTTATCGTGGGCGTTGACGGCCAGACCTATCTCTCCGGGCTGCCGAGGCGCGGCAAGCTCGACGTGTCATGGGGGCAGGACGCCAGCGAGCACTGTGTCGCAAACTACGTACTTACGGATGAGAAAAATAAAACCAACATTATTAACGCTGCTGCGCAGTGTCACTAATCCATCGTGAAGGCTTAGCATATGCAACTCGTTAAATCGTTCTTCTTTCTTCTCGTTCTGGGCACGGCATCGTTCTTTATGCCTCATGCAAAGGCCACCTGTACGACGCCGGACATGCCGAAGATGATCAACGTTGCCTCGGTGTCCGTGCCGACAACCCTGCCGGTCGGGGAAACCATCCCCGGTACCGAGCAGACCGTTCACGTCGCGGGCAATTGCGATGAAAGCGTCGACAGCGGCCTTGAGATTGTCTCCTGCTACTACGGCACCGGTTCAGAAATTCCCGGCATGAGGGGGGTGTATGATTCGGGTGTTGAGGGCATTGGCGTCGCCCTGATGAACGAACAAGGTCAGCGCATCAGAGGCGCGGGCGGCGTTCAGTGTGACTCCCGGGAAACGCCGATTGGCTATATCTCTGCCGATGGCAAACAGTCGTTCAGCTTCAACGTCACCCTGGAACTGGTTAAAACCAACGATAACGTTATCTCCGGGACGCTTGTGCAGTCGCAAACCAAATTTGGCATCGGCGTCTTTGCCCATGAAGGTATCGGCAGCCCCAACACTATCGCCTACTCCGGCAACGTGATCCTCCACCAGGTGACCTGCTCGGTATCACCAAAAGATCTGACCGTGAATCTGGGCGATTTCCCGTTGAGCGATTTTGTGGGTACCGGCACGCTCTCCGATCCGGCGCAAACGGTCTACGTCAACGTTAACTGCGATACGACAGTCCAGCCCGAAATGAAGGTCACCAGCGGCAACGGCTACGAGAGCGCGTTCCCCGGGGTGATTAAGCTCACCCAGGAGACCGGCGTCGCCACGGGCATCGGCGTCAGAATGCTGGTGGACGGCATGATCCCGACATTTGGTGAATATGAGTCGCTGGGGACCGAAGCCTATGCCAACCAGACGCTGCGCATTCCGCTGGAGTTGCGCTATGAACAAACTGCTGCCCTTGTGACCCCTGGCCCTGCCAACACCGTCGCCACCGTCACGCTTGCCTATAAGTGATCTCAGATGAAAAAAATCATGTTGTTAACGCTGCTGGGGCTGATGACGAGCGCCCATGCAGATGACATTAATCTCCAGATAACGGGACATATCTATGCCAACACCTGCGTCGTGGACAGCGCCAGTCGAAATTTGACCGTCGATTTGGGCCAGGCAACCGCAACGAGCTTTAAAAGCGTGGGCGATACGGGAGAGTGGAAAGAATTTTCCCTGAAGGTGTCGCATTGTCCGTCAAGCCTGACGCTGTCGAACGCCTTTTTTTACGGCCAGCCCGACAGCGTTCACCCGACGAAATTCGCCAATACCGGCAGCGCAAAAGGCCTTGCGCTTGAGCTGGCCGACCGGCAGGACAACATCCTGATTTCGCCGCAGGCCAGTTTTAACGTGGTGATTAACAAAAGCGACCATACGGCAGAGTTCCCCCTGGCCGCCCGCTACTATGCAACCTCCACGCCCGTCAGCGCCGGTACGTTTAACAGCGTTGTGCAGGTGACATTCACTTACCAGTAGGACCGCGCCCCTTAGCACGGATGCTTTTTTTACGCCCGGCAATCACTTTCGCCGGGCGTTTTTTTACCTCGGGCACGTCGGGCTGTTCAATCGGGAACACGGGCAAGGCGTTCAGCAACCGCGGGCCGTAATTTTTGGTCAGCAGCCGTTTATCGTAAATCACCACCTCGCCCCAGCAGCCGTGGCTACGAATCAAGCGCCCCACCTGCTGAATCAGGTTAAACGACGCCGCCGGCAGGCTTTGCACCTCAAACGGATAGCGATTCAGGCTTTTCAGCCATTCGCCCTCGGTGATCACCACCGGGCTGTCGATAGGCGGGAAGGCGATTTTATGGATATGCACCTGGGTTAAATAATCCCCCTTCAGATCCAGCCCTTCCGCAAACGACTGCAGGCCGATCAGCACGCTGCGCTCGCCGCCGTCAATGCGCTGGCGGTGCAGCTCGACCAGCCGGTAGCGGGGCTTATCGCCCTGCACCAGCAGCAGTAACCGCAGGTCGGTGACGTGTTCAAGGAAGCGCTGCATCGCGCGCCCGCTGGCAAACAGCACCAGCATGCCGGGGAATTTTTTGCTCTCAAGCTGCTCACGGAAGTAGGCCGCCATCTCGGCGATATGCTGTTCTTCGTTGTCGATAAGCGGCTCGTACTGCATACGCGGGATCACCAGCTTGCCTTGCTCGCAGTGGTTAAACGGCGAATCCAGCGCCACGAAGCGGTCGCCCGCTTTCTCCCGGAGGCCGCTCATCTCCTGCAGCCTGGAGAAGCTGTTCAGGGAACGCAGCGTGGCTGACGTGACGACGACATGCGGCACGCTGCGCCAGATGAGCTTTTCCAGCTGATCGGCAACGCGGATACCCACGCAGTGGAAAAAGAGGTGCACCTGCCCGTCCCGCGTTTCCCGGGTCGCCCATTTAGTGACCGGCGCGCCGGACGCCTGCGCCAGAGAGGCCAGCCGCCAGAGCTTGCTTTGCGCCTCAAACATGCCGAGCGCGCGGTTCATCTGCAACAAAATACGGTGCAGCCGCACCACGTCGTGGGTGCCGGTTTTCTCGCTCAGGTCGTTTAAGAACATCTCCGCCAGCCCGCGCAGTTTCTCAAGGTGCTTCGCCAGCTGCTGGCAAATCTCCATCACCTCGTCCGGCAATTCGCCCATGGCAAAGCGGTGTTCCGCCTCCTGGGTCTGCGGCAGATACAGGTTGAGGATGTTATTCAGCGACGAGATTAGCCCGTACACCTCGTCGCAATGCTCGTTGAGGCGTTCAGGCACCGCCAGCGGTGGCGTGGTTTTCGGGCGGAACTGCTCCATGCAGGTTGCCACCAGCTTGCAAAACAGATCGAGCTGCAGGCGGAACCACGGGGCGGTAATTTCGGCGCTCATCTCCAGAGCATCGCGCGCGACGTCCGGCAGATGGTGTCCTTCATCCAGCACCAGCAGCAGGTTTTTCGGCTCCGGCAGCACGGCTTCGCTCTCAAGCGCCGCCATCACCAGCGCATGGTTTGCGACCACCACTTCCGCTTCCTGAATCTCGCGGCGGGCGACAAAGAACGGGCATTCGCGGTAATAGTGGCAGTTGCGGTTCAGGCAGCTCGCTTTATCGGTGCTCAGCCTGCGCCAGAGATCGTCGCTGATGGCCTCGCTGGTGTGGTCGCGCAGTCCGTCCCACTTATAGCCGTCGAGATCGGTTTTCAGTTTGGCGCACCGCTCCTGCTCGGCCTTGTTGTTCGGCGTCAGCTCATCATCAAGAAACGCCAGCAGATCCTGTTGCGCAGGCTCGCTGCTGGCGAGCGCCGCCAGGTTACGCGGGCAGACGTAGCGACCGCGGCCAAAGGCGGCTGTAAAACGGAGATCGGGGATAATTTTGCGCAGCAGCGGCAGGTCTTTGCTGAAGATTTGATCCTGCAGCGCCACGTTGGCGGTACTCACCACCAGCGTTTTTTGCTCTTCCCGCGCAATCGCAATGCCGGGGATAAGATACGACAGGGTCTTCCCGACGCCCGTCGGGGCTTCAATCGCCAGATGCCGCCCGTCGTCCCCGGCGAGCGTTTTTGCCACATCAGCAATCATCTGCCGCTGAGGCGCTCGGGGGATAAAGTCGGGGATCTGCTGCTGTAGCGCCTTATACCAGGCGCCAATTTGCGCTTTGAGCGCCGCGGTTAAAGCCATCGTAAACCTGAAATACTGTATAAACAGCCACTATTGTGGCACTTTCCGGCGGATGCCGCAAAAAGAAAAAGTCCAGATGTAAGGACAAGAGCCTCGCAGCGAATCTACGCAAAGGCTCTTTGTTATTTCAGTGGCATCGTTCCGTTCACTTTAACTATCCTGCTACCTGGTCATTTCTCTGCGGTGAACGTGCTAAGGGGGCCGCCGCCGCCCCCTTAGCAATCCCGGCTCCCGGCAGAGAAAATCGCCGCTTCGCGGTGCCCTCAGCTTATTCCTTCCGGCTTTCGGGTCGGGCACCAGCCTGCATCCCTGCAGGCTATGCCCTCGCCGCGCATCCCTGCGCGTCGCCCCGACCTTCAGGAAACGCTTCGGCGATTTTCAGCCGGACTCTCGCTCCCTCAACCTTTTATGCCGCCTGAATGTGGCACCGCCGTTGAGTCCCGCAGAAATCGGCGAACCGGAGACCGGATGACAAGGGCTGGACGCCATGGATGGCGGCCAGAGGCGAAACGAGACAGGACGTCGAGTCGAGCCGACCGCAGGGAGACGGTCGGGAGGTGAGCGCAGTGCGAAGCACCGATTTCATGGCGGGCCGCGGGGATTGACAAGGGGGCCGCGGTGGCCCCCTTGTCACGTTCACGGGTAATGAACGTATTATATTCTGTGGATATTAAGGTGAACGTAACCTTCAATTATAACCAACAGACAATCATCCCAGAAAACTACACGCTGGCAGGTTTACGCGGGCGGCGTCGACGCTGCCCTTCCCCTGCTGGCCGGGATTCACCGCTGCGCCACGGGTTCTCGCCGCCGGATTTCGCTTCGCCGTTTCGGCGCGGCGGTTTACCGGATGCTTTCGGCGCGCCGCCTTCCGAACGGCGCGGCTGCTGCTGTCCACGACCACCGCCGCCGCCACGCTGCTGACGGCCATTCTGAATCGGCTCCGCCTGAATAGACGGATCGACATCGTAGCCTTCGGTGGTGATGCGCGGGATCTCTTTCTTCAGCAGACGCTCAATATCGCGCAGCAGTTTGTGTTCATCGACGCAAACCAGAGAGAGGGCTTCGCCAGTGGCCGCCGCGCGACCGGTACGGCCGATACGGTGAACATAATCTTCCGGCACGTTTGGCAGCTCGTAGTTCACCACGTGCGGCAGCTCTTCAATGTCGAGACCGCGGGCGGCGATGTCCGTTGCCACCAGCACGCGAATGTCGCCAGACTTAAAGTCCGCCAGCGCACGGGTACGCGCGCCCTGGCTCTTGTTGCCGTGGATTGCCGCGCTGCGGATGCCGTCTTTATTCAGCTGTTCCGCCAGGTGGTTGGCGCCGTGTTTGGTGCGGGTAAAGACCAGCACCTGCTGCCAGTTGCCTTGCCCGATCATCTGGGAGAGCAGCTCGCGCTTGCGTTTTTTATCCACGAAGTGAACATGCTGCGTCACCTGCTCGGAGGCGGTGTTGCGGCGCGCCACTTCCACTTCCAGCGGGTTATGCAGCAGCTTTTCAGCCAGCGCCTTGATCTCGTCTGAGAAGGTCGCGGAGAAGAGCAGGTTCTGACGACGTGCAGGCAGTTTAGCCAGCACGCGGCGAATGTCGTGGATAAAGCCCATATCCAGCATGCGGTCAGCTTCATCCAGCACCAGAATTTCAATCTGATCGAGCTTCACCGCGTTCTGGTGTTCGAGATCCAGCAGACGGCCCGGCGTTGCCACCAGCACGTCCACGCCGCCGCGCAGTTTCATCATCTGCGGGTTGATGCTCACCCCGCCGAAAACCACCAGCGAGCGAATGTTGAGATAGCGGCTGTAATCACGCACGTTCTCGCCAATTTGCGCGGCCAGCTCGCGGGTTGGGGTCAGGATCAGCGCACGGACCGGGCGACGGCCTTTAGCGTGCGGCTGGTTTTTTACCAGCAGTTCTAACAGCGGCAGGGTAAAGCCCGCGGTTTTTCCGGTACCGGTCTGGGCGCTGGCCATCAGGTCACGGCCCTGCAACACGGCAGGAATCGCCTTCTGCTGAATAGGGGTTGGCTCGACGTAGCCCTGCTCTGCGATTGCGCGCAGAATTTCCGGGTTCAGGCCAAGGGAATCAAAAGACATAAAAACTCCGAACCGCCCCGACCGTCACTGGTGTAGTTTTCAGGGAGATATTACGAATAGGGAGGACAAAAACCACAATGTCGTGAAGTTGCGCAGTGTAGCAGCTTTTGTGACGTGGCGCATAAAATATCCCTTAGCCGCGCCTCGACAGCCCTTTTCTTTGGGGAAGTCAGCTGGACAAACCCCGGAACCGGGCATAATCTTAATCAATCGATTGATTAATTTTTAAAACCGCCATGAATACGACTCCGACCACCACCAAAGGTGAACAGGCCAGAAGCCAGCTCATAGCCGCCGCACTGGCGCAGTTTGGCGAGTATGGACTCCACGCCACCACGCGGGATATCGCCGCGCAGGCCGGACAAAACATCGCGGCCATTACCTACTATTTTGGCTCAAAAGAGGATCTTTACCTCGCCTGTGCGCAGTGGATCGCCGATTTCATCGGCGAGAATTTCCGCCCACACGTTGAGGAGGCAAGTGCGCTGCTCAGCCAGCCCTCACCCGACCGGGCCGCTATCCGCCAGCTGATCCTCAATGCCTGCCACAATATGATCCGCCTGCTGACGCACGACGACACCCTGAGCCTGAGCAAATTTATCTCCCGCGAGCAGCTCTCTCCCACTGCCGCCTACCAGCTGGTGCACAGCCAGGTGATTGACCCGATGCACGGCCATTTAACCCGCCTGATCGCCGCCTATACCGGCCAGGATGCACACGACACCAACACCATTTTGCATACCCACGCCCTGCTGGGCGAAGTGCTCGCGTTTCGTCTGGGGCGAGAAACCATTTTGCTACGTACCGGCTGGACACAATTCGATGAGGATAAAGCCGCACAGATAAGCCAGGTCATTACCTGTCATGTTGACCTGATCCTGCAGGGTTTAACGCAAAGGAGCCTGAAGTCATGAAAAAACCTGTCGCCATCATTCTGGTGGTCGTTGTTCTGCTTGCTGCGGGCATCGGCGGCTGGCTGTGGTATCAAAGCCAGCAGGATCGCGGCCTGACGCTCTACGGCAACGTAGATATTCGCACCGTGAATATGAGCTTCCGCGTCGGGGGGCGACTTGCCTCACTCAACGTGGATGAAGGTGACGCTATCAAAACCGGCCAGACGCTGGGGATGCTGGATAAAGCGCCCTTCGAGAACGCCCTGATGCAGGCAAAGGCGGGCGTCTCCGTCGCGCAGGCGCAGTATGATTTGATGCAGGCTGGCTATCGTGATGAAGAGATCGCCCAGGCCACCGCCGCCGTCAGACAGGCGCAGGCGGCGTATGACTACGCGAAGAACTTCTATAACCGCCAGCAGGGGCTGTGGAAAAGCCGCACGATTTCTGCCAACGACCTGGAAAACGCGCGTTCGTCCCGCGATCAGGCTCAGGCGACGCTGAAATCGGCGCAGGATAAATTGAGCCAGTACCGCACAGGTAACCGCCCGCAGGATATCGCCCAGGCAAAAGCCAGCCTCGAGCAGGCGCAGGCGCAGCTGGCACAGGCGGAACTGGATCTGCGCGACACCACCCTGGTTGCCCCGTCCGACGGCACGCTGATGACCCGCGCCGTGGAGCCGGGCAGCATCCTGAGCGCGGGCAGCACCGTCTTAACGCTCTCCCTGACCCGCCCGGTGTGGGTACGCGCCTATATTGATGAGCCGAATCTCGGCCAGATGCAGCCGGGCCGCGAGTTGCTGCTGTACACCGATGGACGCCCGGACAAGCCGTACCACGGGAAGGTCGGCTTTGTCTCCCCCACCGCCGAGTTCACCCCGAAAACCGTTGAAACGCCGGACCTGCGCACCGATCTGGTCTACCGCCTGCGCATCATCGTGACCGATGCAGACGATGCGCTGCGCCAGGGCATGCCCGTGACCGTAAAACTCACCGACGGGGAACGACATGAATGACGCGGTTATCCAGCTCAATAATCTGGTCAAGCGCTTCGCCGGGATGGATAAACCCGCCGTCGCGCCGCTGAACTGCACGCTGCAAAAAGGCTACGTCACCGGGCTGGTTGGCCCGGACGGCGCGGGTAAAACCACGCTGATGCGCATGCTCGCGGGCCTGCTGAAGCCGGATGAAGGCTCGGCCAGTGTGCTCGGCCTCGATCCGATTAACGACGACGGTGCGCTCCACGCCATGCTGGGCTATATGCCGCAAAAGTTCGGTCTGTATGAAGATCTGACGGTAATGGAGAACCTTAATCTGTACGCCGACCTGCGCAGCGTGACCGGTGATACCCGGCAGAAAACCTTCGCCCGTCTGCTGGAGTTCACCTCGCTTGGGCCGTTTACCGACCGTCTGGCGGGGAAACTCTCCGGCGGGATGAAGCAGAAGCTGGGGCTGGCCTGTACGCTTGTAGGTGAGCCGAAGGTGCTGCTGCTTGATGAGCCCGGCGTCGGCGTCGACCCGATCTCACGCCGTGAGCTCTGGCAGATGGTGCATGAGCTGGCGGGCGACGGCATGTTAATTCTGTGGAGCACCTCCTACCTCGACGAAGCCGAGCAGTGCCGCGACGTGCTGCTGATGAACGAGGGAGAGTTGCTCTATCAGGGCGAGCCCACCGCGCTGACGCAGAGCATGGCCGGGCGCAGCTTTCTGCTGCACAGCCCGCAGGAGACCAACCGCCAGCTGCTGCAGCGGGTCCTGAAACTGCCGCAGGTCAGCGACGGCATGATTCAGGGCCGTTCGGTACGCGTGATCCTCAAAAAAGAGGCGACCGCCGACGATATCCGCCAGGCCCAGGGCATGCCTGAGATTGAGATAAACGAAACCGCCCCGCGCTTCGAGGATGCGTTTATCGACCTGCTCGGCGGTGCGGGAACGTCGGAATCCCCGCTGGCCGCTATTCTGCATACGGTCGAGGGCACGGCGGGTGAAACGGTGATCGAGGCGAAATCGCTCACCAAAAAATTTGGTGATTTTGCCGCGACGGATAACGTTAACTTCACGGTGAAGCGTGGCGAGATTTTTGGCCTGCTGGGGCCAAACGGCGCGGGAAAATCCACAACCTTTAAAATGATGTGCGGCCTGCTGGTGCCTACCTCCGGCAAAGCGCTGGTGCTGGATATGGACCTCAAGGTCAGC
Source organism: Enterobacter sp. 2VL (assembly GCF_005503595.1). NCBI lineage: Bacteria > Pseudomonadati > Pseudomonadota > Gammaproteobacteria > Enterobacterales > Enterobacteriaceae > Enterobacter > Enterobacter sp. 2VL. The sequence continues at coordinate 298,427 of NZ_SCNE01000002.1, forward strand.
TCCGGCAAGGCGCGCCAGCACCTCGGCTATATGGCACAGAAGTTTTCGCTCTACGGCAACCTGACGGTCGAGCAAAACTTGCGCTTTTTCTCCGGCGTCTATGGCCTGCGGGGACGGGCGCAGAACGAAAAAATCAGCCGCATGCGCGACGCGTTTGGCCTGACCAGCATCGCCTCCCATGCCACCGACGAACTGCCGCTCGGCTTTAAGCAACGCCTCGCCCTGGCCTGCTCGCTGATGCACGAGCCGGATATTCTGTTTCTCGATGAACCGACGTCGGGCGTTGACCCGCTCACCCGCCGCGAGTTCTGGCTGCACATCAACAGCATGGTGGAAAAAGGCGTGACGGTGATGGTCACCACCCACTTTATGGACGAGGCGGAGTATTGCGACCGTATCGGGCTGGTCTATCGCGGCAAGCTCATCGCTCACGGCACGCCGGACGATCTCAAAGCGCAGGCCGCCGATGATGACGTCCCGGACCCGACCATGGAGCAGGCGTTTATCACCCTCATCCACGACTGGGATAAGGAGAATGCTCATGCGCAGTAATGCCATTTCGTGGCGCAGGGTGCGCGCGCTGTGCGTCAAAGAGACGCGGCAAATTGTGCGCGACCCCAGCAGCTGGCTCATTGCAGTGGTGATCCCCCTGCTGCTGCTGTTTATCTTTGGCTACGGAATTAACCTCGACTCCAGCAAGCTGCGGGTCGGGGTGTTGCTGGAGCAGCAGAGCAAAGAGGCGCTGGATTTTACCCACGCCCTGACCGGCTCGCCCTACATTGACGCGACGATTAGCGACAACCGCCAGGAACTGATCCAGAAGATGCAGGCAGGGAAAATACGCGGGCTGATCGTCATTCCGGTGGATTTTGCCGCCAACATGGCGCGCGCCGGAACCGAGGCGCCCATCCAGGTGATTACCGACGGCAGCGAGCCTAACACCGCCAACTTCGTGCAGGGCTACGCGGAGGGGATCTGGCAGCTGTGGCAAATGCAGCGCGCCGAGGATCGCGGCGAAACGTTCGAGCCCCTGATCGACGTGCAGACGCGCTACTGGTTTAACCCCGCCGCCATCAGCCAGCACTTTATTATTCCCGGTGCGGTGACCATCATCATGACGGTGATTGGCGCGATCCTCACCTCGCTGGTGATTGCCCGCGAGTGGGAGCGCGGCACCATGGAGGCGCTGCTCTCAACCGAGGTCACGCGGGTGGAGCTGCTGCTCTGCAAGCTGATCCCCTACTATTTCCTCGGCATGCTGGCGATGCTGCTCTGTATGCTGGTGTCAGTGTTTATCCTCGGCGTGCCATACCGCGGCTCGCTGGTGCTGCTGTTCCTGATCACCAGCCTGTTTTTGCTGAGCACGCTCGGCATGGGACTGCTGATTTCCACCGTCACCCGCAACCAGTTTAACGCCGCGCAGGTGGCGCTGAACGCCGCGTTCCTGCCGTCGATTATGCTGTCCGGTTTTATCTTCCAGATAGACAGCATGCCTGCGGCCATCCGGGTGGTGACCTATATCATTCCGGCGCGCTACTTCGTGAGTACCTTACAGAGCCTCTTCCTTGCCGGGAATATTCCGGCGGTGCTGATTATCAACATCCTGTTTTTGATGGGGTCGGCCGTGATGTTCATCGGCCTGACGTGGATGAAGACCAAACGGCGATTAGATTAACCAACGGATTTAGTAGGTCGGGTTCGCGTACGCGCCGCCCGACAGGAGGACGACACAATGTTTCACCGTTTATGGACATTGATCCGCAAAGAGCTGCAGTCGCTGCTGCGCGAGCCGCAGACGCGCGCGATACTGGTACTGCCGGTATTAATTCAGGTACTGCTGTTCCCGTTTGCCGCCACGCTTGAAGTGACTAACGCCACCATCGCGATTTATAACGAGGACAGCGGCAAACATTCCATTGAGCTGACCCAGCGTTTCGCCCGCGCGAAAGCTTTTACGCACGTGCTGCTGCTAAAAAGCCCGCAGGAGATCCAGCCGACCATCGATACCCAGAAAGCGCTGCTGCTGGTGCGTTTCCCGGCCGATTTCTCGCGCAATCTCGACACCTTCCAGACCGCGCCGATGCAGCTCATCCTCGACGGGCGCAACTCCAACAGCGCCCAGATTGCGGCCAATTATCTGCAGCAGGTGGTGAAGGATTATCAGCAGGAGCTGATGGCGGGCAAACCCAAACCCAACAACAGCGAGCTGGTGGTGCGGAACTGGTATAACCCAAACCTCGACTACAAGTGGTTTGTGGTGCCGTCGCTGATCGCCATGATCACCACCATCGGCGTGATGATCGTCACTTCGCTCTCCGTGGCGCGCGAGCGCGAGCAAGGCACGCTCGATCAGCTGCTGGTCTCACCGCTGGCAACCTGGCAAATCTTCGTCGGCAAAGCGATTCCGGCGCTGATTGTCGCCACCTTCCAGGCCACCATTGTGCTGGGTGTCGGGATTTGGGCATACCAGATCCCCTTCGCCGGTTCGCTGGCGCTGTTTTACTTCACCATGGTGATTTACGGGCTGTCGCTGGTCGGGTTTGGCCTGCTCATCTCAGCGCTCTGCTCCACGCAGCAGCAGGCGTTTATCGGGGTATTCGTCTTTATGATGCCGGCGATATTGCTTTCGGGGTACGTCTCACCGGTAGAGAACATGCCGGTCTGGTTACAGGATCTGACGTGGATAAACCCGATTCGACACTTTACGGATATCACCAAGCAGATCTACCTGAAGGATGCGAGTCTGGACATTGTCTGGGGAAGTTTATGGCCGCTACTGGTCATCGCGGCCACGACGGGTTCAGTGGCCTATGCGATGTTTAGACGAAACATCGCGTAGCTTTTTCTCTTTGGTCAGTAACGAGACCACCGCAGGCCCTGCGAGGATTGTCAGACCCGCCAGGGCCAGCAGCAGGTTGTTTTGCAGCACGCGCGACAGCAGCCACAGGACGATCATCGCCGCGCCAAAATACCAGGTGGTGGTCAGCTCCTCGAGCACATCACCTACTTCACGCCAGCGTGCTTCATGGTGACGCTGCAAAAACAGCATCGACAGCACGGTCACGCCGTAAACCACACACAGGCCTAAGCCAACACGCACCAGCGTACCGCTCATCCAGCCCATCACCAGTACGGCCACGACCAGTAAATGCAACATTATCTGCCAGCAACTCAGTCCCGTTGCGACACGAACGCGTTGTTGCCACTTCATGGCTTCTCTCCTGAAGGATTTTTCTCTGCTAATTCAGACTACCGCACTTTACGGAAAATTCCGTAACGCCGCATCTTTTTGTGACGACGACTACACTTTATTTTCATCAGGATAGTGACGCTGGCAGGAGTGTATGACCAATAAAAAACAGCATTTCTCACTTAAGGTGTTGACGATTAATATTCATAAAGGCTTCACAGCATTTAATCGCCGCTTCATTTTACCGGAACTGCGCGACGCTGTACGCACCGTCAGCGCGGATATTGTCTGCCTGCAGGAGGTGATGGGCGCGCACGAAGTGCATCCGATGCACGTAGAAAATTGGCCCGATACGCCCCACTACGAATTTCTGGCGGATACCATGTGGAGCGATTACGCCTACGGGCGCAACGCGGTTTACCCGGAAGGGCATCACGGCAATGCGGTGCTGTCGCGTTTTCCCATTGAGCATTACGAAAACCGCGACGTCTCCGTCGGTGAAAGTGAAAAACGCGGGCTGCTTTACTGCCGTATCGCCCCGCCGGATCTGACATTCCCCATCCACGTGGGCTGTGTGCATCTCGGCCTGCGGGAGGCGCACCGCCAGGCGCAGCTGCAGATGCTCGCTGAGTGGACCAACGCCCTGCCGGAAGGCGAGCCGGTGGTGGTCGCGGGCGATTTCAACGACTGGCGGCAGCGGGCGAATCATCCGCTGAAGGCAGAAGCCGGGCTGGAGGAGATATTCACCCGCGCCCAAGGCAGGCCAGCCCGCACGTTCCCGGTGCGCTTTCCCCTGCTGCGCCTTGACCGCATCTACGTAAAAAATGCTCACGCCAGCAGCCCAACCGCGCTGGCGCTTCTTAACTGGCGACATCTGTCTGACCATGCCCCGCTCAGCGCGGAGATACACCTATGAAATGTACATGGCAGGAAGGAAACCGTATTACGCTGCTGGAAAATGGCGATAACTATTATCCGGCCGTCTTTGAGGCTATCGATCGCGCCCGGCAGAGGGTGATCCTTGAAACCTTTATCTGGTTCGAAGACGACGTTGGCAAGCAACTGCACAGCGTGTTGCTGCGCGCCGCCCAGCGCGGTATCAAAATCGAAGTGCTGCTCGACGGCTACGGTTCGCCCGATCTCAGCAAAGAGTTTGTCAGCGAACTGACCTCCGCTGGGGTGGTATTCCGTTACTACGATCCCGGCCCGCGCCTGTTTGGCATGCGCACCAACCTTTTCCGCCGTATGCATCGCAAAATTGTGGTGATCGATGAGACCGTGGCATTTGTCGGTGGCATTAACTACTCCGCCGAGCACATGTCGGACTACGGTCCTGAGGCCAAGCAGGACTATGCCATTCGGATCGAAGGCCCGGTGGTGCAGGATATTTTGCTGTTTGAACTGGAGAACCTGCCCGGAAAAGAGGCAGCGCGCCGCTGGTGGCGACGCCGTCATCGCCCGGAAGAGAACCGCCATCCCGGCGAGGCCCAGGCGCTGTTTGTCTGGCGCGATAACGGCGAGCACCGGGACGATATCGAACGCCATTACCTGAAGATGCTGGCGAACGCGAAGCGCGAGGTGATTATCGCCAACGCCTACTTCTTCCCCGGCTACCGCCTGCTGCACGCTATGCGCAGCGCCGCACGCCGTGGGGTACGCGTGAAGCTAATCGTTCAGGGCGAGCCGGATATGCCGATTGTGAAGGTGGGCGCGCGCCTGCTCTATAACTATCTGGTGAAAGGCGGCGTGCAGATATACGAATATCGCCGCCGACCGCTGCACGGCAAGGTGGCACTCATGGACGATCACTGGGCGACCGTCGGCTCCAGCAACCTCGATCCGCTGAGTTTGTCCCTTAACCTGGAAGCCAACCTGATCATCCACGACCGTCAGTTTAACCACACCCTGCGCGAGAACCTTCACGGACTTATCGTCAACGACTGTGTGCGGGTGGATGAAACCATGGTGCCCAAACGCACATGGTGGAACCTGGGCATCGGCGTGGTGGTGTTCCACTTCCTGCGCCACTTCCCGGCGATGGTAGGCTGGCTGCCTGCGCATACCCCAAAACTTGAACTGGTGGACCCACCGGTGCAGCCCGAAATGGAAACCCAGGACCGCGTAGAAGCGGAAAATGGAGGGAAAACCTGATGTCAAAATCCCATCCCCGCTGGCGTCTGGCGAAGAAGATCCTCACCTGGCTGTTCTTTATTGCCGTCGCCGTGCTGCTGGTCGTGTATGCCCAGAAAGTTGACTGGGAAGAGGTCTGGAAGGTGATTCGCAACTATAACCGCATGGTGCTGCTGAGCGCCGTCGGGCTGGTGATTGTGAGTTATCTGATGTACGGCTGCTATGACCTGCTAGGACGCGCCTACTGCGGCCATAAGCTGGCAAAACGCCAGGTGATGCTGGTGTCGTTTATCTGCTACGCCTTTAACCTGACGCTCAGCACCTGGGTCGGTGGGATTGGCATGCGCTATCGCCTTTACTCGCGCCTCGGGCTGCCGGGCGGCACCATCACCCGCATTTTCTCGCTGAGTATTACCACCAACTGGCTGGGCTATATTCTGCTCGGCGGGGTGATATTCACTGTCGGCGTGGTGCAGCTCCCGGCGCACTGGTATATCGACGAAGCCACGCTGCGTATTCTGGGTGTAGTGCTGCTGCTGATCATTGCCGTGTATCTCTGGGCCTGCGCATTTGCCAAACGTCGCCATATCACCATCAAAAAGCAAAAGCTGGTGCTGCCGTCGTGGAAATTTGCGGTTCTGCAAATGGCGGTCTCCAGCGCGAACTGGATGGCGATGGGGGCCATTATCTGGCTGCTGATTGGCGAAGACGTGAATTACTTCTTCGTGCTCGGCGTGCTGCTGGTGAGCAGTATTGCCGGGGTTATCGTGCACATTCCCGCCGGGATCGGCGTGCTGGAGGCGGTGTTTATTGCGCTGCTTGCCGGAGAGCATGTCTCGCAGGGAGCCATTATTGCCGCCCTGCTTGCGTATCGCATGATCTACTACTTCCTGCCGCTGGCGCTGGCCACGGTGTGCTATCTGGCTCTGGAAAGTCGTGCGAAGAAGCTGCGGGCGAAAAACGAGAAGGCGATGGCAAAATAAAAGCAAAACGGCAACCTTGTTGCCGTTTTTAGTGTGTGTTCCCTCTCCCGTGGGAGAGGGTCAGGGTGAGGGCATCAGACCGCACCGTCACCCGTGAAAAACTTATCGACGATTACCCATAATACGCAGCAGCATCAGGAACAGGTTGATAAAGTCCAGATACAGCGTCAGCGCGCCAAGAATGGAGTATTTGCGCAGGGTGGTACCGTCACGCACGTCAATCTGGTTGCCAATGTTTTTCAGCTTCTGCGTGTCGTACGCCGTCAGCCCCACAAAGACCACCACGCCGATATAGGTCACGGCCCACATCAGCGCCTCGCTTTTGAGCCACAGGTTGACCAGCGACGCCAGCACAATCCCAATCAGCCCCATAAACAGCATGCTGCCTAAACCGCTCAGGTCACGTTTGGTGGTGTAGCCGTAAAGACTCATCGCACCGAACATCCCCCCGGCCACCACGAAGGTGCTGGCGATGGAAGAGTAAGTATAAACGATAAAGATGCTGGAGAGCGTCAGCCCCGTCAGCGCCGAATAGAGCATAAAGAGCGTGGTCGCCATGCCAGCGCTGAGCTTATGCACCAGCCCTGAAAGCACGAATACCAATGCCAGCTGCGCGATAATCAATCCAAAGAAGGTGATTTTGCTGGAGAAGATAAACATCATCAGCTCGGGCGTATTTGCCGCATACCACGCGATAAACGCGGTCAACAGCAGGCCGACCGTCATCCAGCCGTAAACCTGAGCCATATACGTCTGCAGGCCGCTACGGGTCTGCTGTACTATCGAATCGGAACGCGGAAATCGGTCCATGATTCACTCCTGATTAAGTAGAGACACACGTTAAGACTAACACATCTGCGTCAACCTGTTACCAACGGCTGGCGGCCTGTTTGTCGCTGTCGCGCGACTCTACCCAGCGGTCGCCTTCCGGCGTCGCTTCACGCTTCCAGAACGGGGCTTTTGTTTTGAGGTAATCCATAATGAACTCCCCCGCCGCAAAGGCGCTGCTGCGGTGTGCGCTGGTCACGCCAACAAACACAATCTCTTCACCCGGCCACATTTCGCCGATGCGGTGGATAACCGTGACGCGCCCGAGCGGCCAGCGGCCCCGCGCTTCAACGACGATCTCCGCGAGGGATTTCTCAGTCATGCCCGGATAGTGCTCCAGGGTTAACGCCTTGACGCTGTCGCCGAGGTTATGGTTACGCACTTTGCCGGTAAAGGTGACGACCGCGCCATCTTCATCGCGCTCGGCCAGCCAGGCATATTCCGTGCCGACGTTAAAACGGTCGGGGCTGACCAGAATTCGGGTGTCGTCCATATCAGCCCCCCGTGACCGGCGGGAAGAACGCCACTTCATCACCCGCCGTCAGCGGATGGCTAAACTCAACCAGCGTCTGGTTAACGGCGGCCAGCAGCTTGCCTTCGTCCAGCGCCAGCGCCCAGCGATCGCCCTGTGCCGCAAGGTGCGCGCGCAGCGCGGCCACGTTTTCAAAGGGGGTATCAAGCGTCAGGCTGTCGGTATCAACCAGCTCACGAACCTGCGCAAAAAAGAGCACCTTAATCATGGCTGTCCACCTTAAAATCACCGGATTTGCCGCCGCTTTTCGCCAGCAGGCGAACCGGGCCAATAACCATATCTTTCTGCACGGCCTTGCACATGTCGTAGATGGTCAACGCCGCGACGGAGGCCGCCGTCAACGCTTCCATCTCCACGCCGGTTTTACCGCTTAAGCGACAAAGCGACTCAATGCGCACGCGGCTGTGTTCCGGCTGCGCCTGCAGATTGACTTCAACCTTGCTGAGCATCAGCGGGTGGCAGAGCGGGATTAACTCCCAGGTGCGTTTTGCCGCCTGAATACCGGCAATGCGGGCGGTGGCAAAGACGTCGCCCTTGTGGTGACTACCGTCAATGATCATTGCCAGGGTGTCTGGCAGCATGGTGACAAAGGCTTCGGCACGCGCTTCGCGCACCGTTTCCGCTTTGGCAGAGACGTCGACCATATGCGCTTCGCCAGCGGCGTTAATGTGGGTCAGTTGCGACATAGTTTATTTCTTCAAATGAGGATGGAAATTACACGGACGGGTACGGGCATCAAGCTGCGGCGCGATGATGTTCTCCCACGCGGTACGGCAGGCTTTGGTCGAGCCTGGCATGGCGAAAATCAGCGTCTTATTGGCGATCCCCGCCACGGCGCGGGACTGCAGCGTGGAGGTGCCAATCTCTTCAAACGAGAGCATGCGGAACACTTCACCAAAACCTTCTACTTCGCGGTCAAACAGCGGCAGCAACGCTTCCGGGGCCTGGTCGCCTGCGGTAAAACCGGTGCCGCCGGTAATCAGCACCACCTGCACTTCATCGCTGGCGATCCACTGTGACACCTGTGCGCGAATGGCGTAGCGGTTCTCTTTCACAACGGCTTTATCCACGATCTGGTGCCCGGCGTCGTGGGCCGCGTCGCGCAGCCAGTGGCCGGAGGTGTCGTCCTCTTCGCCACGGCGCTCGGAAACGGTAAGAATGGCAATGCGTGTCGGGATAAATTCTGCGCTTACCTGACTCATCTTCTGGTTCCTTCTTAAAGCTGATTACCCGCCAATGTAGGACAGGTTCTGAGTAATACCGGTGTTGCCCTGATGCAGGAAGTGGGTCTGCTTTTTGTGCGTCAGCGCCTCGGAAATGCGCGCTTCAAGCGCCTCCTGCTGAGCATCGTTCTCCAGCAGATCGCGCAGATCCACACCGCCGTCGCCGAACAGGCACAAATGCAGTTTGCCGATGGACGAGACGCGCAGGCGGTTGCAGCTGGCGCAGAAGTCTTTTTCATACGGCATGATAAGCCCTATTTCCCCTTCGTAATCGGGGTGACAAAAGACCTGCGCCGGGCCATCGCTGCGCTGGCGGATCTGGTGGATCCAGCCGCGTCGCAGCAGCGCGTCGCGCAGCACCATGCCGGAAATATGATGGCGGCGGAACAGTTCGCTGCCCTCGCCGGTTTCCATCAGCTCAATAAAACGCAGTTGAATGCGGCGCGGTTTGATCCACGCCAGGAAGGTGTCCAGCTGGTGATGGTTCACATCACGCATCAGAACCGTGTTGACTTTGACTTTATCGAAACCGGCTGCAAACGCCGCGTCAATGCCGTCCATAACCTGACGGAACTTGTCCTGTCCGGTGATGGCGTGAAACTGGCGCGCGTCGAGGCTGTCCACGCTGACGTTAATTGCCGTCAGGCCCGCATCGCGCCAGGCCGCCACGTCACGGGCCATACGGTAGCCGTTGGTGGTCACGGCAATTTGCCGGATGCGCTCATTTTCGCGCACGGCGGCAATGATGTCGGGGAAATCGCGACGCAGAGAAGGCTCGCCGCCAGTCAGACGGACTTTTTCAGTACCGAGTTCTGAGAACGCGCGCGTAACGCGACGCACTTCATCGACGGAGAGAAAACCGTTATTGGTGACGCTGCCCGGCTTGTAGCCGTCAGGCAGACAGTAGGTGCAACGGAAGTTGCACACATCGGTAATCGACAGACGTAAGTAGAAAAACTTACGCGCGAAAGCATCAGTAAGTTGTGAAGCCATGTACACCTTTCCAGATACGGGAGGCACAGTCATTTCTTTCTGTACCCTGGTGGCAATCCGCCACGGCCAGAGCGCCATATCTGTTCGACACAGGCGCTAAGGCTAGAGTGTATGTTTTCAAATTTGAAAACGTGGTTAAGGCGATAGTAGCGCGTAAATCACCACTTCGCCATTATCGCTTTTCGCTATATAATTCTCTACATAACGTCACGATCGTGCATTTTAACGACAGAATACCTAAAAACCGCAATTTCGCATTGATTTACGTCATTATGCATCGGGTCAGCAATCGTCTTTTCGGGGTAGTTGGGTTACTGTTACGCGGTCAGAACCTCATAAGGAAAATAAATGCGCAATCGCACTTTTGCCGATCTTGACCGGGTGGTCGCTCTGGGCGGAGGCCACGGCCTGGGCAGGGTCATGTCCTCATTATCCTCACTCGGCTCGCGGCTGACAGGGATAGTGACAACGACGGATAACGGAGGCTCGACGGGACGGATCCGCCGTGCGGAAGGCGGGATTGCCTGGGGCGATATGCGCAATTGTCTGAATCAGTTAATCACCGAACCCAGCGTGGCGTCCGCCATGTTTGAGTACCGTTTTGGTGGAAATGGCGAGCTTTCGGGGCATAATCTCGGAAACCTGATGTTAAAGGCGCTGGACCACCTGAGCGTGCGCCCTCTCGAAGCGATCAATTTGATTCGTAATCTGCTGAAAGTGGATGCGTTTCTGATCCCCATGTCAGAGCAACCGGTCGATTTAATGGCGATCGATGCAGAAGGACATGAAGTATATGGCGAAGTGAATATCGACCAGCTTCTGCTGCCGCCAAAAGAGCTTATGACCTACCCCAGCGTGCCAGCCACGCGGGAAGCCGTCGAGGCGATTGGCGAAGCGGATCTTATCCTGATTGGCCCCGGCAGTTTTTACACCAGCCTGATGCCGCTGTTACTGGTGAAGGAGCTGGCCCAGGCGCTGCGCAGAACTCCCGCACCGATGGTATATATCGGTAACTTAGGCCGCGAACTCAGTCCGGCGGCAGCGAGCCTTTCGCTGGGGGACAAACTGGATCTGATGGAGCAGTACGTCGGCAAGAAAATCATCGACGGCGTGGTGGTGGGGCCAAAAGTGGATGTCTCCGGCATTGGCGATCGCATGGTGGTGCAGGAGCCGCTGGAGGCGAGCGATATCAAATATCGCCACGACCGCCACCTGCTGCGTGACGCGCTGGAGAAGGCGATTCAGGCGTTAGGTTAGGTACGTTTTTGCGGCCTGATGCCCTCACCCACCGGGAGAGGGAAAAAGTAGGCCCGGTAAGCGCAGTGTCACCGGGCAAAAACCACTTACGATGCCGCGATGAACAGATCCCTCAGCTGATGCAGCTGGTCGCGGATTTGCGCGGCCTCCTCGAACTCCAGATTCTGCGCGTGCTGCATCATCTGCCCTTCCAACTCGTGGATCTTCTGCTGCAACGCTTTCGGCGTCAGCGCGACGGTATCCTCCTCCACCACTGGACGGGCTTTCCCGCGCCCTTTGGTTTTGGTCTTCGCAATGTTCTGACCCAGCGCCAGAATATCCACCACTTTCTTGTTCAGACCCTGAGGCGTGATGCCGTGCTCTTCGTTGTAGCGCTGCTGTTTCTCGCGGCGACGTTCCGTTTCGCCAATCGCTTTCGCCATTGACGGGGTGATCTTATCGCCGTACAGGATGGCCTTACCGTTAACGTTACGGGCGGCACGGCCAATGGTCTGAATGAGTGAACGTTCAGAACGCAGGAAGCCCTCTTTGTCGGCGTCAAGTATCGCGACCAGCGACACCTCCGGCATGTCCAGGCCTTCTCGCAGAAGGTTGATCCCCACCAGCACGTCAAACTCGCCAAGGCGCAGATCGCGGATGATCTCCATACGCTCAACGGTATCGATGTCCGAGTGCAGATACCGCACCTTCTCGCCGTGCTCTTCCAGATATTCGGTCAGGTCTTCGGCCATACGTTTGGTCAGCGTGGTGACCAGTACGCGCTCGTTAATAGCGGAGCGGATACGGATCTCCGAGAGCAGATCGTCCACCTGGGTGGCGACAGGACGCACCTCGATGATCGGGTCGAGCAGCCCCGTCGGACGCACCACCTGGTCAACCACGTCCTCGCCGGATTTTTCCAGCTCGTAGTTGCCCGGCGTTGCCGACACGTAGATGGTTTGCGGTGCGAGGGCTTCAAACTCTTCAAACTTCATCGGGCGGTTATCCAGCGCCGACGGTAGGCGGAAGCCATACTCCACCAGCGTCTCTTTACGCGCGCGGTCGCCGCGATACATCCCGCCGATTTGCGGGATGGTGACGTGGGATTCGTCGATCACCAGCAGGCCATCCGCAGGAAGGTAGTCAAACAGCGTCGGCGGCGCTTCGCCCGGCCCGCGCCCGGAGAGGTAGCGCGAGTAGTTTTCGATGCCGGAGCAGTAGCCCAGCTCGTTCATCATCTCCAGATCAAACTGGGTTCGCTGGCTTAAACGCTGCTCTTCGAGCAGCTTATTGTTCGCCAGCAGCACCTTACGGCGGTCTGCCAGCTCGACCTTGATATCTTCCATCGCCTGCACGATACGCTCGCGCGGCGTGACGTAGTGCGTTTTAGGGTAGACGGTAAAGCGTTGGATCACTGATTCAATGTGCCCCGTCAGCGGGTCGAACAGCGAGAGCCGCTCAACCTCTTCGTCGAACAGCTCCACGCGCAGGGCCATGTCGTCCGATTCCGCCGGGAAGATATCAATTACCTCGCCGCGCACGCGGAACGTGCCGCGCTGGAAAGCCTGGTCGTTGCGGGTGTACTGCAGCTCTGCCAGGCGGCGCAGGATCGCACGCTGGTCGATAATCATCCCCACCGTGAGGTGGAGCATCATCTTCAGGTACAGATCCGGGTCGCCCAGGCCGTAGATGGCCGAGACCGACGCGACCACCACCACATCACGCCGCTCAAGCAGCGCTTTGGTGGCCGACAGACGCATCTGTTCGATGTGTTCGTTCACCGAGGCATCTTTTTCGATAAAGGTGTCAGAGCTGGGAACGTAGGCTTCCGGCTGGTAGTAATCGTAGTAAGAGACGAAATACTCCACCGCGTTTTCCGGGAAGAACTCTTTCATCTCGCCGTAAAGCTGTGCCGCGAGGGTTTTGTTGGGTGCCAGCACCATGGTTGGGCGCTGCAGGTCGGCAATCACGTTGGCGACGGTAAAGGTTTTACCCGAGCCGGTCACCCCCAGCAGAGTCTGGTGTGCAAGCCCATCTTCCAGCCCCTCTTCCAGGCGGCGAATCGCCTCAGGCTGATCCCCCGATGGACGGAAAGCGGAATTCAATTTGAACGGTTTACTCATGGCAACGACCTGATGACGGATTTAGCGGCAGACGTGTAATTTTACTCCTTGTTGTCAGGATTGCCAGTAAAAAACACTGGATGAAAAACCAGTAGCATGTCAGGATATTTAGCATAGCAGCCGGATGATGAGCGTAAACCCGGTCGAAATTTCGACAGGGACGAGATAAAACACCAGCGTTCGCGGTTATCCCCAAAAATTTTCCTTTTTTAACATTTGTCAAGCTACGTAATGAAAGTTTTATGGCAGTGGATGACAGTTTAGTGACGGCAATTGCTTTTATCTAACAAGTTGATTAACAGAGGATATTTCCGAAAGCCGCGTTTCGCATCAATTCAGGCTTAAGCCGCGTATTCTCTCGCTTATCGCGTGTTTTCTAACTCTCATACACAAGGTTATCCACAGGAATAGTGGATAACTGCGTGCAGCCCATACAGACCGCCGCTCGGCAACGTCCCGGTTTTTCCCACGAAGCGGCAGCAAAAAAATTTTATCACCCTTTTTTGACGCGCAAGCGCGAGGTTTATCCTTATGGACTGGCGAGATCTTAATCACATTTCTGCAATGCGCTAAGGTCAAGGTATTTCCCGGTTTCAGCATTTTCTGCGTTGCCGCTAAGCCACGGGATCTCCCCCAGAAACGGCGCGGGCAGCATTCGCTTAAGCGTCGCCAGATACTCCGGATGACGTTTGCCCGGTGCGACCACATCGTTCGCGATCCAGCCAGCCAGACGCAGGCCTGCCTGCTGCACGGCCTGCGCGGTCAACACCGCGTGGTTGATACAGCCAAGCTTAACGCCGACCACCAGAATTACCGGCAGCCGCTCAGCCTCAACCCAGTCGGCAAAGGTATGCTGCTCTGAGAGTGGCGTAAACCAGCCGCCCGCCCCTTCCACCAGCACCCAGTCCGCCTGTTCTTCCAGGGTACGCAGCCCGGCCGAGAGTACGTCAAACGCAATCGGACGCCCCTCGTCCGCGCTGATGATGTGCGGTGAGGTTGGCTCCGCGAAGGTATAGGGATTCACCGCCGCATAGGCCAGGTCGATACTGCTGTTACGCTGGAGTGCCAGCGCGTCGGTGTTACGCAGGCCTTCCGGCGTCATCTCGCTGCCAGAGGCCACGGGCTTAAACCCTGCGGTCTTTTTTCCCAGCCGACGGGCAGCCTGCAGCAGTGCCGCGCTGGCAACCGTTTTGCCCACTTCCGTATCCGTACCGGTCACAAAATAGCATTCAGTCACGTTCGATAATCCCATGAAAAAGTTGATAAGAGAGCGGGAACGCGCCCCGCTGCTGCGGCCACGCCAGCCCCAGACGCTGCAACTGACCGCGCGTGAGCGGTTTTTGCTCGCGCCCGGCGTGCAGGTGCGTTGCGCCAATGCCCTTGAGTGAGCGCATGGCGCTGAGGGCATCGCGGAAGTCCAGCGTGACCGTTTGTACCCTGCTTCGGTAACGCCAGCCTGCCAGCGCCCTCAGCACCTCGGCGTGCGACAGGAAGCGGTTAGCGTGCGGACGATCGTCCACGGCTTTCCAGGCCTGATTAAGCTCCGGCAGAGAACTGTCGAGTAGGGTGGTAAACGCCACCTTGCCGCCCGGTTTCGCCACGCGATAAAGCTCCCCCAGCGCGTGCGGCAGGCTGCTACACCACTGCACCGCCAGATGGCTCCAGACTAGGTCGAATTGCCCGTCAGGCAGCGCGATGGCTTCAATATCGGCAACCAGATAGCGGTCAGCCGACTGCTGCTGGCGCGCCTCGTTGAGCATCTGCTCCGAAAGATCGAGCGCCGTCACCGTGCTTCCCGCCTGCCGCCAGTAGCGGCTGTTCGCGCCCGGCCCGCATCCCGCATCCAGGACCTGCGCAAATTGACCGCCTCCCAGCGCGGCCAGCAGCCCTTGTGCGCTCTGGCGCTGCAATTCGTCGTGCTGCGAGTAGCTTTGCGCCGCCCGGCCAAACGCGGCGGCGATGGCCTGCTTATTGACTGGCGTCATCGAGCGCCTCCAGCAGTGCATCGATATCCTGCGGCTCGTGGGCCGCCGTGAGGGTTAAGCGCAAACGCGCGGTGCCCGGCGGAACGGTGGGAGGCCGAATGGCGGTGACCCACATTCCGCGATCGCGCAGCGTCTGCGCCAGGCTCAGCGCCCGGCTGTTTTCCCCCACGATCACCGGCTGAATGGCGCTTTGAGACTCGGCTATCCTGTAGGGAAGCGAGCCTAAACCCCGGCGAAAACGCGCAATATGTTCAGCCAGACGCTGCCTGCGCTCCGCCCCTTCCGCGCACCGGATCACCGACAGCGATGCCGATAACGCTACAGCCTGTGCCGGAGGCATGCTGGTGCTGTAGATCAGGTGCCGGGCAAACTGTAAGAGATAATCCGCCACCGGATCGCTGCACAGCACCGCCGCCCCGCTCACGCCGAAGCCTTTGCCAAACGTCACGATCAGCAGTTCCGGCCTGACGCGCTGTTGATCTGCGCTTCCGCGCCCCTCATCGCCCATTACCGCGATGCCGTGGGCATCGTCGACCAGTAGCCAGGCGTTATGCTTCCGGGCCGCGTCATGCAGGGCGCGCAGCGGTGCGCTGTCACCGTCCATGCTAAACACCCCTTCCGTGACCACCAACTGCTGGCCAGCGCAAGGTTTCTGAAGCAGGGCGTGGAGGTGCCCGACGTCGTTATGCGTAAAGCGTCGCAGCTGCGCCGGGCTTAACCCCGCCGCCTCCAGCAGCGAGGCGTGGCTTAGGCGGTCGGCGACAATCCGGTCCTCTTTGCCCGTCATTGCCGCAATCACCGCCTGATTCGCGGCAAAGCCAGAGATAAACAGCAACGCACGCGGGTAGCCTAGCCAGTCGGCCAGCTCCGCTTCCAGCGCCTGATGCGCCGTGGTGTAGCCGCTGACGTGGCCCGAACCGCCGCTGCCCACACCGTATCGCTCCGCCCCGCGTTGCCACGCACGGATAACGTGCGGGTGCTGGCTCAGGCCGAGATAATCATTGCTGGAAAAATTGCAAAAGCGTTGGTTATCGCGGGTGAGAAAGCGGCCTGCGCCGTTCTCCACCACGCAGCGCACGCGCAACGCCTCCGCCGCCCGACGCTCGTCGAGCGCGGACTGGATACGTGCCTGCCAGGTCATACTGAGGCCGCGTTGTAAAACTGTTCCGTGTCGGCGTTAAAAATCTGCCGCTCCAGCATCTGCTGCTGTTCGTTATCCCCCGTCAGCACCTCGGTCTGATGCGATCTCAGGCCGAGCTTGCGGAACAGCTGGACGTCTTTGTCCTCTTCCGGGTTTGGCGTGGTCAGCAGCTTGCAGCCGTAGAAAATGGAGTTGGCACCGGCCATAAAGCACATCGCCTGCGTCTGCTCGTTCATCTGCTCGCGTCCCGCCGAGAGGCGCACGTACGAGGTCGGCATCATGATGCGCGCAACGGCGATGGTGCGAATAAAATCAAAGGCGTCCACGTCGTCGTTATCCGCCAGCGGCGTCCCTTTCACCTTCACCAGCATGTTGATCGGCACGCTTTCCGGCGGTGTCGGCAGGTTAGCAAGCTGGAGCAGCAGGCCGGCACGATCTTTCACCGTCTCGCCCAGCCCCACGATCCCGCCCGAGCACACTTTGATGCCCGCATCACGCACCTTGTCCAGGGTATCCAGTCGCTCCTGATAGGTGCGCGTGGTGATGATGTTGCCGTAAAACTCCGGCGAGGTGTCGAGGTTGTGGTTGTAGTAGTCCAGCCCGGCCGCAGACAGGCGCTGTGCCTGCTCGTCGTTCAGCGTGCCCAGCGTCATACAGGCTTCCAGCCCCATCTCCTTCACCCCTTTCACCATCTGCTCCAGATAGGGCATATCGCGGTCGTGCGGGTTCTTCCATGCCGCGCCCATGCAGAAGCGGGTGGAGCCCGCATTTTTGGCCTTACGCGCCGAGTCGAGCACCTGCTCTACCTCCATCAGGCGCTCGGTTTCGAGACCCGTTTTGTAGCGGGCGCTCTGCGGGCAATATTTGCAATCTTCCGGACATGCGCCGGTCTTGATCGACAACAGCGTGCTGACCTGCACATGGCGTGGATCAAAGTGTTGACGGTGTACCTGCTGCGCTTCGAACATCAGCTCCAGGAAAGGTTTGTTGAATAACTCAGTGACTTGCGACATCGTCCAGCGTGGATGGTGAGCCATTTAGCGTCTCCAAAGGGTTTTGTTAATTGTCGGTTCGGTTTATACTTGTAAACCTAATTCTTTTCAAAATGGTTTACAAGTCAATTATGACCCAGGACGATCTCGACTTCGACAAGCAGCATATCTGGCACCCTTACACCTCCACGACCCGCCCCCTGCCCGTTTACCCGGTTGCGTCTGCCCACGGATGCGAGCTGCATCTCGCCAGCGGCGACGTGCTGGTCGACGGTATGTCCTCCTGGTGGGCGACGATCCATGGATATAACCATCCGCGCCTGAACGCGGCGATGAAAACGCAGATTGACCGCATGTCGCACGTCATGTTTGGCGGCATTACCCATCAGCCGGCGGTGGATGTCTGCCGTCGTCTGGTGGCGATGACCCCCGACGCGCTGGAGTGCGTTTTCCTCGCCGATACCGGCTCCGTGTCCGTAGAAGTGGCGATGAAGATGGCGTTGCAGTACTGGCATGCGAAGGGCGAACCGCGCCAGCGCTTCCTGACCTTCCGTAACGGCTATCACGGCGATACCTTTGGGGCGATGTCGGTCTGCGATCCGGATAACTCCATGCACAGCCTGTGGAAGGGCTACCTGCCGGAAAACCTGTTTGCCCCCGCGCCGCAGAGCCGTTTCGACGGCGAGTGGGACGAGGCGGACATGGTGGGTTTTGCGCGTCTGATGGCAGCGCACCGCCATGAGATCGCCGCGGTTATTCTGGAGCCGATTGTTCAGGGCGCGGGCGGAATGCGCATCTATCACCCAGAGTGGCTAAAGCGCATTCGTAAGATGTGCGATCGCGAGGGCATTCTGCTGATCGCGGATGAAATTGCCACCGGCTTTGGTCGCACCGGCAAACTGTTCGCCTGTGACCACGCGGGGATCACGCCGGACATTCTGTGCCTGGGCAAAGCCTTAACCGGCGGGACCATGACGCTGTCCGCGACGCTTGCCACTCGCCACGTCGCGGACACCATCAGCGATGGCGAAGCGGGATGCTTTATGCACGGCCCCACGTTTATGGGTAATCCGCTGGCCTGTGCGGTGGCAAGCGAAAGCCTCGCGATGCTGGAAAGCGGCGAGTGGCAAACGCAGGTGGCGGCAATCGAGGCGCAGCTCAAACAGGAACTGCGCATCGCTTCGGATTCGGAGTTTGTCGCCGACGTGCGGGTGATCGGGGCGATTGGTGTGATTGAAACCACGCACCCGGTGAACATGGCGGCGCTACAGCGCTTCTTCGTGGAGCAAGGGGTCTGGGTACGACCGTTCGGCAAGCTGATCTACCTGATGCCGCCGTATATCATTACCCAGGATCAGCTACGTAAATTAACTGCCGCGGTCGTTACCGCTGTTAACATTCCCGCGCATTTCACGATTTAACCCTATGGGTTACACTTCGTGAACGAGCGATTAACGAGGGTAAACCGTATGAAAATCATCAGTAAAGATTTGCGCGACGGCGAGAAACTGCCGGAACGTCACGTTTTCAACGGCATGGGCTATCAGGGAGATAATATCTCCCCGCATCTGGCCTGGGATGATGTGCCTGCGGGAACCAAAAGCTTTGTCGTCACCTGCTACGACCCGGACGCCCCAACCGGCTCCGGCTGGTGGCACTGGATTGTGGCTAACCTGCCTGCAGAAACCCGCGTGCTGCCGCAAGGTTCCGGCTCTGATCTGGTCGCCCTGCCAGAGGGCGCTATTCAGACGCGCACAGACTTTGGCAAAGCGGGTTACGGCGGCGCGGCTCCGCCAAAAGGGGAGACGCATCGCTACATCTTTACGGTGCATGCCCTCGACGTGGATCGCATTGAGGTGGATGAAGGTGCGAGCGGTGCGATGGTGGGCTTTAACGTGCATTTCCATACGCTGGGCAGTGCGTCGATCACGGCGATGTATTCGTAAAAAAAGCCGGGTGGCGGCTACGCCTTACCCGGCCTACGTGGCACAGATGTAGGCCCGGTAAGCGCAGCGCCACCGGGCAAAAAATCACAACACCGAAGGCACCAGCCCCACCAGCCTGCCCTCTTCCAGCAGCGCCATCGCCTTATCAATGTCCGGCGCAAAGAAGCGATCGTCGTCGTAATGCGTAACATGCTCGCGTAATTCGTGCCGCGCCTGCTCCAGCAGCGGGCTGGATTTCAGCCCTTCACGCAGATCGATCCCCTGACATGCCGCCAGCCACTCAACCGCCAGCACGCCGCGGGTGTTGGACGCCATCTCCCACAGGCGGCGTCCGGCGGCGGGGGCCATCGAAACATGGTCTTCCTGATTGGCTGATGTTGGCAGGCTGTCCACGCTGTGCGGATGCGACAGCGCTTTATTCTCGCTTGCCAGCGCCGCGGCTGTGACCTGGGCGATCATAAAGCCCGAGTTTACCCCGCCGTTACGCACCAGGAACGGCGGCAGTTGGGACATGTGTTTGTCCATCATCAGCGCAACACGCCGTTCGGAGAGGGCACCGATTTCGGCAATCGCCAGCGCAATATTATCCGCCGCCATCGCCACGGGTTCGGCATGGAAGTTGCCGCCGGAAATCACCTCGTTTTCTTCGGCAAACACCAGCGGGTTATCCGACACGGCGTTGGCTTCGACCAGCAGCACCTCTGCCGCCTGGCGCAGCTGCGTCAGGCAGGCACCCATCACCTGCGGCTGGCAGCGCAGCGAGTACGGGTCTTGCACCTTGTCGCAGTTGTGGTGAGATTCCGCGATATCGCTGGAGTCGGTCAGCAGATGGCGGTACATCGCCGCCGCATCAATCTGCCCGCGCTGTCCGCGCACGTCATGAATACGCGCATCAAACGGACGACGAGAGCCGAGCACCGCTTCGGTGGTCAGCGCGCCGCAGACCACCGCAGAGGCGAACAGGTCTTCCGCTTCAAACAGGCCGCGCAGCGCAAAGGCCGTGGAAGCCTGCGTGCCGTTGAGCAGCGCCAGCCCCTCTTTGGCCGCCAGCGTAATCGGCGTTAATCCGGCTTTTTGCAACGCCTCTTTGGCGGGAAGCCATTCCCCCTGCCAGCGCGCCTTCCCTTCGCCAAGCAGCAGCAGCGACATATGCGCCAGCGGGGCGAGATCGCCGGAGGCACCAACCGAGCCTTTCGCCGGGATCCACGGATAAACATTGGCATTCACCAGCGCCATCAGGGCCTGGATCACGCTCAGACGAATGCCGGAAAACCCGCGCGCCAGGCTGTTGATTTTGAGCACCATCATCAGGCGGACAATATTATCGTCCAGCGGCTGGCCGACGCCTGCTGCATGGGAAAGCACCAGCGAACGCTGTAAATTTTCAAGGTCATGCGTTGCGATGCGGGTCTGGGCCAGGAGGCCAAAACCGGTATTGATACCGTAGGCGGTGCGCCCTTCGGCCACGATGGCCTCGACGCAGGCCACGCTGTCGTTAATTGCCGCGTGGGCATTTTCATCAAGCGAAAGGGTCACCGGCTGACGCCAGACGTGACGCAGTTGCTTCAGCGTCAGCGAGCCAGGAGTGAGTGTTAAGGCGTTCATTAATGCTTTCCTTGTGTGGCAGGGACCATCGGCAGGTTGAGCCCCTGCTCTCTGGCACAGTCAATCGCAATCTCGTAACCCGCATCCGCATGACGCATCACGCCGGTTGCCGGGTCGTTGTGCAGGACGCGCGCGATACGCGCGGCGGCTTCATCCGTTCCGTCACAGACGATGACCATGCCCGAGTGCTGGGAGAAGCCCATCCCCACGCCGCCGCCGTGGTGTAAAGAGACCCAGGTGGCGCCGCTGGCGGTATTCAGTAAGGCGTTGAGCAGCGGCCAGTCGGAGACCGCATCGGACCCGTCGCGCATGGCTTCGGTTTCCCGGTTTGGGCTGGCAACAGAGCCAGAATCCAGATGGTCACGACCAATGACAATCGGCGCGGAGACTTCCCCGCTGCGCACCATTTCATTGAACGCCAGACCGAGTTTTTGCCGCCATTCCAGCCCCACCCAGCAGATGCGCGCCGGCAGGCCCTGGAAGTTGATACGCTCGCGCGCCATGTCCAGCCAGCGATGCAGATGTTCATCGTCGGCCACGATCGCTTTCACTTTGGCATCGGTTTTATAGATGTCTTCCGGGTCGCCGGAGAGTGCCACCCAGCGGAACGGCCCGATGCCGCGACAGAACAGCGGGCGGATATAGGCAGGGACAAAGCCCGGGAAGTCAAAGGCGTTTGCCACGCCCATCTCTTTAGCCATCTGGCGGATGTTGTTGCCGTAGTCGAAGGTCGGGATACCGCGCTCACTGAACGCGAGCATGGCAGAGACGTGTTCAGCCATCGAGCGTTTGGCGGCCAGCGCCGTGCCTTCCGGGTCGGTTTCGGCTTTCTGCTGATACTCCTCCCAGCGCCAGCCTTTCGGCAGATAGCCGTGCAGCGGATCGTGCGCGCTGGTCTGGTCGGTGACCAGATCGGGACGCACACCGCGCGCCACCAGTTCAGGGAGGATATCCGCCGCGTTACCACACAAGGCAATCGAAACCGCTTTGCCCTCGGCGGTATATTTCTGGATACGCGCCAGCGCGTCATCCAGATCGTTCGCCTGCTCGTCCACGTAACGGGTGCGCAGACGAAAATCGATACGGCTCTGCTGGCATTCAATATTGAGCGAGCATGCGCCAGCGAGGGTTGCAGCCAGCGGCTGCGCGCCGCCCATGCCGCCCAGCCCGGCGGTCAGAACCCAGCGGCCTTTCAGGGAACCGTTATAGTGCTGACGACCGGCTTCAACGAAGGTTTCGTAGGTGCCCTGCACAATTCCCTGGCTGCCGATGTAGATCCAGCTTCCCGCCGTCATCTGGCCGTACATTGCCAGCCCTCTGGCGTCCAGCTCGTTAAAGTGCTCCCAGGTGGCCCAGTGCGGTACCAGGTTGGAGTTGGCGATCAGCACGCGCGGCGCGTTTTTATGGGTTTTAAAGACGCCGACCGGCTTGCCGGACTGCACCAGCAGGGTTTCGTCGCTTTCCAGATGGGTCAGGGAATCCACAATGGCGTCATAGCATTCCCAGTTACGCGCGGCGCGGCCAATACCGCCATACACCACCAGCTCGTGGGGATTTTCCGCCACCTCGGGATCGAGGTTATTCATCAACATGCGCAGCGGGGCTTCGGTGAGCCAGCTCCTGGCAGTTAGCGTGGTGCCGCGCGGGGCGCGGACATCCTGCTGGCGATATTTATCTGACGACATTGTGTGCTCCTCATACAGGACAGATGATGTATTCAGATATACTTGTATAGACAAGTTCACACAAGGCTGGATTTAACAAAAAAGATACAATTTTGTTATATTGCGTTAGCTATCACGCTTTTTGCTTATGACATAAAGTGGCCCTGCAGCCGGTAGCGATTTCCCGGGAACAGCAGCTTCGCCTGGGAAACGATCTGCGAGGAAGACCAGGTGCGACGCCGGATAAGCAGGCACGGGTCCTGCTCTTTAATCCGCAGCAGCTCGCACTCCTGCGGCATGGCGCGAACGGCCTCGACGATGTGCTCTCCCTCGGTTAAGGGCGCCACGCGTGACAGATAGGCATGCGGCGTGGTTTGGGTGTAATCCTGCTCCAGGTACTCCGGCACGCGCTCGGCGTTGACGCAGCGGTCCTCGATTTGTACCGGAACGTCATTTTCGTAATGCACCATCACCGAGTGAAAAATCCGCGTACCTTCCTTAACGTTCAGCTCCACAGCCTGCTCCGCGCTGGCCTGCGTCGCTTCCAGTACCAGCACGTCGCAGCGGTGCTGGTGGTTACGCGCGGCGATTTCGTCTGCAATGCTGCGGATTTCAAACAGGGCGGACTGCCCTTTGGGTTCGGCGACAAAGGTACCGACTCCCTGCAGACGAACCAGCAGCCCTTCGTCGGTAAGCTCGCGTAACGCACGGTTGATGGTCATCCGGCTAAAGCCAAACTGCGCCACCAGCTCGGCCTCGGACGGAATGCGGTCGTGCGGCTGCCACACCCCCGTGGCGATTTTTTCGCTGATCGCCTGCTTCACCTTTTCATAAAATGGGGCAGGCGGGCTGGGTGGTTCCTGCGATGAGCGTGAAAACATGGTGATTCCTTATAGTGTTATGCCCACCAGTGAGCAATTTGCCAGGCCAGTCGGGCGGCAAGCCGCGCGCCCTGCCCGTCGCGATCGTAGTGCGGGTTAAATTCAACCAGGTCCGCCGCCGCCAGTTTTCCGCTGCGGCAGATCCGTTCGATGACGGGCATCAGATCCCGCGCGGAGACCCCTAACGCCGCCGGCGCCGAGACGGCGGGCATTTCGGCGGCAGGCAGCACATCCAGGTCAATCGTGAGATAGACCCGATCGGCCTGAGCCAGCACCTTTTCCAGCGAGGATAACGCATCGCGCTGAAAACAGAGATCTTCCACCAGCGTGACCCTGAGCCGTTCCGCCTCATCCCACAGCGCCTGGGTGTTTGCCGCACGGCTTACCCCCAGACAGGCGTACTGAAATTCCCGCGACTGCGCGGCGCAGTAGCCTGCAAGCTGTCGAAACGGCGTGCCGGAGGTGGCGCGCTCGGCGTTGCGCAGGTCAAGATGCGCGTCCAGATTGACGATCGCCACGCGCTCGTCCGGGAACGCATCAAGCACGCCGCGCCCGTGCGCCCACGCGGTTTCGTGTCCACCGCCGAACACCAGCGTGCGCATGCCGGATTGCTGGCATAAGGTTACCACATCGCTTAACGTCCGCTGAGCGGCTTCAAGCGCCTCGCCTTCAACCTGAACGTTGCCCACATCCGCAAGGCGTTCATGCCCGGCATGGCTGGCCATATTGGCCAGCGCCGCACGCAGCACATCGGGAGCCTGCGCCGCCCCGGGCCTGCCGCGGTTGCGTTTGACACCCTCATCGCATTCAAAGCCAATCAACGCGATACCTGACGCCTGCGGCGTAAACGGCTCACTCAGATCGATGGTCTGGAAAATACGTTTTGCGTTGCTGGCCTCGGCGCTGTCGTCGCGCCCCTGCCAGACCTGCCCTTGTGCGGGCTGCCACAGCGTCATGATGCTTTCCCCCGAAATACGCGTTGATAAAGCGGGTTGCGCCCCGGTTCGTACACCATCTCCACCGGATGCCGCGCGTCCCAGATGATGAAGTCGGCCACATAACCTGCTTTAAGCTGCCCGTGGGTTTCTCCGCGCCCAAGCGCCCGCGCCGCATGTCGGGTGACACCGGACCAGGCTTCTTCCGGGGTCAGGCCAAACTGAACGCAGGCCATATTCATCGCCAGATGCAGGCTGGCAAAGGGGCTGGTGCCGGGGTTGTAATCTGTCGCGACGGCCATCGGGACGCCCTGCTGTCGCAGCTGTTCAATCGGCGGGCGCTGGCGCTCCTGGAGAAAATAGAATGCACCGGGCAGAAGCACCGCCACCGTGCCGCTGTGTGCCATCGCCTGCACACCCTCTTCATCCAGATACTCAATATGATCGGCGGAGAGCCCGTGATAGCGGCTGACCAGCGCCGCGCCGCCGAGATTCGAGAGCTGCTCGACATGCCCTTTCACCGGAATGCCCAGCGCCGTGGCCGCCTGAAACAGGCGTTCGGTCTGCGCGGGCGTAAACCCGACGTTCTCACAGAATACATCCACCGCTTCGAACAGCCCTTTTTGCCACAGGTCGGGCATGATGTGCTCGCAGACCAGCGTCAGGTAAGCGTCCGGGTCGCCGCGAAACTCCGCCGGTACCGCGTGGGCGGCCAGCAGCGTCGACCCGATCTCAACCGGATTGTCACGGGCAAGCTGGCGCGCCACCTGCAGCATCTTCTCTTCGGCGTCGGCGTTGAGTCCATATCCTGACTTGATTTCAAGAGTTGTCACGCCTTCGCGCATCAAACGCTGCAAGCGCTGTTGGGCCAGCTGCAGTAAGGTTTCCTGCGAGCTGCCGCGTGTGGCCGTGACGGTGGCGTTTATTCCCCCGCCCTGGGCGGCAATCGTCTGGTATGCCACGCCGTTCAGGCGCTGCTCCCACTCCGCCGCGCGGTCGCCGCCAAACACCAGATGGGTGTGGCAGTCGATCAGGCCGGGCGTTACGAGACGCCCTTCAAGATCGATGCAGCCAGGGTGGTCGGCAGGAACATCCTCATCAGGAATGACCGCCAGGAGCGTGTCTTCGCGAACCACCAGCGCGCTGTTGTCGATAAGGCCATAGGGGGCGGGATGGTCAGGATCCATTGTTGCCAGGCGCGCATTACGCCAAATCACATCGTCAGGATGAATCTGCTGCATGGGGCTTCCGCTTGTCATGGGTTGTATAGACATTTATTTTCATCTGGCGGCGACTGTCAACCGACTTCGGGGAAAATGTTATCTATTTGTGACGACTTCCCCGCCTCGCCCGGTGGAAAAATGCAACTTTTACCGTTTTTATCTTCCCGTTTCGCTCAACTTAGTATAAAAAAGCAGGCTATTTCGTCTATCCCGTTAAGACTTGCATACCCAGGAGCTTTACCTTGAACATTTCCAGGATTTCCCGTCTGGCGCTGGCACTCGCATTTGGCGTGACGTTATCCGCATGCAGTTCAACACCACCGGACCAACAGCCTTCTGAGCAGGTTGCGCCGGGAACCGCCTCCCGCCCAATCCTCTCTGCGGATGAAGCGAAAAACTTCAGCCAGGCGCGCTACTTCACGGCAATGGATCCGAATGCCGCCCCCTGGACTCCGTCTTCCATTAATCTGCCTAAGCAGCCCGATTTCGTGGTCGGCCCGGCAGGTGCGCAGGGCGTGACGCACACCTCCATTCAGGCTGCAGTCGATGCGGCGATCACCAAACACAGCGCGTCGCGTCAGTACATCGCGATCATGCCGGGTGAATACGAAGGTACCGTTTACGTACCCGCCGCACCGGGCAGCGTGACGCTGTATGGTCTGGGCGAAAAAGCCATTGATGTGAAAATTGGTCTGGCGATTGATTCTGAAATCGACACCACCACCTGGCGTCATCTGGTGAACCCGGCCGGAAAATACATGCCGGGCAAACCTGCGTGGTACATGTTTGATAACTGCCAGAGCAAACGCACCGCAACCGTGGGCGTGATGTGCTCCGCCGTTGTCTGGTCACAGAACAACGGTCTGCAGCTGCAAAACCTGACCATTCAGAACACCCTGGGCGACAGCGTGGATGCGGGCAACCATCAGGCCGTGGCGCTGCGCAGCGATGGCGACAAGGTGCAGATCAACAACGTGAATATTCTGGGCCGTCAGAACACCTTCTTCGTGACCAACAGCGGCGTGCAGAACACCCTGCAGAATAACCGTCTGACGCGCACGCTGGTGACCAATAGCTACGTTGAAGGCGATGTCGATCTGGTGTCCGGTCGCGGTGCGGTGGTCTTCGATAACACCGACTTCCGCGTGGTGAATTCCCGTACCCAGCAGGAAGGCTACGTGTTTGCGCCGGCGACACAGTCCAACCTGTTCTACGGTTTCCTGGCGGTAAACAGCCGTTTCAACGCCTCCGGTGACGGTGTGGCACAGCTGGGCCGCTCTCTGGATGTCGACGCGGCCACCAACGGCCAGGTCGTGATCCGCGACAGCGTGATCGGCGAAGGCTTCAACGTGGCGAAACCCTGGGCCGATGCAGCCATCTCTAAACGACCCTTCTCCGGCAATACCGGTACCGTGGATGATAAAGGCAACGTGCAGCGCAACCTGAACGACGCAAACTTCAACCGCATGTGGGAATACAACAACCGCGGATTGGGTAGCAAAGTGGTTGCAGAGCCGAAGCAATAAGTCTGATTCCAGACATAAAAAAACCTCGCATTTGCGAGGTTTTTTGTTTTATGACCGTCAGTGCGCGTTAACGACCACCCACATTGGCCCCTGGCCGACGGCATAGCGCCCTTTTTCTTCCAGCAGTCCCTGCACGCCTTTGATTTCATACACCGCAATATGGTGCGATTTCTGCCCTGCGGCAATCAGGAACCGACCACTGTGGTCGACATTAAAGCCGCGCGGCTGGGTTTCCGTTGGCTGGAAGCCTTCAAGAGAAAGGATGCTGCCGTCTTCGGAGACGCTGAACACGGTGATCAGGCTCGAGGTACGGTCGCAGGTATACAGATGGCGTCCGTCCGGAGTGATGTGTATGTCCGCCGCCCAGCGGGTATCGGCGAAGTCAGACGGCATCATATCCAGCGTCTGTACGCACTCAATCTGACCGTTCGGATCGCTCAGTTCCCACACGTCCACGGAACTGTTCAGCTCATTCACCACATACGCATACTGCTGGTTCGGGTGGAAGACCATGTGACGCGGGCCCGCGCCCTCAACGGTGGTGACCTCGGCGGGGGTTTGCGCCACCAGGTGACCATCGTCGCTCAGGGTAAACAGGCAGATGCGATCCTGCTTCAGCGCAGGCACCCACAGGGTGCGGTTGTCCGGCGAGATATTGGCCGAGTGGCAACCTTCCAGCCCTTCCACCACGTCCACCGTTTCAACCGGAATGCCGTCCTGAAGACGCGTCACGCTTACGCAGCCGGCGTTATACGAACCGCTGAAGATAAAGTTGCCTTTACGATCGGTTGAGATGTGTGTAGGGCTTCCCGGCAGCGGTGCTTCGGCGGTATAGGTCAGGGCGCCGTCATCTGGCGAAATGCGGTACGCCAGCACGCGAAACTCCGGGCGCACGCCAACGTAGAGAAAACGTTTATCCGGGCTGACAACCATCGGCTGGACCTGTCCCGGGACATCAACAACCTGCACCAACGTGAGCGAACCTTCGGCATTCAAACTCCAGACGTGGATCTGCTGACTTTCAGGACTGGCGGTATAAACGGTTTGTTTCATGAATACTCCTTTCCTCACTGCGCGTGAAAGTGATTATTTTTAACGGCGAATGCTGAATTGTAGTCCGGAATTTTGCAGCGATCTGCTCTCGGTGTACCATCCCCTGAGACCTTAAATTCAACATTAACCCGGAAGAACAAATGACCTCGCGTGTGATTGCACTGGATTTAGACGGAACACTGCTTACTCCTCAGAAAACCCTGCTCCCCTCTTCTGTCGACGCGCTCAAGCGCGCGCAGGAAGTGGGTTATCAACTCCTGATCGTAACGGGTCGACATCACGTTGCCATCCATCCTTTTTATCAGGCACTGGGCTTAGATACACCTGCAATTTGTTGTAATGGCACTTATTTGTATGATTATCAGGCAAAAAAGGTCCTGGAATCCGATCCGCTTCCTGTCGATCGCGCGCTGCAACTCATTGACCTGCTGGATGAGCACGACGTACACGGCCTGATGTACGTGGACGAGTCCATGATGTACGAGCGCGCCACCGGCCACGTGATCCGCACCAGCAAGTGGGCTTTGTCGCTGCCGGAAGCGCAGCGCCCGGTCTTTACGCAGGTCTCTTCTCTGCGTCAGGCGGCTCAGGAGGTTAACGCAATCTGGAAATTTGCCCTGACGGATGAAGACACCGGCAAACTGAACGCCTTCGCCAGCCGCGTAGAGCAGACCCTGGGGCTGGAGTGCGAGTGGTCCTGGCATGACCAGGTGGACATTGCGCGTAAAGGCAACAGCAAAGGCAAGCGCCTGACGCAGTACGTCGAATCTCAGGGCGGGTCAATGCAGGACGTGATTGCGTTTGGCGACAACTACAACGACATCAGCATGCTGGAAGCTGCCGGTACGGGCGTGGCAATGGGCAATGCCGATGACGCGGTAAAAGCGCGTGCTAACGTGGTGATTGGGGACAACACCGTCGACAGCATCGCGCAATATATTTATACCCACCTGCTGTAATCAGGTGGTGATCGAGACGCTCTTGATTTGCGCGTAGAGCCACAGGCCGGGTTTGATGCCGAGCTCATCCCTGGCCCACGGACTGATGCGCGCCCAGAGCGTCTTGCTGCCCACCTCGAGCTTCACCTCGACCTGCCCGTTATCGTCTAAACACTCTGCCACCTTCGCACGCAAAATATTGCGGATGCTGGTTTGTAGCGGCGGCTGCAGCACTAACGAGACGTCCGAGGCCTGTATACGAATACGCAGCGCAGACTGCAACGGTTTATCGATCCTGTTGACCCACAGATGCTGGTCACCCAGCGCGAGCGCGGTCATGGCATAGTGCGGATGGTGCTCAAGCACGTTGACCTTGAGAATGCTGCTCTGCTGCTCTTTGGGTAGCCACGGGTGCATCACGCTGCTGCCCCAAACCGCCTCCAGATTGCCAAACGCCTTGACGCTGCCGTCTTCCAGCACCAGCACGTTATCTGCCAGATGCAGGATCTCATCCAGCGAATGGCTGACGTACAGCATCGGAATATTGATTTCGCGCGCCAGACGCTGGAGATACGGCAGCAGTTCACGTTTGCGCGGAATGTCCAGCGAAGCCAGCGGCTCGTCGAGCAGCAGCAGCTCCGGCGCGGTCAGCAATGCACGGCCAATCGCCACGCGCTGTTTCTCCCCGCCTGAAAGCGCCGACGGCAGCCGGTCGAGAAGCGGTTCAATCCCCAGCAGCGCCACCAGCTTATCAAACTGCCCGGACATGCTTTTCGCCATGCCGTAGCGCAGATTACCGCGCACGCTGTAGTGCGGGAACAACCGCGCGTCCTGGAACACGTAGCCGATCCGCCGCTTTTCGGGTGCCAGGTAAATCTTGTTTTCCACGTCATTTAAGACGCGGTTATTCAGCACGATGCGCCCGGACTGCGGGCGCGTCAGGCCGCTAATGGCATTGATGAGCGAGGTTTTCCCGGCGCCCGACACGCCAAAAATGGCGGTGATGCCGCTCGCGGGCAGCGTTTCGTTGAGCGTGAGGCAGTGGCTTCCCAGCGTCTGGGTAAAATGAAGTTCCAGCATGATTATTTCCCCATCCGCTCACGGCTAAGGCGCGCCAGCCACTCAGACACCAGCAGCGACGCCAGCGCCAGCACAATGGCGATAATACACAGCCGCGCCGCCGCGCCTTCCCCGCCAGGAGTTTGAATGAGGGTGTACATCGCCGACGGGAGGGTCCGCGTCTCGCCAGGAATATTCGAGACAAAGGTAATGGTGGCACCAAATTCGCCGAGCGATCGCGCGAAGGCCAGCACGGTGCCAACAATAATGCCCGGCAGGGTAAGCGGCAGCGTGATGGTGAAAAAGACCCGCCAGCGCCCCGCGCCCAGGGTGCGGGCAGCCTGTTCCAGTTTGATATCAACGCCTTCCAGCGCCAGGCGAATGGCCCTGACCATCAGCGGGAATGACATCACCGCTGCCGCCAGCACGGCCCCGCGCCAGCTGAAGGCAAACGTCAGGCCGAACCAGTCGTACAGCCGTTCGCCGATAAAACCGCGTCGCCCCATCGAGATCAGTAGCAAATAGCCAACGACCACGGGCGGTAAAACAAGCGGGAGATGAAGCACGCTGTCGAGCAGGGCTTTGCCTGGGAACCGGCAGCGAACCAGTAGCCAGGCAAAGAAGATCCCGAAGGGTAAACTCAGTACAACTGCCAGGGAGGAGACTTTAAGGCTCAGCAGCACGGCCTGCCATTCAGGATCGGTCAACATCATTCGTGAGTCGTAAATCCGTAACGTTTAAAGATGGCTGACGCTTCCGGCCCCTTCAGGTAATCATAAAAGGCCGTTACCGCCGCATTTTTGTGCCCGTCAACAATCGCAACAGGGTATTCCACTTTCTTGTGCGAGTCTTCCGGGAAGGTGCCAACAACTTTTACCCCTTTGCTGGCGACGGCATCAGAGCCGTAGACGATGCCCAGTGGCGCTTCGTTGCGCTCAACCAGCGCCAGCGCGCCGCGGACATCTTCAGCCGGGGCCAGATTCGGCGACAGTGACGCCCACGCGCCCAGCTTCTGCAGCGCCTCTTTAGCATAAATCCCGGCCGGGACATGTGCCGGATCGCCAACGGCCAGTCGACCACCGTTCAGCAGGCGTATCCACGGGGTCTCTTTGCTGATGTTAATGTCGCCCTGCGCGCTGTCTTTCGGTGCCACTACCACCAGGCTGTTGCCCAGCAGCGTTTCGCGGGTGGCGGTATCAACGGATTTTTTCTCTACCACATAATCCATCCACTTCTGGTCGGCGGAGATAAACAGATCCGCAGGCGCACCCGCTTCAATCTGACGGGCAAGGGTGGACGACGAGGCAAACGAGGAGACCACATCAACGTTTTTCTCTTTCTTATATGCGGTCGCGATATCCTGCATAGCATTGGTGAGCGATGCAGCCGCAAAAATCGTGATTTTACCCTCGTCAGCCAGCGCGTGTCCGGCCAGAGAAAGCGTCAGCGTTGCCCCTGCGAAAAGGCGTACCCATGTACCTGCCATTTGTAGCTCCTGTGCATTTCGTTATATACATATAAATATAACGATAACCGCAGGGATATCCTAGCGTTAAATCGTACCGATTAATGAGTAAACCCGGCTACTGCAGAAATAACTATCGGCGGAAAGGGGAAAAACTTGAGAGCAAAACGCCCGGGCTGGCCGGGCGTTCTGAGGGGAATTATTGCTGCTTTTTAGGCTGGTCTCTGTGACCGATGTTCGAAAAGACGTTGAACACTTCACCCAGGCCGTAGATGGCACCGAGGATGATAGCCATCACTACTGGTACCATGATCACGGCGAATACCAGACTCTTCAACAACTCTAACATGGTTTTCTCCAGATTGTGTGAATCGCTTTATTCTACCCTGAACGATAAGAAAAACATCCCCTTTTGTGCGGTGCGCTTTGCGCGCTGCGCCATTTGGGTCACAATACCCTTTTTGCCAGGACATTGTTATGCAGGCCGAAATTCTCCTCACTCTCCGTCTTCAGCAGAAGCTTTTCGCCGATCCGCGACGCATCGCCCTGCTTAAACAAATAGAACAGACTGGTTCAATTAGCCAGGGGGCGAAAAACGCAGGCATCAGCTACAAAAGCGCCTGGGACGCCATCAACGAGATGAACACCCTGAGCGAGCAAACGCTGGTTGACCGGGCGACGGGCGGAAAAGGCGGTGGCGGCGCGGTGCTTACCCGCTACGGGCAACGCCTGATCCAGCTTTACGATCTGCTGGCCCAAATCCAGCAGAAAGCGTTTGACGTGCTGAGCGATGACGACAACGTTCCGCTGGATAGCCTGCTGGGAGCTATTTCGCGCTTTTCGCTGCAAACCAGCGCCCGCAATCAGTGGTTCGGCACGGTCACGGCGCGTGATAATTCGCAGGTTCAGCAACAAATTGAGATCCTGCTTGCCGACGGCACCACCCGCATTAAGGCCGCCATCACCGCGCAAAGCGGCCAGCGCCTGGGGCTGGAAGAAGGCAAAGAGGTGCTGGTGTTACTCAAAGCCCCCTGGGTGAGCATGACCCGCCAGCCGGAGCAGGCTAAAGAGGCGGATAACCAGCTGCAGGGCACCATTAGCCATATTGAACGCGGCGCGGAGCAGTGCGAAGTGCTGATGACGTTGCCCGACGGGCAGATGCTTTGCGCCACGGTCCCACTGCACGACGCGGCGGATCTGGAGGAAGGTGCTGAAGTCACCGCATATTTCAACGCGGACCGGGTGATTATCGCCACATTATGCTAAGCGCATTGACAATCGTGCCGACAGTGGGTATCCCTGACATATATTGCTGCAAAAAATGGGATAAATCATGTCATCATTGCATATTTCGCAAGGCACGTTTCGTCTTAGCGATACCCGAACGCTGTCGCTTCCTGATTTAACGCTGCGTGCCGGTGAGAGCTGGGCGTTTGTCGGCACAAACGGCAGCGGAAAATCGGCTCTTGCCCGCGCGCTGGCCGGAGAGCTTACACAGCTCAAGGGTGAACGCCGCTGTACCTTTACCCGCCTGACGCGCCTCTCGTTCGAACAGTTGCAAAAGCTGGTCAGCGATGAGTGGCAGCGCAACAACACCGATCTGCTTAGCCCCGGAGAAGAAGATACTGGCCGCACCACGGGGGAGATCATTCAGGATGCGGTCAAAGACGACGCGCGCTGCAGGCACCTGGCGGAGCAGTTTGGCATCACCGCCCTTCTCGGGCGCCGCTTTAAATACCTTTCTACCGGCGAGACGCGCAAAACGCTGTTGTGCCAGGCACTGATGAGCGAGCCGGACCTGCTGATCCTCGACGAGCCGTTTGACGGGCTGGACGTGCAGTCCCGCGCCCAGCTGGCGACCCTGCTGGAGAGGCTCAATCAGCAGGGTTACACGCTCGTGCTGGTGCTGAACCGCTTCGATGAGATCCCGGATTTTGTGCAAAACGCAGGCGTGCTGGCCGACTGTAACCTGACCGAAACCGGTGAGAAATCCGCCCTGCTCAAACAGGCGCTGATTGCTCAGCTGGCCCACAGCGAGAAACTGGACGGTATTGCGCTTCCGGAACCGGATACCCTTTCCGCGCGCCACGATTTGGACCCCCACCAGCCGCGCATTGTACTGCGCGACGGTGTGGTGTCGTACGACGATCGCCCTATCCTTAATCATCTGAGCTGGACGGTAAACCCCGGTGAGCACTGGCAGGTTGTTGGCCCTAACGGCGCGGGGAAATCCACGCTGTTAAGCCTGATTACCGGCGATCATCCGCAGGGCTACAGTAACGATCTTACGCTGTTTGGCCGCCGTCGCGGCAGCGGCGAAACCATCTGGGATATCAAAAAGCATATTGGCTACGTCAGCAGCAGCCTGCATCTGGATTATCGCGTCAGCACGACGGTGCGCAACGTGATCCTCTCGGGCTTTTTTGACTCCATCGGCATTTATCAGGCGGTGTCGGATAAACAGCACAAGCTGGCGCAGCAGTGGCTGGATATTCTGGGGATGGATAACCGCGTGGCGGATGCCCCTTTTCACAGCCTCTCGTGGGGCCAGCAACGGCTGGCGCTGATCGTTCGCGCGCTGGTAAAACACCCGACGCTGCTGATCCTCGACGAGCCGTTGCAGGGGCTGGACCCGCTCAACCGTCAGCTGATCCGCCGCTTTGTGGATGTGCTGATTAGCGAAGGCGAGACGCAGCTGCTGTTTGTCTCCCACCATGCGGAAGACGCCCCCGCCTGCATCACCCATCGGCTGGAATTTGTGCCAGACGGCGAGTGCTACCGTTACCTTCTCAGCAAAATCGACTGACCCCGGAGGGCGGTGCCCTCCTCTTTTCAGACTACCTGCAGCACTAAATCTATCTCTTTGATCTATAATGCCCTCTGGCCCCCCGAACAGGTGCGTGAAAACCAGTGTAAGCGATTCCACTATTTTATCCCATGTCACACTTTTGTCGTCTCTGTTATGCTATGGTTAATTCATACCATAAGCCCAATGGAGCGAAATATGCGAGTTCTGGTAACAGGTGGTAGCGGTTACATAGGAAGTCATACCTGCGTGCAGCTGCTGCAAAACGGTCATGATGTCATCATCCTCGATAACCTGTGCAATAGTAAGCGCAGCGTGCTGCCTGTGATTGAACGTCTTGGCGGTAAACAGCCCACTTTCGTGGAAGGCGACATCCGCAACGAAGCGTTGATGACCGAGATCCTTCACGATCACGCGATTGAAACCGTGATCCACTTCGCTGGCCTGAAAGCGGTTGGCGAATCGGTGGCAAAACCGCTGGAGTATTACGACAATAACGTCAACGGCACGCTGCGGTTAATCTCGGCGATGCGCGCGGCGAACGTTAAAAACTTCATCTTCAGCTCATCCGCGACCGTCTACGGCGATCAGCCCAAAATCCCTTACGTTGAAAGCTTCCCGACCGGCACGCCGCAAAGCCCGTATGGCAAAAGCAAGCTGATGGTCGAGCAGATCCTGACTGATTTACAGAAAGCACAGCCGGAGTGGAGCATTGCGCTGCTGCGCTATTTCAACCCGGTCGGCGCGCATCCATCAGGCGATATGGGCGAAGATCCGCAGGGTATTCCCAATAACCTGATGCCGTACATCGCCCAGGTTGCCGTTGGCCGTCGCGAATCGCTGGCCATTTTTGGCAACGACTATCCAACCGAAGACGGTACCGGCGTGCGCGACTATATCCACGTGATGGACCTGGCCGACGGCCACGTGGCGGCCATGCAGCAGCTGGCTGGCAAAGCGGGCGTGCATATTTATAACCTCGGTGCCGGGGTCGGCAGCAGCGTGCTCGACGTGGTCAATGCCTTCAGCAAAGCCTGCGGGAAGCCGGTGAATTACCACTTTGCCCCACGCCGCGACGGCGACCTTCCCGCTTACTGGGCAGATGCCACCAAAGCCGATAAAGAGCTTAACTGGCGTGTCACCCGCACGCTCGATGAAATGGCACAAGATACCTGGCACTGGCAGTCACGCCACCCGCAAGGCTATCCGGACTAAGGATTTGTCATGACGCAATTCAACCCCGTCGATCACCCGCATCG
The DNA here is from genome assembly GCF_005503595.1 of Enterobacter sp. 2VL. Classification (NCBI taxonomy): domain Bacteria; kingdom Pseudomonadati; phylum Pseudomonadota; class Gammaproteobacteria; order Enterobacterales; family Enterobacteriaceae; genus Enterobacter; species Enterobacter sp. 2VL. The sequence continues at coordinate 334,143 of NZ_SCNE01000002.1, forward strand.
TCGTTTTAACCCGCTCAGCGGGCAATGGATTTTGGTCTCTCCGCATCGCGCCAAGCGCCCCTGGCAGGGGGCGCAAGAGACGCCTGCAAAACAGACGCTGCCCCAGCACGACCCGGACTGTTTCCTCTGTCCGGGCAATACGCGCGTGACCGGTGACAAAAACCCGGACTATAAAGGCACCTTCGTCTTTACCAACGATTTTGCCGCGCTGATGACCGACACGCCGGATGCGCCGGAAAGCCACGATCCGCTGATGCGCTGCGAAAGCGCCCGCGGAACCAGCCGCGTGATCTGTTTCTCGCCGGATCACAGCAAAACGCTGCCGGAGCTGAGCGTGGAGGCGCTTAAAGAGGTGGTCAGCACCTGGCAAGCGCAGACGGCAGAGCTGGGCCAAACCTACCCGTGGGTGCAGGTGTTTGAAAATAAAGGCGCGGCCATGGGCTGCTCCAACCCGCATCCGCACGGCCAGGTCTGGGCGAACAGCTTCCTGCCGAATGAAGCCGAGCGCGAAGATCGCCTGCAAAAAGCCTATTTTGCCGAAAACGGCTCGCCGATGCTGGTGGACTATACCCAGCGCGAGCTGGCCGACGGCAGCCGTACCGTGGTCGAAACCGAACACTGGCTGGCGGTAGTGCCCTACTGGGCGGCGTGGCCGTTTGAAACGCTGCTGCTGCCAAAAGCGCACGTTCAGCGCATCACCGATCTCAGCGATGCCCAGCGCGATGACCTTGCTCTGGCGCTGAAGAAGCTGACCAGCCGTTACGACAATCTCTTCCAGTGCTCCTTCCCGTACTCCATGGGCTGGCACGGGGCGCCGTTCAACGGTGAAGAGAATGCACACTGGCAGCTGCATGCCCATTTCTATCCGCCGCTGCTGCGTTCCGCGACGGTGCGTAAATTTATGGTGGGCTACGAAATGCTGGCGGAAACCCAGCGCGACCTGACGGCAGAACAAGCGGCAGAGCGTCTGCGTGCCGTGAGCGATGTCCACTACCGCGAATCAGGAGTCGAATAAATGAGTCTGAAAGATAAAACACAGTCCCTGTTTGCTGAAAAATTTGGCTACCCTGCCACCCACGTTATCCAGGCCCCCGGGCGCGTGAACCTTATCGGGGAGCATACCGATTATAACGACGGTTTTGTTCTGCCCTGTGCCATCGACTACCAGACGGTGATCAGCTGCGCCACGCGCGACGACCGCACCGTGCGCGTGATCGCGGCAGACTACGACAATGAGATCGACGAGTTTTCTCTCGATGCCCCTGTCGTGACCCACGACACACAACAGTGGTCGAACTATGTGCGCGGTGTGGTGAAGCATCTGCAGCAGCGTAACAAAAATTTTGGCGGCGCAGATTTAGTCATCAGCGGCAACGTTCCTCAGGGGGCGGGCTTAAGCTCGTCGGCCTCGCTGGAAGTGGCGGTCGGTACCGTGTTCCAGCAGCTTTACCATCTGCCGCTGGACGGGGCGCAAATTGCCCTGAACGGCCAGGAAGCAGAAAACCAGTTTGTGGGCTGTAACTGCGGCATTATGGATCAGCTTATCTCCGCGCTGGGCAAAAAAGAGCATGCCCTGCTGATTGACTGCCGCTCTCTCGGCACCAAAGCCGTACCGCTGCCGAAGGGCGCTGCGGTGGTGATTATTAACAGTAATTTCAAACGTACCCTGGTGGGCAGCGAGTACAACACCCGCCGCGAGCAGTGCGAAACCGGGGCCCGCTTCTTCCAGCAGCCCGCGCTGCGCGATGTCACACTCGACGAGTTCAATAAGGTGGCGCACGAGCTGGACCCGACCGTGGCAAAACGCGTGCGTCACGTCCTGACGGAAAACGCGCGTACCGTTGAAGCCGCCTCCGCGCTCGAAAAAGGTGACCTCAAACGCATGGGTGAGCTGATGGCTGAATCTCACGCCTCCATGCGCGATGATTTCGAAATCACCGTTCCGCAGATCGACACCCTGGTCGAGATTGTTAAAGCGGCTATCGGCGATAACGGTGGCGTGCGCATGACCGGTGGCGGTTTTGGTGGCTGTATCGTGGCGCTGATCCCTGAAGACCTGGTGCCTGTGGTCCAGGATGCCGTGGCGAAGCAGTACGAAGCCAAAACGGGCATCAAAGAGACGTTCTATGTCTGTAAAGCCTCACAAGGAGCCGGACAGTGCTAAAAGAGACGCCAAACCTCGCACCGGATGGACTGCCGTATCGCCTGTTAACTCTGCGCAATGAAGCAGGGATGGTGGTGACGCTGATGGACTGGGGTGCCACCCTGCTCTCCGCCCGCGTGCCGATGCCGGATGGCAGCGTGCGCGAAACACTGCTCGGCTGCGCATCACCGGAACAGTATGTTACCCAGACGGCCTACCTTGGCGCGTCGGTGGGCCGTTATGCCAACCGCATTGCGCAGAGCCGTTTCGAACTCGACGGCGTCGGGTATGCCCTCCTGCCAAGCCAGGGTGACAATCAGCTGCACGGTGGACCGGAAGGCTTCGATAAACGCCGCTGGAAAATCGTTCAGCAGAACGACGGGGAAGTATTGTTTTCGCTGGATTCGCCCGATGGCGACCAGGGTTTCCCGGGCGCGCTCTCTGCCTCGGCACGCTTTACCCTGACCGACGATAACCGCATTGCCATTGAGTATCGCGCGACGGTGGATCAACCTTGTCCGGTGAATCTCACCAACCATGCCTACTTCAACCTGGACGGCAACACCAGCGACGTGCGTCAGCACAAGCTGCAGATACTGGCCGATGAATACCTGCCGGTAGATGAGATGGGCATCCCGTATCAGGGGCTAAAAGCCGTAAGCGGCAACAGCTTCGATTTCCGCACGGCTAAGCCTATCGGCCAGGATTTCCTGAGCGATGACGACCAGCGTAAGGTGAATGGCTACGACCACGCCTTCCTGCTCCAGGCGAAAGGCGATGCGCGCCAGCCTGCCGCACAGCTGTGGTCAACCGATGAGAAACTGCAGATGACGGTCTACACCACCGCCCCGGCCCTGCAGTTTTATTCGGGCAATTACCTCAACGGTACTGCGGCGCGCGAGGGAGATGAATACCGTAACTGGCAGGGCGTGGCGCTGGAAAGTGAATACTTGCCCGACAGCCCTAACCACCCGGAATGGCCGCAGCCAGACTGCGTGCTGCGTCCGGGTGAAGAGTACGTCAGCGTGACGGTTTATCATTTTATCCCGCACTGATACTCAACCCTCCTGACGGAGGGTTTTTTTACGCCACAATGCTGAAAATAGCGCCGATCGCAGACAAAATCATAACCCAGGATTCACAAGCATCTTACACTCGGAGACTATTTTCGCTATGGTTAGGGTTAAGCGTTGCTGCTGGCACGGTCACAGCAATATAATGAGAATTGTTATCATTCAATAAAGCTTATGAGGAGTAAGAGATGGCTATAACTAAGCTGGTCCTGGTACGCCACGGCGAAAGCCAGTGGAACAACGAAAACCGCTTCACCGGTTGGTACGACGTTGATCTGTCCGAGAAAGGCGTAAGCGAAGCAAAAGCAGCAGGTAAACTGCTGAAGGAAGAAGGCTTCAGCTTTGATTTTGCTTACACCTCTGTGCTGAAACGTGCCATCCATACCCTGTGGAACGTGCTGGACGAACTGGATCAGGCCTGGCTGCCGGTTGAGAAATCCTGGAAACTGAACGAACGTCACTACGGTGCGCTGCAGGGCCTGAACAAAGCGGAAACCGCTGAAAAATACGGTGACGAGCAGGTTAAGCAGTGGCGTCGCGGCTTCGCGGTCACGCCACCAGAGCTGAGCAAAGATGACGAGCGCTACCCGGGCCATGACCCACGCTACGCAAAACTGACCGATGCAGAACTGCCGCAGACTGAAAGCCTGGCGCTGACCATCGATCGCGTTGTGCCTTACTGGAACGAAACCATCCTGCCACGCCTGAAAAGCGGCGAGCGCGTGATCATCGCCGCTCACGGTAACTCCCTGCGTGCGCTGGTGAAATACCTGGACGATATGGGTGAAGATGAGATCCTCGAACTGAATATCCCAACGGGCGTACCGCTGGTGTATGAATTCGATGAAAACTTCAAACCTGTCAAACACTACTATCTGGGCAACGCTGACGAGATCGCGGCAAAAGCGGCGGCCGTAGCGAACCAGGGTAAAGCGAAGTAAGTTTCGCAAGCCATAAAAAAAGCGTGGAGCAATCCACGCTTTTTTATTTGCCCTGCATGACTCAGCCGCGGCGGGCTTTTACCGCATTCGCCAGCTGGCGCAGAAGCGCGTCGGTGTCTTCCCAGCCAATGCAGGCATCCGTTACGCTCTTGCCGTAAACCAGCGGCTCGCTGCCTTCCAGGTTCTGATTACCTTCGACCAGATGGCTCTCAATCATCACCCCAATCACCGCGTGTTCACCGTTGGCAATCTGCTGACAAACGTCGGCCCCGACGTCCATCTGCTTTTTAAACTGCTTGCTGGAGTTGGCGTGGCTGAAATCGATCATTACCTGCGGTGCCAGGCCGGCTTTTTCCAGACCGGCTTTCACCTCTGCCACGTGTTTTGCACTGTAGTTCGGCTCTTTACCGCCGCGCAGAATGATATGGCAGTCACCGTTACCGCTGGTGTTCACGATGGCGGAGTGGCCCCATTTGGTCACTGACAGGAAACAGTGTGGCGCACCCGCAGCGTTGATGGCGTCGATAGCCACTTTGATGGTGCCGTCGGTGCCGTTTTTAAACCCAACCGGGCAAGAGAGGCCAGAGGCCAGCTCGCGGTGAACCTGAGATTCGGTGGTACGTGCGCCAATTGCGCCCCAGCTCATCAGGTCCGCCAGGTATTGTGGCGTAATCATATCGAGGAATTCGCCGGCAGCGGGCAGACCGCTGTCGTTGATCTCCAGCAGCAGCTTACGGGCAATGCGAAGGCCGTCGTTAATCTGGAAGCTGTTGTCCATATGCGGATCGTTAATCAGCCCTTTCCAGCCCACGGTGGTGCGCGGTTTTTCAAAGTAGACGCGCATGACGATTTCCAGCTCGTCCTTCAGCTCTTCACGCAGAGTTTTCAAACGTGCGGCATACTCTTTGGCGGCTGCTGGATCGTGAATAGAGCACGGACCAATCACCACTAACAGACGATCGTCATTACCTTTCAGGATCTTGTGGATCGCTTTGCGCGCATGGGACACCGTGTTGGCGGCATTTTCCGTGGCGGGGAATTTTTCAAGGAGTGCTACAGGCGGTAATAACTCATTGATCTCTTTAATGCGTAAATCGTCGTTCTGATAGTTCATCTCTTTTCCAGCTCTGCCATATCTTTTGTAAGGAATGCAATCCTTTCAATCTATCTCGTCGACCGGGAAGTGTAAACGGGCTTTTACACTTCAGGCAGATAATTCCTGGAATGAGCCAAAAAAACGCCACAAAATAGCGAAAAATGAGATCTGACCTAAACTTTTTAACTGTAACAACTAAATTTGTTTGCTTAAACGCGATTCCATATCGCCATAAGTTCGGTTAGTGGAATCTTTCGCCACACAACGTGATGCACAAGTTGGAAATGTTATTCAGCATAACGACCAAAAACAGGAGCAACATCATGAAAATGACGAAACTGGCTACACTTTTCCTGACGGCTACTCTCTCAATGGCTAGCGCCAGCGCCCTTGCGGCCGAGACGGGCTCATCTGACAGCAATGGCGATGCAAACGCAGCCGCCGCGGCAGGTCAGGTTGCCCCGGACGCTAAGCAAAATATCGCCCCTAACAACGTTGATAACAGCAATATTAACACCGGCAACACGAATACCAATACCACCGGCACGACCGACGGTACCATGCAGCATCAAAACGGCACCATGTCTCACGACGGCATGACCAAAGATGAAGTGCATAAAAACTCAATGTGTAAAGACGGCAAATGTCCAAACCCGAATGACAAAGTGGGTAGCGACGCCGACACTAAAACCGACGGTACAACCCAGTAATCCTTAGGTAAACGTGAATATGAAAGGAGAGCTTTGGCTCTCCTTTCTTTTTTGTGAAAAATATTAAAAAATCGACACTTACTTATCCCAACGTATCAGGAACGATCCCATGGCGCACTCACATTCCCATACCGCCGGTGACGATAACGCCAAACGGCTGTTGCTGGCTTTTGGCGTCACCGCGACGTTTATGGTCATAGAAGTTATTGGCGGGCTGGTTTCCGGTTCCCTGGCGCTGCTGGCCGATGCCGGGCATATGCTCACCGACGCTGCTGCCCTGCTCTTTGCCCTGCTGGCCGTTCAGTTTGCCCGCCGCCCTGCCAACACGCGCCATACGTTTGGCTGGCTCAGGCTGACCACGCTTGCGGCGTTTGTGAATGCTATTGCGCTGGTGGTGATTACTATCCTGATTGTCTGGGAGGCGTTCCAGCGTTTCAGACACCCGCAGCCCGTCGCGGGCGCGACTATGATGGTCATCGCGATTGCCGGTTTACTGGCGAATCTTCTGGCATTCTGGATTTTGCATCGGGGCAGCAGCGAAAAGAACCTTAACGTACGCGCCGCGGCGCTGCACGTGCTGGGCGATTTGCTTGGCTCTGTGGGCGCCATCGTGGCGGCGCTGATTATCATGGGCACAGGGTGGACGCCAATCGACCCGATACTTTCCGTTCTGGTATCGTGCCTGGTCCTGCGCAGCGCCTGGCAGCTGTTGAAAGAGAGCGTGAACGAGTTGCTGGAAGGCGCGCCGACATCGCTGGACATCGGTGAGCTTAAGCGCAACCTGAGCCGCTCAATACCCGAAGTGCGTAACGTTCACCACGTTCACGTCTGGCTGGTAGGCGAGAAACCGATCATGACGCTGCATGTTCAGGTGATCCCCCCTCATGACCATGACGCACTGCTTGGGCGTATTCAGCACTTTCTGGAGCATCATTACGACATCGCGCACGCCACCATTCAGATGGAGTATAAGCCGTGTAGCGGACCAGACTGCGACCTGAATGAGGCGCAGCCTGGCCATTCACACCATCATCACCATTAATGCGACAGCGCGCGGGAGCCTCGCTCGCGCGCGCTCTTGATCCACATCCGGCTGCCGTTCAGCGCGATGAAAGTCAGGAGCAGATACTCCAGCGACATCGCGTAGACACCCTGCAACGCAAAGATCACCACGCTGATTACGTTGATAATGACCCACAGGAGCCAGTTTTCAACATATTTGCGGGTCATCAGGACCATGGCTGCAATCGACAAGACCATCATGCACGAATCCCAGAACGGGAAGGCATCCGGCTGAAGCGCTGGCATGGTGACGTTCAACCCGAGGCCAGACATCACCGAGACCGCCACTCGGGTCAGGAAGGCGAACACCGGGTTGATATATGCTGTCATTAAACCTATCGCCACCACGCAGGCCACAAGCCAGGCAATCGCTTTTGGCAAGGGTAGCCAACGGATTTGCAGCTCCGCCTCCTGTTGGCTGTTCTGACGCGACCAGGCGTACCAGCCGTAAATATTCGCCACGAAAAAGAACAGCTGTAAAAGCAGGCTGGCATAAAGCTGGATCTGGAAGAAAATAATCGCAAAGAGCGTGACGTTTATCAGCCCGAAAGCGTAGTTAACAATCTTCTCAAGGCTTGCCAGCCAGATGCAAAGCAAACCCGCCAGCGTGCCAACGGCTTCAATCCATGACAGGTCATAGCCACCCGCACCAATCGGTATATGAACCAGGATGTTCTGTGTGCTAAAAAAATCCATCTTTTCCCCGAGACGTAATGAATTAAGTTCGTAGTGTAGCCGCAAAATCCAGCATGCGGTTAAGCGGAATTAATGCGCCCTGACGCAACGCGGGGTCGACGTGGATTTCATGCGCTGCTCCCCCGTTTTCCAGCCCTTCGGCAATGGCCTTCAGGCCGTTCATCGCCATCCATGGACAATGGGCGCAGCTGCGGCAGGTCGCTCCTTCCCCGGCGGTTGGAGCTTCGAGCAGCTCCTTGTCAGGCACGGCCTGCTGCATTTTGTAGAAGATGCCGCGATCGGTCGCCACAATAAGCTGCTTATGCGGCAGGGTTTTCGCAGCGTTAATCAGCTGGCTGGTTGAACCGACGGCATCGGCGAGATCCACAATGGATTGTGGCGACTCCGGATGCACCAGAATAGCCGCTTCGGGATAGAGGCCCTTCATACGCATCAGCGCCTGCGTTTTAAACTCGTCATGAACAATACAGGCCCCCTGCCAGCAGAGGATATCCACGCCGGTTTGTTTCTGAACATAGTGTCCAAGATGGCGATCGGGGGCCCAGATGATCTTCTCACCGAGGCTGACGAGATGCTCAATCAGCTCAACGGCAATGCTTGAGGTCACGACCCAGTCGGCACGCGCTTTAACCGCTGCGGAGGTATTGGCGTACACCACCACGGTCCGGTCCGGATGCGCGTCGCAGAAGGCGGTGAACGCATCGACAGGACAGCCGAGGTCGAGGGAGCATTCTGCATTCAGGGTGGGCATCAGGATGGTTTTTTCAGGGCTTAAGATTTTTGCCGTTTCGCCCATAAAACGCACGCCAGCCACCAGCAGCGTAGAAGCAGGATGCTTCGCGCCAAAACGTGCCATTTCCAGGGAATCAGAGATACAGCCACCCGTCTCTTCCGCCAGCTGCTGGATTTCCGGGTCGGTGTAGTAATGCGCCACCATCACCGCGTCGCGCGCTTTAAGAAGACCTTTGATCTTCTCGCGGTAAAACTGTTTTTCGTCCCGGCTCAGCGGAGCGGGCTTTGGCGGGAAGGGATAGATTGCGGCTTCTGGATCAAACATCACGCTCATTATGGCTTCTCGTTTTACTGGCTTAACAATATTGCCCTTTTTTTGCAGGAGAGAGCAAAATGAGCGGCAATGTGTTTTATATACTAAACAAGATAGCGAATGTGCAGAGAAAAGTCATCGGAAATAGATGCGTGCAGCATTTGTCGGGTGGCGGCTTCGCCTTACCCGACCTACAGGGATAACTCTTCGGGAATTGCAGAAAGCAAAAAAGCGCCTTTAGGGCGCTTTTTTACATTGGTGGGTCGTGCAGGATTCGAACCTGCGACCAATTGATTAAAAGTCAACTGCTCTACCAACTGAGCTAACGACCCCTTGCGGGATTTACTGCTTTGTCTTCGAAGTGGTGGGTCGTGCAGGATTCGAACCTGCGACCAATTGATTAAAAGTCAACTGCTCTACCAACTGAGCTAACGACCCATTCGGGTGCTGACTTCGAAGATTTTACTCGGTACCAATCAAAAGATTGGTGGGTCGTGCAGGATGACTCGGCTTCGCCTCGCCCTTCGGGCCGTTGCTAAAGCAACGTTATCCTTCACGTTTAATATCTGAGTAAGACATTAAATTGGTGGGTCGTGCAGGATTCGAACCTGCGACCAATTGATTAAAAGTCAACTGCTCTACCAACTGAGCTAACGACCCGAGTGGTGGGTGATGACGGGCTCGAACCGCCGACCCCCTCCGTGTAAAGGAGATGCTCTACCAACTGAGCTAATCACCCACTCTGAACTACCGGAACTGCTTTAAGTGGTGGGTCGTGCAGGATTCGAACCTGCGACCAATTGATTAAAAGTCAACTGCTCTACCAACTGAGCTAACGACCCACTTTTGCGCTGCTTTCACGTTGTTTGATATCCCGTGGCAACGGCGGCATATATTACTGGTTTAAGATTTCAGCGCAACAAAAATTTCGATGAAGATCACTTAACTGCTTAGTAATCATGCTGCACGACCAGAAATAACACGATTTCTGGTCATGCGTTAATCATCCCATCGAATTCAGACGTTTTTGCGCCTGTTTGGCACCTTCGGTACCCGGGAATTTTGCAACCACCTGCTGATAAACCGCTTTGGCCTTCGCAGTGTCGCCTTTGTCCTGCATGATCACGCCGACTTTAAACATCGCATCCGGCGCTTTAGGCGATTTCGGGTAATTTTTCACCACAGAAGCAAAATAAAACGCCGCATCGTCTTTTTTACCCTTGTTGTAATTCAACTGTCCCAGCCAGTAATTGGCGTTTGGCTGGTAAGTGGAATCAGGGTACTTCTTAACGAAGTTCTGAAACGCCACGATAGCGTCGTCCTGCCGCGATTTGTCCTGTACCAGGGCAATGGCCGCGTTGTAGTCCGTATTCGCGTCACCGCTCTGTACAGGCGCGCCTGTTGAGGCTGAAGCGTCCGGAGCTGGCGTCGCCGTAGCAGCGCCGCTCTGGTCACCTGTCGCAGGCTGTGCTGCTGCACCGCCGCTGCTCAGGCTATCCATTTGCTGCAGGATCTGCTTCTGACGTTCCACAACCTGATTAAGCTGATACTGACTTTCCTGGATCTGACCACGCAGGGAATCAATATCGTTTTGGTTATCGGAAAGCTGCTGCTGGAGTTGCGTTAAAAGCTGGCTGTGAGCGTTAGAGATACGCTCAAGTTGGGTGACCCGGTCTTCTACCGAGCCTGAGCCGACACTACTGATTGGTGCCTGAGCAAAAGCGGCCCAGGGGGCCGCTATTCCAACCAGTAACGACAGACTCAACAGTTGATGTCTGAAGTTACTGCTCATGCAATTCTCTTAGTAAACCAGTACGGCACGACGGTTTTTGGCGTAAGCCGCTTCGTCATGACCCAGTACTGCAGGTTTTTCTTTACCGTAAGAAACGATGGAGATCTGGTCAGCAGAAACGCCTTTACCCTGCAGGTACATTTTAACGGCGTTAGCACGACGTTCACCCAGGGAGATGTTGTATTCTGGCGTACCACGTTCGTCCGCATGACCTTCTACGGTGACTTTGTAAGACGGGTTGCTACGCAGGAAGTTAGCGTGAGCATCCAGCATCGCAGCGAAGTCAGAACGGATGTCGTATTTATCCAGATCGAAGTAAACGATGTTGTTCTGCTGCAGCTGCTGCATCTGAAGACGCGCCTGCTCTTCAGAAGACATGTTGCCATTGCCGTTAGCGTCCATACCAGTACCGGCACCCATCATGCCTTCGCCGCTCTGGTCATTGCTTGCGTTCTTGTTAGAAGAACACGCTGCGATTGCCATTACAGGCAGAGCGATCATCAGCCCCTTCAGCACTTTGTTCAGTTGCATTTCTAAGATTCCTTTAGTAATCAATTAATTATTATTTACAGATACGGCGACCAGGCAGGTGATTTGACCTGTCCATCAGTTGCCGGAATACGCGCTTTGAAACGCCCATCTGTAGAAACCAGATTCAGCACAGATCCCATCCCCTGAGAAGAGCTGTAGATTACCATAGTGCCGTTAGGTGCCAGACTTGGCGTTTCATCCAGGAACGTTGACGAGAGAACTTGCACGCCACCCGTAACCAGATCTTGTTTGGCAATGTGCTGCTGACCACCCGCAGTGCTGACCATTACCATCGTTTTACCATCGGCACTGACATCAGCATCCTGGTTCTGTGAACCTTCCCAGGTAATACGCTGCGCTGCTCCGCCGTTGATATTCACTTTATAAACTTGTGGACGACCGGCCTGGTCAGACGTAAAGGCCAGGTTCTGGCTGTCCGGGAACCAGGTTGGTTCGGTATTGTTGCTGCGACCATCGGTGATCTGGCGAATTTGACCCGAGCCGATGTCCATCACGTACAGGTTCAGGCTGCCGGTTTTCGACAGGGCGAACGCCAGTTTTGTGCCGTCCGGAGAGAATGCCGGTGCACCGTTGTGACGCGGGAACGACGCAACCTGACGCACAGCACCGTTAGACAGCGTCTGAATCACCAGCGCTGAACGACCGCTTTCGAAGGTCACGTAGGCCAGTTTCGAGCCGTCCGGAGACCAGGCCGGAGACATCAGCGGCTGCGGAGAACGGTGAACGGTGAACTGGTTGTAGCCATCGTAGTCAGAGACGCGCAGTTCATACGGGAACTGACCGCCGTTGGTCTGAACGACGTAAGCGATACGCGTACGGAATGCACCTTTAATCCCGGTCAGCTTTTCGAACACTTCGTCACTTGCCGTGTGACCCGCGTAGCGCAGCCACTGCTTGTTCACTTTATAAGTGTTCTGAGCCAGAACGGTACCCGGCGCACCGCCGGTATCCACCAGCTGGTAAGCGACGTTATAGCCACCGTCCGGAGCAGGCGTTACCTGACCGACAACAACGGCATCAATGCCCAGCGCAGACCATGCGGCAGGCTGTACTTCCTGCGCGGTGCCCGGCTGCTGTGGCAGACGAGAGCGATCTAACGGGTTGAATTTTCCGCTGTTACGCAGGTCAGCCGCAACGATGCCACCGATATCTTCAGGCGCGGCACCCGGCCCCGCCCACTGGAACGGAACAACGCCGATCGGGCGCGCCGAGTCCACCCCCTGGGTGATCTCGATACGTACTTCTGCGTGCAGCACAGCTGCCCACAGCATTAAAAAACCAAATGCTACACGTAATGCCTGCTTCATCATATCTCCCTTATCCGGGTAACCTTACCCATGATAATTTAGCAGAATGTTAACAAACCCAAATATAAAAACGACACGGTCCTGGCTATGACAATAGTCGGTTTTCCATACTTCCCAAAGGAAAGACGATCACAGCTTAAAGTCTAGTTTGGCATCTTTTATCTTATCGTAAACAGCCTCACTCGGCGGTTTAGGAATGTTCGCCGATCTTGCTGCGGCTAACGCTGCCTGACAAAGCGCAGGATCGCCCCCTTCAGAAGTGACGCTTTTTAACCGTCCATCCGGGGCAAGATTGATATGCAGCACGCACTGTTTGCCCTGATACAGGCCCGCATCAAACAGACGGCTTTGGATCGCCACCTGAATCTGCTTCGCATAAGCGCTGATATCTGCACCCGTTGCACCGCCGTTGGCGCCGGAAGTCCCGCTGTCTTTAGACGGCTGACCGTTTCCTTTCGCTCCGCCGCCCGCTTTCGGTGCATTCTTACCTGAACTCAGGTCGCCCAGCAGATCGTCGACGCCGGCAGCCGCAGCAGCTTTTTCAGCAGCGGCCTTTTTAGCAGCGGCTTTTTCAGCAGCAGCTTTTTCAGCAGCAGCTTTCTTATCGGCAGCAGCTTTTTCGGCTGCAGCTTTTTTATCTGCGGCAGCTTTCTCGGCAGCCGCTTTTTTATCAGCCGCAGCTTTTTCAGCGGCAGCCGCTTTTTCAGCCGCGGCCTTCTCGGCAGCAGCCGCTTTCTTCGCAGCGTCAGCCGCCGCTTTTTTCTCGGCTTCCTGAGCGGCTTTCTTCGCAGCTTCCGCTTCCGCTTTTTTCTGAGCATCGGCAGCGGCTTTCTTCGCAGCTTCTGCTTCCGCTTTTTTCTGAGCATCCGCAGCGGCTTTCTTCGCGGCGTCGGCCGCCTGTTTTGCCTGAGCATCAGCCTGTGCTTTCGCGTCTGCGGCCGCTTTGGCTGCAGCCTCTTCCGCCTGCTTCTGCTGTTCCTGCGCTTTTTTCGCTGCCGCTTCCGCTTGTTTCTGCTGTTCCGCCTGCTCTTTCGCCACTTCCTGCGCCTGCAAACGCTCTTTCTCCAGCTGTTTCAGACGCTCCTGCTCTGCGGCCTGCTTTTCACGCAGCTCCTCAGCCTGCTGTTGCGCCTGTTTTTCACGCTGTTCTTCAGCACGTTTCGCACTCGCCTGCTGCTGTTGCTGGCGATTATAGTTCTGAACGACCGCACCGGGATCCACCATAACGGCGTCGATGGAGGATCCCCCACCGCCGCCTGATGCATCAATATGCTCGTCGAACGAACTCCAGATCAGCGCTGCAAAAAGAATCACGTGCAGCACGGCGGAGACGATTATCGCTCGTTTAAGCTTGTCGTTCTGTTCGGTTGCCTTTGACACTATCGGTTCCCAAAAACTACGCAGATGATCAAATAGGCTGAGTCATTAAGCCAACTGACTTAACGCCCGCACTATGTAGCAAGTTCAGCGCCTTAATAATTTCATCATAGGGCACATCCTTAGCGCCTCCGATCAAGAAGACCGTTTTCGGATTTGACTCCAGACGCCGTTGCGCTTCGGCAATCACCTGCTCCGGCGGCAACTGATCCATACGATCTTTCTCAACCACCACGCTGTACTGCCCTACTCCGGAAACCTCAATGATGACCGGAGGATCGTCATTGGTGCTCACCGCTTGCGATTCTGTCGCATCCGGCAGATCAACCTCCACGCTCTGCGTAATGATGGGTGCCGTTGCCATAAAGATCAGCAGCAGTACCAGCAGTACGTCCAGCAGTGGAACGATATTGATTTCGGACTTGAGTTCGCGACGACCTCGTCCACGCGATCTGGCCATGGTTTACCCCTTGTTACTCTCGGTGCTGGTAAACGCCTGACGGTGCAGAATCGCAGTGAACTCTTCCATAAAGTTGTCGTAGTTCAGCTCCAGTTTGTTCACGCGCTGGTTCAGACGGTTATACGCCATAACCGCCGGGATAGCCGCGAACAGACCAATCGCGGTTGCGATCAGCGCTTCTGCGATACCCGGTGCTACCATCTGCAACGTCGCCTGCTTCACCGCGCCCAGGGCGATAAAGGCGTGCATGATCCCCCACACCGTACCAAACAGACCGATATACGGGCTGATGGAACCGACGGTACCGAGGAACGGAATATGCGTTTCCAGCGTTTCCAGTTCGCGATTCATGGAAATGCGCATCGCACGCGACGCCCCTTCAACGACCGCTTCCGGCGCATGGTTGTTAGCACGATGTAAACGCGCAAACTCCTTAAAACCGCTGTAAAAAATCTGTTCGGAGCCAGAAAGGTTATCACGACGCCCCTGGCTTTCCTGATACAGGCGAGACAGTTCGATACCCGACCAGAACTTATCTTCAAAGGCTTCAGCTTCGCGGCTGGCAGCATTGAGGATACGGGTTCTCTGGATGATGATGGCCCAGGATGCGATTGAAAAACCAATCAAAATCAACATGATAAGTTTAACCAGAAGGCTAGCCTTCAGGAACAAATCAAGGATATTCATGTCAGTCACTGCTTAAACTCCGCGACAATAGACTTAGGAAGCGCACGAGGCTTCATTATGGTTGGATCAACACAGACAATCAGTACTTCAGCTGAGTTCAGTACGGTGTTGTCGGCATTAACTATCCGCTGCGTGAACACCAGCGAGGTCCCGCGCATAGATGTAATTTCAGTTTGGACTTCGAGCATATCGTCGAGTCTGGCAGGCGCAAAATACTCAAGCGTCATCTTGCGTACCACGAAGGCAACTCGCTCAGCCAACAGCACCTGTTGACTAAAGTGATGATGTCGCAGCATCTCTGTGCGTGCCCGTTCATAAAAAGCAACGTAGCTGGCATGGTAGACCACACCACCGGCGTCGGTGTCTTCATAGTAGACACGTACCGGCCATCGAAACAGCGTTGTATTCACTTTACATCCCAGTAATGCAACAAATAGAGAGAGCTTTTAAACTTCGCTACTATACGCGCGGGAATGATGGTTTGGAATGGGAGAAAGTAAACGGAGAGTAAATTTTTATGGGCTCGGGTAAGCCCATAAGGTTAACGGACATTTCTTATTCAGAAGAAGAAGAAAATCAGGCCTGCAAGAAGCACCAGATCGGCAATGAGCGGGCAGAAGATCCCCTGCCAGTGCAGCGCTTTCGGACGAAAGCCTACGCCGTGGATCACGCCCGTACAGACGGCCCACATCATCAGGAAGCCGTGCCAGATCTCCAGCTCGCTGGTTTTTGCCGCAAAGCGCGACGGGTCCCAGAAGATGCAGCCTGCCAGCAGTAATGCCATCACTAAAGAAAGCGCCCGTAACGGGCGCTTATCCATGACACGGTAAAGTGTCGCAATGATATTCATCAGTGCTTCTCTTCACCTGCTTTTGACGCTTCGACGTGCTCAAGCGCCAGGGCAGTGATGACACCAAATGCACAAGCAAGAAGCGTCCCTAAAATCCATGCGAAATACCACATATTCAGCTCCTAACTTAATACATAGAGTGGGTGTTGCTTTCGATATGCTCTTTGGTGATACGACCGAACATTTTCCAGTAACACCAGGAGGTGTAGAGGAGGATGATCGGAACGAACACGCAGGCCACATACGTCATTAGGTTCAGCGTCAGCTGGCTGGAGGTCGCATCCCACATGGTCAGGCTCGCATTCATCATCGTGCTGGATGGCATCACGAACGGGAACATCGCGATACCCGCCGTCAGGATAATGCACGCCAGGGTCAGGGAAGAGAACACGAACGCCAGTGCGCCTTTTTCCAGACGAGAGGTCAACACGGTCAGCAGCGGCAGCAGTACACCCAGAGCCGGAATAGCCCACAGCGCAGGCATGTTGTTGAAGTTAACCAGCCATGCTCCTGCCTGACGCGCCACTTCTTTGGTCAGCGGGTTAGACGGTGCGGCATGGTTAATAGCCGAGGTCACCACGTAACCATCGATGCCGTAAACCACCCAAACACCACCCAGTGCGAAGCAAACCAGCGTTACCAGCGCAGCAACCTGCGCCGTTGCGCGGGAGCGCAGGTGCAATTCACCCACGGTACGCATCTGCAGATAGGTTGCGCCCTGAGTAATGATCATCGCCACGCTGACCACGCCCGCCAGCAGACCAAACGGATTCAGCAGCTGGAAGAAGTTACCGGTGTAGTAAAGACGCATGTACTCGTCGATGTGGAACGGCACGCCCTGCAGCAGGTTACCGAACGCCACGCCAATCACCAGCGGTGGAACGAAGCTACCGATGAAGATGCCCCAGTCCCACATGTTGCGCCAGCGGGTGTCTTCAATCTTGGAACGGTAATCGAAACCGACCGGACGGAAGAATAAAGAGGCCAGCACTAAAATCATCGCCACGTAGAAACCGGAGAAGGCCGCCGCGTAGACCATCGGCCAGGCAGCGAACAGCGCGCCGCCTGCGGTGATCAGCCACACCTGGTTACCGTCCCAGTGCGGGGCGATGGAGTTGATCATGATACGACGCTCGGTGTCATTACGACCGAGGAAACGGGTGAGCATGCCCACCCCCATGTCGAACCCGTCGGTGACCGCAAAACCGATCAGCAGAACACCGACCAGCAGCCACCAGATAAAACGCAATACTTCATAATCGATCATTTGATGACTCCTGTCTTAGCGTGCCGGCTGAGTAGTCGCAGTGGACTGCTCGTAGTGATAGCGACCGGTTTTCAGGCTGCTTGGGCCAAGGCGCGCGAACTTGAACATCAGGAACAGTTCAGCCACCAGGAACAGGGTGTACAGACCACAGATCAGCAGCATGGAGAAGATCAGGTCGCCCGCTGTCAGGGAGGAGTTCGCTACTGCAGTTGGCAGTACCTCACCAATCGCCCACGGCTGACGGCCATATTCTGCGACGAACCAGCCGGATTCAATGGCAATCCACGGCAGCGGAATACCGTACAGTGCGGTGCGCAGCAGCCATTTTTTCTCACCGATGCGGTTACGAATCACGCTCCAGAAGGAGGCCGCGATGATCAGCAGCATGATAATGCCGCAGCCCACCATGATGCGGAACGCGAAGTACAGTGGCGCAACGCGTGGAATCGAGTCTTTAGTCGCCATCTGAATCTGCGCTTCCGTCGCGTCGGAGACGTTCGGGGTATAGCGTTTCAGCAGCAGACCGTAGCCCAGGTCTTTCTTCACGTCGTTAAAGCTGTCGCGAACGCTCTGGTCGGTCGAACCACCGCGCAGCTGTTCCAGCAGCGAGTAGGCTTTCATACCGTTACGGATACGCTCTTCATGCTGCTCCATCAGATCTTTCAGGCCGGTAACCTGCTTATCGACGGAACGCGTAGCGATGATACCCAGTGCATAAGGGATCTGAATCGCGAAGCGGTTTTCCTGCGCATCCTGGTCAGGAATACCAAACAGGGTAAAGGCAGCCGGCGCCGGTTGCGTTTCCCACTCGGCTTCAATTGCCGCCAGTTTGGTTTTCTGTACGTCGCCCATTTCGTAGCCGGATTCATCACCCAGAACAATAACGGAGAGAATCGCCGCCATACCGAAGCTGGCTGCGATAGCAAAGGAGCGTTTTGCGAAGGCAAAGTCACGACCGCGCAGCATATAGTAAGAGCTGATGCCCAGTACAAACATCGCGCCGCATACGTAGCCAGAGGCCACAGTGTGAACGAATTTAACCTGTGCCACCGGGTTCAGGACCAGCTCAGAGAAGCTGACCATCTCCATACGCATGGTTTCGAAGTTGAAATCAGAGGCGATAGGGTTCTGCATCCAGCCGTTCGCCACCAGGATCCACAGTGCAGACAGGTTAGACCCTAATGCGACAAGCCAGGTCACGGCCATGTGCTGAACCTTACCGAGACGGTCCCAACCGAAGAAGAACAGACCTACAAAGGTGGATTCGAGGAAGAAGGCCATCAGACCTTCAATGGCCAGCGGCGCACCGAAGATATCCCCTACATAGTGGGAATAGTAAGACCAGTTAGTCCCGAACTGGAACTCCATGGTCAGGCCGGTTGCCACGCCCAGTGCAAAGTTGATACCAAACAACTTGCCCCAGAACTTGGTCATATCTTTATAAATCTGTTTGCCGGAGAGGACGTAGACCGTTTCCATAATGGCCAACAGGAACGCCATACCGAGCGTCAGTGGCACAAACAGAAAGTGGTACATCGCGGTCAAGGCAAACTGTAAGCGCGACAGTTCGACTATATCTAACATCATGACTCCTTGCTCATCGCATGAAGACTCCGAGAGTGAAGCCCGTCATAAACGGATTCACACGCATGCCCCAATACAAAGTAATCTGCTCCCCTTCTTCGCTGCTTTTTCTCCTCGACGGGAAAAAGCAGTGATGAAAGGTTACAAATACGTTAATAAAAAACCCAAATTGATCCCGCAAATATAATACGCTGCAAAACCCTTACAATAAACAGGTTTTTAATGAATCACTTTTACGTTTTTCGACGGTGATCAATTTATAGCAAATCTACCGGTTTTCGACCATTTTGATCGCGGACAATTTAACGCCTTTTGACGTCTTTTTCCAAGGATTAAACATTGATTTAAATCAAAAACAGACTGCATTGTTAAACATGTTTAATTGTGGTGAGAATGGTAAAACCCATGTTAACGATATGTGCATTGCGGGAAGGTAATAGTTATCAGCCACAGATAATAATATAAACAGACGTGATTTTATTTAACCAGTGCGGATCGCAACCTGTGATTTAACGGCAAACATATAATGCTATCCACCTCACAGTATTTTACGCGGGATCTGTTAAGCCTGATAATTACATTAATTTTACTTTTAATGGTCACAAAATTAACACCACGTTGTGACTATTCTATGAAGCAAAAGGCCGCACAGTCTGCGGCCTTGGTTATTGGAGGATGTGATGTCAGGCTAAGCTAAGGTCAAACGTTCGTGACTGACCCGGTCTGAAAGCGCCTGTGATCCCGTTCGTATTCCCCTCACCTTTCTGGAGACACTCCTTCATGTCCGTTTCGTTACATGCCGCTATCGGCCTACTCATCGATAACGTCACGTCGCAAGAGGTGGTTTCTGAGGGGTTGAACAGGCGGAGAATGAGTGACTCGCGGTCTTCTGCCTTTTTCAGCGCACTCAGGACGCAACCTGTGGGCGACAGGGTCAACAAGCTGTAGCCCTCCGGCGTGGTGAACGCCGCACGGTTAAGTTTCATCGCATCCCAGGGGATTTTATTGTAGCAATGCACCGGCGTAAGCCATGCCTTCGCCTGCTGAGCGACGCCGGCGCTTTCCGGTGTGCCGCTAAAACTGAAGAGGCTAAAGCGGCAGTCCAGTTTGCCCCGCACCTGTGAGTCCGGCACCGGCATCTTGATCCCAGAAGGCCGTCCCGGGCGCAGCAGTAAATCCTCCTTGCCGAGTACCCCTACGCCGCGCAGCAGCGTCAGGGCGAAGGCTTTGGTATCGTCACCCACGATTTCGAATTCCCGTAGCCCCTCGGTAAAGAGCGCCATGCCATTACGCTGCGCCTGAAGGACGGCGTAATGCAGCATATTCCAGACCGGCAGCGGCGCCTCTTTCCATCCCTCCGCCTGCCAGTTGGCCATAGCGGCATCCTGCACAGGGCGGGTCAGCGAGCCAAACTGCGTGTCAGCCAGCACCTCTTGCGTGGTAAACGGCGTGGGGATCAGTACGCGGACACGGTGATCGTCAGCCTGGTTATCCAGGCGAACCGCCACATCAATCCGCCTGCTGTTGTGGCTGAGCGTGATCTCAACTTCAGCCGTGAGCGAGCCGCTTCGCTGGCGTGCAGAGCGCTCGGCCAGGTTTGCCGGTACCGACAGTTGATGCCGGATCACCGCCCTGCTCTGCCAGCCCTCATGCGTCACCTCAACGTCATGCTTGCCCTGCGCCGATGTGAGTCGCCACTCTTCACGAGAGGGAGAGTAATCGTACTCATCCCCGTCATCGGAACTCTCTTCGATCTCCAGCGCGCGATCATAAACCAGCCCGGATTCTTTATCCCGCAGGCGCAGCGTCCCGTCGTCATTGATATCGATCTGCCAGAACGCATTTTCCAGCAGCGCCTGGGTCGCGTTCTGCGCAGGGCGCACGCTCCCGGCAACATGGGGTTCAATAAAGAACGTGCGATACCCCATTGACGGGAGGATCTGGCTGAGCTGGATGTCAAACTCCATAAACGGGTCGTAGTTGCCGTAATGGACGATTTGCCGGTCGATGAGACCCGGATCGATTTCGCGTGCGCTGCGAAGGAAATAAGGGATGTCGTTGCCTTTATCATCCACAATACGGAACTGACGGGCGCGCAAGCGGATAGTGGTGTTAATGACCTCCTCTCGCGGCCAGGGCATCAGATTGAACATCACCAGCTTGTCCTGATCGCGTTGCGGCATGTTATCGACGATTTTGCGCATATAAAACCGCGTCAGGTTGTCGGCCATGTCTTCGGCCAGCGCGAACCGGGCGACAATTTCGCGATGGACCTTATCGCTACAGCAGCACCCGATGCTGTCATGAGCATGGTTTTTGAGGATCTCCTTCCACATTTTCTCCAGCAAGCCGTGGTGATACTCAAATCCCAGGCTCCAGGCGAGCGTCGCCAGCGGCTCAAGAATATTAATGATTTTATTCTCAATCCGGGCATGGGCGATTTTGATGTCCATCCGCGTGGAGCCGATAGTCCGGTGTACGCGCATGTATTTCCCGTCGATAAACTCACCCTTCAGGGTTGCCAGTTGGTCACGATGGGCATCAATGCGATCGAAAACTTCCTCAAACCGGCTCATCACAAATTCACGCTGCGGGTAGATCTCACGCAGTTTATCCATCACCGCAAAAATATTCTGCTGGAGCGGCATCTGGTCGTGGCCGTTAGGCAGTAAAATCTCTTTGGTGACCGAGGCCTTCTCCAGCACGTCGAAGTAGCTGTCGAGACGTTTTCGCAGTCCGGCTTCGTCCTCCGGTAAGTACTTACCAATCGCGTAGCCCAGCGGCAGCACCTGCGCCGTGACTTCGCTGCCGTCCGTGCTCTGCCAGAGAAATTCGGTTTTATCGGTGCCGTGACGTTCCGAGCACCCTCGCCAGAACAGGGTCCGGGTGATACCAAATCCGTTATAAATGTGCGGCAGTTGCGCTGACATCCCAAACGAATCCGGCAGATAGCCAATTTTCATCGGCTCACCAAAGGCCATGCAGTCGCGAATGCCGTACATCAGGTTACGCACAATCGACTCGGCAGAGACGAGGGTGGTATCCGTTTGGGTATACCACGGGCCGATAATCAGCTTACCCGCCTGTACCAGCGCCCTTACCCGAGGGCGGTTTTCCGGCTTCACCGCGAAGTAGTCTTCCAGTACCGCGGTCTGGCCGTCGAGGACGTAATATTTCCAGGCATCGTCCTGCTCGAGACGCGTCAGGATCTCCTCCATATTATTGACCAGAAGAATGCGTGACTCTTCCGTGGTGAAGTACCACTCACGGTCCCAGTGCATGTGCGGCGTGATGTGAACACGAGATACAGCTTTCATCTTCGTTTCCTGTTTATGCGTGGTTATGACGTGACGTCTTCAACGGTGTAGTGACCCTTTTTCACTGCCTGGCGTCGCCAGAGCAGCAACACAACGGTCGAGATAGCGGTGCCCACCAGCGCTGCGCCAAACCAGCCTGCCGCAGCCATCACGCCGCCCAGTCCGGCAGGGTGCAGTAGAAAGAGGGAGAAAATGCCCGCTCCCGGCGTAGATAACCCCACACCCATCGCCCCGACAATGGCCCCCGTTGCCATTGAGCCAAGAACAAACGAGCCAATCACCCGCAGCGGATCTTCTATCGCCATCGGGATAGCCCCTTCGGTAATCCCCGCCAGCCCGAGCAGCCAGGTGGATTTACCGGTTTCAATTTCAAAGGGTTTAAAGAGTGAGGGAGCTAACACCGTGGAAGCCGTCACGGTGAAAGCCGAGACCATTTTGACCGAGGCAAAAATGGCGTAAGGCCCATAGACGCCGTTAGCCATCGCCCCGAGACAGAACGCATAGGCTGCTTTATTGACCGGGCCGCCTAAATCAAAGGAACACATAAAGCCGAGAAGCGTGCCCAGCAACAGGGCATTTGCCCCGGACAGGCCGTTAAGCCAGGCCGTCAGCGAGTTGTTGATCCACGCCACCGGCTCGCCAATCACAAACAGCATCAGGCTGCCCGCGCCCAGCACGCCGATAACCGGATAGAGGTAATAGGTTAAAAAACCGTTGTAGCGGTTACCAAGGCGAATGTGCTGTTTCACCCAGCGCATCAGGTAGCCGGCGATCAGACCGCCCGCGACGGCCCCCAGAAAGCCGGAGCCGATCATGTTGGCGGCAAGACCGGCAGCAAACCCCGGTGCCAGAGCTGGTTTATCGGCCAGCGAAAAGGCGGTGTAGGCGGCAAGCACCGGGACCATCAAAATCCCGAGCATGCCGCCGCCGAGCTTGCGATACATCCACAGCCATGAGTTTTCCTGATCGAACAGATGCTGCAAGCCAAGCATTTGTGCCAGCAGCACCGCCACGGCCAGCACCGTTCCTCCGGCAACAATCAGAGGCACAGCAAACGAGATACCGCTGAGAAGCGCCTGCTTCAGCTCGGTCTTAACGCTCTTTTTTTCTGCCTGGACAGCCTGCGCAGCAGACGAAGATGACAAGGCCAGCGCGCGCTCGATTAACGCTTCGGCATGGCGCAGCGGTTCTGCCACCGGCACGGAAATAGCCGGAATGCCGTTGAATCGTTCGCTCTCCTTGACCGCCACTTCCGTCGCAAAAATACAGGCTTGCGCTTCCCGCAGTTGCTGCGCGGTAATCCGCCCCTCTATGCCGTTCGCCCCCTGCTTCTCTACCACCACATTAATGCCGAGCTTACGCCCTGCTTTTTCAAGATATTCCGCGGCCATATAGGTATGCGCGATGCCTGCCGGGCATGCAGTTACGCACACGATGGTCGGCGCATTCACCGGCGCGGCGCGCTCATCGTCCTGCGGCGCATCTTCGAGGGCGGCAATCACCGCGACCGCCGTCTTTGCTGCCATCACCCGTTCCCGAAGGGCATCATCCGCGAGGCGGGAGGTGAGCTCGGTTAAAAGCTGTATATGCGTGGATCCTGCCTGCGCAGGCGGGATGGCGAGCAGGAAAACCAGCTCAACCTGTTCAGGGCCGTCCACCCCTTCCCACTCCAGCGGTTCACTTAACGTTGCGACGGCAAAAGCGGCCTCTTTCACCGCGGACGATTTACCGTGGGGAACGGCCAGCCCTTCGCCCAGGGCGGTGGGGCCAAGCGATTCACGGTGGAAAACTTCCGCTAAAAAGGCATCGCCATCGGTGATCTTGCCCAGCGCCACCAGCTGCACCGTGAGCTGGTGTATGGCTTCATCGCGGCTGGCAAAGCGCTTTTGCACGCAGATTGCCTCGGGATGGGTCAGGGTCGTCAGGTCCATAAAGATCCTCACACTCATGTTGTCATTGTTGAGGATCGATTGTGGCAGACATAACAATACATTTATGTGATCATTTTCACTAACCCTGATAATTTGTATTTAAGTTGTATTATTTACAATTTTTTGCCGGAAGGCATAATTCCTTGAAAAGGTATTGATTGGATCAATCAGAATGGGCACTAAACCGATGTACCGGCAGATAGCGGACGCGCTGCGTGAAAAAATCGCCAGCGGTGAGCTGAAGCCAGGCGATGCGCTACCGACGGAGTCAGCTCTCCAGCAGACCTTTGGCGTCAGCCGGGTTACGGTCCGGCAGGCCCTGAAGCTCCTCACCGAAGAGCACATCATCGAAAGCATTCAGGGCAGCGGTTCGTATGTGAAAGAGGAGCGCGTCAATTACGATATCTACCAGCTCACGGGCTTTTACGAGAAACTGGCCGACAGAAACATTGCCACGCACAGCGACGTCAAAATTTTTGAGGTGATAAAAGCCGATGCGTTGCTGGCCCAGAAACTGGATCTGATGCCTGAAGAGAAAGTCTGGCACGTCAAACGCGTGCGCTTTATCAAACATAAACCGGTGAATCTCGAAGAAACCTGGATGCCGCTGGCGCTGTTTGCCGATCTGACCTGGGAGGTGATGGAAAACTCCAAATACCACTATATCGAGCAGGTCAAAAAGATGGTGATCGATCGCAGCGAGCAGGAACTTGTTCCGATAATGCCATCTCAGGAGGCAATCGCCGCCCTGGCGCTCGATCCGGCAAAACCAATACTTGAAAAAGTGTCTCGCGGATTTCTTAAAGACGGCAGGGTCTTTGAGTACAGCCGCAACGTATTCAACAGCGATGACTACAAATTCACCCTGGTAGCAAAACGCAGGCAATAAAAAAGGCCGCTTTTCAGCGGCCAACCATGTCGAAACGGACATTTTGTTATATCAAGCTCCCCATTCAGAGAGCAGAGAGGATTTACTTAATGATGGATTTCAGTGCTTCACCGATATCCGCCAGGCTGCGAACGGTCTTCACGCCTGCGGCTTCCAGTGCTGCGAATTTCTCGTCTGCGGTCCCTTTACCGCCGGCGATAATCGCCCCTGCGTGACCCATACGCTTGCCTTTCGGCGCAGTCACACCCGCGATATAGCCCACAACCGGTTTGGTCACGTTTTCTTTAATGTAAGCAGCCGCTTCTTCTTCCGCGCTTCCGCCGATCTCGCCGATCATCACGATCGCTTCGGTCTGCGGATCTTCCTGGAACAGCTTCAGGATGTCGATGAAGTTAGAGCCAGGGATCGGGTCACCGCCGATGCCCACGCAGGTGGACTGGCCGAAACCGTAGTCGGTGGTCTGCTTAACGGCTTCATAAGTCAGGGTACCAGAGCGGGAAACGATGCCCACTTTGCCCGGCTTGTGAATGTGGCCTGGCATGATGCCGATTTTGCACTCGCCCGGGGTGATGACGCCTGGGCAGTTCGGGCCAATCATACGCACGCCCGCTTCATCCAGCTTGACCTTCACGGTCAGCATATCCAGCGTCGGGATACCTTCGGTGATGGTGATAATCAGCTTGATACCCGCATCGATCGCTTCCAGGATGGAGTCTTTGCAGAACGGTGCCGGAACGTAGATCACGGTCGCGGTCGCGCCCGTCGCTTCTACCGCTTCGCGCACGGTATTAAATACCGGCAGGCCCAGGTGCGTGGTGCCGCCTTTACCTGGCGTCACGCCGCCAACCATCTGCGTACCGTAGGCAATCGCCTGTTCGGAGTGGAAAGTCCCCTGGCTACCGGTGAAGCCCTGGCAGATAACCTTGGTATCTTTATTAATTAAAACTGACATTATTTCCCCTCCACTGCGGCAACAACCTGCTGAGCTGCATCCGTCAGACTTTTCGCTGCAATAATATTCAGGCCGCTGTCAGCCAGTTTTTTCGCGCCGAGTTCAGCGTTGTTACCTTCCAGACGCACAACCACTGGCACGTTAACACCCACTTCTTCCACCGCACCGATAATGCCGTCGGCAATCAGGTCGCAGCGAACAATACCGCCGAAGATGTTCACCAGAACGGCCTTCACGTTGTCGTCAGAGAGGATGATTTTGAACGCTTCGGTCACGCGCTCTTTGGTTGCGCCACCGCCCACGTCGAGGAAGTTTGCCGGTTCGCCACCGTGCAGCTTAACGATGTCCATGGTGCCCATTGCCAGGCCCGCACCGTTAACCATGCAGCCGATGTTGCCATCCAGCGCCACGTAGTTCAGTTCCCACTGTGCAGCCTGCGCTTCACGCGGATCTTCCTGAGACTGGTCGCGCATTTCGCGCAGATCGGCCTGGCGGAACAGCGCGTTGCCGTCTGCACCCAGCTTGCCGTCGAGGCAGATCAGATCGCCCTGCGTGGTGATCACCAGCGGGTTGATTTCGATCAGCGCCAGGTCGCGCTCGAGGAAGATATTCGCCAGACCCATGAAGATCTTGGTGAACTGCTGAACCAGCTTGCCTTCCAGACCCAGTTTGAACGCCAGCTCACGTCCCTGGTAAGGCATAGGGCCTGCCAGCGGATCGATAGCCACTTTGTGGATCAGGTGCGGAGTCTCTTCCGCCACTTTTTCGATTTCCACGCCGCCTTCGGTAGACGCCATGAACACCACGCGACGGGAGCTACGGTCAACAACCGCGCCCAGGTACAGCTCTTTTGCGATATCGGTCGCAGCTTCAACCAGGATCTGGTTTACCGGCTGGCCGTTGGCATCCGTTTGGTACGTCACCAGACGCTTGCCCAGCCAGTGTTCAGCGAACGCGCGGATCTCTTCTTTGCTCTTAACAACCTTCACACCGCCCGCTTTACCACGGCCACCAGCGTGAACCTGACATTTAACTACCCACGGGCCAGCGCCAATTTTGGAAGCGGCTTCTTCTGCTTCACGCGGAGTAGTACAGGCATAACCCACCGGAGCCGGTAAGCCATACCGGGCAAACAGCTGTTTGGCCTGATATTCATGTAAGTTCATGTGTTCTATCCATCCTTCAGGGTAATCGTTATCTTTTAACCTGTAGACCGGCGCGTTCTGAGCGCCACATGGCGCTACGCTTATCCGGCCTACAGGGCAGGTGATGCAAAACTACTACACGTCCAGCAGCAGACGCGTTGGGTCTTCCAGCAGCTCTTTAATGGCGACCAGGAAGCCCACGGACTCGCGACCGTCGATCAGACGGTGATCGTAAGAGAGTGCCAGGTACATCATCGGCAGGATCTCAACTTTACCGTCTACCGCCATAGGACGATCTTTGATGGCATGCATGCCGAGGATCGCGCTCTGTGGCGGGTTAATGATTGGAGTGGACATCAGCGAACCAAATACGCCGCCGTTGGTAATGGTGAAGTTACCGCCGGTCAGGTCGTCGACGGTCAGCTTGCCGTCACGACCTTTCACTGCCAGCTCTTTGATTTTCTTTTCGATGTCTGCCATGCCCAGGGTGTCTACGTCGCGCAGAACCGGCGTGACCAGACCACGCGGGGTCGATACCGCCATGCTGACGTCGAAGTAGTTGTGGTAAACCACGTCGTCGCCGTCGATGGAGGCATTCACTTCCGGGTAGCGTTTCAGCGCTTCAACCACCGCCTTCACGTAGAAGGACATAAAGCCCAGACGGATACCGTGACGTTTTTCAAACGCGTCACCGTACTGCTTACGCAGGTCCATGATGGGCTTCATGTTCACTTCGTTGAAGGTGGTCAGCATCGCGGTAGAGTTTTTCGCTTCCAGCAGACGCTCGGCCACACGCTTACGCAGGCGGGTCATCGGCACGCGTTTTTCACTACGGGCACCCAGAGCAGGCTGTGCTGCTGGTGCAGCCGCAGGCGCTTTCGCTTCTGCTTTCGCTTCAGAAGGCGCTTTCGCCAGATGCTTCTCAACGTCTTCACGGGTCAGTCGACCACCCACGCCGGTGCCTTTGATGGCGGACGCGTCGAGAGTGTGCTCGGCCAGCAGACGACGGATCGCCGGGCTGAGCGCGTCGTTAGACTGCTCTTCCAGAGAAGCCTGCTGACGCTGCGCCGGGGTAGAGGCTTTCTCTTCCGTTTTGGCGCTCGACTCTTTGCCCGCGCTGTTGCCTTCACGCAGGCGACCGAGGATCTGGCGAGAGGTGACGGTTGTACCTTCATCTTCCAGCACTGCGTCCAGGATGCCATCCGCCGATGCCGGTACTTCCAGTACCACTTTGTCAGTTTCGATTTCTACCAGCACTTCATCACGCTTAACGCTATCGCCCGGTTTTTTATGCCAGGTGGCAACAGTCGCATCTGCTACGGATTCAGGCAGGTCGGGAACAAGAATATCTACGCTACTCATTATGTATCCTTTAATTAATCGACGTTCAGCGCGTCATTGACCAGATCTTGTTGCTGCTTCTGGTGAACGGACATATACCCTACCGCCGGAGAGGCGGAGGCCGGGCGACCTGCGTAACGCAGGGCAGACCCAAATGGAATCACTTCACGGAAATGATGCTGGCTGCAGTACCATGCGCCCTGGTTGAGCGGCTCTTCCTGGCACCAGACAAAATCATGGACGTGAGCATACTGTTTCAGCACTTCCTGCATCGCCTGATGCGGGAACGGATAAAGCTGTTCGATACGCACGATGGCGACATCTTTCTGATCGTTCTTGCGGCGCTGTTCCAGCAGGTCGTAATAAACCTTACCAGAACACATCACAACGCGCTTCACGCCCTTCGGATCCAGTTCGTCAATTTCACCGATGGCCGGCAGGAAGGTGCCGTTCGCCAGTTCGTCGAGGCTGGACACCGCCAGCGGATGACGCAGCAGCGATTTCGGCGACATCACCACCAGTGGACGGCGCATACCGCGCAGCGCCTGACGACGCAGCATGTGGTAAACCTGAGCCGGGGTCGATGGTACGCAGACCTGCATGTTCTGCTCGGCGCAGAGCTGCAGATAACGCTCCAGACGCGCGGAGGAGTGCTCCGGTCCCTGCCCTTCGTAACCGTGTGGCAGCAGCATCACCAGGCCACACATACGGCCCCACTTCTGTTCGCCAGAAGAGATGAACTGGTCGATAACCACCTGCGCACCGTTGGCGAAGTCACCGAACTGCGCTTCCCAGATGGTCAGGGTGCGAGGTTCTGCGGTCGCGTAACCGTACTCGAATGCCAGAACCGCTTCTTCAGACAGCACGGAGTCCCAGACCCGGAACGGGCCCTGACCGTTATGCACGTGCTGCAGCGGGGTATAGGTTGAACCGTTGGTCTGGTTATGCACAACCGCATGACGGTGGAAGAAGGTACCGCGACCCGCATCCTCACCGGAGAGACGAACAGGGATCCCCTCGTCAACCAGCGTGGCATAGGCCAGCGTTTCCGCCCCGCCCCAGTCGAACAGCTTCTCACCTGCCGCCATAGACTGGCGATCGCCATAGATTTTTGCCACGCGAGACTGCATCTCGATAGCGTCAGGCACGGTGCTGATGCGTTTAGCCAGCTCCTGCAGGCGCTTCATCTCGACCTTGTTCGGGTAGCTCTCATCCCACTCGTGGTTGAGGTACGGCGACCAGGTAAAGGAGTGCATGTTCATCGGACGCAGCTCTTTCACAACGCATTCACCCGCATCCAGCGCGTCACGGTAAAGATTGACCAGCTCGGTCGCATCTTCCAGCGTCGCCACTTTTTCGGCTTCAAGCCGGTCGGCATAGATTTTGCGCGGCGTCGGGTGTTTTTTGATTTTCTGGTACATCAACGGCTGGGTTGCGCTTGGCTCGTCAGCTTCGTTGTGGCCGTGACGGCGATAGCAGAACAGGTCGATCAGCACGTCGCGTTTGAAGGTATTACGGTAATCCAGCGCCAGACGGGTGACGAAGGCCACTGCTTCCGGATCGTCCGCGTTGACGTGGAAGATTGGCGCCTGCACCATCTTACCGATGTCGGTACAGTACGGCGTAGAACGCGCATCCAGCGGGTTAGAGGTAGTGAAGCCCACCTGGTTATTGATCACGATGCGAACGGTACCGCCCACTTCGTAACCCCGCGCTTTGGACATGTTCAGGGTCTCCTGCACCACGCCCTGACCGGTAATCGCCGCATCACCGTGAATGGTAATCGGCAGCACTTTATTGCTGCTCGGCTCGTCAAGACGATCCAGACGCGCGCGCACTGAACCAATGACGACCGGGCTTACGATTTCGAGGTGCGACGGGTTAAACGCCAGCGCCAGGTGAACCTGACCGCCTTCGGTTTCGATATCTGACGAGAAGCCCATGTGGTACTTCACGTCACCGGTGCCGAGATGTTCTTTGTGTTTACCCGCAAATTCGTCGAACAGGTCCTGAGGCTTTTTGCCCAGCACGTTGACCAGCACGTTCAGACGACCACGGTGCGCCATGCCCAGCACCACTTCACGGGTGCCGCTCTTGCCCGCATGGCGGATCAGCTCTTTGAGCATCGGGACTAACGCATCGCCGCCTTCCAGCGAGAAGCGTTTTGCGCCCGGGAATTTCGCGCCCAGATAGCGCTCAAGCCCTTCTGCTGCGGTCAACTCACCCAGGAAGCGCTTTTTCTCTTCATGAGAGAAGGTGGCGTGCCCCGCCACGGATTCGATACGCTGCTGGATCCAGCGCTTCTCTTCGGTGGAGGTAATGTGCATATATTCCGCGCCGATGGAGCCGCAGTAAGTCTGCTTGAGCGCGTCAATCAACTCGCCCAGCTTCATCGTGTCTTTGCCGATGGCAAACGAACCTACGTTAAAGGTTTCCTGGAAATCGGCCTCGGTCAGATCGTGGAAGGCCGGATCGAGATCCGCCACACGTTCTTGCTGCCACAGTCCCAGCGGATCGAGATTCGCATGCTGGTGACCACGGAAGCGATAAGCGTTAATAAGCTGCAGGACTTTAACCTGCTTCGCATTGGTGTCAGGGTCGGAAATCGCAGAAGAGTAACGTGAGGCATCCTTCGCCAGACGACGGAAATAATCACGTGTTTTGGAATGGAATTGATCCGGTTTGACCCCTGTACCAGGCAACTGCTGGAACATGGAACGCCAGTTTGCGTCCACTGAGTCAGGATCGGTTAAGAAGTCTTCATAGAGCTGTTCTATCCAGCTCTGGTTTGCACCAGAGAGGTAAGAAGAGTCCAGCCAGGCTTTCATTGCGCCGTTCTGCATCGTGATCCCTTAAGCATTTTATGCTTACTTTCGCCGTAGAAACTACCACGTACAACACGTACGTGCCGGGGTTCACCTGCGAGCTCTTTCTGGCCCGCGAAGGAACCTTTAGAAACTGTCTTAAGGGTTTCCCCTCACCCCGCCCCTCTCCCACAGGAGAGGGGGAATGTCGTCGGCAGTTTTTAAAGATTTCCTGCAATCTATTCCCTCTCCCTTGGGGAGAGGGTTAGGGTGAGGGGAACAGCGCCCCCTCTTATGACTTACGCACTGCGCTGCAGCAGCATCGACTTAATATGGCCGATGGCGCGCGTCGGGTTCAGCCCCTTAGGACACACACTGACGCAGTTCATGATGCTATGGCAGCGGAATACGCTGAAAGCGTCACTTAATCCTTCCAGACGGTTGTCGGTTTCGGTGTCGCGGCTATCGATCAGGAAGCGATAGGCAGCCAGCAGACCGGCCGGGCCGATAAATTTGTCCGGGTTCCACCAGAACGATGGGCACGACGTTGAGCAACATGCACAGAGAATACACTCATACAATCCATCGAGTTTTTCACGCTGCTCGGGTGACTGTAAGTGCTCACGAGCAGGAGGATTTTGCCCATTATTCAACAAGTAAGGCTTAATCTTCTCATATTGTGCATAGAATTGCCCCATGTCTACCACCAAATCGCGCACGACCGGCAGGCCTGGCAGAGGACGGATAACAATTTTCTGACCAGGACGCTGCAACGCTGAAATTGGCGTAATACAGGCCAGGCCATTTTTTCCGTTCATGTTCACGCCATCAGAGCCACACACCCCCTCACGGCAGGAACGGCGGAATGACAGTGTCGGATCTTTTTCTTTCAGCTGCATTAAGGCATCCAGCAGCATCATGTCACGACCTTCTTCCGCTTCCAGGGTGTAATCCTGCATACGCGGCGCATCGTCTACATCCGGGTTATAACGATAAACTGAGAATTCGAGTTTCATTGTCCTGTCTCCGCATTAATAAGTACGAATCTTCGGCGGGAACGCCGGACGCAGTTTCGGTTCCATGTTAACGCTACGACGCGTCATGGTTTCCGACTCTGGCAGATACAGGGAATGGCACAGCCAGTTTTCGTCATCACGATCCGGGAAGTCGAAGCGGCTATGCGCGCCACGGCTTTCGGTACGGAAGTTTGCCGACACCGCAGTGGCGTAGGCCGTTTCCATCAGGTTATCCAGCTCCAGACACTCAACGCGCTGGGTATTGAACTCGCTGGAGGTATCATCCAGACGGGCATTTTTCAGACGC
The DNA here is from genome assembly GCF_005503595.1 of Enterobacter sp. 2VL. Taxonomy (NCBI): domain Bacteria; kingdom Pseudomonadati; phylum Pseudomonadota; class Gammaproteobacteria; order Enterobacterales; family Enterobacteriaceae; genus Enterobacter; species Enterobacter sp. 2VL. Next base: position 366,487 of record NZ_SCNE01000002.1, read on the forward strand.
TCGCGGATCGCTTTCAGCTGCTCAAGGCCTTTCGCCATCGCGTCGCCTTCACGGAATACCGAGAAGTTGTGCTGCATACATTCCTGCAGCGCTTTACGGATTTCCACCGGATCTTCGCCGTTACGGTTGCCGTTCCAGCGGTTGAGGCGCTCGAGGGAGGCATCGATTTCAGCGTCGGTGGCGTCAAGCAGGTCGCCCTGCTCGGCAATGGATTCCTGCAGATGCAGACCCACCGCACGGCCAAACACCACCAGGTCCAGCAGGGAGTTGCCGCCCAGACGGTTAGCGCCGTGTACCGATACGCAGGCGATTTCGCCGACGGCAAACAGGCCAGGGATCACCACGTCTTCGCCCTGCTCGTTCACGGTCAGCGCCTGACCGGTCACTTTGGTCGGAATGCCGCCCATCATGTAGTGGCAGGTTGGGATAACCGGGATAGGTTCTTTAACCGGGTCAACGTGGGCGAAGGTGCGGGACAGCTCCAGAATGCCCGGCAGGCGGGATTCCAGTACCTCTTTACCCAGGTGGTCGAGCTTCAGCTTCGCGTGTGGACCCCATGGGCCATCGCAGCCGCGGCCTTCGCGGATTTCGATCATGATGGAACGCGCCACCACGTCACGACCCGCCAGGTCTTTCGCATTCGGGGCATAACGCTCCATGAAGCGCTCGCCGTGTTTGTTCAGCAGGTAGCCACCTTCACCACGGCAGCCTTCCGTCACCAGAACCCCCGCGCCGGCGATACCGGTTGGGTGGAACTGCCACATCTCCATATCCTGCACCGGCACGCCCGCGCGGATAGCCATCCCCACGCCGTCACCGGTGTTGATGTGGGCGTTGGTGGTTGACTGATAAATACGCCCTGCACCACCGGTAGCCAGCACGGTTGCACGCGCTTTGAAGTAGACGACCTCACCGGTCTCGATGCACAGTGCGGTACAGCCCACGACTGCGCCATCGGCGTTTTTCACCAGATCCAGCGCATACCACTCAGAGAAGATGGTGGTGTGGTTTTTCAGGTTTTGCTGATACAGAGTGTGCAGCAGCGCGTGGCCGGTACGGTCCGCCGCCGCTGCGGTACGTGCCGCCTGCTCGCCGCCGAAATCTTTCGACTGGCCGCCAAACGGACGTTGATAGATGGTGCCATTTTCCAGACGGGAGAACGGCAGGCCCATGTGGTCCAGCTCCAGAATCGCTTCCGGGCCGGTTTTACACATATATTCGATGGCATCCTGGTCACCGATGTAGTCGGAACCTTTTACCGTGTCGTACATGTGCCATTCCCAGTTATCTTCATGGGTATTACCGAGCGCCACGGTGATACCACCCTGGGCTGATACGGTATGGGAACGGGTCGGGAACACTTTAGAGAGCAGCGCACAGGTCTGGCCGCTCTGGGAAATTTGCAGCGCTGCGCGCATACCTGCGCCACCAGCACCAATCACGACAGCATCAAATTCTCTGACTGGCAGTTTCATTACACACCCCACACCACAACGAATCCATAAATAACGTAAACCACCAGTGCAACGACAATTGCCAGCTGCAGAGGGAGGCGAATGGCCAGAGGTTTAACGTAATCGGTCAACACCTGCCACATGCCAATCCAGGCATGGATAAGGATGGAGAACAGCGCCAGCAGGGTAAACACTTTGGTGAAGGCCGATCCGAAGAAACCACTCCAGATCTCCCACGTCAGCGTGCCGCTGGTCGCGAAGAAACCGATCATATAGATGATGTAAAGCGTGAGGACGATGGCGGTAGCGCGGACCAGAATGAAGTCATGTACGCCGTTGCGTCCTAATGCGGAGGCGTTGCTTACCATACGAGAACTCCTGCAAGAATTGAAAGCACGACAGTCAATACAAATGAAATGTTAGCGGAGCGTTTCCCGGCCTCGAAGGTCTCTTCCAGATAGCCGAAATCCATCAGCATATGGCGTACGCCGCCTACGACGTGGTATGCCAGCGCGGTCAGAATGCCCCACATGATAAATTTCACGAAGAAGCTGTTCATAATGGCAGAGGCCTGGAGGAATCCTTCAGGAGACGAGAGGCTGGTTCCCAGTAGCCACAGCAAAATACCGACCGCCACAAACGTAATCACACCGGATACGCGGTGCAGAATGGACGCTATTGCTGTTACAGGGAATCGGATCGTTTTGAGATCCAGATTGACAGGTCTTTGTTTTTTCACGTTTCTTATCATGAATAACGCCCACATGCTGTTCTTATTGTTTCCTTCCTCCGGACTGCGATGCGGGTCAGACAGCGTTCCTTTTCTATAACTGCGCGTCATGCAAAACATTGCTTCCAAATGCTAAAACGACACGTTACAACGCTGGGTGGCTCGGGATTGCAGGGTGTTCCGGAGACCTGGCGGCAGTATAGGCCGTTCACAAAATCATTACAATTAACCTACATACAGTTTGTCGGGTTTTCTCTGGAACAGTGATCCGGGTCACGATAACAACATCTTTTTAATTTTTAATCATCTGATTTGACAAATGTTAAACAATATTGTTACAAACGTCATCAGAAAAGGCATATAATGCGCAAAAGTTATGAGGTCTCTCTTTCACCTGACAAATAGTTATGTAACAGTGTGATGGTATTGACCGAAGTTATCAGGACAGTTATTAGTGGTATACAGGTTTGAATAATTCGGACCGCTGAAACACTGATTTGCTGTTATTTCACTGATATTTCATTCGTTTACCTGCAAGGCGCCATAGCTCTGTACCCTGGTTATGCCTCGTGAGCTGAGCGGTAAGCCAAATAACAATCTGGTAACGGTGATTAACAGCTGAAGGCAAATCCGGTGAACAGCAGTCTTAAGCATAAGGCGCTAAGGAGACCGTAAATGGCTGATACAAAGGCAAAGCTCACCCTCGGGGGTGATACTGCTATTGAACTGGATGTGCTAAAAGGCACGCTCGGTCAGGATGTTATTGATATCCGTACGCTGGGTTCGAAAGGTGTTTTCACCTTTGACCCTGGATTTACCTCTACCGCATCTTGCGAATCCAAAATCACCTTCATTGACGGTGACGAAGGCATCCTGCTCCATCGCGGCTTCCCCATCGATCAGTTAGCCACCGAATCCAACTATCTGGAAGTGTGCTACATCCTGCTGAACGGCGAAAAGCCGACCCAGGCGGAATACGATGAATTCCGGACCACCGTTACCCGTCACACCATGATCCACGAGCAGATTACCCGTCTGTTCCATGCGTTCCGTCGTGACTCTCACCCGATGGCGGTGATGTGCGGGATCACCGGTGCGCTGGCCGCGTTCTATCACGATTCCCTCGACGTGAATAACCCACGTCACCGTGATATCGCCGCGTTCCGCCTGCTGTCCAAAATGCCGACCATGGCGGCGATGTGCTACAAATATTCTATCGGCCAGCCGTTTGTTTATCCGCGTAACGACCTCTCCTACGCCGGTAACTTCCTGCGCATGATGTTCTCCACGCCGTGCGAAGAGTACGAAGTGAACCCGGTGCTGGAACGCGCCATGGACCGTATTCTGATCCTGCACGCTGACCACGAACAGAACGCCTCTACCTCTACCGTCCGTACCGCAGGCTCTTCAGGCGCGAACCCGTTCGCCTGTATCGCAGCGGGTATCGCTTCCCTGTGGGGACCGGCGCACGGCGGCGCGAACGAAGCGGCGCTCAAGATGCTGGAAGAGATCAGCTCCGTTGAGCACATTCCTGAGTTCGTGCGTCGCGCGAAAGACAAGAATGACTCCTTCCGTCTGATGGGCTTCGGTCACCGTGTGTACAAAAACTACGACCCGCGCGCCACCGTGATGCGTGAAACCTGCCACGAAGTGCTGAAAGAGCTGGGTACCAAAGATGACCTGCTGGAAGTGGCGATGGAGCTGGAACACATCGCGCTGAACGACCCGTACTTCATCGAGAAGAAACTCTACCCGAACGTCGACTTCTACTCCGGTATCATCCTGAAAGCGATGGGTATTCCGTCTTCCATGTTCACCGTGATCTTCGCGATGGCGCGTACCGTAGGCTGGATTGCGCACTGGAACGAAATGCACAGCGAAGGCATGAAAATCGCCCGTCCTCGTCAGCTGTATACCGGCTACGAGCAGCGTGATTTTAAGTCTGATATTAAGCGCTAACAACGTTGGGTGCGGCCTGATGCCCTCACCCCGGCCCTCTCCCACAGGGAGAGGGTGAAAACATTAAAAACGGCAACTCTCGTTGCCGTTTTGCTTTTATCTCTGGCATCCCGGACACCAGTAAAACGGTCTGGACGAGAGCGTTGTCTTTTCAATTATCCCGCCGCAGCGTTCGCACTTTTTCCCCGCCCGATGAAACACCCTGAACCGGAACAGCGCCCCGTGGTGCTTTTTATCATCCACAATGCCACGCGTGTTGTAGGACAGGCGCGGTATCTCCAGCAGCGCGTGGGACAGGGCGTCCAACTGCGCGTCGCTCAGCTGTGAGGCTTTATGCTGCGCCGCCAGCCCAACGTCCCACAGAATTTCCACCCGCAGATAATTTCCTAACCCCGCCAGAAACGCCTGATCGAGGAATAAGCCGGAGAACTGCCGGTTGCGGAATTTGGGCGATAACAGCCGGGCTTTCACGTCGCTGGCCGTCAGGCGCATATCCAGCACGTCCGGCCCCACGCGTTGCAGGAACGGGTGCGTAAGCAACTGCTCCGGCGTTAACATGTCGATATCCGACGCGCTGTAAAGCAGAACGGCTTTATCTGCCGTTTGCAGCCTGACGCGCAGCACGCGGGTGGTTTCAGGCTGTTCGTCGGCATTCACCACGCGCCATACGCCGTATAGCTGGTTATGGCTATATAACGTCAGGTTATGGGAGAAATGCGTCAGCAATGCTTTGCCGCGCGTGTCGATGTGGGTCACCGTCTGGCCCACCAGCATTGATTCATATTTTTTGAGTTGCGGAAAAGCAAACCAGACACGGGTCAGGGGTTTGCCTTTTATCGCCGCCTCCAGGTTATCCGCCGCGCGGCGGATCTCCGGACCTTCTGGCATGGTGTTGTCCTTATTGCGATGTCAGGCGCTGACGAGAATGCCCTGCTCTGCAAAGGCCGCCCGCAGGCGGCGCGCAAATGCCAGCGCATGCTCACCATCGCCGTGTAAACAGACCGTATCAGCCTGGACCTTTGCCGTTGTGCCGTCAATCGTCGTGACCTGCCCCAGGCGTACCATCTCCAGCGTCTGCGCCAGCGCCTGCGGTTCAGAGGTGATAAGCGCGTCCGGCTGCGTGCGGGGGACGAGGCTGCCGTCAGCCTGGTATCCCCGGTCGGCAAAGACTTCCTGGCGGGTGGTTAAGCCCAGACGCGCGCCGGCACGGATAAGCTCACTGCCGGCCAGACCGACCAGAATGCAATGCGGATTATAGTCCCGCACCGCCCGCGCGATGGCATCGGCCAGAGCAGGCTCTTTTGCCGCCTGGTTGTAAAGCATGCCGTGCGGCTTCACGTGGCACAGCACACCCTGCTGCGCACGGACAATCGCGTCCAGCGCGCCAATCTGATAGAGCGTCTGGGCGTAGACCGTCTCCGGCGGCAGATCCATCGCCGTTCGGCCAAAATTGGCCCTGTCAGGAAAACCCGGGTGCGCTCCGATCGCCACGCCGTGTTTGATGGCATTGCGCACGCTTGTCAGCATGGTTTGCGCGTCGCCCGCATGAAAACCGCAGGCGATATTGACCGAAGAGACCAGCGTCATCAGCGCATCGTCCGCGCTGCCGCCCTCGCCCAGATCGGCGTTTAAATCAATCTTTGCCATCCAGCCTCCAGGCCAGTTGATCCAGGTAGCGCTGCTGATCCTGCCGGGCTTTGAGCGCCTCTTCCAGCGTGCATTGTACAAAATGGATCGGCTGACCAAGCGGGATCTGCGCCAGATGGTAGCGATCGGCTTCAATAATGCAGGCAATTCTCGGGTATCCGCCGGTAGTTTGCGCATCGTTCATCAGCACGATAGGCTGCCCGTTCGGTGGAACCTGAATCACGCCCGGCAGCAGGCCGTGCGAAAGCAGCTCGCGGTCGGTTGTGCGGGTTAGCGGCTGCCCCTGCAGGCGATAGCCCATGCGGTTACTTTGCGGGCTGATCTTCCACGGCGAGCGCCAGAAGGATGCCTGAGACGCCGCGTCGAACTCCTGATACTCCGGCCCCGGCAAAGCGCGGATCTGATTACCCCACAGCAGCTGCTTCACGCCCTGGGCGGTGGAAAAATGCCGATCCGCAGGCTTGATATTCAGGCGATCGCCGTCGCGCAGCAAGCGTCCTTCATGCCCGCCAATGCCCGCTTTTGCGTCGGTACTGCACGAGCCAAGGACATCCGGCACGTCAAAACCTCCGGCGACGGCAAGGTAACTGCGTACGCCGTGCGAAGGACGGTTGAGGGTCAGTCGCTGGCCCGCTTGCGCCCTGAGACGCCAGCCCGTCCAGACCGCTTTACCGTCAAGCGTTGCATCGCAGCCTGCCCCGGTAAGCGCAAACCAGGTCTCCTGGCCGAATTCAATCACGCACTGTCCGAGCGTAATCTCCAGCGCCGCCGTGCTGCCGGGGTTGCCCACCAGCACGTTTGCAATTTCAAGCGCAGGGCGGTCGAGCGCGCCGCAATAGCTCACGCCGGACTGGCGCATGCCAAAGCGCCCGGCATCCTGTACCGAGGTGTAAAGCCCGGCGCGAATAAGCGTTAACATACCCCCTCCTTCTGCGGGATAAAGCGAAGGGTGTCGCCGGGACGCAGAAGTATTGGCGCATCCTGGCGTGGTTCAAATAATGGGGTGGACGTGTGCCCGATAAGCTGCCAGCCGCCGGGCGAGGCAAGGGGGTAGATGCCGGTCTGCTCACCGCCGATCGCCACCGTCCCCGCGGGTACGCTCAGGCGCGGCTCGGCGCGACGGGGGGTATGCAGCTCTGACGGCAGCCCGCCCAGATACGGAAAACCTGGCTGGAAGCCAACGAACCAGACCACGTAATTTACCGAAGCATGCATTTCAACCACCTGCTTCTCGGTTAAACCACTGTGTTGCGCCACGACGCCAAGATCCGGCCCGCCTTCCCTGCCATAAACCACCGGGATTTCAATGGATCTGGACTCCGGCTCCAGCGCCTCGCTCTCCTCCCACCAGCGCTGCAATCGTTCAATGGCATCCAGCGCCCCCGTGTGCGGGTGACGCAGCACCACGGTGATATTATTCATACCCGGAATGGCTTCAACCACCCCCGGCATCTCCGGTAGACGCTGGGCCAGCCGCCAGATACGCTTTTGCGTGGCAAGCGTCACCGGTGGTTCAAGTTCCAGAACCACGGCGGTTTCGCCCAGAAGATAACAACGCGCTCGCTGCACTTAACTACCTCTCATCAGGCCGGATTAGGGATATCTATAAAGGTCACATCCAGATCGGTATTTTCCGTCAACCACTCCCCGAGCGCGCGAATGCCGCCGCGTTCCGTTGCATGATGTCCGGCCGCATAGAAATGCAGCCCCTGCTCGCGGGCGGAGTGGATGGTTTGCTCGGAGACTTCGCCGGTAATGAAGGCATCAACGCCAAAACGTGCCGCGCTATCAATAAAGCCCTGACCACCGCCGGTACACCAGGCGACGCGCGTCACCAGATCCGGCCCCGTGTCACCGCACCACAGCGGACGACGCCCCAGACGCGCTTCAATCCACGAGGCCAGCTCCAGCCCCGGAACCGGCATCGCCAGCTCGCCCCACGGCACCAGCGGCTCGATTTCACCCTTCACGGTGATCCCCAGCAGCTGCGCCAGCTGCACGTTATTTCCCAGTTCCGGGTGCGCGTCCAGCGGCAGATGATAGCCGTAGAGGTTGATGTCGTTCGCCAGCAGCGTTTTCAGCCGGTTACGCTTCATACCGCGAATAACCGGCGCTTCGTTTTTCCAGAAGTAACCATGATGGACGATCACGGCGTCCGCCTGCTGGCGTACCGCCTCATCCAGCAGCGCCTGGCTTGCCGTCACGCCGGTGATAATTTTTTGCACCTTATCGCGCCCTTCAACCTGCAGGCCGTTCGGGCCGTAGTCGCTGAAGGCGGCAGTGTTGAGCTTCTCGTTAATCAGTCGTTCAAGTTCGTGGTTGTTCATCATCATTCTCTTACGCGTTACGGGCCGCTTCGTACGCCGCCAGCGTGGCGACGCGCGCCTGTTTATGATCGACGAGGGGGCGAGGATAATCGAGCGTTACGCCCTGCTTATCCGCCCACGTCCAGGGTTCATGGATTGCTTTAGCCGGCACCTCGTTAAGCTCCGGAAGCCAGTGGCGGATAAACTCGCCGTCGGCGTCAAACCGTTGCCCCTGGGTTGTCGGGTTAAAGATGCGGAAATACGGTGCCGCATCGGTACCGGTAGAGGCCGCCCACTGCCAGCCGCCGTTATTGGCAGCCAGATCGCCATCGATCAGCTGAGAAATAAAATACCGCTCCCCGACGCGCCAGTCGATAAGCAGATCTTTTACCAGAAAGCTGGCAGTAATCATGCGCAGGCGGTTATGCATCCACCCGGTTGCATTGAGCTGGCGCATCGCGGCATCGACAATCGGGTAGCCCGTCGTGCCGTTTTGCCAGGCGCGGAGCCGATCGTCGTTTTGCTGCCACTTGACGTTTTCAGTCCAGCGGATGAAAGGTCGATGTTTACATAAATCAGGATGATAAGTCATCAGATGGCGATAGAACTCGCGCCAGATAAGCTCGTTGAGCCACACGGCGCCTGCCGCACCGTCCAGCGCCTGCGGCTGCTCAGCCAGCAGACGATGCAGACACTGGCGTGGAGAGAGCACGCCCAGTGCTAAACAGGCCGACAACCGACTGGTTCCCTCGACGGCGGGAAAATCCCGCTGACTTTCATACTCAGCCGCCCCCTGTTTGCAGAAGTGGCGCAGCTGCGTGATGGCCGCTTTTTCATCGGCGGGGAACAGGGTTTCATCAAACGCCTGTTGAGGATAATCAAACGTCAGCGCGGGGAGATCCGTTAAGGGTTCGCCCCTTGCGGCGGGCGCGGCGACGCACTCCGGCAGCGCCTCTTTCAGGCGTTTGATAAAAGCGTTTTTGAACGGGGTAAACACTTTATACATCTCGTGGTTGCCGGTCATCACGCTGCCCGGCGGCAACATAACGCTGTCATCAAATCCCTGACACACCACGGTGTCTAACCGGTTTTCCAGCTGACGGTCCCGCTGTTGCTCGTTGAATTCGTACTGGTAGTTATAAAAAAGGTGCGTGACATCATGCTCGTCACATATCGCCTGCACCGCCTGCAGTTGCGCAGAGAAATCACTCACCTCTTTATAGATCAGCGGAATACCTTTTTCGCCCAGCGAGCGCTGCAGTTCGTTCAGATGCGCGCAGAGGTAGGCCGCCTGTCGGGGTGCCATATCATGCTGCTGCCACTGCTCGGGAGTCGCAATAAACAGTGCCAGCACGCGGGCGTCTTTGGCGCGGCAGGCTGCCGCCAGGGCGATGTTGTCGTGAACGCGTAGATCCGCGCGAAACCAAACCAGATGGGTGGGCATAAAACTCCAGGCAATTGTCCATTATGTCCGTAAGGGCATGCCACCAAAGGAAAAAGGGGCAGGCTTTTATGTACTTTGCCATGAAGTGTAGACGCGATGAAATAAAAAAGGCCGCCCGGGGCGGCCTTAACGCTACTTGTCCTGCGCTATCGTGGTTAACGCAATGAACGCGGAAGGTTCATCACTCTTAACGACGAGTACGCTGGCGACAATGAACGCAATGCAAAAATAGCGTTTCATTATGCGGTCCCTGCAGCTAACCGCTCCACCGTTCACCACCGGTGATAAGTCGATGGACACAAGCTCTGGTGAGAGCCTGACTCACGGTTGTGGTTACACCTTTCCCGGGACCGGTGCCCATGTGCGAGATGGCGGAAAGGGACGACGCATGGTAGTCGGCATTGATGTGGACTGGAATCCGCTCAACAGCCTTTTAAGATTATATTTAGAGAAACAACGTTTGATTCTTCAGTGCTGAGCAGTAAGATCGCAGACCTCTGGTGAGAGCTTGAAAAACCATCTATCCCAACGGACCGCGAATCCCGAGGGACAAAAAACCGCCACATTGCTGTTGGCGGTTTTTTTATCACTGTGCGTCATCTTTCTTTTTTAGTAGAAATCGCAGGTCGCTTTTTCGGCCTGATCCATCCACACCGGCTTCTCGCTGGTTTTCGCCCAGACGCGATGCAGATAGCTGTAAAAACGTGCGCGGTCTTTCCAGAAAAGCATCACCGGCAGTGCCAGCACGCCAGCCACTACGGCGAAAGTGCGACGCATGAAAACGATATGAGCCGGATACTCTTTATAAAGATCCATATTTTTCTCCCCTGTAGTTGGCCGGAAACGTCATCCGGAAAATGTGAAATCTGTGACCTGGATAAAATAATATCGTTTTGTTTGTAATTTTACTACTCATCCGACCACTTATTTCTCGCCATTTAGGGAATATTTACATTCACGCCGTAACTAAGTTACAAAAAAGTTAACGATTTACTTACCAATAGTTAAATTGTGGCTTTGCCATTTTTATACTTTTTTTACACCTTCCCTTCTGATTTTTGCGAAATCTTTGCGCCGTAAATCCTACCGTTAGCACCAGTACAACTGTCACCCGGAGGTGAATTGTGAGTGCAGGTCTGATTACCGGCATCGTGCTGGTGTTCCTGTTATTGGGTTATCTGGTTTATGCCCTGATTAATGCGGAGGCATTCTGATGGCTGCTCAGGCGTTTTTGCTTATCGCCAGCTTCCTGCTGGTGCTGTTCATACTGGCAAGGCCGTTGGGTTCCTTACTCGCGCGGATGATCAACAACGTGGCGTTACCGGGCACCGCAGGCGTTGAAAACGCGCTGTGGCGGCTTCTGGGAACACACGATCGGGAGATGACCTGGCGGCAGTATCTGCTGGCCATTTTGCTGCTGAATATTATCGGCCTGGCGGTCCTGTTTGCCATGCTGATGCTGCAGGGAAGCCTGCCGCTGAATCCACAGCAGCTGCCCGGCCTGTCCTGGCACCTGGCCCTGAACACGGCGGTCAGCTTCGTCAGTAACACCAACTGGCAATCCTATGCGGGTGAAACCACGCTCAGTTACTTCAGCCAGATGGCGGGACTGACGGTACAAAACTTTCTCTCTGCGGCGAGCGGTATCGCGGTGATTTTTGCCCTGACGCGGGCGTTTGCGCGTCAGAATGTCAGCACGCTGGGCAACGCCTGGGTCGACCTGACCCGGATTACCCTGTGGATCCTGCTTCCCATCGCACTGATCATTGCCCTGTTCTTTATCCAGCAGGGCACCCTGCAAAACCTGCACCCTTACACCCCTTATACCTCGCTTGAAGGGGCACAGCAGCTTCTGCCGATGGGACCTGTCGCGTCGCAGGAGGCCATCAAGATGCTCGGGACCAACGGCGGTGGGTTCTTCAACGCTAACTCATCCCATCCATTTGAAAACCCAACGGCGCTGACCAACCTGGTCCAGATGCTGGCCATCTTCCTGATTCCTGCGGCGCTGTGCTTTGCGTTTGGCGAGGTGGTTAATGACCGCCGTCAGGGCCGGACGTTGCTGTGGGCCATGTCATTAATCTTTGTGGTCTGCGTTGCGCTGGTGATGTGGGCCGAATGGCACGGCAATGGCCACCTTATGCCATTAGGCGCCAACAGCAATATCAACATGGAAGGCAAAGAGAGCCGCTTCGGTATTCTCGCCAGTAGTCTGTATGCCGTGGTCACCACGGCGGCCTCGTGCGGGGCGGTGAATGCGATGCATGACTCCTTTACGGCGCTCGGCGGCATGATCCCGATGTGGCTGATGCAGATCGGTGAAGTGGTGTTTGGCGGCGTTGGCTCGGGGCTGTACGGCATGCTGCTTTTCGTGCTGCTGGCGGTGTTTATCGCCGGTCTGATGATTGGCCGCACACCGGAATATCTGGGTAAAAAAATCGACGTGCGCGAGATGAAGCTGACCGCGCTGGCCATTCTGGTTACGCCCGCCCTCGTGCTGCTCGGCACCGCGCTGGCGCTGATGACCGATGCCGGACGCAGTGGCATTTTTAATCCGGGTATCCACGGCTTTAGCGAAGTGCTGTACGCCGTCTCGTCTGCCGCCAATAACAACGGCAGCGCCTTTGCGGGCCTGAGCGCCAACTCGCCGTTCTGGAACTGCCTGCTGGCCTTCTGCATGTTCGTTGGGCGTTTCGGCGTAATTGTGCCGGTGATGGCGATTGCGGGTTCGCTGGTGAATAAAAAAATCCAACCCACGACCACCGGTACGTTGCCTACCCACGGCGCGCTGTTTACCGGGCTATTGATTGGCACCGTCCTGCTTGTCGGTGCCCTGACCTTTATCCCCGCCCTCGCGTTAGGCCCGGTCGCGGAAACCCTCTCTTTACGCTGATTTGCGGAGAATTGTCATGAGTCGTAAACAACTGGCCCTGTTTGAACCGTCGTTAGTTCGCCAGGCCCTCATGGATGCGGTGAAAAAGTTGAGCCCACGCGTGCAGTGGCACAACCCGGTGATGTTTATCGTCTGGATCGGCAGCGTGCTGACCACCGCTCTGGCGATTGCCATGGGAACGGGGCATCTCCCGGGGAACGCCCTGTTCACCGGGGCCATCAGCCTGTGGCTGTGGTTTACCGTGCTCTTCGCCAACGTTGCCGAAGCGCTGGCGGAAGGCCGCAGTAAGGCGCAGGCCAACAGCCTGAAAGGGGTGAAAAAGACCGCCTTTGCGCGCAAACTGCGTGAGCCGAAATACGGTGCGCAGATGGACCAGGTGCCGGCAGACGAGCTACGCAAAGGCGACGTGGTGCTGGTCGAAGCCGGGGACATTATCCCCTGTGATGGCGAAGTGATTGAAGGGGGCGCATCGGTAGACGAAAGCGCCATTACCGGGGAGTCAGCGCCGGTTATCCGCGAGTCGGGCGGCGACTTCGCGTCTGTGACCGGCGGAACGCGCATTCTTTCGGACTGGCTGGTGATCCAGTGCAGCGTCAACCCGGGCGAGACCTTCCTCGACCGGATGATCGCCATGGTGGAAGGTGCCCAGCGTCGCAAAACGCCGAACGAGATCGCCCTGACCATTCTGCTGATTGCGCTGACGATAGTCTTTTTACTCGCCACCGCCACCCTGTGGCCGTTCTCTGCCTACGCCGGAACAGCGGTGAGCATTACCGTGCTGGTCGCCCTGCTGGTGTGCCTGATCCCGACCACCATCGGCGGCCTGCTGTCGGCCATCGGCGTGGCCGGGATGAGCCGCATGCTTGGTGCGAACGTGATCGCCACCAGCGGGCGCGCCGTAGAGGCCGCCGGGGATGTTGACGTCCTGCTGCTGGACAAAACCGGGACGATCACGCTCGGTAACCGTCAGGCCTCCGAATTTTTACCGGCCCCCGGCGTGGATGAAAAAACGCTGGCCGACGCGGCGCAACTCTCGTCTCTGGCAGATGAAACGCCGGAAGGCCGCAGTATCGTCATTCTTGCCAAGCAGCGTTTTAACCTGCGCCAGCGTGACGTCCAGAGCCTGCACGCCACCTTTGTCCCCTTCACCGCTCAGACCCGCATGAGCGGGATCAACATTCAGGACCGGATGATCCGTAAAGGCTCCGTCGACGCCATCCGTCGCCATATTGAAGCCAACAGTGGCCACTTCCCGCCAGAAGTCGACGCGCTGGTCGAGAGCGTCGCCCGTCAGGGGGCCACGCCGCTGGTGGTGGCTGAAGGTTCGCACGTCCTCGGGGTGATTGCCCTGAAAGATATTGTCAAAGGCGGGATCAAAGAGCGCTTCGCTCAGCTGCGCCAGATGGGCATCAAAACGGTGATGATCACTGGCGATAACCGTCTTACCGCAGCCGCCATTGCGGCCGAAGCGGGCGTCGACGATTTCCTGTCCGAAGCGACGCCGGAAGCCAAGCTGGCGCTGATCCGCCAGTATCAGGCCGAAGGTCGGCTGGTGGCGATGACCGGAGACGGCACCAACGACGCACCGGCCCTCGCGCAGGCCGACGTGGCGGTTGCGATGAACTCCGGTACGCAGGCGGCAAAAGAGGCGGGCAACATGGTCGATCTCGACTCTAACCCGACCAAGCTGATTGAAGTGGTACACATCGGGAAGCAGATGCTGATGACACGCGGCTCGCTGACAACATTCAGTATCGCCAACGATGTGGCGAAATACTTCGCCATTATTCCGGCGGCCTTTGCCGCCACCTATCCGCAGCTGGATGCGCTAAACGTGATGCACCTGCACTCCCCGGCGTCGGCCATTCTCAGCGCGGTGATCTTCAACGCGCTGATTATTGTCTTTCTGATCCCGCTGGCGCTAAAAGGGGTGAGCTATAAGCCGCTGACCGCTGCCGCGATGCTGCGCCGCAATCTGTGGATTTACGGTCTCGGCGGGCTGATCGTTCCCTTTATCGGGATCAAGGCGATCGACCTGCTGTTAACCCTGTTCGGGCTGGTTTAAAAGGTGAATCTCATGATGATGTTACGCCCCGCTATACTTCTGTTTATTCTGCTGGCGCTGATAACCGGCGGGCTTTATCCCCTGATGACGACCGCACTGGGCCAGTGGTGGTTTGCTGACCAGGCCAACGGCTCGCTGATCATGCAAGATGGCGAAACCCGCGGCTCACGGCTGATCGGCCAAAACTTTACCGCCGCTGGCTACTTCCAGGGACGCCCTTCCGCCACCGCCGAAAGCCCGTATAATCCCATGGCATCCGGGGGGAGCAACCTCGCGGGCAGCAACCCGGCGCTGGATACCGCCATCGCCGAACGCGTTGCCGCGCTGCGAGCCGCGAACCCGCAGGCAAGCCGTGAGGTGCCGGTGGAGCTGGTCACCGCGTCCGCCAGCGGGCTGGATTACAGCCTGACGCCGGAGGCCGTCGCCTGGCAAATTCCGCGCGTCGCTGCCGCGCGTCGCCTGACGGTGGAACAGGTGAGTCAGCTGGTCGCAGAACATACTCATACACCGCTGGTCAGTTTTATCGGCATGCCTGTCGTAAACATTGTTGAGCTCAATCTTGCGCTGGACGCGCTAAGGAAAAACTAAATGACCGACGAGCCGATGCGCCCGGATCCGGACAGGCTGCTCGAACAGACGGCGGAAGCCCATCGCGGCAAACTGAAAATTTTCTTCGGGGCCTGCGCGGGGGTCGGAAAAACCTTCGCGATGCTCACTGAAGCGCAGCGGCTGCGGGCGCAGGGGCTTGATATTCTTATCGGTGTTGTCGAAACGCACGGTCGTAAAGAGACGGCGGCGCTGCTGGAGGGGCTTGCCGTGCAGCCGGCGAGGCGCATCAACCACCGTGGGCGGCTGGTCACCGAGTTCGACCTTGACGCGGCCCTCGCCCGCCGTCCTGCTCTGATTCTGATGGATGAACTGGCGCACAGCAATGCGCCAGGCTCCCGCCACCCTAAACGCTGGCAGGACGTGGAAGAGCTGCTGGAAGCCGGCATCGACGTGTTCACCACGGTCAACGTTCAGCATCTGGAGAGCCTCAACGACGTCGTCAGCGGTGTGACCGGCATACAGGTACGGGAAACGGTTCCCGATCCGTTTTTTGACGCCGCCGACGAAGTGGTGCTGGTCGACCTGCCGCCGGACGATCTGCGCCAGCGCCTGCACGAGGGCAAAGTGTATATTGCCGGGCAGGCCGAGCGTGCCATCGAACATTTCTTCCGCAAAGGCAATTTAATCGCCCTGCGCGAGCTGGCCCTGCGGCGCACGGCGGATCGCGTTGATGACCAGATGCGTGCCTGGCGCGATCTGCAGGGACAGGAGCGGGTCTGGCATACCCGGGACGCCATTCTGCTGTGCATTGGTCACAGCAGCGGGAATGAGAAGCTCATCCGCACCGCCGCCCGCCTCGCCGCGAAGTTCGGCAGCGTCTGGCACGCGGTGTACGTTGAAACGCCGCAGCTTCACGTCCTGCCTGAACAGCAGCGGCGCGCGATTTTAAGCGCGCTCAGGCTGGCACAGGAGCTGGGGGCGGAAACGGCCACCCTCTCCGACCCGCAGGAAGATAAAGCCATCCTGCGCTACGCCCGCGAGCACAACCTCGGCAAGATTGTGATTGGCCGCCGTCAGCAGCGTCGCTGGTTGAGCCGGGAGTCCTTCGCCGACAGGCTGGCGCGCCGCGCGCCGGATCTGGACCTGGTGATCGTCGCGCTGGATGATAAACCCACCCCCCTTCCTGGCCGAACGCCAGACGCCCGCACGTTTAGTGAAAAGTGGCGCATCCAGCTTCGCGGTTGTCTGGTGGCCGCGGTACTTTGCGCCCTGATCACCCTGATTGCCAGCCAGTGGCTGATTGCCTTCGATGCCGCCAACCTGGTGATGATTTACCTGCTCGGCGTGGTTGTCGTGGCGCTGTTTTACGGACGCTGGCCGTCGGTGCTGGCAACGGTTCTCAACGTGGTCAGCTTCGATCTGTTTTTTATTGCCCCTCGCGGCACGCTCGCCGTCTCGGATGTGCAGTACATTCTCACCTTTGGGGTGATGCTTACCGTCGGGCTGGTGATCGGGAACCTGACGGCAGGCGTGCGCTATCAGGCGCGTATTGCCCGCTACCGCGAACAACGCACGCGGCATTTATACGAGATGTCCAAATCGCTGGCGGTCGGCCGCACGCCGCGAGATATCGTCCAGACCAGCGAGCAGTTTATCCGTTCGACCTTTCACGCCAGCAGCCTGATCCTGCTTCCTGATGAGCACGGCAAACTGCGCCCGCTGACATCGACCTCGGGCATGACGCCCTGGGATGAAGCCATCGCGCGCTGGAGTTTTGACAAGGGCTTACCGGCAGGTGCGGGCACGGATACCCTGCCGGGGGTGCCGTATCAGATCCTGCCGCTGTGCAGCGCGGATAAAAATCACGGGCTGGTCATTGTCGAGCCATCCAACCTGCGCCAGCTGATGATCCCCGAGCAGCAGCGGCTGCTGGAGACCTTCACGCTGCTGGTTGCCAGCGCGCTTGAGCGGCTGGCCCTCACCGCCAGCGAGGAGCAGGCACGGCTGGCGAGCGAGCGGGAAAGCATTCGTAATTCGCTGCTGGCGGCGCTCTCGCACGACCTGCGCACGCCCCTTACCGTCCTGTTTGGGCAGTCTGAGATCCTGACGCTGGATCTTGCTGCTGAAGGGTCTAAACACGCGATGCAGGCCAGCGAGATCCGCGAGCACGTGCTGAACACGACGCGCCTGGTGAACAACCTGCTCGATATGGCGCGCATCCAGTCCGGCGGGTTTAACCTTAAAAAAGAGTGGCTGACGCTGGAAGAAGTGGTTGGCAGCGCGCTGAAGATGCTGGAGCCGGGTCTCGGCGGCCGCCATATCGCGCTGAATATGCCGGAGCCGCTTACGCTTATCCATGTGGACGGCCCGCTGTTCGAACGTGTACTGATCAACCTGCTGGAAAATGCCGGTAAATATGCGGGGCCGAAGGCGCAGATTGGCATGAATGCTTCCGTGGAAGAACAGGCGCTGCGCCTGGAGGTGTGGGACACGGGGCCGGGCATTCCGCAGGGCCAGGAGCAGGCCATTTTTGAGAAGTTTGCGCGCGGCAATAAAGAGTCAGCCATTCCCGGCGTCGGGCTTGGGCTGGCGATTTGCGAGGCCATCGTTGAGGTGCATGGCGGTACCCTTTCGGCAGCCAACCGCCCGGAAGGTGGCGCACGTTTTTGTGTTACACTTCCTCTTGATGTCCCGCCCGAACTTGATGAATTACCAGAGGATTTGTGATTAACGTCCTGATTGTTGAAGATGAGCTCGCCATTAGCCGTTTTCTGCGCGCCGCGCTGGAAGGCGACGGCTTACGCGTCCACGAAGCCGGTACGCTACAGCGCGGGCTGATCGAGGCCGCGACCCGCAAGCCGGACCTGGTGATCCTCGATTTGGGGCTACCGGATGGCGACGGCATCGATTTTATTCGCGAGGTGCGCCAGTGGAGCCAGATGCCCATTCTGGTGCTCTCTGCCCGCACCGAAGAGACGGATAAAATTGCCGCTCTCGATGCCGGAGCGGATGATTACCTGGTCAAGCCCTTTGGTATTGGCGAGCTGCAGGCGCGGCTACGCGTGGCGCTGCGTCGGCACAGTGCCCCCTCCCCCAGCGATCCGGTATATACTTTTGGCGAGATCCAGGTCGATCTCGCCGCGCGGCGCATCCTTCGCGGTGACGAGGAGATCCACCTCACGCCGATCGAGTTCCGCCTGCTGGCGGTGCTGCTCAACAATCACGGCAAAGTTCTGACACAGCGCCAGCTGTTAAGTCAGGTCTGGGGACCTAATGCCGTCGAACATAGTCACTATTTACGCATTTATATGGGCCATCTGCGTCAAAAACTTGAAGTTGATCCCGCACGCCCCCGCCATTTATTAACTGAAACCGGTATCGGTTATCGGTTTATGCTTTGAATAGTTATTCACATTAATTTCAAATAAAAACAAAAACCCGCCGGTAATAAAGAGAAAATAAACCAAGAGGCAGTGCCTTACTTATTTTCCGCCATCAAAACACATTCCCAAAACACAAAAATAACATAAAACCTACAAAACAGCATTTTGATCTGCCATATTCATCAAAAGCGCATATTTATTTCTGAAATGATCCTTTAACGGTGATCTGCTTCACAGTTAAACCCATTTCCCAGGATAAAATGGCCGTGCTTTCAATTACTGAAAGGAAAATAAGCATGGAAAACAACAACCGTTTAATGCCGCATATAAGGCGGACAACCCATATTATGATGTTTGCGCATCGTAACTGCTTCGACTTTCATCTCTTTAACGCCCGGTAGTCCTTCGACTTCTGGCGCATCTGTTGACAGGTTGTTTTAAAACACCTTCTCTTACAGGCGTTTGCCTGTGAACACCTGCGTTCATTTCTCCTGATTCAGACTCATCCGCTACCGGGCGGACTAAATCGTATTCTGCAAAAAGCAATTAACTGATTTTCAATCAGCGGCCACCGTTTGCTTTTTTTCCGGATAACGTTCGATTTCTTTTTTAAAGAAATCGAGGGACTGCTATTACCTAAAATAAAGAGTGAAAGATGAAAAGTTTAAAAATTGCCACCAGCCGTACCTGCCCCGACTGTTTTACCACACATCGCGAGACGGTAGATGTCAGCACAACCGATTATATTGACATCGCCGCCGTGGTTCTGGCCACCCAGGATATATATACAGGCGCGATAGAAGAAATTGAGGCGACAGGCTTTGGCATTCCTGTCTTTATTGCCACCCAGAAAGACGAGATTGTCCCGGCAGACTATTTGTCGCGCATTCATGGCGTTTTTGAATGTTCAGACACCAGCAATGATTTTTACGGACGCCAGCTGGAAGCGGCGGCACAGAAGTACGAAACCCACCTGCGCCCGCCGTTCTTCCGCGCCCTGGTGGACTACGTTGAGCAGGGCAACAGCGCATTTGATTGCCCGGGGCATCAGGGGGGCCAGTTCTTCCGCCGTCATCCTGCCGGAAATCAGTTCGTGGATTTCTTTGGTGAGACCCTGTTCCGCGCCGACCTGTGCAACGCTGACGTGGCGATGGGGGATCTGCTGATCCACGAAGGCGCGCCGTGCATCGCCCAACAGCATGCGGCTAAGGTCTTTAACGCCGATAAGACCTACTTCGTGCTGAATGGTACCTCATCGTCAAACAAAGTGGTGCTCAATGCCCTGCTCACGCCGGGCGACCTGGTGCTGTTCGATCGCAACAACCACAAATCTAATCATCACGGTGCCCTGCTACAGGCGGGCGCAACGCCGGTCTATCTGGAGACCGCGCGTAATCCGTATGGCTTTATCGGCGGGATTGATGCGCACTGCTTCGAAGAGCGCTATCTGCGCGAGTTAATATCCGACGTGGCACCCGATCGCGCACACGCACCGCGCCCGTTTCGCCTGGCGGTGATCCAGCTTGGTACTTATGACGGCACCATTTATAACGCCCGTCAGGTCGTGGATAAGATCGGTCATCTGTGCGACTACATCCTGTTTGACTCCGCCTGGGTGGGCTACGAACAGTTTATTCCGATGATGGCTGACTGCTCGCCGCTGCTTCTGGAGCTGAACGAAAACGACCCGGGTATTCTGGTCACCCAATCCGTGCATAAACAGCAGGCCGGCTTCTCGCAAACCTCGCAGATCCACAAGAAGGACAGCCACATTAAAGGCCAGCCGCGTTATGTGCCCCACAAGCGCCTCAACAACGCCTTCATGATGCACGCCTCCACCAGCCCGTTTTACCCGCTGTTCGCCGCGCTGGATATTAACGCCCGCATGCACGAAGGCCAGAGCGGACGCAATATGTGGATGGACTGCGTGGTAAACGGCATTGAAGCGCGCAAGCTCATTCTGGAAAACTGCCGGTTTATCCGCCCGTTCGTGCCTGAACAGGTCGATGGACGCCCCTGGGAGAGCTGGGATACGGCGGAGATAGCCACCGACCTGCGCTTCTTCCACTTCGTGCCGGGCGAACGCTGGCACGCCTTTGACGGCTACGCCGAGCACCAGTACTTCATCGACCCCTGCAAACTGCTGCTGACCACGCCGGGGATCAACGCCAGCAGCGGTGAGTATGAGGATTTTGGCGTACCCGCCACCATTCTCGCCAACTTCCTGCGCGAAAACGGCATCATCCCGGAGAAATGCGACCTCAACTCGATCCTGTTCCTGCTGACGCCTGCGGAAGATATGGGCAAATTGCAGCAGCTGGTCGCCCAACTGGTGCGCTTCGAAAAGCTGCTCCAGCGCGATGCACCTTTAAAAGAGGTGTTGCCGTCACTCTATAGACAGCATCCGGATCGCTATGCAGATTACAGCCTGCGGCAAATCTGCCAGGAGATGCATGACCTATACGCCCGCAATAACGTTAAACAGCTGCAAAAAGAGATGTTCCGTAAATCTCACTTCCCGCGCGTGATGATGAGCCCGCAGGAGGCGAACTACGCCTATCTGCGCGGCGAGGTTGAGCTGGTTTCGCTGCGCGATGCTGAAGGACGTATCGCCGCAGAAGGCGCGCTCCCCTATCCACCGGGCGTGCTGTGCGTGGTTCCCGGTGAAGTCTGGGGCGGTTCGGTACTGCGTTACTTTGCGGCGCTGGAAGAAGGGATCAACCTGTTACCGGGCTTCGCACCGGAACTCCAGGGTGTGTACGTCGAGGAGTGTGACGGTCGTAAGCAGGTTCGCTGCTACGTCATCAAACGGTCTGCTGACCAGCCCGCGCTGCTGAAAGGAGAAACATTATGAGCAAGTCGAACAAGATGGGCGTGGTGCAGCTGACCATCCTCACCATGGTGAACATGATGGGGTCCGGGATTATCATGCTGCCCACCAAGCTTGCCGAGGTCGGAACCATCTCTATCATCTCCTGGCTGGTGACCGCCATTGGCTCGATGGCGCTGGCCTGGGCGTTTGCCAAGTGTGGGATGTTTAGCCGCAAGTCAGGCGGCATGGGAGGCTATGCGGAATACGCGTTCGGCAAGTCCGGCAACTTTATGGCGAACTACACTTACGGCGTGTCGCTGCTCATCGCTAACGTGGCGATTGCCATTTCAGCGGTGGGTTACGGCACGGAGCTGTTTGGCGCCACGCTGAGTCCGGTGCAAATTGGGCTGGCGACCATCGGCGTGCTGTGGATCTGCACCGTCGCCAACTTCGGCGGCGCGCGCATCACCGGACAGCTCAGCAGCATTACCGTCTGGGGGGTGATTATCCCGGTAGTCGGGCTGTGCGTTATCGGCTGGTTCTGGTTTAGCCCGACGCTGTATGCCAACTCGTGGAACCCGCACCATGTGCCGTTCTTTACCGCGGTAGGTTCGTCCATCGCCATGACGCTGTGGGCTTTCCTGGGCCTGGAATCAGCCTGTGCCAACGCCGACGTGGTGGAAAACCCGGAGAAGAACGTGCCGATTGCGGTGCTGGGCGGTACGCTGGGGGCGGCGGTGATTTACATCGTCTCGACCAACGTGATTGCCGGGATCGTCCCAAATAGGGATCTTGCCAGCTCTACCGCGCCGTTCGGTCTGGCCTTCGCGCAAATGTTCACACCGGAAGTCGGGAAAGTGATTATGGGGCTGATGGTGATGTCCTGCTGTGGTTCGCTGCTCGGCTGGCAGTTCACCATCGCGCAGGTGTTTAAATCCTCGGCGGATGAAGGCTACTTTCCGAAAATCTTCTCCCGCGTGACCAAAGCCGATGCGCCCGTGCAGGGAATGCTGGCGATTGTGATTTTCCAGAGCGGCCTGTCGTTGATGACCATCAGCCCGTCGCTGAACAGCCAGTTCAACGTGCTGGTCAACCTGGCGGTGGTGACCAATATCATTCCGTATATCCTGTCGATGGCAGCGCTGGTGATCATTCAGAAGGTGGCGAAGGTCGAACCGCGCAAAGCAAAAGCGGCGAATATCGTGGCGCTGATTGGGGCCATCTACAGCTTCTATGCGCTCTACTCCTCCGGTCAGGAAGCGATGCTCTACGGCGCAATGGTCACATTTATGGGCTGGACGCTGTACGGGCTGGTTTCACCGCGTTTTGAGTTGACGAACAAACACAGCTAAAAAAAAGCCCGGTGGCGCTAGCGCTTACCGGGCCTACAAAATCAATGTAAAACGGCAACCCCGGGGTTGCCGTTTTTAGTGTTTTCTCCCTCTCCCTGTGGGAGAGGGTCGGGGTGAGGGCATCAGCCCGCAACACACCAGCACTTACGCGTTTTTCAGCACTTCGCTAACAATCTCTACCGCTTCTTTCTCAATCTGCTGACGGTGCTCAGCGCCGAGGAAGCTTTCACAGTAAATTTTGTACGCATCTTCCGTGCCGGACGGACGCGCGGCGAACCAGCCGTTTTCGGTCATCACCTTCAGACCGCCGATAGACGCGCCGTTACCCGGAGCGGCCGTCAGGCGAGCCGTGATCGGATCACCGGCCAGAGTGCTGGCGCTGACCATTTCTGGCGAAAGCTTAGACAGCGCCGCTTTCTGCGCAGAGGTCGCGCTCGCCTGGAGACGGTTGTAGCTTGGCGCGCCAAAACGCTCCGCCAGCTCGTTATAGTGCTCCTGCGGGTTTTTACCAGTGACCGCGGTGATTTCAGCCGCCAGCAGACACATGATGATGCCGTCTTTATCGGTTGACCACGGCGTGCCGTCGAAACGCAGGAAGGAAGCGCCCGCGCTCTCTTCGCCGCCGAAGCCGAAGCTGCCGTCGTGCAGACCGTCAACAAACCATTTGAAGCCTACCGGCACTTCCACCAGCTTGCGGCCCAGCGCGTCGACCACGCGGTCGATCATCGCAGAAGAGACCAGCGTTTTACCGACAGCCACCTCATTGCCCCACTGTGGACGATGCTGGAACAGATAATTAATCGCCACCGCCAGATAGTGGTTCGGGTTCATCAGGCCAGCAGGCGTGACGATACCGTGACGGTCATAATCCGGGTCGTTAGCAAACGCCAGATCGAATTTATCGCGCAGCGCCAGCAGGCCGGCCATTGCGCACTCTGACGAGCAGTCCATACGGATAGCGCCGTCTTTATCCAGGTGCATAAAGCGGAAGGTCTGATCGACGTGATCGTTCACGATGGTCAGGTTCAGCTTGTAGTGCTCGGCAATACGTTTCCAGTATTCGATACCGGAACCGCCAAGCGGGTCAACGCCCAGCGTCAGGCCCGCTTTCTGAATCGCCGCCATGTCGACGATCTCCGCCAGCCCTTCCACGAATGGCTGCACCAGATCCTGCTCTTTCACGTGACCGGAGGCCATGGCCGCATCCAGAGAGATACGCTTAACGCCTTTCAGATCGTCTGCGAGCAGCGCGTTGGCGCGGTCTTCCACCACTTTGGTGACGTTGGTGTCTGCCGGGCCACCGTTAGGCGGGTTGTATTTGATACCACCGTCATCCGGCGGGTTGTGGGATGGCGTAATCACAATCCCGTCTGCCAGCGCGCCCCCTTTCTGGTTGTGCACCAGAATGGCGTTGGACACCGCAGGCGTTGGCGTAAAGCCGTTGTTCTCCTGAACAATCACGTCGACGCCGTTTGCCGCCAGCACTTCCAGTACGGAAATGAAGGCCGGTTCAGACAGGGCGTGCGTATCTTTCCCAACATAGCACGGACCGGTGACGCCATTTTTGGCGCGCTCTTCCGCGATGGCCTGGGCAATGGCCAGAATGTGCGGCTCGTTAAAGCTGTGGCGCGCCGCGCTGCCGCGGTGGCCAGATGTACCAAACTTCACTGCGTGTTCTGCGTTGCCCACCACCGGCTTCAGCACGTAGTACTGGGCGGTCAGTTGAGCGACGTTAATCAAATCGCTTTGTTGTGCAGGTTGGCCTGCACGGCTGTGATTTGCCATTGCCTGGTCCTTCTGATGCAAGGGTTAAATTGTACCGCAAACCTTTTCAATCAATTCCGCCGGGAACTGCATGGACTGCATGATGTGTTCAATCATGCTGCACTTGCGGCCCGTATTGGTATTGGTGATCACCCAGTACGGTGTGCCCGGGACGTGTTTAGGTTTGGTTTGATTGCCATTTTGCAGCAGCGTCTGCTCATCGCCCGCGAAGTAAACGCGGGTACGACCATGCAGCGACTCGGTCGCTTCAGCAAACGCGGTGTTATCCAGTGAATAAAGTGTAGTCAGCACCAGCATAAAGCGGTTAACCGCCTTTTTCTGTTCTGCATATTCATCTGACAGCAGCAGCTCGCGCATCGCGCGCACTTTGTCTTTCACCGGCGCGACGGCAGGTTTTGCTTGTGCGGTAACACTCGGCTGAGAGACGACATCTTTAGTGGCTGGGGTAGCAGGCTGTGCGGCGGCGGAAATTTTGAGCATACGCCGTAAAATGTCGGACGCGCTCTCCCCGATATGCCGCGTCTGGCTGGCAATATACTGATAGAGTTCGTCATCAACTTCGATTGTTTTCATCTTAATCCAGTGCGATATCTTATCTGAATACAAGTCGTTGGGATTATAGGAGCAAATCCCAACAGCGGATAGCGTCAAACCAGGTTGGCGGCAAAAGTCGGATTAAACTGGATCCTTGCAGCCGGGCGGCAGAATGGACAACATGATACCCTAACCTGACATACGTAAAAAAAGAACTTTGCCATGAAATTGAATACCCGAGCGCAATCTGCACAATCGCCGAACAATAATTCTCCCATCGTACTGGTTCACGGCCTGTTTGGTAGCCTGGATAACCTGGGCATACTGGCGCGCGATCTGGTTGCCGATCATGACATTTTGCAGGTCGATATGCGTAATCATGGCCTTTCCGGGCGTTCGCCTGACATGACTTACGCGGCGATGGCGCAGGATTTGCTGGATACGCTGGACGCACATCAACTTGAGAAGGTCACTTTAGTCGGGCATTCCATGGGTGGTAAAGCGGTGATGGCGCTGACGGCGCTGGCACCGGAACGTATTGCTGGCCTGGTGGTGGTTGACGTGGCCCCCGTGGATTACGACGTGCGTCGCCACGACGAGATTTTCGCGGCGATCAATGCGGTCACGGAGTCTGGCGTGTCTACCCGTCAGCAGGCCGCAGCCGTCATGCGTGAACACCTCGATGAGGAAGGCGTGGTGCAGTTCCTGCTTAAATCCTTTGTCGACGGTCAGTGGCGTTTTAACGTCCCGGTACTTTGGGATCAGTATACTCACATTGTCGGCTGGCAGCCGGTTCCCGCCTGGCAGCACCCTGCCCTCTTTATTACCGGCGGCAATTCACCCTACGTGACCGAGGCGTACCGCGACGCTCTGCTGGCGCAGTTCCCACAGGCTCGCGCGCACGTCATCGCCGGGGCGGGCCACTGGGTTCATGCAGAAAAACCGGAGGCGGTCCTGCGCGCTATCCGCCGCTATCTTACTGATACAGCGAATTGATTAAAAAGAGAGCGACTGGAAGACAGAGGGCTTCCAGTCGTTGGCGTGTCGTTTTCGGTGATGTATGATGGCGCGCTTATCGCCCGGGCATTAACAGGGCGGCTTGTTTTCCCCCGAAGTCTCTGAATCATGGCCAAAGAACAAACGGACCGTACGACACTAGACCTGTTCGCGAATGAGCGTCGCCCGGGACGACCCAAGACGAATCCGCTTTCGCGTGATGAACAGCTGCGTATCAATAAACGCAACCAGCTTAAACGCGATAAAAATCGTGGGCTTAAGCGTGTCGAACTGAAGCTCAACGCTGACGCTGTCGATGCGCTAAACGAGCTGGCCTCCGCCCGTGATATCAGCCGCAGCGAGTTGATTGAAGAGATGCTGATCGCTCAGCTCAACGCGTTACGCAGCAAGGCATAAGTCTGAAAAACCCCCGTATTTCCCTTTTCATGTAGCACAGAGTGCAGTCCTGCGCGATAGCTGTTTCCGCAGGGTTGCCAGTTCTGCTATTATTGCCCTTATCCGTGGACAAATTGCGCCACCATACCATTAAGTTTCAAGAGGTTATTTTACTCATGGCAATCATCGGCATTTTCTTCGGCAGTGATACCGGCAATACCGAAAATATCGCAAAAAACATTCAAAAACAGCTCGGTAAAGACGTTGCCGATGTACATGACATCGCCAAAAGCAGCAAAGAAGACCTCGAAGGTTATGACATCCTGCTGCTGGGTATCCCGACCTGGTACTACGGCGAGGCGCAGTGCGACTGGGACGATTTCTTCCCGACGCTCGAAGAAGTGGACTTCAACGGCAAGCTGGTCGCCCTGTTTGGCTGCGGCGACCAGGAAGACTACGCGGAATACTTCTGTGATGCGCTGGGCACCATCCGCGACATCATTGAGCCACGCGGCGCGGCGATTGTCGGCCACTGGCCAACGGCGGGCTACCACTTTGAAGCGTCCAAAGGCCTGGCAGACGACGATCACTTCGTGGGTCTGGCTATCGACGAAGATCGCCAGCCAGAACTGACCGCTGAGCGTGTCGAAAAATGGGTGAAGCAGGTTCGTGAAGAACTGAACCTCGACGACATTCTTAACGCCTGATTTTCCTGCGGCGCAACTGCGGTTGCGCCCGCATGCCAGGTAAAACCGATTAAATTAATTGCTACAAACTTTTAACTTTTTCGCTCAGACCTGTACAATATCCCCCTGATAAAAAGTGGGCTCCATCGAACAAGTTTGTTGGTGATACCACGTTTTTATAAGCATACTTTGCCTGAGACTTGCAGTTTTCATTTAGCCATGGCAGTTCTATAATGAGACGCATTATCCCAGGTGCATTTTCTGTCACTTCTTCTTTTGAAGTGAAACGTTTAGCAACAGGACAGATTCCGCATGACCGACAACAATACCGCATTAAAGAAGGCTGGCCTGAAAGTAACGCTTCCTCGGTTAAAAATCCTTGAAGTGCTTCAGGGGCCAGACAATCACCATGTCAGTGCGGAAGACCTTTACAAGCGTCTTATCGACATGGGCGAAGAAATTGGGCTGGCAACCGTTTATCGTGTGCTGAACCAGTTTGATGACGCGGGCATTGTTACCCGTCATAATTTCGAAGGCGGTAAATCTGTTTTCGAGCTGACCCAGCAACACCACCACGATCATCTGATCTGCCTCGACTGCGGCAAGGTCATTGAGTTCAGCGATGATTCTATTGAATCACGCCAGCGTGAAATTGCCGCGCGCCACGGTATCCGTCTGACTAACCACAGCCTGTACCTGTATGGACACTGTGCGGAAGACGATTGCCGCGAAGATGAGCACGCGCACGACGCGAAATAAGCAAACTTTCATACTCTGAGCCAGCCGCAAGGTTGGCTTTTTTTTTGCCTTAAAAAGCCCGGTGGCGCTGCGCTTACCGGGCCTACGGGCGATGACACCTCTGTAGGTTCGGTAAACGCAGCGCCACCGGGCGTCAAACAGCGCTATTGGTTATTATTATTACGAATTTCCTGCCAGATCTTATCGCAACGCTTCTCGACTTCCTGATCGTTACCGGTTTGACGCGCCTGAATACAGGCCTGGTAATCCATCACGCGGACATTCTCCTGCGTCGCGAACTGCTCATGCGCTTTCTCTTTCTTCAGCACATTCAGCACGCTCTGGCAGGCTTCAACTTTCTCCGGCGAGCCTTGCGCGGTATTGATACAGGCGCTGTAGGCCTCTTTCAGACGCGAATCTTCTTTCGGGGCCTGAGGCTGCGCACAGGCCACCAGCCCTGTTGCCAGCATCGCGACCATGACTACTTTTCTTTTCATCTGCCGTCTCCGTTTCGGCGGGCCACGCCCGCCGGGGTCTTCATCAGAAAATAGTGAATGGCGCGATGACCATGAATTTCACGTCACGTTCATCCTGGAAGATGTTGCCGTAACCGCCCGCATAGCTTGGGATATCGGAGTGGTTGTCATACTGCGTGAAGTGCAGTTTGAACATGGTGCCCTTGGCACGCCCGTCCTGCAGGGTGTAGCTCGCATCCAGACTGTAGGCGGACTCTTTCAGGCGGTAATTAGGATCGTAGTACGCATCCGGGGTTGCCATATCAGCAGGCTTCGCGTCCCACGCGTAAGCATAAGAAGCACCGACCGCCCAGCCTGGCAGATTCCAGTTTTTCAGGTCATACATTGCACCGAAGAAGACGGCTTTTTCACCGTCGGCGTTGAAGTCAGAGCGGTTATCCCACCAGATATCCAGACGACCGTTTGATGAGGCGTAAGTTGGGGTCATACGCTGCAGGAAGTAACCCTGCTGCCCTTCCGCCTTCACCCACGTCCCTTCCAGACGCAGGTCAACCTGGCCCACCTTGTAACCGAAGGTCAGCGCCTGCAGCCATGCGGTACCGTCGTAGATATCGTTAACGGTGCCGTTGCTGGCTTTATCACGCGTGCCATAGAACTGATAGCTGGTGCTCAGCGGGCTGTCCACAACGTCGAATTTGTAGCTGGCTTTCGCGAAATACTGATCGATATAGCCTTCAGCCTGTCCGAAGGCGGCTTCCAGTACCAGGTCGTTTTTGAAGTCATACTTCGCACCCAGGGAGTGGAGGTAGTCCACTTTGGTGGTTTTATCGTTCTGGTAGAACTTATCCATCTCAATGTGCCACGGCGCTTTGTACTCGTTGGTCCACATATAGGAGAAGCTCAGCGCCCCGGCATCGCCGTAGTCAAAATTGGCCCCCGCTTCTGCGCCCTGATAGGTACCCGGCATGAAGCTCCAGTGTGGGGCTAACAGCGTCTGTCCGGTTGGCTGAATATAACCTGCGCGCGCCCATACCGGGCCGTATTTGAATTTCGCCGCGGCCTTATACAGGCTGATGCCGCTCTTATCCCCGGACCAGTCTTCGTCATAGGCTTTATTGCTGGAGGAGAATGCGATTTCGTTCGGGTGACCACTGTCGCCGTTTTCCGCCATTTCAATTGCGGTAAACGCCGCAATATCCAGGCCAAACATATCCGCGGCATAACCCGACTGGAAGTCCAGGTTGGCGTTCCAGGTGGAGTGAGAAAGGTTGGTTTTGTATTTGTCTTCAGTGACGTCTTTACGGTCACGCTCACGCTGCCAGTAATAAATTCCGCCCGTGAGGGTTGAATCATCAATGAAACCTTCTGCTTTAGCCTCTGGCGTAATCACCAGGCCCGACATTGCTGTCACACCGGCAATAGCCAGCGCCAGCGCACTACGTTTGCCACTGAACGTACGCATAGATTATTCCTCTTTGACGAATTAAAAACGCCTGAACGGCGAAAAATATAAAAGACCTAATGGTCAGGGGTAGTTAGAAATACCCTCGAATTAACTACCGTCTTTAGGTTATTTTTCGCGACGCGAATTATCAATGCTTTTTCGTGGGCAAAACTCAGGATTATGACGAAGTGCACATAATTAGTAGTGCTTTGTAACATTTACGCGGAAGCGAGTAATGGCGGGGGTAAGCGCTATTTTTCAATGATTAAAGGTTAAAAAACCTGTCTGTTAATTCCGCTTTACTGTTTTCGGGTTTATACAAACTTTATTAAAAAAAATAAGTAGCACCGCATTGACCAGTTATTTTGACTTCCGCTAATACAAACGTTCTTTAACGGCATGATCGTTATATAAAAAAACGCCGCAATAAGCGGCGTTTGTTTCTCATTGACCAGTGCAGCGATATTATTCGCCGATTTTGGCCCAGGTATCGCGCAGACCGACAGTACGGTTAAATACCGGTTTTTCCGCAGTGCTGTAGCGGCTGTCCAGGCAGAAGTAACCTTCACGTTCAAACTGGAACGCTTTGCTGATTTCTGCGGCTTTCAGCGACGGCTCGGCAAAGCCCTGCTTGATTACCAGAGATTCCGGGTTAATCGTAGCCAGGAAGTCTTCCGCAGCGCCTGGGTTAGGCACGCTGAACAGACGGTCATACAGGCGGATCTCAACCGGCAGTGCATGCGAGGCGCTCACCCAGTGGATAACGCCCTTCACTTTACGGCCATCTGCCGGGTCTTTACTCAGCGTTTCGGCATCGTAAGAGCAGAAAATGGTGGTGATGTTGCCTTCCGCGTCTTTTTCGACGCGCTCGGCTTTAATTACGTACGCATTACGCAGACGAACTTCTTTGCCCAGCACCAGACGCTTGTACTGCTTGTTGGCTTCTTCGCGGAAATCCGCGCGATCGATCCAAATCTCACCGCTAAACGGCACGTCACGGGTGCCCATTTCAGGCTTGCTCGGATGATTCGGCATCGTCACCATCTCGCTCTCGCCCTGAGGGTAGTTTTCGATAACCAGCTTAACCGGGTCGATCACCGCCATCGCGCGCGGAGCGTTTTCGTTCAGATCTTCACGGATGCAGGATTCCAGAGAGGCAATCTCAATGGTGTTGTCCTGTTTGGTCACGCCAATACGTTTGCAGAACTCGCGGATAGAGGCAGAGGTGTAACCCCGGCGGCGCAGACCAGAGATGGTCGGCATACGCGGGTCATCCCAGCCTTCTACATGCTTGTCGGTCACCAGCAGGTTCAGCTTACGCTTGGACATCACCGTGTATTCCAGATTCAGACGAGAGAACTCGTACTGACGCGGGTGCACAGGGATGGTGATGTTATCCAGCACCCAGTCGTACAGACGACGGTTGTCCTGGAACTCCAGAGTACACAGGGAGTGCGTAATGCCTTCCAGCGCATCGCTGATGCAGTGGGTGAAGTCGTACATCGGGTAGATGCACCACTTGTTCCCGGTCTGGTGGTGTTCCGCAAACTTAATGCGGTACAGCACCGGGTCGCGCATGACGATGAATGGCGAGGCCATATCGATTTTGGCACGCAGACAGGCCTTGCCTTCTTCGAAGCCACCGGCACGCATTTTTTCAAACAGCGCCAGGTTCTCTTCTACGCTGCGGTCGCGGTACGGGCTGTTTTTACCCGGCGCGGTGAGCGAACCGCGGTATTCACGGATTTCATCAGCAGAGAGCTCATCCACATACGCCAGACCTTTATTGATCAGCTCAACCGCATAGGCGAACAGCTGATCAAAATAGTTAGAGGAGTAGCAGATATCGCCCGACCAGTTGAAGCCCAGCCATTGCACGTCGTTCTTGATGGACTCAACGTATTCGATGTCTTCTTTTGCAGGGTTAGTGTCATCGAAACGCAGATTGCACTGCCCCTGGTAGTCTTGTGCGATACCAAAGTTCAGGCAGATAGATTTCGCGTGGCCGATGTGCAGGTAGCCATTTGGCTCCGGCGGGAAACGCGTATGAACCGTGGTGTGCTTACCACTGGCCAGATCTTCATCAATGATCTGACGAATAAAGTTACTCGGGCGGGCTTCTGCCTCACTCATCGTGGATTCCTCAAAGCATAAACAACGTATAACGGCATATGATCTTATAAGCCGGACGTAGTGACAACCTTTAAAACGTCTATTCAGAATAAAATAATGGGGACAATAACCGCAAAAAAAAGCGGCGGAGGTTATCCCCCCGCCGCTTAAGGCATGACTCTACTCAGGAGCGATTACTTGCCTTTAATCTCATACAGTGGGGTTTGGCCCGCAACGACCTGACCTTTCGCCTGAATGACCAGGCCGCTGAAGTCGTCGATGTTGCTGCAAACCACCGGGCTAATCATCGAGCGCGCATTGGCGTTCAGGTAGTCCAGATCCATTTCCAGAATCGGTTGGCCTGCAACCACTTCAGCACCCTCTTCCACCAGGCGAGTAAAGCCCTGGCCGTTCAGCGCCACGGTATCGATACCCATGTGGACAACGATCTCCGCGCCGTTTTCGGTCTCAAGACAGAACGCGTGGTTGGTGTTGAAGATTTTCACGATGGTACCGGCTGCCGGAGACACCACGGTTTTTTCCGTTGGTTTAACAGCGACACCGTCACCGACCGCTTTGCTGGCGAACGCTTCGTCTGGCACCTGCTCAATCGCTACCACTTCACCGGTCACCGGAGAGACCAGGGCAGCGATGGTTACCGCATTTGGCACAGCCTGCGGTTTCACCACCGGAGCGTCAGCCACTGGCGCGCTATCCGTTGAGGCGGCAGCTACCGGCCCACGGGCAACCACTTTTTTCATTTCATCGCCGATAGATTCGGCTTTCGCACCCACGATAACCTGGATGGTTTGTTTGTTCAGTTTTACCACACCAGACGCACCCAGACGTTTGCACATTGCATCGCTGACGCGCGCGGAGTCGGCCACGGTCAGGCGCAGACGGGTAATACAGGCATCAATGGCTTTCAGGTTATCGGTACCACCCACAGCGGCAATGTAGTTGGTTGCCAGCTGGGTTAAACCTTCTTCGGTATTGCTGTTTGCTTCACTGGTCACAACGTCGTCTTTGGTATCTTCGCGGCCCGGCGTCTTCAGGTTAAACATACGAATAACCGCGCTGAACAGAACGAAGTAGATAACGAAGAAGATCAGGCCCATCACCACCAGCATCCAGACGTTGCTGCTTGCCGCCGGCAGGTTGTACATCAACACATAGTCGATGGCGCCTGCTGAGAAGGAGAAGCCAGCGTGGATACCCAGAAGGGTGGCAACGAACAGGCTGATACCGGTCAGGATGGCGTGCATGAGATACAGCAGCGGAGCCAGGAACATGAACAGGAATTCCAGTGGCTCTGTCACGCCGGTCAGGAAGGCCGTAATCGCAACGGACAACAGCATACCGCCAACCATTGGGCGACGCGCTTTCGGCGCAGCCAGGTACATTGCCAGCGCAGCACCAGGCAGACCAAACATCATGATTGGGAAGAAGCCAGACATGAACATGCCCGCGGTGCCGTCGCCTGCGTAGAAGCGGTTAATATCACCGTGGAATACCGCGCCAGCGGCGTTAGTGAATTCACCAATCTGGAACCAGGCGATAGTGTTCAGTACCTGATGCAGACCTGTTGGGATCAGCAGACGGTTGATGAAACCGAAGATACCCGCACCCAGTGCGCCCGCAGAAACGATCCACTCGCCACCCGCATGGATAGCGTGTTGAACAGGTGGCCATACGTAGCCGAAAATGGCGGCGAGGATCAGACAGAAGAAGCCCGTCGCAATCGGTACAAAGCGTTTACCGCCAAAGAAGCTCAGGAAGTCAGGCAGCTTGATACCAGCCCAGCGGTTATAAACAGCACCACCGACCAGACCAGTAATGATACCCGCCAGGACACCCATGTTGATTTCAGGGTTGATGGTTACCATCGCTTTGGTGAGGATGAAGTAACCTACAGCCCCTGCCAGTGCCGCAGCACCAGCACTATCTTTTGACCAGCTTGACGCCACACCGATGGCGAAAATCAGCGCCAGGTTGTCAAAAATTGCGCCGCCAGCCTGGGCAATAAACGGCACGTTAAGAAGATCGGGTTGCCCGAATCGCAGCAGCAGCGCTGCAACCGGTAGCACGGCGATAGGGAGCTGCAAAGCCCTACCGAGGCGCTGGAAAAAACCTAAAATATTCATCCTATTCCCCCTACGAGACCCTTTGTGAAGACTCGCACGTAAACTATGTTTTTTATTGTGTCGACAACGATAGATACCGTTGATGATTCACTGGCATGGTGAGTGTGTGAAAAATTAATTCGTATCGCAAATTAAACACCTATTTTTTGTGAGTTTTGTCACCAAATATCGTTAATCACCCTCCCTTTCACTGGCTAACAGCGAAAACTTATTTTATCATTCAAAAAATCAAGACGGATTGATCCGGCCTGAAGTTTCCAGGTTACGCTTAGTTCAGGCTCCCGTAATCATCCGCCCACTTTATTACTTTAACTTTAGAGGTGAACAATGAGACTGATTCCCCTGGCAACAGCTGAACAGGTCGGTAAATGGGCTGCACGTCATATCGTTAACCGCATTAACGCGTTCAAACCAACGGCAGATCGTCCTTTCGTTCTGGGCCTGCCTACCGGCGGCACCCCGCTGACGGCATACAAAGCGCTGGTTGAAATGCACAAAGCGGGCCAGGTTAGCTTCAAGCATGTTGTGACCTTTAATATGGACGAATATGTGGGCCTGCCGAAGGAGCATCCGGAAAGCTACCACAGCTTCATGCACCGTAACTTCTTTGACCACGTTGATATCCCAGCAGAAAACATTAATCTGCTGAATGGTAACGCGCCCGATATTGACGCAGAATGCCGCCAGTACGAAGAAAAAATCCGCTCTTACGGCAAAATTCACCTGTTTATGGGTGGCGTGGGTAACGATGGTCACATCGCGTTTAACGAGCCAGCCTCTTCTCTGGCTTCCCGTACTCGTATTAAAACCCTGACCCATGACACCCGCGTGGCAAACTCTCGCTTCTTTGATGGCGACGTTAACCAGGTACCAAAATTCGCCCTGACCGTGGGCGTAGGTACCCTGCTGGATGCCGAGGAGGTCATGATTCTGGTGCTGGGCGGCGTGAAAGCGCAGGCGCTCCAGGCAGCCGTTGAAGGCAACGTTAACCATATGTGGACCATCAGCTGCCTGCAGCTGCACCCGAAATCAGTGATCGTGTGTGACGAACCGTCTACGATGGAACTGAAGGTCAAAACGCTGAAATACTTCAACGAGCTAGAAGCAGAAAACATCAAAGGTCTGTAATTTTATCACCGCCCCGTTACGCAGGGGCGGTCGTTTTTTTAAACCGGGGGTCGATATGTACGCTTTAACCCACGGTCGGATTTATACCGGCCATGAAATTCTGGATGACCATGCGATTGTGATCGCTAATGGCCTGATTGAACGTGTTTGCCCGCTGGCCGAGTTGCCG
The DNA here is from genome assembly GCF_005503595.1 of Enterobacter sp. 2VL. NCBI lineage: Bacteria > Pseudomonadati > Pseudomonadota > Gammaproteobacteria > Enterobacterales > Enterobacteriaceae > Enterobacter > Enterobacter sp. 2VL. The sequence goes on from NZ_SCNE01000002.1 coordinate 401,689, forward strand.
CCGGAGATAGAACAGCGCTCACTCAATGGAGCAATAATCTCCCCCGGTTTCATTGATGTACAGCTCAACGGCTGCGGCGGCGTGCAGTTTAACGACACGCCAGAGGCCGTTACGGTCGAGACGCTGGAAATCATGCAGAAAGCCAACGAGAAATCGGGCTGCACCAGCTATCTGCCTACGCTGATTACCAGCAGCGATGACCTGATGAAGCAGGGTATCCGCGTGATGCGCGACTACCTGGCGAAACACCCTAACCAGGCGCTGGGTCTGCACCTGGAAGGGCCATGGCTGAACATGGTCAAGAAAGGCACGCATAACCCGGATTATGTCCGCAAGCCGGATGCCGAACTGGTTGACTACATGTGCGCGAACGCCGATGTGATCACCAAAGTGACGCTGGCGCCTGAAATGACCGGTACTGAGGTCATCAGCAAACTGGCCGCCGCCGGGATTGTGGTGTCCGCAGGTCACTCCAACGCCACGCTGAAAGAGGCGAAAGCCGGTTTCCGCGCGGGCATTACCTTTGCGACGCACCTCTATAACGCCATGCCGTATATTACCGGTCGCGAACCGGGTCTCGTCGGGGCAATTCTGGACGAGCCAGACGTTTACTGCGGCATTATTGCCGACGGCCTGCACGTTGATTACACCAATATCCGTAATGCGAAACGCCTGAAGGGCGATAAGCTGTGCCTGGTCACCGATGCTACCGCACCGGCAGGGGCAAATATTGAACAGTTCATTTTTGCTGGTAAAACAATATACTACCGTAATGGACTGTGTGTGGATGAAAACGGCACGCTGAGCGGGTCTTCCCTGACAATGATTGAAGGGGTCCGTAACCTCGTCGAGCATTGCGGCATTGCACTTGATGAAGTGCTGCGGATGGCCACGCTTTATCCGGCGCGTGCAATCGGCGTGGATAAACAACTGGGCGGGATTGCACCGGGTATGGTGGCAAACCTGACGGCCTTCACACACGATTATAAAATTATTAAGACCATCGTTAATGGTAACGAGGTCGTCACTGAGTAAGTAAAAGTATGACAACAGGCGGACAAGCTCAAATCGGTAATGTCGATCTCGTTAAACAACTTAACAGCGCGGCAGTTTATCGCCTGATTGACCAGCACGGGCCAATCTCTCGAATTCAGATAGCCGAACAAAGCCAGCTTGCGCCTGCCAGCGTGACAAAAATCACGCGTCAGCTTATTGAGCGCGGTCTGATCAAAGAAGTCGATCAGCAGGCCTCCACCGGGGGGCGCCGCGCTATCTCTATCGTCACCGAAACCCGCAACTTTCAGGCCATCGGCGTCCGTCTTGGCCGCCATGACACCACGCTGACCCTTTACGATCTGAGCAGCAAAGCGATTGCTGAAGAGCACTATCCGCTGCCCGAGCGCACGCAGGAGACGCTGGAACATGCGCTGCTGAACACCATTGCGCTGTTTATGGAAAGCTGCCAGCGCAAGATCCGTGAACTCATTGCCATCTCTGTGATTTTACCCGGCCTCGTCGACCCCGAAAGCGGAGTGATCCGGTATATGCCGCACATTCAGGTGGAGAACTGGGGGCTGGTCGATGCGCTTGAAAAACGGTTCAACGTGACCTGCTTTGTCGGCCACGACATCCGTTCTCTGGCGCTGGCAGAGCACTATTTTGGTGCGAGTCAGGACTGCGAAGACTCTATTCTGGTGCGCGTTCACCGTGGAACCGGGGCAGGCATTATTTCCAATGGCCGTATCTTTATTGGCCGCAACGGCAACGTGGGTGAAATCGGTCATATCCAGGTGGAACCCCTTGGCGAACGCTGCCACTGCGGTAACTTTGGCTGCCTTGAGACCGTTGCCGCCAACGCTGCGATTGAACACCGCGTTCGCCATCTGCTTGAGCAGGGCTATCAAAGCCGCGTCACGCTGGATGACTGTAAAATCGGGGCGATTTGCAAAGCCGCGAATAAAGGCGATGCGCTGGCCTGCGAGGTGATTGAGCAGGTCGGTCGTCATCTGGGCAAAACCATTGCCATTGCCATCAACCTGTTTAACCCGCAAAAAGTGGTCATCGCCGGTGAAATCGTCGAAGCCGAAAAAGTGCTGCTGCCCGCGATTGAAGGCTGCATTAACACCCAGGCGCTGAAGGCATTTCGTCAGAACCTGCCGGTCGTGCGTTCCACGCTGGATCACCGCTCAGCGATCGGCGCGTTTGCGCTGGTGAAGCGCGCCATGCTCAACGGTATTCTGCTCCAGCATTTGCTGGAAAGCTGATCGGACCTTATAGTAATGCCCTCTCTTTTGTGATGTCGGATTGTCCATGACCATTAAGAACGTAATTTGTGATATTGACGGCGTGCTGATGCACGACAACGTTGCCGTGCCGGGTGCTGCGGAGTTTCTTGGCCGTATCATCGACAAAGGAATGCCACTGGTTCTCCTCACGAACTACCCTTCTCAAACTGGTCAGGACCTGGCGAACCGCTTTGCTACCGCGGGCGTTAACGTGCCGGACAGCGTGTTTTACACCTCTGCGATGGCAACGGCTGACTTTCTGAAGCGTCAGGAAGGGAAAAAAGCCTACGTCGTGGGCGAAGGGGCGTTGATCCACGAGCTGTACAAGGCGGGCTTTACCATCACCGATGTGAATCCGGATTTTGTGATCGTCGGTGAAACCCGTTCCTACAACTGGGAAATGATGCACAAGGCTTCCTACTTCGTCGCCAACGGCGCGCGGTTTATCGCCACCAATCCGGATACGCATGGTCGTGGGTTTTACCCGGCCTGCGGCGCGCTGTGCGCCGGTATCGAAAAAATCTCGGGCCGTAAACCGTTCTATGTTGGCAAGCCTAGCCCGTGGATTATCCGTGCGGCGCTGAACACCATGCAGGCGCACTCTGAAGAGACCGTCATCGTCGGCGACAACCTGCGCACCGATATCCTGGCCGGTTTTCAGGCAGGCCTTGAGACCATCCTGGTGCTTTCCGGCGTGTCGACCATTGATGACATCGACAGTATGCCGTTCCGGCCAAGCTGGATTTACCCTTCGGTTAATGAAATCGACATTATCTGACGTCGGACCACGCCTCAAGGCGTGGTTTTTCATTTATAGCGCCTGAAAACCTCACCCCAACTAATAAAAAGCGCAATTCATTGAGAAATCCTCAATAAAAGCACGATCGAGATACGCGTTTTTCAACATTCTGCAATTGTCATTGCACTATTTGCGTTTTAGCCCGTAAAACCCTTGCGCGCCCTGCCCCTTTGCGGCATTTTCATAAGCAAGCAACATCACAATGCAACAGGGTTAACGGAGAAGGTTATGTGTTCAATTTTTGGCGTACTGGATATTAAAACTGACGCGGGTGAACTGCGTAAAAAAGCACTCGAACTGTCCCGCCTGATGCGCCATCGCGGCCCGGACTGGTCCGGCGTTTACGCCAGCGATAAAGCCATCCTTGCGCACGAACGTCTGTCCATTGTTGACGTCAATGCCGGAGCACAGCCGCTGTATAACGAGAAAAAAACGCACGCGCTGGCGGTGAACGGTGAAATCTACAACCATCAGGCCCTGCGCGCTGAATATAGCGACCGCTACGCCTTCCAGACCGGTTCTGACTGCGAAGTGATCCTGGCGCTGTATCAGGAGAAAGGTCCTGAATTCCTCGACGAGCTGCAGGGCATGTTTGCTTTTGCCCTGTACGACAGCGAAAAAGAGGCTTACCTGATTGGCCGTGACCATCTCGGCATTATCCCGCTGTACATGGGGCACGATGAACACGGTAACTTCTATGTCGCCTCTGAAATGAAAGCCCTGGTGCCGGTTTGCCGCACCATCAAAGAGTTCCCGGCGGGCAGCTACCTGTGGAGCCAGGACGGCGAGATCCGCCCGTATTATCATCGCGACTGGTTTGACTATGACGCGGTTAAAGACAACGTCACTGATAAAGCCGAACTGCGTCAGGCGCTGGAAGAGTCCGTGAAAAGCCACCTGATGTCAGACGTGCCGTATGGCGTACTGCTTTCCGGCGGTCTGGACTCCTCCGTGATCTCCGCGATCACCAAGAAGTTCGCCGCACGTCGCGTCGAGGATCAGGAGCGCTCGGAAGCCTGGTGGCCGCAGCTGCACTCCTTTGCCGTCGGCCTGGAAGGGGCACCGGATCTGAAAGCCGCGCAGGAAGTGGCAAATCATCTTGGCACCGTGCATCACGAAATTCACTTCACCGTGCAGGAAGGTCTGGATGCGATCCGCGATGTGATCTATCACATTGAAACCTATGATGTGACGACGATTCGCGCCTCCACGCCGATGTACCTGATGTCCCGTAAGATCAAAGCGATGGGCATTAAGATGGTGCTGTCCGGGGAAGGATCTGACGAAGTGTTTGGCGGCTACCTGTACTTCCACAAAGCGCCGAACGCCAGAGAGCTGCATGAAGAGACCGTGCGCAAGCTGCAGGCACTGCACATGTTTGACTGCGCCCGCGCCAACAAAGCGATGTCGGCCTGGGGCGTTGAAGCCCGCGTCCCGTTCCTCGATAAAAAATTCCTCGACGTCGCGATGCGTATTAACCCGCAGGATAAAATGTGCGGCAACGGTAAAATGGAAAAACATATCCTGCGCGAATGTTTTGAATCTTACCTGCCGGCAAGCGTGGCATGGCGTCAGAAAGAGCAGTTCTCCGATGGCGTGGGTTACAGCTGGATCGACACCCTGAAAGAGGTGGCGGCGAAACAGGTTTCCGATCAGCAACTGGAAACCGCGAGCTTCCGTTTCCCGTACAACACGCCGGGTTCGAAAGAAGCGTATCTGTATCGTGAGATCTTCGAAGAGCTGTTCCCGGTACCGAGCGCTGCTGAATGCGTACCAGGCGGCCCGTCCGTGGCCTGCTCGTCGGCGAAAGCCATCGAGTGGGATGAATCGTTCAAATCGATGAACGATCCGTCAGGGCGTGCGGTAGGCGTTCACCAGTCTGCCTATAAATGATCCCCTGCACCAAAAAAGACCCTGCGGGGTCTTTTTTTTTCCCTGAATTTAACGGTGCAAAATCGATTAATAACCAATAATTGCCGATTATTCGGCCACGCTGTTCGCAACCTAACCAAACAGTCACATTCAGGACATTTTCGTTGAAAAAGGTGTTGACGCTGCAAGGGTCTATACGCATAATGCGCCCCGCAACGCCGATAAGGTAACGCGAAAAAAAGATGGCTACGTAGCTCAGTTGGTTAGAGCACATCACTCATAATGATGGGGTCACAGGTTCGAATCCCGTCGTAGCCACCATCTTTTTTTGCGGGAGTGGCGAAATTGGTAGACGCACCAGATTTAGGTTCTGGCGCCGCAAGGTGTGCGAGTTCAAGTCTCGCCTCCCGCACCATTTCCAGATAAGCGTTGCGCGGATGGGGTATCGCCAAGCGGTAAGGCACCGGTTTTTGATACCGGCATTCCCTGGTTCGAATCCAGGTACCCCAGCCATATTTCTTCGATTTTGCGGTTCTCCGCGGTTATTGGGGTATCGCCAAGCGGTAAGGCACCGGTTTTTGATACCGGCATTCCCTGGTTCGAATCCAGGTACCCCAGCCATCGAAGATTGCAGTACTGGCTACGTAGCTCAGTTGGTTAGAGCACATCACTCATAATGATGGGGTCACAGGTTCGAATCCCGTCGTAGCCACCATATTAGTCATCTGTCGATTTATTCGGTAGACTAGAAAAAATTGTTGGGGTATCGCCAAGCGGTAAGGCTCTGGTTTCTGATACCAGCATTCCGAGGTTCGAATCCTCGTACCCCAGCCAATTTGAAAAGTTGTTAAGCAGCATGTTTAACGCAATTGGGGTGTCGCCAAGCGGTAAGGCACTGGTTTCTGATACCAGCATTCCGGGGTTCGAATCCCTGCACCCCAGCCATTTAAAAACAAATAAGCCCGCTATGCGGGCTTTTTTGTTTTTGTTGTCTGTACAGCCTGATGCCCTCTCCCACGGGGAGAGGGAAAAAAGATTACAGTCCCAGGGCATATTTCAGGGCCTGACGTTTCAGCCCACCGGCACGCTCCGCGGCCATCAATCCAATATTGCGCAAAATACGCACCGGACCCAGCTCATTGCTGAAACCGGCATAGAACAGATCCATCCCCGACTGCATGATAAAGTTATCCGCCATCCGTTGCGTCTGGTAGCGCTTCAGCACCTGCAGACCCGACCAGGGTTCAGCGTGCGCGCGGGCATTGCCCAGCACGTCCAGCAGAGCATCCACGTCGCGGTAGCCCAGATTCACACCCTGCCCCGCCAGCGGATGAATGGTGTGGGCCGCATCGCCCACCAGCACCAGCCCTTCGAGGGCATACTGCAACGCATGGCGGCGCGTGAGTGGGAAGGCCCCCGCGGCAACCGGCGTCACGTTGCCCAGACGACTCGGGAAGTGTTGCTTGATTTCACGCTGCAACTGCTCCATCGAAAGCCCCTGAAGCTGGCGAATGCGCGCCGGTTTGTCGTACCACACCAGCGATGCCCAGTTATCGAACAGGGGCAAGAACGCATGGGGGCCATTCGGGGTAAAGTGCTGCCAGGTGCTCTCGCCGGGTGCATTCTCTGACTGAACGGTGATCAACATGCAGGACTGCGGGTATTGCCAGGCATGGATCCCGATCCCCGCCATCTGCCGGACCTGCGAATTCGCACCGTCCGCGCCGACCACCAGCTTCACGGCCAGCTCGTCATCATTATCCAGGGTCAGCACATAGCCGCTATCGTGGCGGCGTAGCGCCTTGAGAGAGGCGGGCAAACGCAGCGTCACATTAGGGTGCCCCTCCAGCGCCTGCCAGAGTGCCTGCTGGAGCACACTGTTTTCCACCATATACCCCAGGCGCGGCAGCTTCAGCTCGGCGGCGTCAAATGTCACATGGGCATTTTCCCACTCCCAGGTTTCCAGCCGGTTATACGGATGAGCGCGCATCGCCAGCACGGCATCCCACACGCCCAGCCCGCGAAGCAGGTCAACGGACGCGGCGCTGATGGCTGAAATGCGCACGTCCGGTTTGGCGGTCGGGTCAAATGCCGGAGGCGCAGCCTGCTCGATTACCGTTACTTCAAATCCCTGCTGCGCCAGCCCCAGCGCCAGCGCGGCGCCGACCATACCGCCGCCGACAACGGCAACTTCGGTTTGTTGGAGTGTCATGGTCAATTGTCCTTGTTGGAGAATATCTTAAGTTTACCGGATTTTTGGGCGCGTGAGGGTGACAACCTTCATACTGGTCACAACCGCACCAAAGCATTACAATACGCGGCTTGCAATCCTGAGCTGAGCAAGTCGATGACTAAAAAACTCCATATAAAAACCTGGGGCTGTCAGATGAACGAATACGATTCATCGAAGATGGCCGATCTGCTGGATACCACCCACGGATACCAGCTGACTGAAAATCCGAAAGAAGCCGACGTGTTGCTGCTTAACACCTGTTCAATTCGTGAAAAAGCGCAGGAGAAAGTCTTTCACGTATTAGGCCGCTGGAAACTTCTCAAACGAAAAAATCCGGACCTGATTATCGGCGTCGGTGGCTGCGTAGCCTCGCAGGAAGGTAAGCTGATCCGCCAGAGAGCCCCTTATGTGGATATCGTCTTTGGCCCTCAGACCCTGCACCGCCTGCCAGAGATGATCAACCAGGTTCGCGGCAATCGTAGCCCGGTTGTCGACGTGAGCTTCCCGGAGATCGAGAAATTTGACCGTCTGCCAGAGCCGCGTGCGGATGGCCCGACCGCTTTCGTCTCTATCATGGAAGGTTGCAACAAATACTGTACTTACTGCGTGGTGCCTTATACGCGCGGTGAAGAGGTCAGCCGCCCGGCAGACGATATCTTATTTGAAATCGCGCAGCTTGCCGCCCAGGGTGTACGCGAAGTCAACCTGCTTGGCCAGAACGTTAACGCCTGGCGCGGTGAGAACTACGACGGCACCACCGGCAGCTTTGCTGAACTGCTGCGTCTGGTGGCCGCGATTGACGGCATCGACCGTATTCGCTTTACCACCAGCCATCCGATGGAATTTACCGATGACATCATTGATGTCTATCGCGATACGCCGGAGCTGGTGAGCTTCCTGCACCTGCCGATTCAGTGTGGCTCTGACCGCGTGCTGAACCTGATGGGCCGTCCGCATACGGTGCTGGAGTACAAATCCACCATCCGTAAGCTGCGCGAAGCGCGCCCGGATATTCAGATCAGCTCCGACTTTATTGTTGGCTTCCCTGGCGAAACGGCTGATGATTTCGAGCGCACCATGAAGCTCATCGGCGAAGTGAATTTTGACGTCAGCTACAGCTTCATCTTCTCCGCGCGTCCTGGCACGCCTGCAGCCGATATGGTTGACGATGTGCCGGAAGAAGAGAAAAAACAGCGTCTGTACATTCTGCAGGAGCGTATCAACCAGCAGGCTAACGCCTGGAGCCGTCGTATGCTCGGCACCGTTCAGCGTATTCTGGTGGAAGGCACCTCGCGCAAGAGCATCATGGAGCTGTCCGGTCGTACCGAAAATAACCGCGTGGTGAACTTTGAAGGCACGCCGGACATGATCGGTAAATTTGTGGATGTCGAAATTGTCGACGTGCTGACAAACTCCCTGCGTGCGAAGGTGGTGCGTACCGAGGACGAAATGGGTCTGCGCATTGCCGAGACGCCTGAGTCTGTTATCTCGCGTACCCGCAAAGTAAACGATTCTGGCGTGGGCATTTACCAGCCCTAATCCTTCTGGCCTGCCTTTCCGGCAGGCCTTGTAATTCCTTTCTTCACCCCCAATATGCATAGCATTGCTTGCGCCTTTATTCTATGGCGTGAATAATTTCATTAATGACGGTTTTATGATGCCCCTCGGTGATGAGCTAACGGGCCTTCTGAACAATCAAAGAGGAACGGTTTGAATATAGACACGCGTGAAATTAGCCTTGAGCCCGCAGACAACGCTCGCCTGCTGAGCCTGTGCGGGCCGTTTGATGACAACATCAAACAACTGGAGCGACGTCTGGGTATCGAAATCAATCGTCGCGATAATCATTTCAAACTCACCGGCCGCCCCATCTGCGTTAACGCGGCGGCGGATATTCTGCGTAGTCTGTATGTTGATACCGCCCCGATGCGCGGCGAAACGCAGGACATCGAACCGGAACAGATCCACCTCGCCATCAAAGAGGCGCGCGTGCTTGAACAAAGCGCGGAAAGCGTGCCGGACTACGGCAAGGCGATCAACATCAAGACCAAGCGCGGCGTCATCAAACCACGCACGCCGAACCAGGCGCAGTACATCGCCAATATCCTCGACCATGATATTACTTTCGGCGTCGGCCCGGCGGGTACGGGTAAAACCTATCTTGCCGTCGCCGCGGCGGTCGATGCCCTGGAGCGCCAGGACGTTCGCCGCATTCTGCTGACGCGCCCTGCCGTGGAAGCGGGTGAAAAGCTGGGCTTCCTGCCGGGCGATTTGAGCCAGAAGGTTGACCCGTATCTGCGCCCGCTGTACGACGCGCTGTTCGAGATGCTGGGCTTTGAGAAAGTCGAAAAGCTCATTGAGCGCAACGTGATTGAAGTGGCACCCCTGGCCTACATGCGTGGCCGTACGCTCAACGATGCGTTCATCATTCTTGATGAAAGCCAGAACACCACCATCGAACAGATGAAGATGTTCCTGACGCGTATCGGCTTCAACTCAAAAGCGGTGATTACCGGTGACGTCACGCAGATTGACCTGCCGCGCAGCACCAAATCTGGCCTGCGCCACGCAATTGAAGTGCTGGCAGAGGTCGATGAAATCAGCTTTAACTTCTTCCACAGTGAAGATGTTGTGCGCCACCCTGTCGTGGCACGCATTGTAAACGCTTATGAGGCCTGGGAAGAGGCCGATCAGAAGCGCAGGGCCGAACTGGCCGCAGAACGTAAGCGCGACGCGCAGGAGCAAGAACATAAATGAGTCAGGTGATCCTCGATTTACAGCTGGCCTGTGAAGATAATTCCGGCATGCCAGATGAGGCACAGTTTCAGACGTGGCTGGACGCCGTTATCCCCCAGTTTCAGGAAGAATCAGAAGTTACGATTCGCCTGGTGGACGAAGCGGAAAGCCACGAACTTAACCTGACCTACCGTGGGAAAGATAAGCCGACCAACGTACTCTCTTTCCCGTTTGAAGCGCCACCGGGCATGGAAATGCCGCTGCTGGGCGATCTGATCATCTGCCGTCAGGTGGTTGAGCAGGAAGCGAAAGAGCAGCAGAAGCCGCTCGACGCCCACTGGGCGCATATGGTGGTGCACGGCAGCCTGCATCTGTTGGGCTACGACCACATCGACGATGACGAAGCGGAAGAGATGGAGTCCCTCGAGACAGAGATAATGCTTGCTCTGGGCTATGAGGATCCGTACATTGCCGAGAAAGAATAGTCAGTCCGTTGACCGACTCACATGCTGCCGCGCAGGGATATAGCGCGGCGGTAAACGTTGAACTAACAAGAGAACCCTTAACAAACGCCATGAGCGACGACAATTCACACAGTAGCGACAACACCAACACTAAAAAGGGATTTTTCTCCCTCATCCTGAGCCAGCTTTTCCACGGTGAACCAAAAAACCGTGATGAACTGCTGGAGCTGATCCGTGATTCCGGGCAAAACGACCTTATCGACGACGATACGCGCGAAATGCTCGAAGGCGTCATGGACATTGCCGACCAGCGCGTCCGCGATATCATGATCCCCCGCTCGCAGATGATCACCCTGAAACGCAACCAGACGCTGGACGAGTGCCTCGATGTGATCATCGAATCTGCCCACTCGCGTTTCCCGGTCATCAGCGAAGATAAAGATCACATCGAAGGGATCCTGATGGCGAAAGATCTGCTGCCGTTTATGCGCAGCGATGCCGAAGCCTTCAGCATGGAAAAAGTGTTACGCCAGGCCGTGGTTGTGCCGGAAAGTAAACGTGTGGATCGGATGCTGAAAGAGTTTCGCTCTCAGCGTTACCACATGGCGATTGTAATTGATGAGTTTGGCGGCGTGTCCGGTCTGGTCACTATCGAAGATATCCTTGAGCTTATCGTGGGCGAAATCGAAGACGAGTATGACGAAGAAGAAGATATCGACTTCCGTCAGCTCAGCCGCCACACCTGGACGGTGCGCGCGCTGGCCTCGATTGAAGACTTCAACGATGCATTCGGCACGCACTTCAGCGATGAAGAGGTGGACACCATTGGCGGGCTGGTGATGCAGGCCTTTGGTCATCTTCCGGCGCGCGGCGAGACCGTTGACATCGACGGTTACCAATTCAAAGTCGCCATGGCCGACAGCCGACGTATTATTCAGGTTCACGTCAGAACGCCGGACGACTCACCGGTGCCAAAACTGGAAGATTAATGTAAATGGCATTTGCCCCATTGCTTGAACGCCAGCGCGTCCGTTTGCTGCTGGCGCTGTTGCTCGGAGCCAGCGGTACGCTGGCTTTTTCTCCTTACGACATCTGGCCTGCTGCCCTCCTCTCCCTGATGGGATTACAGGGGTTAACCCTGAATCGCCGCCCGGTGCAAGCCGCTGCTATCGGCTATTTCTGGGGGCTTGGGCTGTTCGGTTCCGGCATTAACTGGGTGTATGTCAGCATCGCTCAGTTTGGCGGAATGCCGGGCCCGGTAAACGTCTTCCTGGTGGTCCTGCTCGCCGCCTACCTTTCGCTGTATACCGGCCTGTTTGCCGGCATTCTCTCTCGCCTGTGGCCGAAAACGAGCTGGCTGCGCGTTGCCATCGCCGCACCGGTTGTCTGGCAAATTACCGAGTTCCTGCGCGGTTGGGTGCTGACTGGCTTCCCGTGGCTGCAGTTCGGCTATAGCCAGATCGACGGCCCGCTAAAAGGGCTGGCACCGGTAATGGGCGTTGAGGCGATAAACTTCCTGCTGATGGTGGTGAGCGGCCTGCTGGTGCTGGCGCTGGTAACCCGCAACTGGAAAGCGCTGGTCGCTGCCCTCGTACTGTTCGCCCTGCCTTTCCCGCTGCGCTATATCCAGTGGTATAACCTCGTGCCCGAGCGCGCGACGCAGGTTTCTCTGGTGCAGGGGGATATCCCGCAGTCGATGAAGTGGGATGAGAACCAGCTGATCAACACCCTGAAAATTTACGCCGGTGCCACCGAAAAGGTGATGGGGAAATCTCAGCTGATTATCTGGCCGGAATCCGCGATTCCCGATCTGGAAATCAACCAGCAACCGTTCCTGAAGATGATGGACGCCCTGCTGCGCGCACACGGCAGTACGCTGATCACCGGGATTGTAGACGCGCGTCTGAACACGCAAAACCGTTATGACACCTACAACACCATCATCACGCTTGGCAAAGACAGCGAGTACAGCTACACCTCGACCGATCGCTACAACAAGAACCACCTTGTGCCGTTTGGCGAATTTGTTCCGCTGGAGTCAATTCTGCGCCCGCTGGCACCGTTCTTCGATCTGCCGATGTCTTCGTTCAGCCGCGGTCCGTACGTTCAGCCGCAGCTGCACGCGCACGGTTTTGCCCTCACGGCGGCCATTTGCTATGAGATCATCCTCGGCGAGCAGGTACGCGATAACTTCCGCCCGGATACCGACTATCTGCTGACCATCTCGAATGATGCGTGGTTTGGTAAGTCGATTGGCCCGTGGCAGCACTTCCAGATGGCGCGTATGCGTTCCCTGGAGCTGGCGCGTCCGCTGCTACGCAGCACCAACAACGGCATTACCGCCGTGATTGGTCCGCAGGGGGATATTCAGGCTATGATCCCGCAGTTTACCCGCGACGTGCTGACCACGACCGTGACGCCAGCCACCGGCCTGACGCCATACGCCCGCACCGGCAACTGGCCGCTGTGGATTTTGACCGCGCTGTTTGGTTTTGGCGCCGTGCTGATGGGCCTTCGTCAGCGTCGTCGATAATCTCACCTCTTCCTGCCGGGTGGCGCTGACGCTTACCCGGCCTACTTTCTCCATTTCGCTTCCGAAGGCGTAGCCGCCACCCGACAATCCCGTCATCTTTCCAACTCTGGCACATCTATTGCTTTGTTTATTCCCGCAAACGCAATCTGGCTTAACGTGCACCTGACCGCACCAGCACTGAGCGTCCCTGGCACCGAAACGGTGCAATGAGAGATTTTTGCCTCTGAATGGTGCGGCGCGCTTCGCAAAAATAAACAATAACGCAGCAAAATCTTTACATTAAGCCAGACTAAATGTTAACAAGCTTGCATAACACTGCACTCGCGTTGCGCGAGATATAACAACATCACAATGGGTATCAATGCGTCACTGGCGCTGATAAGAAAGGAGTTGGGTATGCAATTACGTAAACTGGCCACAGCACTGCTGGTTATGGGAATGTCCGCAGGCGTCGTTCACGCTGAAGACGCGCCGGCTGCCGGAAGCACCCTCGCCAAGATTGCCAAAAACGGCGTGATCGTGGTCGGCCACCGTGAATCTTCCGTCCCGTTCTCTTACTACGATAACACGCAAAAAGTCGTGGGCTATTCACAGGACTACTCCAACGCCATCGTTGAAGCTGTGAAGAAAAAGCTGAACAAACCAGACCTGCAGGTGAAGCTGATTCCAATCACCTCGCAGAACCGTATCCCACTGCTGCAAAACGGCACCTTTGATTTTGAATGCGGTTCCACCACCAACAACCTGGAACGCCAGAAACAGGCCGCCTTCTCCGATACCATCTTCGTCGTGGGCACCCGTCTGCTGACCAAGAAAGGCGGCGATATTAAAGATTTCGCGGATCTGAAAGGTAAAGCGGTTGTCGTGACCTCCGGTACCACTTCAGAAGTGCTGCTCCACAAGCTGAATGACGACAAGAAAATGGATATGCGCATCATCAGCGCGAAAGACCACGGTGACTCCTTCCGTACGCTGGAAAGCGGTCGTGCCGTCGCGTTTATGATGGATGACGCTCTGCTGGCGGGTGAACGTGCGAAGGCGAAGAAACCAGACAACTGGGAGATCGTCGGTACCGCGCAGTCAAAAGAAGCCTACGGCTGTATGCTGCGTAAAGACGATGCGGACTTCAAAAAGCTGATCGATGACACCATCGCGCAGGCGCAGACCTCCGGCGAAGCGGCAAAATGGTTCGACAAGTGGTTCAAGAACCCGATTCCACCGAAAAACCTGAACATGAACTTTGAACTGTCTGACGACATGAAAGCGCTGTTCAAATCACCAAACGACAAAGCTCTTAACTAATTAGAAATACAGGGGCGGGATCTCCTGCCCTCTCGATTGTCGGGAAGCATGGACAGACTCTACGCTGAGTGGCTCGTTCCCCACTCAGCGCGAAAAATGAGCTTCTCACCAATCTTCGAGGGTAGCGCTGCTACCCTTTTTTTTCTGGAGTTTATTATGTCAATTGACTGGAACTGGGGCATCTTTCTACAGCAAGCCCCGTTCGGCAACACCACCTACCTTGGCTGGCTGTGGAGCGGCTTTCAGGTCACCGTGGCGCTATCGATAACGGCGTGGATCATCGCGTTTCTTATCGGTTCGCTGTTCGGTATTCTGCGCACCGTCCCCAACCGTTTCCTCTCTTCTCTTGGCACGCTCTATGTGGAACTGTTCCGTAACGTTCCGCTGATTGTGCAGTTCTTTACCTGGTATCTGGTTATCCCGGAACTGCTGCCGGAAAACATCGGCATGTGGTTCAAGGCAGAGCTGGATCCGAACGTGCAGTTCTTCGTCTCTTCAATGCTGTGTCTGGGCCTGTTCACCGCTGCGCGCGTGTGCGAACAGGTGCGTGCCGCCATTCAGTCGCTGCCACGCGGGCAAAAGAATGCGGCCCTGGCAATGGGGCTGACCCTGCCGCAGGCCTACCGCTACGTGTTGCTGCCTAACGCCTATCGCGTCATCGTGCCACCGATGACCTCAGAGATGATGAACCTGGTGAAAAACTCGGCCATCGCCTCGACCATCGGCCTGGTGGATATGGCCGCGCAGGCGGGCAAGCTGCTGGATTATTCCGCCCATGCGTGGGAATCCTTTACGGCCATTACGCTCGCCTATGTTCTGATAAACGCTTTCATCATGCTGGTGATGAACCTGGTTGAACGCAAAACTCGCCTGCCGGGCAATCTGGGGGGTAAATAATGTACGAGTTTGACTGGAGTTCTATCGTTCCTTCCCTGCCTTACCTGCTTGATGGCCTGGCGATCACGTTAAAGATCACCGTGATTGCCATTATCGTCGGGATTGTCTGGGGCACCCTGCTGGCAGTGATGCGCCTGTCGAGCTTTAAGCCGCTCGCCTGGTTTGCAACGGCCTACGTTAACGTCTTCCGCTCTATCCCGCTGGTGATGGTGCTGCTGTGGTTTTACCTGATCGTTCCCGGTTTTCTGCAAAACGTACTGGGGCTGTCGCCAAAAACCGATATCCGGCTGATCTCCGCCATGGTGGCGTTCTCCATGTTCGAGGCCGCGTACTACTCCGAGATTATTCGCGCCGGTATTCAGAGCATCTCCCGCGGACAATCCAGCGCGGCGCTGGCGCTGGGCATGACGCACTGGCAGTCCATGAAGCTGATTATTCTGCCGCAGGCGTTTCGCGCCATGGTTCCGCTCCTGCTGACGCAGGGCATCGTCCTGTTCCAGGATACGTCGCTGGTCTACGTTCTGAGCCTGGCGGACTTCTTCCGTACCGCATCCACTATCGGCGAACGTGACGGTACGCAGGTTGAGATGGTCCTCTTCGCGGGCGGGGTCTATTTTGTGATTAGTTTAAGCGCGTCGCTGTTGGTCAGCTGGCTGAAGAAAAGGACGGTATAATGATTTCCCTGAAAAATGTTTCTAAATGGTATGGGCACTTTCAGGTGCTGACCGACTGCTCCACCGAAGTGAAAAAAGGCGATGTGGTGGTCGTGTGCGGGCCGTCCGGGTCCGGTAAATCGACGCTTATTAAAACCGTCAACGGCCTGGAGCCGGTGCAGCAGGGTGAAATTGTGGTCAACGGCACGAAGGTCAATGACAAGAAAACGAACCTTGCTCAGTTGCGTTCTCACGTCGGCATGGTGTTCCAGCATTTTGAGCTGTTCCCGCATCTCTCGATTATTGAGAACCTGACCCTGGCGCAGGTGAAAGTGCTTAAGCGTGATAAAAAAGCGGCGCGTGAGAAAGGGCTGAAGTTACTGGAGCGCGTGGGGTTGACGGCCCATGCCGATAAATTCCCGGCACAGCTGTCCGGCGGACAGCAACAGCGCGTAGCGATTGCCCGCGCCTTGTGCATGGACCCGGTGGCGATGCTGTTCGATGAACCGACTTCCGCGCTCGATCCGGAGATGATCAACGAAGTGCTGGACGTGATGGTCGAACTGGCGCACGAAGGGATGACCATGATGGTTGTTACCCATGAAATGGGCTTCGCCCGCAAAGTGGCTAACCGCGTGATCTTCATGGACGAAGGCAAAATCGTGGAAGACTCCCCGAAAGAGGCGTTCTTCGCTGATCCGAAATCTGAACGCGCAAAAGACTTCCTCGCCAAAATCCTGCATTAATTTTCCGGAGCGCAATCTGCGGATTGCGCTCCGCTTCACGCTTTGCCTCTCTTCTTCTCGTCGGCGCGACAGTGCAGCGTTAACCTTGTCACACAATAACGCCAGTAATGGAGAACCCTATGGCACAGCCCATTATTCTCGATTGCGATCCGGGTCATGATGACGCGATCGCCCTCGTCCTTGCCCTCGCCTCCCCCGAGCTTGACGTCAAAGCCGTCACCTCGTCTGCGGGGAACCAGACGCCAGAGAAAACCCTGCGCAACGTCCTGCGGATGCTGACGCTGTTAAAGCGCACCGATATCCCGGTCGCTGGCGGCGCGCTAAAACCGCTGATGCGCGAACTGATCATTGCCGACAACGTTCACGGCGAAAGTGGGCTGGACGGCCCGGCATTACCAGAGCCAGCATTCGCGCCGCAACCCTGCACCGCCGTTGAGCTGATGGCGAAGGTACTGCGTGAAAGCGCAGAGCCCGTGACGCTGGTGGCAACCGGTCCGCAGACCAACGTCGCACTGCTGCTCAACAGCCACCCTGAGCTGCACCGCAACATTGCCCAAATCGTGATTATGGGCGGCGCGATGGGGCTGGGAAACTGGACGCCTGCGGCCGAATTCAACATCTTTGTTGATCCGGAAGCAGCGGAGATTGTCTTCCAGTCTGGCCTGCCGATCGTCATGGCGGGGCTTGACGTGACTCACCGGGCGCAAATTATGGCCCAGGACATCGAACGGTTCCGTTCTGTGGGGAACCCGGTTGCGACGACGGTGGCGGAGCTGCTCGACTTCTTTATGGAGTATCACAAAGCCGAAAAATGGGGCTTTAGCGGCGCGCCGCTGCATGACCCTTGTACCATCGCCTGGCTGCTGAAGCCGGAGATGTTTACCACGGTGGACCGCTGGGTCGGCGTGGAGACGCAGGGGAAATACACGCAGGGGATGACGGTGGTGGACTACTATTCGCTGACGGGAAATGCGCCGAATACGACGGTGATGGTAGATATCGACCGGGAAGCGTTTGTGGATTTGCTGGCAGAGAGACTGGCTTATTACAGGTAGGCCCGCGATTCTCCCTCTCCCACTGGGAGAGGGAATGTTACTTCGCTTTTACCTAGGGTTCAAAGGGCCGGCGCTGGAACTGATCGTGCCCGCATTTCGGGCACAGCGGCAGCACGTCGGGGGTATAGACCGCAATGTGATGATGACACTTCTCGCAAACCAGATTGCCCAACCCCACCACTTCGCCGCTGTGGTACACGCCGTGGTGGTTGAGATCCTGAAATACCTCGCGCCACTCCAGTTGGGTTTTATCGGTGATGTCCGCCAGTTCCTGCCACAGGCTCTCTTTGATCACCCGCATAAAGACGCTGTCGACCACCTCGTCCTGGCTCTCTTCGTAGCTGCGCGCAAACTCTTCCAGATCGCGGCGCACTGCGCGAGTCACCTCTTCAACTTCGGTTCGCGTTAGCTCACCCGTTTGCGTCACCTTTGCGCGCGCCTGTTCGACCAGCGCATCGATATCACGCTCGCCATTACGCAGCCGCTCCGTCAGTGTTGCCACCAGTTCGCGGTAAAATTGAGCAACCTTGTTCATCCTTTTGCCTCCCGGGTAAGTAACTAACTCTAATAATAGACCTTATTTCGCCGCCGCTTTGTCAGGCGCGCCACAGACCCGGTAAATTCCTGCAAAGTGCATTTGTGCGAAAGGCTGTTTTGACGCGGGCGTTTGGGCTATGCTATGCGGATCTGAATTACCACATCCATTGGCTACATTTGTAGCTGTATTGAAAACAGGACCACTGGCTGCCATGCAAGAGCAATACCGCCCGGAAGAGATAGAATCAAAAGTCCAGCAACACTGGGACGAGAAGCGTACCTTTGAAGTAACCGAAGACGAGAGCAAAGAGAAGTATTACTGCCTGTCGATGCTTCCCTATCCTTCTGGTCGACTACACATGGGCCACGTGCGTAACTACACCATTGGCGATGTGATTGCTCGCTACCAGCGAATGCTTGGCAAAAACGTTCTTCAGCCGATCGGCTGGGATGCGTTCGGCCTGCCTGCTGAGGGTGCGGCGGTTAAAAACAACACGGCACCTGCGCCGTGGACGTACGACAACATTGCGTACATGAAAAACCAGCTCAAAATGCTGGGCTTCGGCTACGACTGGAGCCGCGAGCTGGCGACCTGTACCCCGGAATACTACCGCTGGGAGCAGAAATTCTTCACCGAGCTCTATAAAAAAGGGCTGGTCTACAAAAAAACCTCCGCCGTTAACTGGTGCCCGAACGATCAGACCGTTCTGGCGAACGAACAGGTTATCGACGGTTGCTGCTGGCGCTGCGATACCAAAGTTGAGCGTAAAGAGATCCCGCAGTGGTTTATCAAAATCACCGCCTACGCTGACGAGCTGCTGAACGATCTGGACAAGCTTGACCACTGGCCAGACACCGTTAAAACCATGCAGCGCAACTGGATTGGCCGTTCTGAAGGGGTAGAGATCACCTTCAACGTGGACAACTACGATCAGCCGCTGACCGTTTACACCACCCGTCCGGATACCTTCATGGGCGCGACCTACCTGGCCGTGGCCGCAGGTCACCCGCTGGCGCAGAAAGCGGCAGAAAACAATCCGGAACTGGCGACCTTCATCGACGAATGCCGCAACACCAAAGTGGCCGAAGCCGACATGGCGACGATGGAGAAGAAAGGCGTTGCGACCGGTTACTACGCTAAGCATCCGCTGACTGGCGATGCGATCCCGGTGTGGGCCGCAAACTTCGTGCTGATGGAGTACGGCACGGGTGCCGTGATGGCCGTTCCGGGTCACGATCAGCGCGACTACGAGTTTGCCACCAAATACGGTCTGGACATCAAGCCTGTTATCCTGGCTGCTGACGGTTCTGAACCGGACTTGTCCGAACATGCGCTGACCGAAAAAGGCACGCTGTTCAACTCCGGCGAGTTTAGCGGCCTGAGCTTCGAAGACGGTTTTAACGCCATTGCCGATAAACTGGCCTCTCTGGGCGTTGGCGAACGTAAAGTGAACTTCCGTCTGCGCGACTGGGGCGTTTCCCGTCAGCGTTACTGGGGTGCGCCAATCCCAATGGTGACGCTGGAAGATGGCACCGTGCTGCCCACCCCAGAAGATCAGCTGCCGGTGATCCTGCCAGAAGATGTGGTCATGGACGGCATCACCAGCCCGATCAAAGCCGATCCTGAGTGGGCAAAAACCACCGTTAACGGTCAGCCTGCGCTGCGTGAAACCGACACCTTCGACACCTTTATGGAGTCATCATGGTACTACGCGCGCTACACCTGCCCGCAGTATCAGGAAGGCATGCTGGACGCTGACGCGGCAAACTACTGGCTGCCGGTGGATATCTACATCGGTGGTATCGAGCACGCCATCATGCACCTGCTCTACTTCCGCTTCTTCCACAAGCTGATGCGCGACGCAGGCATGGTGAACTCTGATGAACCGGCGAAACAGCTGCTGTGTCAGGGTATGGTGCTGGCGGATGCGTTCTACTACGTGGGTGCTAACGGCGAGCGTAACTGGGTATCTCCGGTTGATGCCATCGTTGAGCGCGACGAAAAAGGCCGTATCGTGAAGGCAAAAGACGCCGAAGGTCATGAACTGGTTTATACCGGCATGAGCAAGATGTCCAAGTCGAAAAACAACGGTATTGACCCGCAGGTGATGGTTGAGCGTTACGGCGCGGATACCGTGCGTCTGTTCATGATGTTTGCCTCTCCGGCAGACATGACGCTTGAATGGCAGGAGTCCGGCGTTGAAGGGGCAAACCGCTTCCTGAAACGCGTCTGGAAACTGGTTTACGAGCACACCTCACAGGGCGATGCGCCGTCGCTGAACGTAGCGGCACTGACTGAAGATCAGCAGGCACTGCGTCGTGATGTTCATAAAACAATCGCGAAAGTGACCGATGATATTGGTCGTCGTCAGACCTTCAATACCGCAATTGCGGCTATTATGGAACTGATGAACAAGCTGGCAAAAGCCCCGCAGGAAGGCGAGCAGGATCGTGCCCTGATGCGTGAAGCGCTGCTGGCTGTGGTTCGCATGCTGAACCCGTTCACTCCGCACGCCAGCTTCACCCTGTGGCAGGAGCTGAAAGGCGAAGGTGATATCGATAACGCACCGTGGCCGGTAGCCGATGAATCAGCCATGGTGGAAAACACCACGCTGGTGGTTGTGCAGGTCAACGGCAAAGTGCGCGGTAAAATTACCGTGGCTGTCGACGCCACCGAAGAACAGGTTCGCGAGCGTGCCGGCCAGGAACCTCTGGTGGCGAAATATCTTGAGGGCGTTACCGTGCGTAAAGTGATCTACGTACCGGGCAAACTGCTCAATCTGGTCGTTGGCTAAGCGCGGGAGGAAACGTGCGACAACTGGCAACAATACTCTTATCCCTGGCGGTGCTTGTCACCGCAGGCTGTGGCTGGCATCTGCGCAACACTACGGCAGTGCCTGCTAACATGAAAACGATGATCTTTGATTCATCCGATCCGAATGGCCCACTCAGCCGGGCGATCCGCAACCAGCTGCGTCTGAATGGCGTTGAGATTATCGAAAAAGACACGCTGCGCCAGGATGTACCGTCATTCCGCGTCACCGGCTCGACGCTGAGTAAAGATACCGCCTCTATCTTCCAGGATGGGCGTACGGCGGAATATCAGATGGTCATGTCGGTTAACGCAGCCGTGCTGATCCCGGGTAAAGATATCTATCCGATCAGCACCAAGGTCTACCGTTCGTTCTTTGATAACCCGCAAACTGCGCTGGCGAAAGATGCTGAGCAGGCGATTATCATCAACGAAATGTATGACAAGGCAGCCGAGCAGCTGATCCGTAAGCTGCCAAGCATTGCCGCGTCGACGAAACCGGGCTCAGATATCATCGACCAGCCGGAGGCAAACTCGCCGCCGGTGACTACCTCGATGGGTAACTGATGATCAGGTTGTATCCTGAACAACTCCGCGCGCAGCTCAATGAAGGGCTGCGCGCGGCGTATCTGTTACTGGGCAACGATCCGCTCTTACTTCAGGAAAGCCTTGATGCCGTTCGACACGTCGCGGCGGCTCAGGGTTTTGATGAACACCACACCTTCCAGCTTGATAACAGCACTGACTGGAACGCCCTCTTTTCAGTGTGTCAGGCGATGAGCCTGTTTGCGTCACGTCAGACCATCCAGCTTCTGCTGCCAGAAAACGGCCCAAATGCGGCTATCAATGAGCAACTCGCTACGCTGGTCAGCCTGCTGCACAGCGATTTATTGCTGATCGTGCGCGGCAATAAGCTCACCAAAGCGCAGGAGAACGCGGCATGGGTTACCCAGCTTGCGACAAACGCCGTGCTGGTTACCTGCCAGACGCCGGAACAGGCGCATCTGCCAAAATGGGTTGCCACGCGGGCAAAGCAGCATAATCTCCAGCTGGATGACGCCGCGAATCAGCTGCTGTGCTACTGCTATGAAGGCAACCTGCTGGCCCTGGCCCAGGCGCTGGATCGCCTCGCCCTGCTGTGGCCTGATGGCAAACTGCCCCTGCCCCGCGTTGAACAAGCCGTTAACGATGCCGCCCACTTCACCCCCTTCCACTGGGTTGATGCCCTGCTTGCGGCAAAGAGCAAGCGCGCCCTGCATATTTTGCAGCAGCTCAGGCTGGAAGGCAGTGAACCGGTCATCTTGCTGCGTACGCTTCAGCGTGAACTGTTACTGCTGATTACGCTCAAGCGCCAGTCCGCACACGCTCCCCTGCGATCGCTGTTTGATAAACACCGTGTCTGGCAGAATCGCCGGGCGATGACCACCGAAGCGGTACAACGCCTGAGCCATGAGCAACTGCGTCAGGCAGTGCAACTGTTGATGCGCGCCGAGCTGACGCTGAAGCAGGATTATGGGCAGTCGATATGGGCGGAGCTGGAAAGCCTCTCTCTGCTGCTTTGCCACAAGGCGCTCGCCGACGTTTTTATTGATGGATAATATGCATTCTCTTCAGGCGCTATATGGCGGCACCTTCGATCCGGTCCATTACGGGCATCTCAAGCCGGTAGAAATTCTGGCTAACCTGATTGGCCTGCAGCGAGTCATTATCATGCCCAACAATGTTCCACCGCATCGCCCGCAGCCTGAGGCAACCAGCGAACAGCGTAAAGCGATGCTCGCCCTGGCCATTGCTGATAAGCCGCTCTTTACCCTCGACGAGCGTGAACTGCAGCGCGACGCCCCCTCCTGGACATCGCAAACGCTGCAGGAGTGGCGCGATGAGCAAGGGCCGCACGCGCCGCTGGCATTCATTATCGGGCAGGATTCCTTGCTGAATTTCCCGAGCTGGCATCAGTACGAAACCATCCTGAACAACAGCCATCTGATCGTAACCCGCCGTCCGGGCTACCCCCTGACCATGCGCGAAGAACAGCATCAGCAGTGGCTGGATACCCACCTGACGAACAACGTTGAGGATCTGCATAACCTGCCTGCCGGGAAGATTTATCTTGCCGATACGCCATGGTTTGATATTTCGGCGACCCTCATCCGCGAGCGCCTGCAGCAGGGATTATCCTGCGACGAACTGATGCCCGCCGCCGTGCTGGACTATATTCATCAGCACGGGCTGTATCAGAAAAGTACAGACGCATAATGCTGGCACACGAAAACCGGGCTTATTGATTATCCTGCCTTGACAGGGTAAGCCATACTGTTATCCTCCGCTGCCAGACTTTCCCGCCAGTCATTGCTTTACAGAAATTGTTTTACAAAAATGGCGATGCAATCTCAGGCGGGGGGTGGGATGATACCCGCCTTCAAAAGCCCGGCCGGTGACATTTGTCCCGACACTGGCGTCAGTTCAGGTATACTGTCTGGCCACGAATTCACAGTTGTACAATCTCATTCACCCAGGGGGAAAACTTGCAGGGTAAAGCACTCCAGGATTTTGTTATCGACAAAATTGATGACCTGAAAGGTCAGGACATCATCGCTATCGACGTTAAGGGTAAATCCAGCATCACCGACTGCATGATCATCTGCACCGGCACGTCCACTCGCCATGTTGCTTCCATTGCCGACCATGTCGTTCAGGAATCACGCGCAGCAGGGCTTTATCCGCTTGGCGTTGAAGGTGAAGCGACCGCTGACTGGGTGGTTGTCGATCTCGGCGATGTGATTGTCCACGTCATGCAGGACGAGAGCCGTCGCCTGTATGAGCTGGAAAAACTCTGGGGTTAATGCGTGAAGTTGCAACTGGTCGCCGTCGGCACCAAAATGCCGGACTGGGTACAAACCGGTTTTACTGAGTATCTGCGTCGTTTCCCAAAAGATATGCCGTTCGAACTGGTGGAGATCCCGGCAGGAAAGCGCGGCAAGAACGCCGATATCAAACGTATTCTCGATAAAGAGGGAGAGCTGATGCTGGCTGCCGCAGGCAAAAACCGCATCGTGACCCTCGATATCCCGGGTAAACCCTGGGATACGCCGCAGCTGGCGCACGAACTGGAGCGCTGGAAGCAGGATGGACGCGACGTCAGTCTGTTGATTGGCGGCCCGGAAGGTCTCTCCCCTGCCTGCAAAGCGGCGGCAGAACAAAGTTGGTCTCTCTCCGCGCTGACGCTTCCCCATCCCCTCGTTCGGGTGCTGGTGGCCGAAAGCCTGTATCGCGCGTGGAGCATTACTACCAACCACCCCTATCACCGCGAGTAATGACTGACCAGGGTAGATTAAGCAGCGGATGAAACTACAGAATTCTTTTCGCGACTATACGGCTGAGTCCGCGCTGTTTGTGCGCCGGGCAGTGGTCGCCTTTTTGGGGATTTTGCTGCTGACCGGCGTGCTGATCGCCAACCTCTATAATCTGCAAATTGTCCGCTATACCGATTACCAGACGCGTTCAAACGAAAACCGCATCAAGCTTGTCCCTATTGCGCCAAGCCGCGGCATCATTTACGACCGTAACGGTACGCCGCTGGCGTTGAACCGCACCATCTATCAAATCGAGATGATGCCGGAGAAAGTCGACAATGTGCAGGACACGCTGAACGCGCTGCGAAACGTGGTCGATCTCACCGACGATGACATCGCTGCCTTTAAAAAAGAGCGCGCCCGTTCGCACCGCTTCACCTCTATTCCGGTCAAAACGAACCTCACCGAAGTGCAGGTCGCCCGTTTTGCCGTGAACCAGTATCGCTTCCCCGGCGTTGAGGTCAAAGGCTATAAGCGTCGCTACTATCCTTATGGCTCTGCGCTGACGCACGTAATCGGCTATGTGTCCAAAATTAACGATAAAGACGTCGACCGCCTCGATAAAGACGGCAAGCTAGCTAACTACGCCGCGACGCATGATATCGGTAAGCTTGGGATAGAGCGCTATTACGAGGACGTTCTGCACGGCCAGACCGGTTATGAAGAGGTTGAGGTCAACAACCGTGGCCGCGTGATCCGCCAGCTGAAAGAGGTACCGCCTCAGGCGGGCCACGACGTCTATCTGACGCTCGACCTCAAACTGCAGCAGTATATCGAAACCTTGCTGACCGGCAGCCGCGCCGCTGTCGTCGTCACCGACCCGCGAACCGGCGGGATCCTGGCAATGGTTTCCATGCCCAGCTACGACCCGAACCTTTTCGTGGATGGTATCTCCAGCAAAGATTATTCCGGCCTGCTGAATGACCCGAACACGCCGCTGGTTAACCGCGCTACGCAGGGTGTCTACCCTCCTGCATCGACGGTTAAACCTTATGTCGCCGTCTCTGCCCTGAGCGCGGGCGTGATCAACCGCAATACCAGCCTGTTCGACCCCGGCTGGTGGCAACTGCCGGGTTCTGAAAAACGCTACCGTGACTGGAAGAAGTGGGGACACGGTCATCTGAACGTCACCAAATCGCTGGAAGAATCTGCGGATACCTTCTTCTACCAGGTCGCCTATGATATGGGGATTGATCGCCTGTCCGAGTGGATGAGCAAGTTCGGCTATGGGCACTATACCGGCATTGACCTCTCCGAAGAACGCTCGGGCAACATGCCAACCCGTGAATGGAAGCAGAAACGCTTTAAAAAACCCTGGTATCAGGGTGATACCATTCCGGTCGGTATCGGTCAGGGTTACTGGACGGCAACGCCGATACAGATGAACAAAGCGATGATGATCCTCATCAACGATGGCGTGGTGAAAGTTCCGCACCTGCTGCAAAGTACGGTTGAGGACGGTAAAAAAGTCCCGTGGATCCAGCCGCACGAACCGCCGGTGGGCGATATCCATTCCGGATTCTGGGAAATTGCCAAAGACGGCATGTACGGCGTAGCAAACCGGGCCAACGGTACCGCGCACAAATATTTCGCCGGAGCGCCTTATAAAGTCGCCGCGAAATCCGGTACGGCGCAGGTATTTGGCCTGAAAGCGAACGAGACCTATAACGCGCACCGCATTGCCGAACGCCTGCGTGACCACAAGCTGATGACGGCGTTTGCCCCTTACGATAACCCGCAGGTTGCGGTCGCGATGATCCTGGAAAACGGCGGTGCGGGTCCGGCTGTGGGGACAATCATGCGCCAGATCCTCGACCATATCATGCTGGGTGATAACAACACCGAACTGCCTGCTGAAAACCCGGCAGCCGCTGCGGCGGAGGACCAATAAATCATGACGGATAATCCGAACAAAAAATCGCTGTGGGATAAGATTCACATCGACCCCGCTATGCTGCTGATTCTCCTGGCGCTGCTGGTCTACAGCGCGCTGGTCATCTGGAGCGCCAGCGGCCAGGACATTGGCATGATGGAACGTAAAGTCGGCCAGATTGCGATGGGCCTGGTCATTATGGTGGTGATGGCGCAAATCCCGCCGCGTGTTTACGAAGGCTGGGCGCCCTACCTCTATATCTTCTGTATCGTGCTGTTGGTGGCCGTAGATGCCTTTGGGGCAATTTCCAAAGGGGCGCAGCGCTGGCTGGACCTCGGGATCGTCCGCTTCCAGCCTTCGGAAATCGCTAAAATCGCCGTTCCGCTGATGGTGGCGCGCTTTATCAACCGCGACGTCTGTCCGCCTTCACTGAAAAATACCGCGATTGCGCTGGTGTTGATTTTCCTGCCTACGCTGCTGGTGGCGGCGCAGCCTGACCTCGGCACCTCTATCCTTATCGCGCTGTCCGGCCTGTTTGTGCTGTTCTTGTCTGGCCTGAGCTGGCGGTTAATTGGCATTGCCGTGGTGCTGGTGGCGGCCTTTATCCCGATCCTGTGGTTCTTCCTGATGCATGATTATCAACGCCAGCGCGTGATGATGCTGCTTGATCCGGAAACCGATCCGCTGGGCGCGGGCTATCATATTATTCAGTCCAAGATCGCCATCGGTTCCGGCGGTCTGCGCGGTAAAGGCTGGCTTCACGGGACCCAGTCACAGCTGGAGTTCTTGCCGGAGCGCCATACTGACTTTATCTTTGCCGTCCTGGCCGAAGAGCTGGGACTGGTCGGCATCCTCATCCTGCTGGCGCTCTATGTGCTGCTGATCATGCGCGGGCTGTGGATTGCCGCACGGGCGCAAACCACCTTTGGCCGCGTCATGGCTGGTGGATTGATGCTGATTTTATTCGTTTATGTCTTCGTAAATATTGGTATGGTGAGTGGTATTCTGCCCGTTGTTGGCGTCCCGCTCCCGCTGGTCAGTTACGGGGGCTCGGCACTGATCGTGTTGATGGCCGGGTTTGGTATCGTCATGTCGATCCATACCCACAGAAAAATGTTGTCCAAAAGCGTATAAAAATAAGGGGATCGCAATGCGTAAGCAGTGGCTGGGGATCTGTATCGCCGCAAGTTTACTTGCAGCCTGTACGAGTGATGATGGTCAGCAACAGGCAACTGTCGCGCCGCCGCAGCCAGCGGTCTGTAATGGCCCGATAGTTGAGATCAGCGGTGCCGATCCTGTTTATGAACCGCTTAACGCCAGCGCGAATCAGGATTACCAGCGCGACGGTAAAGGCTACAAAATCGTTCAGGACCCGTCCCGCTTCAGCCAGGCGGGATTAGCGGCCATCTATGACGCTGAACCAGGCAGTAACCTGACGGCGTCTGGTGAAACGTTCGATCCGATGCAAATTACCGCGGCGCATCCCACGCTGCCTATCCCGAGCTATGCCCGCGTCACCAACCTGGCCAATGGGCGCATGATTGTGGTGCGTATTAACGATCGGGGCCCGTACGGTAATGACCGGGTGATCTCCCTGTCGCGCGCGGCAGCTGACCGCCTGAACACCTCGAACAATACCAAAGTACGCATCGATCCTATCATTGTGGCGCAGGATGGTACGCTCTCCGGCCCGGGTACCGCCTGTACGACGGTCGCCAAACAGACCTACGCCCTTCCCGCTCGCCCAGACCTGAGCGGCGGTATGGGTGGCGCATCCACGCCAGCTGAACCTGCTCAGCCGCAGGGTGAAGTACGCGCTATCAGCAACGATACCTTACAGAGTGATGACAGCACGGGCGCCCCGGTTAAAAGCAGCGGTTTCCTTGGCGCACCAACGACCTTAGCATCGGGCGTGCTGGAAGGCAGCGAGCCAACGCCAGCGCCTGTTGTCGCTGCGCCTGCGGTGACTGAACCTGTAGTGACTGCACCCGTCACTCAGCCCGCGCCTGTTACCGCACCGGGCACAGCGCAAAGCGCGCCGGTTGCTGCACCCGCGGCTGCCAGCGGTGGCTTTGTGGTTCAGGTCGGTGCCGTAAGCGATCAGGCTCGCGCGAAGCAGTACCAGCAACGCCTGAGCCAGCAGTTCAGCGTGCCGGGCCGCGTTGAGCAAAACGGTGCGGTGTGGCGCATTCAGATGGGACCGTTTGCCAGCAAATCGCAGGCAGCGGCTCTGCAACAGCGTCTGCAAAGCGAAGCGCAGTTGCAGTCGTTCATCGTTGTTGCAAAATAATGATTCGGCGGTATCCGAAATGTCAATTTGTGTAAAACACATTCACAAACTCATGCTTAAAGTCGGATGCCTGCCTGTATAGCTTTTGCTATAGTAAGGCACTTTTTTTAATTCCATCACGGATGTCGTAGTTCTGACCATGAAGACCACTTTTTCTGCTCGTTTTGTGCAGCGCATGGCGCTGACCACGGCCCTTTGTGCAGCGGCTCTCTCCGCGGCGCATGCCGATGACCTGAACATCAAGACCATGATCCCTGGCGTTCCGCAGATCGACGCGGAATCCTACATCCTGATCGACTACAACTCTGGCAAGGTTCTGGCAGAACAGAACGCCGATGCCCGCCGCGATCCGGCGAGCCTGACCAAAATGATGACCAGCTACGTTATCGGTCAGGCAATGAAGGCAGGCAAGTTCAAAGAAACCGATCTGGTGACCATTGGTAACGATGCCTGGGCCACCGGTAACCCGGTCTTCAAAGGCTCATCGCTGATGTTCCTGAAACCTGGCATGCAGGTGCCTGTTTCTCAGCTGATCCGTGGTATCAACCTGCAGTCCGGAAACGACGCCTGCGTCGCCATGGCCGATTTTGCGGCGGGCAGCCAGGACGCTTTCGTGGGCCTGATGAACAGCTACGTTACTGCGCTGGGTCTCAAAAACAGCCACTTCCAGACCGTTCACGGCCTGGATGCTGAAGGTCAGTACAGCTCCGCGCGCGACATGGCGCTGATCGGCCAGGCGCTGATCCGCGATGTGCCGAACGAGTACACCATCTATAAAGAGAAAGAGTTCACCTTCAACGGTATTCGCCAGACCAACCGTAACGGCCTGCTGTGGGACAACAGCCTGAACGTTGACGGCATCAAAACGGGTCATACCGAAAAAGCCGGCTACAACCTGGTCGCTTCGGCTACCGAAGGCCAGATGCGCCTGATCTCAGCCGTGATGGGCGGACGAACCTTCAAGGGCCGTGAAACCGAAAGCAAAAAGCTGCTGACCTGGGGCTTCCGCTTCTTCGAAACGGTGAACCCGCTTAAAGCAGGCAAAGAGTTTGCTTCCGAGCCGGTCTGGTTCGGCGACAACGACCGTGCTTCTCTGGGCGTGGACAAAGATCTCTATCTGACCATTCCTCGCGGACGCATGAAAGATCTGAAAGCCAGCTACGTGCTCAACACCTCCGAACTGCACGCACCGCTGCAGAAAAACCAGGTTGTGGGGACTATCAACTTCCAGCTCGATGGTAAAACCATCGATCAGCGCCCGCTTGTGGTTCTGGATGAAATCCCGGAAGGCAACTTCTTCGGCAAAATCATTGATTACATTAAATTGATGTTCCATCACTGGTTCGGCTAAAAATTGAACACTTGAAAGTGTGATTTTGATCCCCATATATTAAGTATCCTGATAACTCCCACCCGATGTGGGAGTTATTCTTTTTTGACGTTACGCCGGAGCTGACATGAAAACCAAACTTAACGAACTGCTTGAATTCCCTACCTCATTTACTTACAAAGTAATGGGTCTGGCGAAACCTGAGCTGGTTGATCAGGTGGTTGAAGTGGTACAGCGCCATGCGCCGGGCGACTACTCTCCGTCGGTTAAGCCAAGCAGCAAAGGCAACTACCACTCGGTTTCTATCACCATCACTGCGACACACATTGAGCAGGTTGAGACGCTGTACGAAGAACTTGGCAATATCGAAATCGTTCGCATGGTGCTGTAGTCCCCTCGCGGTTACCCGGTTGGCCGGGTAACCCACCTCCCCGCTGTGATATACTCCTTGGCATCGTTTCTCGTCCCTCTTCGGAGTCGTCGTTTTGTACCAGGATAACATTCTTGTCCGCCATCTCGGGCTACAACCTTACGAACCTGTCTCCCAGGCTATGCATGATTTCACGGATTCACGCGATGAAACTACCCCGGATGAAATCTGGCTGGTAGAGCACCTTCCCGTGTTTACCCAGGGGCAGGCTGGAAAAGCTGAACATCTGCTGATGACCGGTGATATTCCGGTTATTCAAAGCGATCGCGGCGGGCAGGTGACCTACCACGGTCCAGGACAACAGGTGATGTACGTTCTGCTGGATTTAAAACGCAGAAAACTGGGCGTGCGCGAGCTGGTCACGCTGCTTGAACAAACGGTGGTGCGTACCCTGGCGGAATACAATATCGATGCACATCCCCGCGCTGATGCGCCCGGTGTGTACGTGGGAGAGATGAAAATTTGTTCGCTGGGGCTGCGTATTCGCAAGGGCTGTTCATTCCACGGGCTGGCGCTGAATATTAATATGGATCTCACCCCATTCCTGCGTATCAACCCGTGCGGCTATGCCGGGATGGAAATGACGCAAATGCGCCAGTGGGTCGAGAACGCGACGCCTGAAATAATTCGCCCTGTACTTCTAAACAACTTTTTAGCGCTGCTTAACAATCCTCCTTACGAATATATCACTGCTTAATATATTTCGCCCGGTGGCTCACTATTTGTCGAGCCACTGCTTATTTCCCGCTTTTACGCTTTACAATAATCCCCATATTCTATATTTTCGAAGCGCCCGCATATTAGCGTTACATATTATTTTGTTCCCTAATAGTCTTTGCTGCAGAGTGCATGTTACCGGCGTGATAATCACCCAACTGTTTGTTTTCACGAAACAAGTGAGGCGCGGGTAACACTTTACGAATCTCTACAGGCACAATAAATAAATTCAACTATCATTCATATTGTGAATGAATACGGAGTGAACGCGTGGAGTCTAATAATTTACCAGCTAAACGCCTGAATGAACCCGGTGGCGAGGATAAGCCGCAAATTTTTCGGACTTTACGTAATATTGATCTCAATTTGCTGACTATTTTTGAGGCAGTATATGTCCACAAGGGTATCGTTAATGCTGCGAAAATTCTTAATCTCACGCCCTCCGCAATTAGCCAGTCAATTCAAAAACTGCGCGCCATATTTCCCGATCCCTTATTTATTCGTAAAGGCCAGGGCGTAACGCCAACCGCTTACGCCACGCACCTGCATGAGTACATCAGCCAGGGGCTGGAATCGATACTCGGCGCGCTGGACTTAACCGGAAGCTATGACAAGCAGCGAACCATCACTATTGGTGCCTCTGCCTCTCTTGGCGTGCTGGTGATGCCGGCAATTTATCAGGCCATCAGGCAGCACGCGCCGCAGTTACTCATCCGCAACGTTCCCGTTCACGAACCTGAAGCGCAGCTGGCGCAGTTCCAGACCGATCTGATTATCGACATCAACAGTTTCAGTGCCAGAGCCCTGGGGCAAAACGTGCTTTATTCCGATGCGCTGGTACTGGTGTGTCGCCAGCACCACCCGGCACTCAGCCAGCCCGCCACGCTTGAGAACCTGCGCCTTTACGAACATGCCTCTTTCATGGCCGAGGGGCAAGGCTCCGCCCCGCTACGTCAGCGTCTTGATGAGCTCTTCCCGGACCGCCAGATTAGCTTTAGCAGTTACAATATGTTTACCGTAGCGTCACTGATTGGCGGGAGCGACATGCTGTGCGTCATGCCTTCGCGGCTGTTTACCCTGCTGCGCAAATGCTGGCCGCTGGAGCGTCTCGCCCTGAGCGAGTTGAATGGCGAATCCCTCGACATTTCGCTGCATTACAACAAGCTAAGTCTGCGCGATCCGGTACTGGAAAATGTCATCAATATCATCCGTCAGGCCTTCTGACAGACGAACCCAGCAGCCTGCAGGCCATAACGCACAAAACAACAACTATTTTACAATTTGGCGACCTGACAGGCTGCTTTATGGCCCTTATCAATGATATACTGCCTGTCGTTCGTTCAAAAATAGTTGATAAATACAACATTCCCTTGAATTGAAACGCTTTCCTTCGTTATTCGCAACTGGAACACGCACGCTATGAGTAAACCCATTGTGATGGAACGCGGTGTTAAATACCGCGATGCCGATAAAATGGCCCTTATCCCGGTTAAAAACGTGGCTACAGAGCGCGAAGCGCTGTTAAGAAAACCGGAATGGATGAAAATTAAACTTCCGGCCGACTCTTCACGTATTCAGGGGATCAAGGCAGCGATGCGCAAAAACGGTCTTCACTCTGTGTGTGAAGAAGCCTCTTGCCCTAACCTTGCTGAATGTTTCAATCACGGTACCGCAACCTTTATGATCCTGGGTGCAATCTGTACCCGCCGCTGTCCGTTCTGTGACGTTGCCCATGGCCGCCCTGTTGCGCCAGATGCGAACGAACCACAGAAACTGGCGCAGACCATTGCCGACATGGCGTTGCGTTACGTTGTTATCACCTCCGTTGACCGTGACGACCTGCGCGATGGCGGTGCTCAGCACTTTGCGGACTGCATTACGGCTATCCGCGAGAAAAGCCCAAGCATTAAGATTGAGACGCTGGTCCCTGACTTCCGTGGTCGTATGGACCGCGCGCTGGACATTCTGACGGCGACCCCGCCGGACGTCTTCAACCACAATCTGGAAAACGTGCCGCGTATCTATCGCCAGGTGCGCCCGGGTGCCGACTATAACTGGTCCCTGAAGCTGCTGGAGCGCTTTAAAGAAGCCCATCCGCATATCCCGACCAAGTCTGGTCTGATGGTGGGTCTCGGTGAAACCAACGCTGAAATCATTGAAGTGATGCGCGATCTGCGTCGCCACGGCGTGACTATGCTGACGCTGGGCCAGTACCTGCAGCCAAGCCGTCACCATTTGCCGGTACAGCGCTATGTCAGCCCGGATGAGTTCGATGAAATGAAAGCCGAAGCGATGGCGATGGGCTTTACCCACGCAGCGTGCGGGCCATTTGTTCGCTCTTCCTACCACGCCGACATGCAGGCGAAAGGCGAAGAAGTTAAATAATGCTGTAATAAACCGTTACAGTAATACAAAAAAACCGGCCTCATGAGCTAATGCTGGTCACTTAAGGTGACCAGCATTTTTTCTCGCCGGATATTTCTGGGCTTTTGCTCTTATTTCCCGGGGGTAACTTCGGTCTCTTCTTCCCGGTAATACCAGCCATTTTGCTTTTTCATACAACGTCCTTAACTCGCCCGGCATCTTACCCGGTGAAGCCCAGGGTAACGTTATCAGCAGCCTGGTGATTTCACTTACTGAGCCGCTAAAGCTCAGCTGATAAGGCAGATAATCGCCTTTCAGTTCGAACGCCATCCTTACCATCTGGTACCTCACCAGATTGTAAGTCAGCAGCACACCCCATAACTCCTGCCGCACCAGCTCCGGCAACCTGCTGCGTAACGTCCAGCGGCTGTCCAGCATCCCCTGTTTCGCTTCCCGGTAACCCAGTTCAATTTCCCATCGGTGGCGATATAACTCACTGATATCATTGCCCGGATAGCGATTCTGGTCTGTCAGGGATGTCAGGACCTGTCTTTCCCTGCCGTCAACCGTTCGGGTCAGCAACCTTGCCGTGAACCGTTCGGGGAGCGCAGGCCACTGTTTCCGGGCCTGCGGGCTGGTTTTCAGTTCCACAAGTTCGTCGCCACGTCCCAGTTTGCGCACGACTTCATATTGTGTGTTTTTTTTCAGCGGCAGAAGCCAGTGGCGTTTTTCTCCTGACGTCTGCCAGTGATGAAGCAGTCCCGGGGAGTAAAATCCTTTATCAAACAGTGTGATACTTGTATCCGGTGCTTTCTCTGCCAGCTGCGCTGCCAGCCGCATTTCGCTGACGTTTTCGCTGTCAAAGGCGCTGGCGTTAATCAGATGACTGCTGAGCTCCATCAGGCAGACCATCCGGACCTGCGGATAGCCGCCGGGACCGTTGCTCCCGGCAGGTCTGCTGAAGGCTGTGCTGTTTTCCGGCGTGTCTGGTGTACGCCAGACGACACCATCCACGGCAAACAGGTTCAGGCCGTGCCATTTCGGATGGGCCGCCTGTTCATTCCAGTGCTGCTGCGTAATGCTGAACAGCTCCCGCACGGCATCTTCCCCGAGCGTTTTCCGGCGCTGAATGACTGAGCTGCGGGCGGTGAAGGGTTCACCGGTCCTGTCAGTGATATCCATCAGATTCACGATTTCGGTCATGGGACGATTGCAGAAGATGGACATGCCAACGACAAGCCAGATCATGGATTCAAGAGGCAGTTTGCGTTTACGGAGCGTGACAGTATCAGTCAGCGTTAACGCCTTCTGAATGAATTCAGCGGGAATGAGATCAGAGAGGCTGCGTGCGTGCTCAGGGGAGGTGACATTAATAATGCCGAGTGCCTGTGAAAGTTCCATTTAAAAAGGGTCCATGCAGAAACATGAACCCTTTTTACACCAGCCACCGGATCGGTCAACTGATCCTTAAATGATCGGCATTACCTCATGAGCCGGTTTTTTTTTCGCAAGCCAACAGGCATTGCCGTTACTCTTTGTGAGAAAGCTTCTCTGCAGGAACGCCATCTTCGGCGCTTTTCTTCGCCGCCGCGTCATCATCGTTCATCGCTTTCTTAAAGCCTTTGATGGCTGCACCCAGATCGCCACCCAGTGTGCGTAACTTCTTGGTACCAAACAGCAGGACGACCAGTGCGGCAACCACCAGCAGTTTGGTAATACTAATCTCACCCATAGATACCTTCTTTACATAAAACAGGCTGCATTCAGCGCCGAAAAAACCTGATGGTATTAACGGTCATTTGGCGCGCGCACACAATAGCAATCTGTAACAAGGTGAATCAAGCACTGATGAAAAAAACATCATAATAATTGCGGTGGCGCAAAACGTCGGTTGCGTAGAACAGGTAATTGCTGCCGCGCAAGCGCTATTCGCTCTGAATTTACTTCCGCCAACAGCAAAGCGGGTGCCTCTGCCGCTGCGGCGATGGTCACCCCCAACGGATCGATAACCCGGCTCTGCCCGATATTTTTATTCCCACACTCCCCTGCTGCCACAACATAGCAGGTGGTATCGAGCGCGCGGGCGGCCAGCAGCGTGGCCCAGTGGTGCTCTTTAAGCGGTCCTTTAACCCATGCAGCGGGGAGCACCAGCACATCAGCCCCCTGCAGCGCCAGGTTTAACGCCAGCTCCGGGAAGCGGATATCATAGCAGGTCATCAACCCGACCTTAACACCCTGAATATCAATCAGCGGCGGGACGCGATCCCCCGGATCAACCAGCCGTGACTCCTGGATACTAAACGCGTCATAGAGATGGAGCTTGGCATAGCGGGCAATCACCTCTCCTGCCCGTATTGCCACCAGGGTATTCACTGCCCTGCCCGACGTGGACGGGACGTGGATCGTCAGAATGGTGGTGAGCGCATTGCCCTCGCTTTCGGCCAGCAGACGTTTCAGGAACGGCCCCTCAAGCGACTGCGCGGACTTTACCGACAGGTCCGGGTCATTATCATCACGCGCCAGCAGCGCCTCTGGCAGCACCAGCATCGCTGCGCCCTTCTGCTGCGCCTGTGCCATCAGAGACACGCATTTTTGCGCATTCACCTGCCAGTCTGGCGTGACGGCAAACTGTCCTACGGCCACATACATAATTGTCCCCTGCTCATAAACAGCGTTACACTCGATGTTCTTAACTATCAAATAGCAGGAATCTACAGTGTTACAACTACTTTTAGCCGTTTTTATTGGTGGAGGAACAGGTAGCGTTGCACGGTGGCTGTTAAGCATGCGGTTTAACCCGGTGCATCAGGCTATCCCCCTGGGAACACTGGCTGCAAACATGATTGGGGCGTTTATCATCGGGATGGGGTTAGCCTGGTTTAATCGCATGACCGATATCGACCCGATGTGGAAAGTCTTAATCACCACCGGCTTCTGCGGCGGATTAACGACCTTTTCTACCTTCTCGGCCGAAACGGTTTTCCTGTTTCAGGAAGGGCGCATCGTCTGGGCGCTGGGCAACATCGCGGTTAACATGCTCGGCTCATTTGCGATGACCGGGTTCGCATTTTGGCTCGTTTCTTCTGCCAGCGCGCATTCCTGATCGCAGCGTTAATGTTAGCTTAATTTTTATCTGTCACTCTGAGCGCAATACTGAACGAGGGTGACAGCATGAAAGAGAGTTTGATGAGCGCAGGTATGGTTTTGCTGAGCGTCGCGATCGTTGCCAGCTTCCTGAAAATCTATCTGATGGGCTGATTGCAGACGAAAAAAACCCGCTCGATGAGCGGGTTTTGAAATTCTTGCTGACGAGTCTGTATTACAGAGCCATTACGTTAGCAGCAGATGGACCTTTGGCACCGTTAGTGATTTCGAACTCTACGCGCTGACCTTCAGCCAGAGTTTTGAAACCATTAGACTGGATTGCAGAGAAGTGTACGAACACATCTTTGCTGCCATCTTCAGGAGTAATGAAACCGAATCCTTTGGACTCATTAAACCACTTAACGTTACCTTTAATCTTAGACATCAAAATTACCTTTACATTAAAAAACGACACAAATGCTGTGTCGGGTATCAGTACATCAATTGTGGGACGTTTTGTCCAGCGGATCTTTGATAAAAAGTGACAAAAGTCGCGTTAATTTTAACTGACGGATTTTTATCCTTTGCGATACAAGGGCTGCCCATTTTTTCGCCATAAGGAAGCGCATTTTTAGTTAAAACTGAAAACGCATCCAGGCGAAGTAAACGTTACCGTTGTTATAGGTCCCAGGGATATAGGTCATCTGGAACGTCGCAGGACCATAGCCGATGGAGGCCAGCGGCAGCAGAACTGGCACCGGAATGTACTTCCAGTTATCACGCGCGGTGAAACCTGCCGTATACCCCAGCCCGAGGCGGAAATTATCGTCCGATAACGGACGCCAGGTTTTCTCCCACCCGTAGCCGCCAATCGGTTCCCACTTGTTGTATGAGTCTTTAAACGCCATCAGATACAGGCCGTGCCAGTTGCCTTTCTCATCCCAGCGGGACTGACCAAAGCCGGCACCCCATGGGCGCTCGTTGTAGCGATCCGTTTTCTCTTTGTCATAGGCAAAGCGGGCATGCCACGTGATGGCCGGAATATACAGATCGTAATGCTCCGGCTCGTTCCACGTCTGCGCTACATTATCTTTAAGGGTAGAGAACCACCCTTTCTCGCTTACGTTGTCGCTTGCGCTCGCAACGCAGGCGAAACTTAACTGGCCGAAAATAAAGGCTAATATGATAAAAAACTTATTACGTAAAATCACAATACTATTACCATTCTTAGTATACGAGGCGAAGCTTACCATAGAATAGTTGAACGAAGTCTTAACAGAATCGTCCCTGTTCCTAATTATCTTTCTTCCTACTGAGAATATTCTGAGAAATATCTCAACTCTTCTGAATAACCTCAAAATAGTAATTATTTTTAACGATAATTTAACATCTTACCGTAATCATAAATAACCTCCACTTCATTCCAGCGCGGGAGTGTTATAAGCCTAACCTCGCGAAGAGCCGCGCCAGATCTGGCCTTTCTCTCTCAGCCCTCCGCAGAGTAAAAAGCGAAAAATGCTATAACGCTGATGCATGCACGTACAATATACCCGTGGCAAAAAGTTATGGAAAAATCATATTCACGGCACTCCATAAGCGCGGCGTAATTAATAAACTAAAAAAATAATTCCCGCATTTTTATTCAGGGATTACGGACGTGTTTCACGTTAATGCTGTGATGCATAAATAATATTTGTTGCGTTGCTGCGCCAAACTTTCACTGGTGATAAGAACCGGGATACGTGGGCGAAACGCCCGAAGATAATACAAAACTACCCATTTCCCGGGCGCCAGGGCATATAATAAGCATTCATTCGGTCAATGACGACGCGACTGAAATGCCAGTGCGGTGGCAAAAAAATCGTCGATACTGCCTTAAGTCGTCTCTTTTTTGATTTTAATCAGCAAGGGCAGACCATTAATTCGGCACATTTCATGCTTCTTTTTTATTGATTATTTCACTTTTGGGCAGCAAGGATACAGGGGAAATCATGCTTACGTTTATCGAGCTCCTTATCGGGGTCGTGGTCATCGTCGGTGTAGCGCGCTACATCATTAAAGGGTATTCAGCGACGGGCGTGCTGTTTGTCGGTGGCCTGACGCTGTTGATTATCAGCGCGTTGATGGGCCATCAGGTTCTGCCCGCCAGCGAGGCCAGCACCGGCTATACCGCTACCGATATCGTGGAATATATTAAGATTCTGCTTATGAGCCGCGGCGGCGATCTGGGCATGATGATTATGATGCTGTGTGGCTTTGCTGCCTATATGACCCATATCGGTGCCAACGATATGGTGGTCAAGCTGGCCTCTAAGCCCCTGCAGTACATTAACTCCCCTTACCTTCTGATGGTGGCGGCCTACTTCCTGGCATGCCTGATGTCGCTCGCGGTGTCATCGGCGACCGGGCTTGGCGTGCTGCTGATGGCAACGCTGTTCCCCATTATGGTCAACGTGGGGATCAGCCGTGGTGCAGCTGCAGCTATCTGCGCCTCGCCAGCGGCAATCATTCTCTCCCCAACCTCTGGCGACGTTGTGCTGGCGGCGAAAGCGGCGGAAATGTCGCTCATTGACTTTGCCTTTAAAACAACGCTGCCCATTTCAATTGTGGCTATAGTTGGCATGGGCATCGCACATTTCTTCTGGCAGCGCTATCTCGATAAAAAAGAGAACATTAATCACGAAATGCTGGATGTGAGTGAAATCACCACAACCGCCCCAGCGTTTTACTCCATTCTGCCGTTCACGCCGATTATTGGCGTGCTGATTTTTGACGGCAAATGGGGCCCGCAGCTGCACATTATCACCATCCTCGTGATCTGCATGCTGTTGGCCGCCCTGCTGGAGTTCGTGCGCGGCTTTAATACACAGAAAGTGTTCTCCGGCCTTGAAGTGGCGTATCGCGGAATGGCAGATGCCTTTGCCGGGGTGGTGATGCTGTTGGTGGCCGCAGGCGTGTTTGCGCAGGGGCTGAGCACCATCGGCTTTATTCAGAGCCTTATCTCCATTGCAACGTCGTTCGGCTCTGCGAGCATTATTCTGATGCTGGTGCTGGTCGTCCTGACCATGCTGGCGGCAATGACCACCGGCTCCGGTAACGCGCCGTTCTATGCATTCGTCGAGATGATCCCAAAACTGGCGCACTCCTCCGGTATCAACCCGGCGTACCTCTCCATTCCGATGCTGCAGGCATCCAACCTGGGGCGCACCATTTCCCCGGTATCCGGCGTCGTGGTTGCGGTGGCCGGGATGGCAAAAATTTCGCCTTTCGAAGTGGTGAAACGCACGTCGGTGCCGGTCCTGGTTGGGCTTATCATCGTGATTATTGCGACGGAGGTACTGGTGCCAGGCGCCGCCTGAGCCTCCTGCCTGTTGCCAAAAAAGCGCCTGCGGGCGCTTTTTATGCTTTAATAACTTCCAGAAATATTTCGCTCTCACCGATCAGGAAATCACATGTTCAGGAAGGATATCGTTATCCCGGCTGGCGCTATGGCGCTCGCACTCTGCGCACTCAGCGCACACGCAGAACCGCTCAAGGCCACACAGTATGGCGATTTCGATCGCTACGTTCTGGCACTCTCCTGGCAAACCGGTTTTTGTCAGAGCATGGCTGAGCGCAACCGCAACGAGCCGGAGGAGTGCCGCCTGCAAAAAGAGAGCGCGAATAAAACCGATTTCCTGACCGTTCACGGGCTATGGCCCGGCTTGCCTAAGTCTGTCGCCGCGCGTGGCGTGGACGAACGCCGCTGGATACGTTTCGGCTGCGCCACCCGCCCCATTCCAGACATGCCGGAAGCAAAAGCCAGCCGCAAATGTGCCGCAGCCGAGACAGGGCTTTCACTGTCTGCTGCCGCAAAGCTGAACAGCGTGATGCCCGGCGCGAGCGGCACGTCCTGCCTCGAACGGTATGAGTACGCCCGACATGGAGTCTGTTTTGGCTTCGATCCCGACGCCTATTTCGGCACTATGGTCCGTATGACCCAGGAGGTCAAAAGCAGTACCCTGGGGACATTTCTCGCCGGGAACTACGGCAAAACCGTTAACCGCAGCGCCTTTGATGACGCAGTGGCTAAAAGCTGGGGCAAAGAGAGCGTGAAGGCGATCAAGCTCACCTGTAATGGCAACCCGGCTTATCTGACGGAAATGCAAATCTCGCTGAACGCGAGCACCATTAACAATCCGCTCGCGGCGGCCTCCTTCGCGCCACGCCCGCATCCCGGTAACTGCGGCAAACAGTTTATTATCGATAAAGTCGGCTACTGACCCTCCGGCCGGGCAGCTTCTGCCCGGCAATTCATTCCTTTCCCTTATATGACGACCCGCGTCACACTTCCGGCTATACGCATCATTTTTCCAGTCATTGCATTATTTATCCGGTAAACAGCGCCAGATCCTCCCCGCCATAATCAAGGCGTTACCTACAGGAGGAATTACACATGGCTAAAAAATTGATTGCACTTTGCGCCTGCCCAATGGGCCTGGCACACACCTTTATGGCAGCTCAGGCGCTGGAAGAAGCGGCGGTGGAAGCGGGCTATGAAGTCAAAATTGAAACGCAGGGCGCGGACGGCATTCAGAACCGCTTAACGGCGCAGGACATTGCCGGGGCTGACATCATTATCCACGCCATCGCCATTACGCCGGAAGACAACGAACGCTTTGAAACGCGCGACGTTTACGAAATTACGCTTCAGGACGCCATCAAAAATGCGGCTGGCACCCTGAAAGAGATCGAAGAGTTGATTGCTGCAGAACAACAATAATCCTCAACCTCAGGGGTTTTCGTCATGGCAATTAAAAAACGCAGTGCGGTGCGCCCGGTAGAGGGCGATACGCTCGCCATCAAGCCGGCACCCGTCGCGGCAGGCAATACGTTCTGGAAAGAGCTGCCTCAGCACATTATGTCGGGCATTTCCCGCATGGTGCCAACGCTCATCATGGGCGGGGTGATCCTCGCCATTTCGCAACTGATCGCCTACGTCTGGCTGGAGATCCCGCCAGACACCGGTATTCTTGACGCGCTTAACTCAGGCAAATTCACCGGGTTTAACCTGTCGGTGCTGAAATTCGGCTATCTGACCGAGTCCTTTGGCGGGCTGCTGTTTAGCTTCGCCATCCCGATGTTCGCCGCGTTCGTCGCCAACTCCATCGGCGGCAAACTGGCCTTCCCGGCCGGGTTTATCGGCGGTCTTGTCGCCACCCAGCCTACGCTGGTGCTGAATTTCGATCCTGAAAAACTCACCTGGCTTGCCACCAAACCGGTGCCGTCGACCTTTATCGGCGCGCTGATTATCGCCATTGCCGCAGGCTACCTGGTGAAATGGCTGAATACCCGCATCAATCTCCCGCAGTATTTGCTGGCGTTCAAAAGCAC
Source organism: Enterobacter sp. 2VL (assembly GCF_005503595.1). NCBI lineage: Bacteria > Pseudomonadati > Pseudomonadota > Gammaproteobacteria > Enterobacterales > Enterobacteriaceae > Enterobacter > Enterobacter sp. 2VL. The sequence goes on from NZ_SCNE01000002.1 coordinate 443,427, forward strand.
CTTCCTGATCCCGATTCTCTCCGCCCTGTTTGTGATGCTGGCAATGTATTACGTCATCACCCCGATTGGCGGCTGGCTCAACGCCGGGATGCGCACCCTGCTTCTCGCCGCCGGTGAAGCAGGCTCGATGATGTATGCCATCGGCATGGCTGCGGCCACGGCGATTGACCTTGGCGGTCCGATCAACAAAGCGGCCGGGTTCGTCGGGCTGGGACTGACGACCGATCACATTTTGCCGATAACCTCCCGCGCGGTGGCGATCGTTATCCCACCGATTGGTCTGGGGTTGGCAACGCTGATTGACCGCCGCCTGACCGGCAAACGCCTGTTTAGCCCACAGCTTTATCCGCAGGGCAAAACCGCCATGTTCCTCGCTTTTATGGGGATCAGCGAAGGGGCAATCCCGTTCCTGCTGGAAAACCCGCTCGCGACGCTGCCAGCGTACATGGTCGGTGCCATAGCGGGCGCGATGACCGCCACCGCCCTGGGTGCTGTGCAGTGGTTCCCGGAATCTGCCATCTGGGCATGGCCGCTGGTGACCAATCTGGGGGCGTATATGCTCAGTATTCTGGTCGGCGCGGTCATTACGGCCCTGCTGGTGGTGACTATCCGTAACCACATGCATAAACGCGGAAAACTCTCCGTCGATACGCTGTAACGGGATAACGAGATGGATTTACTCACAACGCTTCGCCACTGGCTAAAGACCGAAAAGCTGGATGGCGTGCTGATTGCCTCACGGCAGAACAAACAGCCCCATCTGGGCCTGTCCACCGGTTCGGGCTATGTGCTGGTTACGCGAACCGCCGCGCATATTCTGGTGGATTTTCGCTACTACCACGACATCGCCTCACGCGCGGAAGGCTACCGGATGCACTTGCTTGATGCAGAGCATTCGTTTGCCGGGGTGGTGAACCAGCTGATTGCCGACGAAGGGCTTTCGCGGCTGGGCTTTGAAGGCGAACACGTCAGCTGGCACACCGCCTGCCAGTGGCGCGACGCGCTGAATGCGACGCTGTGCGGGATCTCTCTCGACGCCCTGCGACAGATTAAAACCGCGGACGAAATCGCCCGGATCCGCGCGGCGTGCCGCATCGCCGACGACGCCGCGCATCATATCCGCCGCTTCATCCAGCCGGGGATGCGCGAGCGCGAGGTCGCCGCCGAGCTGGAGTGGTTTATGAAGCAGCAGGGCGCAGATAAGCCCTCCTTCGATACTATCGTTGCCAGCGGGCCACGCGGCGCAATGCCGCACGGCAAAGCCTCCGATAAGGTCATCGACGCGGGCGAAATGGTCACCCTCGATTTTGGCGCCCAACACCAGGGATATTGTTCGGATATGACGAGGACCTTCCTTGTCGCCAGACAAGGCCAGACACCCGAGGCGCATCCGCTCTACGCGGTTTACCAGACCGTGCTGGCGGCGCAACTCGCGGCCATCAATGCCATTCGTCCCGGCGTCCCCTGCCATGCGGTGGATGCTGCTGCCCGGGAGACAATCGCGCGCGCAGGCTACGGCGCGCAGTTCGGTCACAACACCGGGCACGCTATCGGCATTGATGTCCATGAAAATCCGCGATTTTCCCCCACGGACGCCACGCTGCTAAAACCCGGCATGCTCCTGACCGTGGAGCCTGGCATCTACCTTGACGGTGTGGGCGGCGTGCGGATTGAAGACGTGGTGCTGGTCACGCACACCGGGGCCGAGGTGCTCTACACCATGGACAAAACGCTACTGATGACGGGAGAACACTGATGGACAAGGAATTACTGCGCGCGTTAAGCGAAGCCGATGCCATTGCCGCGTCGGAGCAAGAGGTGCGCGACATCCTGATTAACGAAGCACATCGCTATCACAAAGACGTTCAGTTCGACGGTCTCGGCTCGGTGCTCATTCGTGTGAATCAGAGCAACGGGCCAAAGGTGATGATTTGCGCCCACATGGACGAAGTCGGTTTTATCGTACGCAGTATTTCGCGTGAAGGAGCCATCGATGTCCTGCCGATTGGCAACGTCCGCATGATGGCCCGCACGCTTCAGCCCGTACGCATCACCACCCGCAACGGGCTAAAAATCCCGGGCCTGCTGGACGGCGATCTGAAAGGTGAAACCGTAGACAACCTGCGCGTGGATATTGGCGCAACCTCAGCCGAGGAGGTCTACGCTGCGGGCATAGATGCGGGCGACCGCGTGACGTTCGATACGCCTTTCCAGACGCTTCCCCATAACCGGGTGATGGGAAAAGCCTTCGACGATCGCCTCGGGTGCTATCTGCTGATCACCCTGCTGCGCGAGTTGCATCAGGCCCCGCTCGACTGTGAACTGTGGCTGGTAGCCAGTTCCAGCGAAGAGGTTGGGCTGCGTGGAGGGCGCACCGCAGCCCAGGCCATTCATCCTGATATTGCTCTGGTCCTCGATACCGCCTGCTGGTCGAAAAACTTTGATTACGGTAACGCAAACCACCGTCAAATCGGCGCCGGCCCGATGCTGGTGCTGTACGACAAAACGCTTATCGCCCCACCGAAACTGACCGCGTTCATTGAATCGGTAGCGCGTCCGCTGGGGATCCCGCTGCAAAAGGATATGTTCAGCAACGGCGGTACCGACGGCGGCGCCATTCACCTGTCCGGGACGGGCGTTCCCGCGGTGGTGTTAGGCCCGCCAACCCGACACGGGCACTGCGCAGCCTCGATCGCCGACGAAAAAGACATTAACCAAACTCATCAACTGCTTGTCGCCCTGGTGGCGTGTATGAATCGTGAGACCGTGGCTCACCTGACGGACTTCAGGTGCTGATCTCACGCGTTAAGGAGAGCGTATGATTTCTATTGAATTTTCCTGCCCGCTGCCCAACGGCCTGCACGCCCGTCCGGCGTGGGCGCTTAAAGAGCAGTGCAGCGTCTGGCGCAGCGATATCCGTTTTATCAATAACCGGCTTAACACCCAGGCGGATGCCAAAAGCTCGCTGGCGCTGATCAGCACCGGCACGCTGTTTAACGACAGCTGCGTGCTCGAAATCAGCGGCAGCGACGAAGAGCAGGCCAGACGCGTGCTTGAACAGTATGTAAATACGTCGTTCATCGACAGCGACAGCATCCCGTCAGGGGATGCGCCGCACGTCGCACATCCTCTGCCCCGTTCGCTGATGCGGCTTAATCCGCAGCTGCAGCACGCCATTACGCTTGCCAGCGGCATCGGTAGCGGAACGCTGCGGGCCTGGCAGAGCGATAATCTCCATCGCTATCGTCAGATACCGGCCTCGCCGGAGGATATCACCCGTCTGGAACACAGCCTCGCCACGCTGGCGGAGCAGCTTAACCAGCGCCTGCGCGGGCTGGGGGGTGAAAGTAAAACCATTATCAGCGCGCACCTGTCGCTGATTCAGGACGATGAGTTTGGTGGCAATATTCGCCGTCTGATCGGCGAAGAACGGCTGAGCCTTGCAGAGGCGATCATTGGCAACATGGAGCAGATTTGCGACAAGCTCTCCCATTCGGCCAGCGATTACCTTCGCGAGCGCGTCAGCGACATCCGTGATATCAGCGAACAACTGCTGAGCATTACCTGGCCTGAGCTTCAGCAAGCGTCCGTATTTACGCTGGATGCGCCCACGATTCTGATGGCGGAAGATTTAACCCCGAGTCAGTTTTTAAGCCTTGATACCCGCTATCTGAAAGGCATGGTGCTGGAAAAAACCGGGCGAACGTCGCATACCCTGATCCTGGCCCGCGCCGCTTCCATTCCGGTACTCAGCGGGGTAACCATTTCCTCCCTGGCACCGTTTACCGGCGACGAGGTCATTCTTGACGGCGTGTGCAGCGTACTGGTGGTGAAGCCTGATGAGGCGGTGAATCACTACTACAGCGTGGCGCAGCGGCTTGTCGATAAACGCCACCAGCAGCAGCTCAAAGACGCCGGGCGTCCTGCGCTGACCCGGGATAATGTTGCCGTGGATATTGCCGCCAATATCGGCAGCGCCCTGGAAGCCCCCGGCGCGTTCGCCTGTGGCGCGCAGGGCGTTGGGCTGTTCCGTACCGAAATGCTCTACATGGATCGCGATACCGCCCCGGATGAGCAGGAACAGTTTGAAGCCTATCAGCAGGTGCTGCTCTCGGCTCAGGGTAAACCGGTGATCTTCCGCACCATGGATATCGGCGGCGATAAACAGATCCCGTATCTCAATATCCCGCAGGAGGAGAACCCCTTCCTCGGCTATCGTGCGGTACGCATCTACCCTGAATTCGCTCACCTGTTCCGTACCCAGCTGCGGGCGATTTTACGCGCAGGCGCCAGCGGAAATGCCCTGCTGATGATCCCCATGGTCCACAGCCTCGACCAAATTCTGTGGGTGAAACAAGAGCTGCAAAACGTCCGCGAGGAGCTGACGTCACAGGGGCTGCGTCACACCCCGGACCTGCCGCTGGGCATCATGGTGGAAGTCCCGTCCGTCTGCTTTATCATCGATCACTTCTGCGACGAGGTGGATTTTTTCAGTATTGGCTCAAACGACATGACCCAGTACCTCTACGCCGTCGACCGTAATAACCCGCGCGTCTCGCCGCTGTATAACCCGATCACACCGTCATTTTTACGCATGGTGCGCCAGATCGTCACCGCTGCCCATCGCCACGGCAAATGGGTCGGGATCTGCGGCGAACTCGGCGGCGAACGTCGTTATCTGCCTCTGCTCCTGGGGTTGGGCATCGATGAATTTAGCATGAGCGGGCCGCGCATCCCTGACGTGAAAACGTTGCTCCGCCAGCTTGAGCTAAGCGCGTGTCAGACCCTGGCAGAACGTGCCTGCGAGTGCCGCAGCGCAGAGGAGATCGAAGCCCTTCTGGCGGAATTCACCCCTGAAGAGCCGCCGCGTCCACTGCTGGCGCAGGAGACAATCGTCTTCAACGAACCGCTGGCTTCCAAAGAGCAGGTGCTGCAATTTTTATGCGGCAATCTGGCGATCCACGGACGCACAGAACACCCGCTCGAGCTTGAAGAAGATCTCTGGCAACGGGAAGAGATTGTCACCACTGCCGTCGGGTTTGGGGTGGCGATCCCGCATACCAAATCCCAGTGGATACGCCACTCCAGCATTAGCATTGCCCGTCTGGAGAAGCCGATTGACTGGGAGTCGGATATGGGAGAGGTCGAGCTGGTGATCATGCTGACGCTGGGTGCTCAGGAAGGAAACAACCACGTCAAGGTCTTCTCTCAGCTGGCCAGAAAACTGGTCAACAAGGCGTTTCGCGCGTCGCTTTTTGCGGCCGACTCGCCGCAAAGCATGCTTGACCTGCTCAATGCTGAAATCACCTTCTGACCGCTACTGAAATCGCGTGCGGTACTCCCCCGGCGTCAGGCCAAACTGACGCCGGAACAGACGGCAAAAGTAGTCGCTGTCGGGATAGCCGCAGCGCTTCGCCACTTCCCCCACCGGCAGGTGATATTTTTGCAGGATCGTCCGCGCTTTTCCCATACGCACCCAGCGAACATAGTCCACAAAACTCATGGTGCCCTGCTGCGAAAACAGGCGCGAGAGATGGTTGGGCGAGATGTTAAACAGGGCGGCCACGCTTTCACGGGTCAGCGCCCCCGCATAGTTGACCTGGATCCAGCTGCAGATGCTTTGATAGAGAAAATCGCCGCGCGACATCCCCGGCTCGGGCAGAGAAGAGACCCGTTTACGGCACCAGTTCAGCAGGCTCAGCACCAGCGGCTGGATAATATCCTGGTCCTGCGGGGAGGCACTGAGATGGGTCAGCGCCGTCAGCATGGCCGCACACTCCCCCCTTTCCGGATGCGGAAGCTCCACTTTTCGCTGCGGCTCAACGGCCTGCCCGCTGCGGGCATCCTGAAATGCCAGCCCAAGCCACGACGGGGCAAAAATAATGCTCAGCAGCATAACTGGCCGGGCAAACGTTGGCGAACAGACGGTGCGTGACGGGAGAAACAGCATCTCCCCCTGGCGAATCGCTTTTTGCTCGGCAATGAGCAGGTTGCCGTACTCGCCGCGCAACACCACATCGAGCCGCGGCCATTCGAGGGCTACGGTCCCGGACGAGGTGGATGACGGGCGATGGGCAAACCAGACGCGTCCAAGCTGCTGGGGATTGAGGACCAGCCCGCTAAACAGGTCGGCAAAGAACTGTTGATCGGCAGGCAGGCTGTTATCGCGCATCCGGGCGAACCAGGTCGAAGCGATGGGTATCGCTGATTGCGTAATAGGCCGTTGGCCCGCCCGCGCGCAGGATCGGCTGCGCTTTCGCCGTCTGGTAAATTCCCTCCTCCAGCAGCGTTTCGGCAATATGCACCCCGACCACTTCGCCTAGCACTAGCCAGGTGTCAATCGGCGTACCGTCGGCCCCCGTGAGCTGTATACACTGCGACAGGCGACACTCAAAGTTGACCGGACTTTCCGCCACGCGCGGCGCGCTGACAAGCTGGCTGGCGGCTGGCGTCAACCCGGCAAACGCAAATTCATCCTCGCCGGGCGAAAGCGTCGCGGACGTTTCATTCATCGCTTCGGCCAGACTGCGCGTTGCCAGGTTCCAGACGAACTCACCCGTTTCGGTAATATTACGAACGCTGTCTTTCCAGCCATTGCTGGAAAAACCAATGATCGGCGGACGATAGTTAAAGCAGTTAAAGAAGCTGTAAGGGGCAAGGTTTCGCTGACCGGCGCGGTCGCACGACGCGATCCAGCCGATCGGACGCGGACCAATAATGGCATTCAACGGGTCATGCGGCAGGCCGTGCCCCTGAGAAGGTTGATAAAAATACATGAGGCTCTCTCACTGGTGGGGCAGATACGAATGACGCTTCGCTCAGTGCCCTGATTCAGGACACTCAGCGTAACGCAATCCGCACGAAATTAGGACTGAATAAATTTCAGCAAATCGTCATTAATCTGATGCTTATGGGTGGTGCAAATGCCGTGAGAGCCGCCGGCGTACACCTTAAGCTCCGCGTTCGGCAGGATCTCTGCGGCCACGCGCCCGCAGGTGTCGATCGGCACAATTTGATCGTCATCGCCGTGGATCACCAGCGTAGGGATGGTCATCTTCTTCAGATCTTCGCGCAGGTCCGTCTCCGAGAAGGCTTTCACGCAGTCGTACAGCGCCTTGATCGACCCCTGAAGCCCCTGCTCCACAAAACTTTCACGTACCGCTTTAGACTCTTTTGCGCCCGGGCGATTGTAGCCATAAAACGCAGCGGTCAGCTCGTAGAAGAAGGCCGCCCGGTCGTTTACCACCCCTTCGCGAATACCATCAAAGACCTCTTTTGGCACGCCGTCCGGGTTAAAATCGGTTTTGATCATAATCGGCGTCACGGCCCCAATCAGCACCGCTTTAGCGACGCGATCGGTGCCGTGGCGGCCGATATAGCGCGCCACTTCTCCGCCGCCCGTTGAATGCCCAACGTGCACCGCCTCTTTCAGGTTAAGGTGCGCGGTCAGCTCGGCCAAATCGTCCGCGTACTGATCCATCGTATGCCCGTCCCACGGCTGCGCCGAGCGCCCGTGACCGCGGCGGTCGTGGGCAATAACGCGAAATCCTTTCGACCCCAGATACAACATTTGATCTTCAAAGGCATCGGCGGTTAACGGCCAGCCGTGGCTGAAGACAATCGGCTGCCCGCTGCCCCAGTCCTTAAAATGCAAATAACTGCCGTCTTTCAGGGTAAGTTTGTCGTAATTGCTCATGAAATCTCCTGACAGGAAACACGGAAGGCGGATAGTCGCCCACAAAGGGCGCTTAAAAAGAATAATGCAAATTGGCAAGGCAGCACGTTTTTCGCCAAAAATTCATATGGCGTATGAATGTGACCTTCATCACTTCAAACTTGCCTCTTCAGCCAGTATCATCAGGAGAGTTAAACCCTCGCTGCCAGACGGCGAGGGTTTTCTTTTGGATTGGTTTCTGCGTAACACGCAGCATTCACGACATGGAGTAAGAAATGTCCAGACCTAAAATTATCATTAATGAGCTCGACGCAGAACGTATCGACCGCCTTCTGGAAAAACCAGATTACGCCTCACTCCCGGTTGCCGACGCCCTCAACGAGGAGCTTGATCGCGCGCAGATGTGTACGCCAGAGTCCATGCCGCATGACGTAGTGACGATGAACAGCCAGGTGACGTTCCGCAACCTGACCACCGGTGAAGAACTGACCCGTACGCTGGTCTACCCGGCGCAGATGACCGACAGCGCCACGCAGCTTTCGGTTCTGGCCCCCGTCGGCGCGGCGCTGCTGGGTCTGCGTACCGGTGATACCATTCACTGGGATCTTCCGGGCGGTGCGTCTACCCATCTGGAAGTGCTCGCCCTGCTCTACCAGCCAGAAGCCGCCGGTGAATACCTGCGTTAATCCCTTCTGAACAAGCGCCTGTTCACTTTGCACAGAGGATGCCAGGCATCCTCTTTCCGCTTTTTACGCATTTCACCCAAACGTCCTATATCGCCGAAAAACGCCTTCATCCACGCTTAATCTGTTTGCGTCGCGCGGAAACGCTTATGGGTGAAATAGCGTTCATCACACTGGTTTATCTGGTTTTTTTGGCGGTCATCGTCATGGCCGTGCTTTACCTGGAACGTCACTGGTAAGCGAGCCGGGTTACACGACCCCGCCGGGAAAGGCATTCACCAGCCCTTTCACCTTCTGCTCTGCCGCCTCCGGCGTGTCTGCGCCAGGTACCAGGATAACCTTCCGGCACTCCTCTTCGCGTTTTTCGAAAATTTTGTAGGCACGTTCGGCATCGGTCAGCGGCAGATAGTGCGTCACAATCTCTTCCGGGGTAAGCAGCCCCTGTTCAATAAGCGGCAGTAGCTCGCCCAGCCAGGCATGGACGTGCGTCTGGCCCATTTTGAACGTAATGCCTTTATCGAAGGCATCGCCAAACAGGAAGCCGTGAATAAACCCGGCATATACCCCGGGTACGCTCACCACGCCGCCACGACGCACTGCGGCAATGCACTGGCGCAACGCTTTACCACTGCTTCCCTCAATTTTGAGGTTGCTCAGGATAGTTTCCGTGGTGCTGCCCTTCGCTTCAAAACCAACGGCATCAATCACCGCATCCACGCCGCGCTGGCCCGCTGTCTGTTCGATAATTTTCTCCGCCGCATCGTTGTCGTCGTCGAAGTTGATCGGGATGGCACCGTAACGTTCTTGCGCAAACCGCAGGCGGTACGGGTGATGGTCCACCACAAAGATTTGCTCAGCGCCAGCCAGCCGCGCGCAGGCAATGGTGAGAAGCCCCACCGGCCCCGCCCCGAAAACGGCAACGCTTGAACCTTTACCCACCTGCGCGTTTTTCACCGCCTGCCAGGCGGTAGGCAAAATGTCAGACAGGAAAAGCGCTTTGTCGTCGGAGAGCAGCTGCGGCACTTTAAACGGCCCCACGTTGCCTTTCGGCACGCGCACGTACTCCGCCTGCCCGCCCGGCACACCGCCATAAAGATGGCTGTAGCCAAACAGCGCGGCGGGTGCGGGGATTTGCTTTTTGTTCAGCGCAGCGCCCTGCCCGGCGTTGGTTTTTTCGCAGGCGGCGTACTGGTGCATCTGGCAAAAGAAGCAGTCGCCACAGGCAATGACAAAGGGGATCACCACGCGGTCGCCCTTCTGAAGGTTCTTCACGTCCCGCCCGCTTTCAACCACTTCGCCCATAAATTCATGACCAAAGATATCGCCATGTTCCACCTTAGGGATCTTCCCGCGATAGAGATGCAGGTCAGAGCCGCAGATGGCGGTGGCCGTCACGCGCAGGATGATATCGTCAGGCTGCTCAATGACAGGATCGGGGACATTCTCAACGCGAACATTGTGCGGACCGTGATACGTCAATGCCTTCATACGACCTCCGAAAGGATGTGGGTAAGCTACTAAAAGGGTAGCTACCTCTCGGGCGTACCCCCGAAATCCGCACCTTTTGAGATTTATCCTGGTGATATAAAAAAGTGCTGTTGAGGTTACAGAAAGCATAATTATTTTATGGTTGAATGATTTCAGCGTTAATAAACAAGGAGAAACGGGTATGTATCAGACAATCATTATGCCGGTTGATGTTTTTGAGATGGAGCTAAGCGACAAAGCCGTTCGCCACGCCGAGTTCCTGGCGCAGCAGGACGGAATTATTCACCTTTTGCACGTATTGCCCGGCTCGGCGAGCCTGAGTTTGCACCGCTTTGCCGCCGACGTGCGTCGCTTTGAGGAACACTTACAGCACGAGGCCGAAACGCGGCTGCAGACCATGGTCGGGCACTTCAGCATCGATCCCTCCCGCATCAAAACCCACGTCAGGTTTGGCAGCGTGCGTGATGTGGTTAACGAGCTGGCCGACGAACTGAAGGCTGACGTAGTAGTGATCGGCTCACGCAATCCTTCGATTACCACGCACCTGCTGGGGTCCAACGCCTCAAGCGTGATCCGCCACACCCATATCCCGGTGATGGTGGTGCGCTAAACGCCCATAAAAAACCCCGCTGATGCGGGGTTAGTTTTATCAGTACAGGTGTCCGATGTTCACGATGGTGCTGACCGTATCACCGAAGAAGGTCAGGCGGCTGAGCACGACCCCCACCAGCAGAATCGCGAAGATCGCTTTCTGATTCGGCTGGCGCTTCAGCGTTAATCCACATCCCAGCAAGCAGCAGACCAGGCTACCCAGATAGAGCGGCGAGCTTAACCACGCCTGCGCCGTCATCTTCACCACCGTGCCGCCGCTCAGCCAGATAACAGGCGCGGCGATCATCAGTGCCATCAGGGCGATAACACCCTGTTGCAGAGCGCGATGGGAGGATTGCAGCCCGAGCAGCGGCGTGGCGGCGCAGCCCATCACCCAGACGGTAGCGAAAAACAGCATCATGGTAATGCCATTGGCAATCGCCTGCATGGCGGGCGCGGCATAGGTCATGCCCTGCACAACCACCAGCAACACCCCAAACAGGGACGCCAGCAGCGCAGCGCCTTTATTGCCTTTGGTGAGGAAAGCCAGGCCGATGGTCCCCCCGTAGATCGTCGCGCCGAGAATTTCACGGCTCAGCCAGGCGTGTTTCAGGTTGATCAGCGCGTTATAGGCGTGTTCCGGGTGCGCCAGGTGCAGGATCGCCGCAACGGACGCTACCCCAAGGATCGCACCGGTGGTAAGCCAGTACAGGCGGTTACCTTCGATCTCACCGCGCAGCGTCCGCCAGGTGAGGAGTAACGTCATCCCCACCGACATCTGGCTCAGCACGGTAAAAATCACCAGCGGCAGTTCATACTTTTCCATTATTTATCCCCCGGCTGCTTTGGCTGACGGGCAAGAATAAAGCGCGTACCCGGATTAAGCTGCGGCATATGCGGGAAGCCCGGCGGATACTGCACCGCGTTGTTCGGCAGCGGATCGGCGTCCAGGTCAATAAGCGTCAGCGCTCCTACCGGGCAGGCGTTCACGCAGGCCGGATTCATGCCGATATCCAGACGTTCGTAGCACATGCTGCACTTCTCGGCTTTTTGCGTCTCTTCGTTAAAGCGCGGCGCGCCGTAAGGACAGTTGCGAATGCAGTTTTTACAGCCAATGCAGCGCTCAGGATTATGCACCACCACGCCGTCATCACGTTTGGTGTAGGCTTCCACCGGGCAGGCGGCCAGGCAGGCCGGATTTTCACAGTGGTTACAGGCCAGCGAGAAAAACGCGCGTTCTTCGTGCGGGTAAATGGCTTTATCCAGCGGATAGACATAGCGCCAGAAGCGGTCCGGCTCCAGCTGGTTAAAGCTTTTACAGGCCATAGCGCACCCACGGCAGCCAATGCACTTATCACTGTTCACTAAAAATGCGCGTCTCATGCCTCTACTCCTTCATTTGCAATGAGGACAATGTCAACAAACTGGTCATGTATGGCCGCACCGGGCGCGCCGGTTGCCATCAGGCCCATATCGGCCGGGGTGTCTTTCACCACGTTTTGCACGTTGTAACTGAGCTTGTTAAACCAGGATTCATACATCACCAGGAAATCCTCCGGCACGTTGGTGGTGACCTTCGCGCGCAGTTCAACTTCGCCGATCTCGTTAAATACCCGGACGGTAGCCAGATCGCGGATGCCTTTTTTCTTCGCGGCGACGGGATGGATATAGACGAACGGCTCCGGCCAGAAGACCTGCATCCAGTCGAGGTTGACGAACTGCGAGTGCAGGCCGTACTGCAGATGCGGCGTAAAGAGGTGGAACGGCAGTTTACCCTCGGCGGCAGGCAGATATTCCGGCAGCGCCTTGTGGCCGTTTTTCTCGCACAGCTCAGAGAGGAACTCGTACTTGCCGGAGGGCGTTTTGAATTTGCGATCGTACCAGGCGGCGCTGCTCGGCATTTTGGCCTTCACCGGGCCGTCCAGCAGGTCGTCCCACGAGCTGATGCCGAACTGTTTCGCCAGCCCGTCGTTAAACTCGAGGTCCAGCCATGTTTTTTGATCAACATCCTGCGGGAAGGTGCAGGAGCCCGGCTCCATTTTGTTGATGGTGCGCGAGAGCAGCACGGCAATATCCAGGTCGCTCTTGCATTCGTACATCGGCTTGATTGCCGGTTCGTTCACCGTCAGCCAGTAGTGCCAGTAAGAGGATGAGGCGCTCCAGTGCTCAAAGGTCGTGGTGACAGGCAGAACGATGTCGGCGTGCTGTACCGTCTCGTTAAAGAACTGATCCACGCACACTACCATCTCCAGCTTCTCGAACGCTTTTTCCATTTTGTTGCGATCGAAATCCTGCGCGAACGGGTTCTTACAGGCGACCCACAGCATGCGAACCGGCGGATCGTTAGCGTCAAGAATGCTCTGTGCGGTCTGGTTCAGGTTCAGCGCGCGGTCTGAATACTGACTTTTCTCGCCGCTGTCGCTGACAAACTCGCCAACCGGACCCGCGGCACCCGTCATACCGACGGAGCCAGCCGGTGGCTTTTGTGCCATCGCATGGTAGTTATAGCCCCAGGTTTGCAGATGGCCGTAGCGCGCCCCGCCGCCTTCAACCCCGATGTTACCCGTCATCGCCACGAAGGCATCGATGGCGCGCACGTTCGCCCCGCCGTTGACGTGACGCTGCATGCCGTAGCCGATCCAGACGGTGGCGGGCTTAACGGCGGTAAACTCGTCCGCCAGCTGCCGGATAACGTCCGGGGCCAGCCCACAGATTTCGGATGCCCACTCCACCGTAATGTTGTTGCGCAGGTACTGCTCAAACTCGGGGTAGCCGTGGGCGAACTGGGTCACAAATTCCTGATCAACGCGGCCTAAATCCAGCAGGTGACGCGCCATGCCCAGCGCCAGCGCGCCGTCAGAGCCGGGCCGCACGCGCAGATAGAGATCGGCTTTTGCGGCAGTTTGCGAGAACAGCGGATCGATAACCACGACCTTCGCCCCTTTCTCCCGCGCCTGATAGATGTATTTCATCGAGTGCATGGAGCACCAGGCCGGGTTCGCACCCCAGAGAATGATGTATTTGGCCTTCACCATATCTTCCGGGTCGTTACACCACATGTCGCCCATGTCGTAATGCTGGGCGTCAATTCCCGCTGGCCAGCACGGGGTACCGGCAAAGCGGGTGGTGTATCCCAGAGAAGACATCATCCCTTCCACGGCGTAACTCATCACGCCGAGGTTGCCGGAGTATTTGGTCAGCGCCAGCCCCAGCAGGGAGCCATCTTTCTTTTTGATCTCCAGCATTTTGCTGGCAATGCGCTGCATCGCCTCGTCCCAGGAGATGCGTCGCCACTTACCGCTGCCGCGTCCGTCCTGAATCATCGGATACTTAATGCGGTCCGGGGAATAAACGCGGCGCGGATAGGTCAAGCCTTTCACGCACGGCGCGCCGTGGGTGTAGGTCGATTCACTCGCGCCATCCACGAAGGTGATGACATCGTCCTTCACCCAGGTTTTCAGGCTGCAGGTGTCGTAACAGTTACGCGGGCAGGCGTTGCGGAAAATTTTGTAGGTTTTAGGGTTAAACGGAATCGGCGGCTGGGCCATCGCGCAGCGGGAAGATAATAACCCGCCAGGCAGTGCCGCAACGGTACCTAATGCAATCAGGCCTTTTAAAAAGGAGCGCCGGTTTAGCTGTCCTTTATCAATGCTCATAATATTACTCTCGTTTTTAATTCATCTAACCAATTAGTAAGTTGCAGGGCGACTTCTCTTATTGCAGATGTTTTCGCATTGTTTTTGATGTTGTCGATAAACGCAGGCAGCCACAGCGCCAGGTGGCCCGTTATAAAGCGGGTCAGGGCGTCATGATATTGCGGTAAATGACGAGCGTGGACACAGAGCATAACCACCAGCTCCAGCTCAATGCTGATATGGTCATCCGGTGCCGCGCTGTCCTCCCCCACCACCAGCCCCACGCTGTCTAAGAATTCGCGTACGTTAAGGGTTGTCGGCCCCATAACCAGCGGCTCCTCGTCAAGCCAGACCGAGGCGTAGGGCGCGGCCAGCGGCGCCATCGGCCCGACAAACAGCGCGCTGAAATCGTACTCCATCTCCAGCCAGGCGCTGTCGTCCCAAGCTTTACACTGCGGATAAAGCTGACGCAACGCCCGCTGTCGTGCCGTCATTTCTGAGGCGCTAAAAAAATCGCGTAAGGCTAACCCGGTTAATTCAAATAATGACAGATTGTCATATATTGAATTTGCGAATGTATTTTTATCTTTCATAGGAAATATAAATAATTATCTGCAATAAAAATCTGGCAGATATTATCAATATATTCGGCAATTTCTTTGATCAAGGCAGGCTGTCGCTTCGGGATGCAAAATATTTTGCGCGGAAAATAATTTTAAAAAAGCGTGGAAATAAAAAAACCGCCTCGTGATGAGGCGGTATGCAGGTGTAGTCTTACTTTCTTTTATTATGCTGTTTTGGTGCGGATCAGGTAGTCGAAGGAACTCAGCGACGCTTTGGCACCTTCGCCCGTGGCGATGATGATCTGTTTGTACGGAACGGTGGTGCAGTCGCCCGCCGCAAACACGCCCTTCACGCTGGTTTCGCATTTCGCATTGATGATGATTTCGCCCATGCGGTTGCGCTCAATCGCCCCGTCCAGCCAGGTGGTGTTTGGCAGCAGACCAATCTGAACGAAGATCCCGGAAAGCGGAACGCTGTGCACATCCCCGCTTACGCGGTCGCGGTATTCCAGGCCCGTCACTTTGCTGCCGTCGCCTTTCACTTCCGTCGTCTGCGCGTTCAGCACAATGTCCACGTTGTTCAGGCTACGCACTTTGTCCTGCAGCACCTGGTCGGCCTTCATTTCCGGGGCAAACTCCAGCAGCGTAACGTGTTCAACGATACCCGCCAGGTCAATAGCCGCTTCCACACCGGAGTTACCGCCACCGATCACCGCCACGCGTTTCCCCTTAAACAGCGGGCCGTCGCAGTGCGGGCAGTAGGTCACACCCTTAGTACGGTACTGATCTTCACCCGGCACGTTCATGTTGCGCCATTTTGCGCCGGTGGCAATGATAATGCTGCGCGCTTTCAGTACCGCGCCGGAGGCCGTTTCAATCTGGTGTAAACCGCCTTCCACTGCCGCAGGGACCAGCTTGCTGGCGCTCTGGCTGTCGATGACGTCCACGTCGTAATCGCTAACGTGCGCCTTCAGTGCGCCGGCCAGCTTCTGGCCTTCGGTTTTCGGCACAGAGATATAGTTTTCGATGTCTACCGTATCCAGCACCTGGCCGCCGAAACGTTCGCCTATCAGACCGGTACGAATGCCTTTACGTGCGGAGTACACCGCCGCCGCCGCGCCCGCAGGGCCGGAGCCGACGATCAGCACGTCGTACGCATCGCGTTTGTTCAGCGCGTCTGCCGCACGTTTTTCCGCACCGGTGTCCACTTTGGCAACGATTTCCGTCAGCGTCATGCGGCCCTGACCGAACTCTTTACCGTTCATAAAGACCGCCGGAACGCCCATCACGTTACGTTCGGTGATTTCGTTCTGATAGGTGCCACCGTCAATCGCCGTGTGTTTAATGCGCGGGTTCAGCACTGCCATCAGGTTCAGCGCCTGCACCACGTCCGGGCAGTTGTGGCAGGAGAGCGAGTAGTAGGTTTCAAACTCAAAATCACCGTCGATATCGCGGATCTGCTCCAGCAGCGCCTGCGCCTCTTTCGACGGATGACCACCGGTCCACAGCAGGGCCAGCACCAGTGAGGTAAATTCGTGCCCCAGCGGAGAACCGGCAAAGCGCGGCCCCTGGTCAGAGCCTGGGTTAGCGATCAGGAATGACGGCTTGCGAACGGGCAGCGCGTTATCTTCTCTGAAGGTCACCTTTGGCGACAGTTCAGCGATCTCAGTCAGCAATTCTTTGATTTCTGCCGATTTTGCGCTGTCGTCCAGCGTGGCAATCAGCTCAACAGGCTTCGTTAATTTCTCAAGGTACGCCTTGAGCTGGCTTTTCATTGTGGTGTCGAGCATTGTTCTTCCCTCTCTTAAAACGTCATCATGCAAATTGCCTTAAACGGGCAACCTGAATGCAACTTGCATCATGGTGCTGGGATAAAATGGGCGCGGGTGCGCCCATAACTGAAACAATTTCCAAAGTATTTCGCGTCAGAGCAAGGCGGCTAGCCTGTGAATCCCCGGGAGCTTACTGAAGTAAGTGACCGGGGTGAGCAGGCGACGCCAACGCAGCAATGGCGTGAAAGACGACGGAAATTTAGATTTTACCGACCAGATCCAAAGATGGCGCTAAGGTCGCTTCGCCTTCTTTCCATTTCGCCGGGCACACTTCGCCTGGGTGAGAAGCAACGTACTGGGCTGCTTTCACTTTACGCAGCAGGTCAGATGCGTCGCGGCCGATGCCTTCAGCGGTCACTTCGATGGCCTGAATAATGCCCTGCGGGTCAACAACGAAGGTGGCACGATCGGCCAGGCCTTCATCTTCACGCATGTTGTCGAAGTTACGGGTCAGGGCGCCGGTTGGGTCGCCGATCATCGCATATTTGATTTTTGCGATGGTTTCAGAGCTGCCGTGCCACGCTTTGTGGGTGAAGTGGGTGTCAGTAGAAACAGAGTAAACGTCTACGCCCAGCTTCTGCAGTTCGTCGTAATGATCTGCCACGTCACCCAGTTCGGTTGGGCAAACGAAGGTAAAGTCAGCCGGATAGAAGAAGAACACGCTCCAGCGGCCTTCGGTGTCTTTCTCGGTGATTTCTACGAATTCGCCGTTTTTGAACGCCTGGTTTTTGAAAGGTTTAATTTTGGTGTTAATCAAGGACATCTGTACTTCCTCCGTGTTTTCGTTGAGATGTAAGGTATCGAACTTTCGCTGAAGGGGCTAATGCGTTTACTTTATCAAATCAATCAGCGATACCTTACAAACGCACTTCAAAGCGTAGTGACCTGAAAGAAGCTAAGCCTGAAAGTAAAAAGGCCGCCCATTGGGCGGCCCTGATACCTGAACTTCCCACAGGAACTTTCAGTGCCAGCAGACGCTGGCGTTGCGTTGCGCTTTACAAACCGTAATATCAAGGTCGTAACAGCAACGTGATTAAAGCACCCGCCCCTGCTGAGGGCAATCGGTCTGGCCGCGTTACTGCCTATGGCTGCGATAGGTTTGATCGAATAACGAATAGGAGACGGTTAGTTTTATTTATGGCGTGAATAATGTTTACTATTTTCACCCATGAAATTTAACAAATAAAAACGTTGAAGGCGTAAAAAAAATAGTTCAAGCTTTTTTAAATCGAAACGTCAACCTTTCAAAGATAATAATATCTTAACTTCCGTTTCAGAACTATTTCATTTATCTGATGGCGTGATATATTAAGTACGTTTTAATGTGGCATTAAGTAAGTTAACCACAAGGATTGTAAATGGTTCGCTTCAATCTATAGTTAATACAAATGCACTAACAACATGACAACGAAGCAACATCAGGATGAAACATGGCTAATCTCTACGATCTCAAAAAGTTTGATTTAAATCTTTTAGTTATTTTTGAGTGCATTTATCAGAATCTGAGCATCAGCAGGGCCGCAGAAACCCTTTACATTACGCCTTCAGCGGTAAGCCAGTCTCTGCAACGTCTGCGCAACCAGCTTAATGATCCCCTTTTTATCCGTTCGGGTAAAGGTATCACGCCTACCACTGTCGGGGTAAATCTGCATCATCATCTGGAACAAAACCTGAACCAGCTTGAGCAGACCATCAACATTATGCACAGCTCAGGGCTAAAGAAAAACTTTGTGATCTATTGCCCGCAAATTTTGACGCCCAACATCCTTCTCAACCCTATTAAGCTTCTCATGGATAAGCATAATTACGAGATCGAACTGCATGACGTCATGGTCTCGCCGGACTCCGCAGAGAACCTGCTGGCCTATCGTAAGGCCGATTTGGTTTTTGCTATCGCGCCGGTGAACAACCGCTCGCTCGCCTGCAACCTGTTTCATAAATTGCAGATGAACCTCGTCTGCCGCAAGGGGCATCCACGACTGAGCGCGTCGCCTACCCGCGAAGATCTTCTTAATGAGAAATTTGCCGCTTACTTAAGCGACGGTTCTGGCGTAAAAAGTTTTCAGGAAAAAATTGAACGCACGCTACCAGAAAGAACGGTCAGTTTCCGAAGCGATTCTTATCTGACAATATTATCGATGCTTACCGTTTCCGATTTAGTGGGCGTTGTACCGGAGAATGCCTTCAGGCAATACGGAGATGCGTTGGGTTTGAAAGCGCTGGAAACAGATATTGTTCTTCCTACCGTTGATATTTATATGCTGTACAACCGCTCGGCGCTTAATAGCTCGGTATTTTCGAGTTTCATTGAGGAAATACCGGTTTTATAACCCCCTTCCGGCTGCTTTTCTTAAAGCAGCCGGGGGCAATAAGAACAGGGTTCCACGTTACCGTTTTCAAATATTCACAATTTTTCAGCTAACCCATTGAAAAAATAATGATATTATTCTTCACGCTGTTCGGCCCATGCTGACACAGCGTAACTTACTCAGGATGAGGAAGAATATGTCATTATATAAGCTCCCCCTTAACCAAAATGTCCTGAACGCAACACAGGAGCGAATTGCATGGACGCTGGAAAATTTCTCCCGGGTATGTGTGTCATTTTCTGGCGGGAAAGACTCCACGGTCATGCTCCACCTGGCGTGTGAATGCGCGCGCAAGATGCAGCGCAAAATCGACGTCCTGTTCATCGACTGGGAAGCGCAATTTTCCACAACCATCCAGCATGTCGAAAATATGCGAGCCCAGTTTTGTGACGTCATCGATAATTTCTGGTGGGTTGCACTGCCGCTGACCACCCAAAATGCCCTTTCTCAATTTCAGCCCGAATGGCAATGCTGGGAGCCGGGCGCGAAGTGGGTGCGCCAGCCGCCGACCGATGCCATTACCGATCCCGGCTACTTTGATTTTTACCAGCAGGGCATGACGTTTGAAGCGTTTGTTCGCGCCTTTTCCGACTGGTTTGCTCAAAACCGCCCTGCCACCGTGATGATCGGTATTCGCGCCGATGAGTCCTACAACCGCTTTCTGACCATCGCCAACGCGCGCAAGCAGCGTTTTGCCGATGATAAACCCTGGACCACCGTCGCTCCCGGCGGGCATGCCTGGTATGTCTACCCGCTCTATGACTGGAAAACGGCTGACATCTGGACGTGGTTTGCCAAAACCGGCTCCAGCTATAATCCGCTGTACGATTTGATGTACCAGGCCGGGGTGCCGCCGCGCTATATGCGCATCTGTGAACCCTTCGGCCCGGAGCAACGTCAGGGGCTGTGGCTTTATCATGTGCTGGAGCCGGAGCGGTGGGCCGCGATGTGTGAGCGCGTCAGCGGCGTCAGGAGCGGGGGGATCTACGCGGGCCACGATAATCACTTCTACGGTCACCGTAAAATACTCAAACCCGAGCACCTCACCTGGCAAGAATATGCCCTTCTGCTGCTCGACAGCATGCCGCAAACCACCTCTGAACATTACCGCAATAAAATTGCCGTTTACCTGCACTGGTTCCAAAAAAAGGGGATGCCAGAGATCCCCGATACCCAGGAGGGCGACATCGGGTCAAAAGACATTCCGTCGTGGCGGCGCATCTGCAAGGTACTTCTCAATAACGACTACTGGTGTCGCGCGCTGTCGTTCAGCCCTAACAAGCCAAAGCATTACCAGCGATACAGCGAACGGATGAAATTAAAACGCAAGGAGTGGGGGATCTTATGCAACAACGATTAATCAACGATATCAAACGCTATCTGTCGTCACTGCCGGAAGAGCAAAAAATCGAGGCGATCAACAAATTCCGCGAGGCGCTGCATGAAGACAGTCCTTTTCGCGAGCAACCTATCGACTGCGTGCTGTGGATTAAACAGGACGAGATTATCGCCAATGATTACAACCCCAATAACGTTGCCCCTCCGGAAAAGCGTCTTCTTACGCAGTCGCTTGAGCTTGATGGATTCACCCAGCCAATCGTGGTGACGGAAGGCAAATCCCGGCACTATGAAATCGTCGATGGCTTTCACCGACACGAGATTGGCAAAAATCGGGCAGCGCTCAAGCGCCAGCTCCGGGGCTATTTGCCCGTCACCTGCCTGCGCAAAGAGCGCCGGGAGAAAGTCGACAGGATGGCCGCCACCATTCGCCACAACCGTGCGCGGGGTCGACACCAGATCAACGCCATGTCCGACATCGTACGTGAACTGGCGCAGCTTGGCTGGCCTGACGAGAAAATCGGCAAAGAGCTGGGGATGGACTGTGACGAAGTGCTGCGTCTGAAGCAGATTAACGGCCTGCTGGAGCTGTTTGCAGACCGCCGTTACTCCGAAGCCTGGACGGTGAAATAATCAGAGGGCGTTCAGGCGCTCTGCCGCGGCCAACAGCGTCGATTCCTGTTTCGCAAAGCAGAGGCGAACCAGCCTGTGCGGGAAGGGATCGGCGCAGAATACCGACAGCGGAATGGCCGCCACGCCCGCCTCTTTGGTCAGCCACTGGCAGAAACTCACGTCATCCAGATCGGAAATCGCACTGTAGTCCACCAGCAGGAAGTAAGTGCCTTCCCCCGGCAGAATCTTCAGCCGGCTTTTGCTAAGCGCATCCACAAACAGATCCCGGCGGGCGCGATAAAAATCCGGTAGCTCGCGGTAATGCGCCGGCTCATGGCGCACCATGTCCGCCAGCGCCAGCTGGGCGGGCGTATTGACCGCAAAGGTCAGGTATTGATGCACTTTGCGCAGCTCCCCGCTGATGGCCTCCGGTGCCACGCAGTAGCCCACTTTCCAGCCGGTCATATGGTAGGTTTTGCCAAATGACGACACCGCAACGGCGCGCTCGCGCAACTGCGGATGCGCCAGCACGCTGGCATGCCCCTCTTTCGCAAAACAGATGTGCTCATACACTTCATCGCTTAGCACGTAAATTTCGCGTTCGCTGATGGCCTGCCACAGGGCGGCGAAATCCGACTGTTGCCATACCGTCGCGGACGGATTGTGCGGCGTGTTCAGGATAACCAGGCGCGTTTTATCACTCAGCAGCGCGGCAAAGGCCTGCCAGTCCGGGCGGAAATGCGGCGGCTGAAGCGCCACGCGTTTTACCACACCGCCAGAAAGCGCAACGGCGGGGGCGTAACTGTCGTAGCTCGGATCAAAGCAAATCACTTCATCCCCGGTGCGCACCAGGGCGGTAATGGCTGCATACAGCGCTTCGGTGGCCCCTGCCGTCACCGTGATTTCGCTGTTGGCATCCGGCGTGTAGCCATAAAGCGCCGCCGTTTTATCAGCAATGGCTTCACGCAGCGCCTGCACGCCGGTCATCGGCGCGTACTGGTTCGCCCCCTGCGCAACGTGGTACGCCAGGCGCTCCTGCAGATAAGCCGGGCCGTCAAAATCCGGGAATCCCTGGGAAAGGTTAATGGCGTTGTGCTGCTGCGCCAGCGCGCTCATGTGCGTAAAGATGGTGGTGCCGAGACTGGGAAGTTTACTTTGCGGAATCAAGGGGTTATTGCTCATTGCGTTGTGCCTGCGTGTAATACTTATGTTGCTGACACTATAACACGATGTTAGTCTTTGGCAATCAAGACGCTTAGACGTCTAAACCATATGAATATTCCTGCCTGACGAGAGGGTAAAAGGAAAATGACAGACAACCTGCAACTCACGCATCTGGTCGACGCCTGCCGCTGGATTGGTTCCAAAGGCTGGGCACCCGCCACCGGCGGCAACATGTCCGTACGTCAGGATGAGCACCTGTGCTGGCTCAGCGAATCCGGCAAAGATAAGGGCAGCCTCACGACGGACGATTTTCTGCAGGTGGAGATCGCCACCAACCGCGCGCCGTCTGGCCGCAGGCCCTCAGCAGAAACCGGGCTGCATACCTTACTCTACCGTCTGTTCCCGGAGGCTAACGCGGTGCTGCACGTTCACACCGTCAACGCCACCGTGCTCTCACGCCTGGTTCGCGATACCGAGCTGAAAATCAGCGGCTTTGAGATGCAGAAATCGCTCGCAGGACAGACCACGCATAAGGATACGGTGGCCATTGCGGTATTTGATAACGACCAGGATATCGACGCCCTCGCCTCGCGCATCGCCCATTATGCCCGTGAGCGCCCGCTGAATTATGGTTTTCTTCTGCGCGGCCATGGCTTAACCTGCTGGGGACGCGATGTGGCAGAAGCCCGCCGTCATCTGGAAGGATTAGAATTCTTATTTGAATGCGAAATGCGTTTACGCCAATGGGAGAGAGTATGATTCGCGCGATTGTGACGGATATTGAAGGGACCACCAGCGATATTCGTTTTGTCCATGAGGTTTTGTTCCCCTACGCGCGTGAGCGGCTGGCGGCCTTCGTAACTGCCCAGCAGTACGCCGAGCCGGTCAAATCGATTCTGGACAACCTGCGCGATGAAACCGGTCATCCGCACGCCAGCGTCAGCGAGCTTATTGATGCCCTGTATGGCTTTATGGATGAGGATCGTAAATCCACGGCGCTGAAGGCGCTGCAGGGCATTATCTGGCACGACGGCTACGTCAACGGCGACTTTACCGGCCACCTCTACCCGGACGTCCTGCCCGCGCTGGAAAAATGGAAAGCGCAAGGGATTGATCTCTATGTTTATTCCTCAGGCTCCGTGGCGGCGCAGAAACTGTTATTTGGCTACAGCGATGAAGGTGATATTACTCATCTGTTCAGCGGCTACTTTGACACGCGTATCGGTGGCAAGCGCGAGGTGCAGTCCTATCAGAACATTGCCGCGCAGACGGGTATCCCTGCGTCGCAAATTCTGTTCCTGTCGGACATTCACCAGGAGCTGGACGCCGCTGAACAGGCGAGTTTTCGCACCCTGCAACTGATTCGCGGCGATGACGATGGCGCGAGCCACCACCATCAGGTCCACCAGTTTGACGAGATAAATCCGGAGCAGATCCCCTCATGAGCGCATTAACCCTTTATTCTGTTAACGATCCGCACCAGCACCTGTGGCACAGCACCGACGCCGACGAGATCGCCCGGCAGCTCAACGCCAAAGGCGTGCGATTTGAACGCTGGGCGGCGGATCGTGATTTAGGCCACGATCCAACCCCCGACGCGGTGATCGACGCTTACCAACATGCGATCGACAAACTGGTGGCGGAAAAAGGCTATCAGAGCTGGGACGTCATCAGCCTGCGCGCCGATAACCCGCAGAAAGAGGCGCTGCGCGAGAAGTTCCTCAACGAACACACCCACGGTGAAGACGAAGTACGCTTCTTCGTCGAGGGCGCTGGGCTGTTCTGCCTGCACATCGGGGACGAGGTGTATCAGGTACTGTGTGAGAAAAACGACCTGATTTCCGTCCCCGCGGGTACACCGCACTGGTTTGATATGGGGTCCGAGCCGAATTTTACCGCCATCCGTATTTTCGATAACCCGGAAGGATGGATTGCGCAGTTTACGGGCGATGCGATTGCGGATGCGTATCCACGTCTGGCCTGATTTTTATCGCTATTCGGGTGGGTGAGCGTAGATCAGTCTCCTCGCCCCTCCGGGGAGAGGGTTAGGGTGAGGGGAAACCGCGCGCTAATAAACCTTTTTGCAACGTTGATTAAATGCTGGCGATAATCCTCTGCAAATCAGCGCCAACCAGTCTCGCCAGATGCACAAACTCCACCACATCCAACCGACGCTCACCGTTTTCCACCTTCGCAATAAACGACTGCGGTTTGCCCAACGCCTCCGCAAGCTGCGCCTGAGTCATCCCCTTATCCTTGCGAGCTTTTTTCAACGTATTGATAACAAGTTGATATTCTTCTGAATAGACTGAGGCCATTGTTCCGATTCCATACAAATATCCTGAAATCGAATATCCTCTCGTTGTGTTTTTATCCCAAAAAAGGATAATTGAGCGCGTAACGAACACACTTAAGGAGGATACAATGCGTCATACAAACTGGCATCCCGCCGATATCATCGCCGCACTCAAGAAACAGGGAACAAGCCTGGCAGCGTTGTCACGCAAGGCTGGCCTTTCATCTTCCACACTGGCAAACGCACTATCGCGTCCATGGCCTAAAGGAGAATTACTCATCGCTCAGGCGCTGAACGTTCAGCCGGATGTGATATGGCCCGAAAGATACATTGATGAAAAGGGGGAGCCAATATTTCGTCAGATGAGAGCGACAAGGAAAAAAACCTGTTTAACATGATCAGCGGCGTTTCCCCCTCACCCCTGCCCTCTCCCTCAAGGGAGAGGGGGTCTAAAAGCACTACCGCTTCAATTCCTTCACATACCTCACCAGCTGATCCAGCACTATCCCCCACCCTTCGTGGAAGCCCATTTGCTCATGCTGTTCCCGGATTTCTTTTGTTGGATGGCGCGCAATCGCCGTATAGCGGGTTTTACCCTCCCCGACGTCTTCCAGCAACAGAATTGCAGTCATAAAGGGCTTCTCGGCGGGTTTCCAGCCTTCGGTATAGCCGTCGGTAAAAACCAGCTTTTTACCGGGATCGATTTCAAGAAACACACCCCGGTTGTCCATCCGCTGCCCGTCCACCTCAAACACGGTGTTAAACCGTCCGCCCACGCGCAGGTCGAGATCGCAATCGGTTACTGTGTAAGGAGCAGGAATGAAGAAATTTTTGATGTGCTCTGGCGTGGTCCAGCATAGCCACAGCAGATCGCGCGGTGCATCCACCACGCGTTCCAGTTTTAAGTCAGTATCAGGATCGAGCGTCATGATAACGTCCTCGTAAGGGAACCCCTTAAAGGATAGCCGGAATCAGGCAAATCTCCCTTCTGCCACCTCTTTCGGCGTAACCACGCCCGTATCCAGCACCCAGCCGCTAATCAGCGAGGCAGGCGTGACGTCAAACGCCGGGTTGTAGACCTGCGCGTTCTCCGGCGCCCACTGTACCGCACCGAAGCTTCCGGCGACGCCTGTCACTTCGCTGGCGGCGCGCTGCTCAATCGGGATCGCCTCGCCGTTCGGACAGTCGCGGTCGAGGGTGGTGTGCGGCGCGGCGACGTAAAACGGTATGCCGTGGAATTTCGCCAGTACCGCCAGCGAATAGGTGCCAATTTTGTTCGCCACGTCGCCGTTGGCAGCAATGCGGTCAGCCCCCACCCACACGGCGTCTACCTGTCCTTTTGCCATCAGGCTGGCGGCCATCGAATCGGTGATCAGCTGATACGGCACGCCCAGCTCGCCGAGTTCCCATGCGGTCAGCCTGCCACCCTGCAAAAGCGGGCGGGTTTCATCCACCCAGACGTTGGTCACGTTACCTTCCTGATGCGCGCGGGCAATGACGCCCAGCGCCGTGCCGACGCCCGCCGTCGCCAGCCCGCCGGTGTTGCAGTGGGTCAGCAGGCGACTGCCAGGCTTAACCAGCGCGCTGCCCGCTTTCGCGATCGCATTACAGAGCTGTTTGTCTTCGTCAATCAGGCGCAGCGCTTCGGCCACCAGCGCCGGGACAAAATCCGCCTCGTCGAGCGCCAGCTTCATGCGGTCGAGGTTGTTCATCAGGTTGACCGCCGTCGGACGTGACGCCCGCAGGATCGCCAGCGCCGCCACCAGTTCGTCACGACGTGCGCCCTTTTCTGCCAGCAGCGCCAGCAGCAGGCTTGCAGAAAGACCAATCAGCGGTGCGCCGCGCACCCTCAGGCTGTGAATGTGCCCGACCAGCGCCTCTACGCTGGAGGCATCCAGCCAGCGTTTCTCCTGCGGAAGCGCCTGCTGGTCGAGAATAAAGAGCTGATTATCCGCCACCCGCAGGCTGGTCGTCTGTAATGTCTGCATGTCGTTAATTCCCTGTTGCGTTGTTGTAGCACATTGTGTCAGGATGAAATCCAGATGTATAGACGTCTACATGTCTTAATTAGTCATTCTCGTGAGGAACAGCGATGCCGCAATACCGTACCTTTACCGCCCAGGACGCCGTGGAGTATGCAAAGCAGTTCGGGGGCCTGGATGACCCCTCAACGCTGGTAGAGGCGCAGGAAGTGGGCGACGGCAACCTCAATCTGGTCTTTAAAATTTTCGACAGCGCAGGCGTAAGCCGCATCATCGTCAAGCAGGCGCTGCCCTATGTGCGCTGCGTGGGCGAATCCTGGCCGCTGACGCTGGACCGCGCCCGCCTGGAAGCGCAAACGCTGATCGAGCATTACAAACACAGCCCGCAGCATACGGTGAAAATCCACCACTTCGATCCGGCGCTGGCGGTGATGGTGATGGAAGATCTCTCCAGCCATCGCATCTGGCGCGGCGAGCTGATCGGTAACGTATCCTACCCGCAGGCAGCGAGCCAGTTGGGGGAATATCTCGCCCACACGCTGTTTCACACCAGCGATTTTTACCTGCATCCCCACGAGAAAAAAGCGCGGGTGGCGCAGTTCATCAACCCGGAGATGTGCGAAATCACCGAAGATCTGTTCTTTAACGATCCGTACCAGATCCACGCGCGCAATAATTACCCTGCCGAGCTGGAAAATGACGTGGCCGCCCTGCGTGACGATGCCCAACTGAAAATTGCGGTGGCGTCCCTGAAGCACCGCTTCTTCTCGCAGGCCGAAGCCCTGCTGCATGGTGATATTCACAGCGGCTCGATTTTCGTGGCGGAAGGCAGCCTGAAAGCCATTGACGCCGAATTCGGCTACTTTGGGCCGATTGGCTTCGACATGGGTACCGCCATCGGCAACCTGCTGCTGAACTTCTGCGGCCTGCCGGGTCATCTGGGCATTCGCGACGCCGCCGCCGCCCGCGAGCAGCGTCTGACCGATATCCAGACGCTGTGGCACACCTTTGCGGAACGCTTCCAGGCGCTGGCACACGAGAAAACCCGCGACGCCGCGCTGAGCGCACCGGGCTACGCCACGGAATTCCTGAAAAAAGTCTGGCAGGACGCGATTGGCTTCTGCGGCACCGAGTTGATTCGCCGCAGCGTGGGGCTGTCGCACGTGGCGGATATCGACACCATTCGGGACGAGGCGATGCGCCACGAATGCCTGCGTCACGCCATCACGCTCGGCAAAGCGTTGATTGTGATTGCCGATCGTATCGACAGCGCGGAAGAACTGGTGGCGCGGGTGCGGCAGTACAGCTGAGTGCTTTTGCCGGGTGGCGACTTCGCCTTACCCGGCCTACGATCCTGATTTTCTCCCTCTCCCTGTGGGAGAGGGCCGGGGTGAGGGTATCAAACCGCACTCACCCCAGATACTCAATCACCGATAACCCGCCGTTATAATCCGTGCTGTAGATAATCCCCTGCGCATCCACAAACACATCGCACGACTGGATCACCTGCGGGCGGTTGGGCCGCGTATCCATCATCTTCTGCGGCGCGGCGGGCACCAGCGCGCCGGTTTCCACCGGGCGATACGGGTTGGAAATGTCGTACGCCCGCACGCCCGCATTCTGATACGTTGCAAAAATCAGCGTGGAGCTGACAAAGCTCCCTGGCCGGTTCTCGTGCAGGTTATGCGGGCCAAAGTGCGCCCCCTTCGCCACGTAATCGCGCTCATCGGGCTGCGGGAAGGTGGAAATACTCACCGGGTTCGACGGCTCGCGGATATCAAACAGCCAGATCAGCTTCTCGCCATCTTCCTGGTTATCCAGCACCGCCTCGTCCAGCACCACCAGCAGATCGCGGTCCGGCAACGGCAGCGCGGTGTGCGTACCGCCGCCAAACGGCGGACTCCAGTTGCGATGGCTAATCAGCGTCGGATTCGCTCGGTCCTTAACGTCCAGCAGGGTCAGCCCGCCGTCGCGCCAGCTGCCGTACGCGGTATCCCCGGCGATAATCGCGTGGTGCAGCGCGTAGCGTTTGCCTTCGGGCCAGGTCGGCTGTTCGCCGTCGGCCTGGTTCATCCCCGGCAGCCACCAGCGCCCCGCCACCTCGGGCTTGCGCGGGTCGGCCAGGTCGATGGTCAGGAAGATATAATCGGTAAAGCCGTCGATCAGCGCCGATACGTATGCCCAGCGCCCGCCCACGTACCAGATGCGGTGAATGCCAATGCCGTTCAGCGACAGAAAACCGATCTCACGCGGCGCATCCGGCGTGGAGATGTCAAACACGCGCAGCCCGGCGCTCCAGCCCGTGTCCTGCACGTCGCGCACGGTCTCGCCCACCTGCCGGGTGTAGTACACCTTTTCGTCGGCAAAGCGGGCATCGGCAAACAGATCGCGGGCGTTAATCACCAGCAGCAGATCGTCGTGCGCCTGCAGATGGACGTTCCAGGTGCCGGGCGGCGCGGGCACATACCCTGCCGCTTTAGGGTTTTTCGGGTCGCGCACGTCAACAATTGAAAAACCCTGCGACACCATATGGCCGATGTAAGCAAAGCCGCGATGGACCATCAGCTGTACGCCGTCCGGCCGGCCGCCCTGGTCGCTATGACCTATCAGCCGCATATTGCGGCTGTATTCGGGTTGAGGTAATGCAGACATATTTTCGTCCTTTCGCCGGATGGCAGTTGCGCCTTATCCGGCCTACAAAAGCGCCACCGGGCATTATTTAGATTTTGCTTCCAGCGTCGCAAACCACGGGGCGATAAAATCGTCGGTCTGACCCCAGCCCGGAATGATTTTCCCGAGCGTAGCCACGTTCACCGCGCCAGGCTGGGCGGTGAGCAACGCCTGCGGGATCGCCGCCGCTTTAAAGTCGTAGGTTGCAGGCGTGGTTTCTCCGGCAATCTTGTTGGCAATCAGGCGGACGTTGGTCGCGCCGATGAGTTTCGGATCCACCGCCACGCTCACCGTCCACGGGCTGCCCGGCTCGCGCATTAGCTGGAGATCCTGGTTAGAGATATCAATGCTGTAGAGTTTGATCTCGGTCCGGCCATTCTCTTTCAGCGCCTTATATGCCCCCTGGCTGAACGCGTCCCAGGTTCCCCAGATGGCGTCGATTTTGCCTTTCGGGTATTTCGCCAGGATCGCGCCCACCTTGTTGGCGGTATCGCCCTGCACGTCAGAAGAGACCGCGCCAATCGACTCCAGCTCTTTAATGCCCGGGTACTGCTTTTGCAGCGCTTGATAGGCCGCCTGACGGCGTTCCATCGGCGGGAAGCCCGCCACCCAAAGCTTGACGATGTTGGCTTTGCCGTTGAAATCTTTCGCCAGCTGGCCGAAAGAGAGGTTGGTCAGGGAGGCGTCATCCTGCTGGGTCACGGTCACGCCCGGAATGTCACCGTTTACGGCGGTATCAAATACCGAGACCTTAATCCCGGCCTCCACCGCTTTTTTCACCAGCGCGGTTGAATACGGATCGCGCCCCTGCGAGAGAATAATCCCGTCATACTTTTGGCTGATCGCCTGATTAACGAAGTCCTGGAATTTGGCGTCATCACCGTTGCTCAAGAAGGTGCTGACCTTAAAGCCAAGCTTTTTACCCTGCTGGATGGCTCCGGCGACAAACTGGGTGGTGTTGTCATCGGAACCGAGGTTGCGGATCACCGCAATGCGTATGGGTCCGTCATGGCTTGCAATGGCCGCCGGAAGCGGTGCGGGCGTTGCCGCGAAGCCCGGCAGCGAGGTCAGAAAGCCGAGCGCCACCACAGCGCGTGTCACTGTTTTCATTGTGCTATCCCTTAACGTTTTTGTATGTAGGTAATGGCCAGCGCCACGGCGAGCACCAGCCCTTTTATAATGTCCATCGCGTAATACGGCACGGAGAGCATCACCAGGCCGTTCGACAGCACGCCCAGAATTACCGCGCCCACCAGGGTCCCCAGCGCGTTTGGTTTACCGGATCCGGCCAGCGAAAAGCCGATCCACGCCGCCGCTACCGCGTCCATCAGATAGCCGCCGCCCGCATTCACCTGCGATGAGCCAATGCGCGAAGCCAGCAAAATGCCGCCCAGCCCGGCCAGCAGCGAGGCAATCACATAGACCGCCACCTTGTAGCGCGTGGTTCGAATGCCCGAAAGGCGCGCCGCCTCCGGGTTACCGCCGATGGCGTACATCCGGCGGCCATGGGTAGTCAGCGACAGCCCGAGCTGCGCCAGCACGGTCACCACCAGCATGACAATCACGATGGTCGGCACCTGCCCGAGCAGGCTGAACGCTGCCGGAAGGGTCCCCTGGGCCATGTCGCCGCTCGGCAGCACCATGTTTTCGGTAATCGACCCGCCGTAGCTGTAGGTCATCGCCACGCCCTGAACCACAAACAGGCTGGCAAGCGTGGCAAGCATGTCCGGGATACGCAGGATGACGATCAGAAAGGCGTTAAACAGCCCCACCAGCGTACAGAGCGCGAGGGTAATCAGGATCGACGTGGTGGTGCCGAAGCCGTGCCAGACGAAAAGTGAAATCACCAGCGCGTTGGCCAGCGAGGCCGTTGACCCCACCGACAGATCAAACCCGCCGACGGTGAGGGAAATCGACACCCCCACGGCAATCACCGTCACGATGGCAATTGCGCGCAGGATATTTATGATGTTGTTCGGGTCGAGGAAGCTGTCTGACGCCAGGCCAAAGAACGCCACCAGCGCGACGACGGTCAACAGCATGCCCCAACGGTAGAGAAAATCGAAAATCTGCTGGCGGCCCGACGCCGCCGCGGTCACTGAAAGGGCCTTGCTCACGTCGCCGTTCCTCCGGTTGAATAATAAAGTAGTGTCTCTTCGCGGGCCTCGGCCCCGGCAATTTCCGCCACGATGCGCCCGTCCCACAGTACGCAGATGCGGTCGCACAGCCCGACCAGCTCGGCGAACTCACCGGAGGCGTAAATCACCCCTTTGCCCTCGCGCGCCAGGCCGTCGATCAGCTGAAACAGATCGGTTTTGGCCTTCACGTCGACGCCCTTGGTCGGCTCATCGAAAATCAATATGCTGGCGTCGTTGCGCAGCCATTTGCCAATGGCGACCTTCTGTTGGTTACCGCCCGACAGGCGGCGCAACACCTGCCCCGGCCCACGCGCACGCACGCCAACCCGGGCAATCACCTCCTCTGCCCAGCGCCACGCCTGACGATGGCCGAACAGACTCCAGCGCGAAAACGTCTTGTCCGCCGTCACCGCCAGGTTCATGCCGATCGGTTCATCAATAAAAATGCCCTCTTTGCGCCGCTCCTCCGGCACCAGCGCCAGACCGCGCAGCACCGAGTCCGCCGGGTCGCGCGGCTGCCAGGGTTGATGGTTCAACTCACCGCGATCGATGCGGCTTTTGGTTGCACCAAACAGCGCCTTGCACAGCTCAGTTTTGCCCGCCCCCGCCAGGCCGGCAATGCCGAGAATTTCGCCTTTGCGCAGGTGCAGAGAGATATTTTTTAGCAGGGCCTCGTCGTGCAGCCCTTCTACCCGCAGCAGCGTCTCGTCACCGTGCGGCGGACGCGCGGGCGGATAGATATCGCTCAGCACATGGCCGAGCATCTTCTCGACGATCGCCTCACCGCTGAGATCGGCCATCGGGCCGGACTCAATCAGCCTGCCGTCGCGCAGCACCGTCAGGGTGTCGCAGATGGCCTTCAGCTCGTGGATACGGTGCGAGATAAACACCACGCCGATGCCCTGCTGTTGCAGACGTCTCACCACCGCAAACAGGCGCTCGCTTTCGTGGGCGTCGAGCGGCGCGGTAGGCTCATCGAGGATCAGAAAACGGCAGTGGTGCGAGAGCGCCCGCGCCAGCAAAATCTGCTGCTTTTCGGCAAGCGTACAGCCGTCGATAGTGCGGTGGACGTCCAGCGAGACGTCAAGCTGCGCCAGCGCCTGTCTCGCCTGCTGGCGAATGGTGCGCCAGCGGTAGCGGTGTCCCGGCTGCGCCAGCTGGTCGAGCATAATGTTTTCGGCAATGCTCAACCCCGGCACCAGCGCCACGTCCACCTCCTGCTGAACAAGGTGGATCCCAAGACGTTTGGCGTCCAGCGGCTCGCGGATCGTCACCGGCTGGTTGTTAATGCATATCTCGCCTTCATAGCGGTCGTGCGTTCCGCACAGCACCGCCATCAACGTCGATTTCCCCGCGCCGTTTGCGCCGGTCAGCGCATGTACCGAGCCGCCCGCCAGCGTAAAGTCCACGCGCGTCAGCGCCTGAAAGCCGGAAAAGGCCAGACTGATACCGCGCATTTCAAGGCGACTGGAAACCATCTGCGTAAATCCTTCATTACTCTTTTGATTTAGCGAATTTTTCACAGCTCCGGTTGACTGACAACGACGGAAAAGGCATAAGATAAAGCGAAATATTATTAGCCATCCGGATGTCCAGACATAACATCGGGTTAGCGCTTGCGAAAAAGGACAACACCATGAGCAACACCGATATCCGCGTCGTACCCGGCCCGGCGAACTACTTCTCTCACGCCGGGAGCCTTGCGCGCCTGAGCGAATTTTTTACCCCGGAGCAGCTTTCCCGCGCCGTGTGGATTTACGGCGAACGCGCCATCGAAGGCGCTCGCCCGTTCCTGCCGGAAAGCTTTAACGCCCCGGGGGCAAAACGCCTGTTATTTAAAGGCCACTGCAGCGAGCGCGACGTGACAGACCTGGTTCGCCAGGCCGGCGACGACGCCAGCGTGGTGATTGGGGTGGGCGGCGGCGCGCTGCTTGATACCGCCAAAGCCGTGGCGCGCCGTCTGGGCGTGTCTGTCGTGGCGGTGCCGACCATCGCTGCCACCTGCGCCGCGTGGACGCCGCTCTCCGTCTGGTACAACGATGCCGGTCAGGCGCTTCAGTTCGAGATTTTCGACGACGCCAATTTCCTGGTGCTGGTGGAGCCGCAAATCATTCTCAACGCCCCGGCGGAATACCTGCTGGCGGGCATCGGCGACACGCTGGCGAAGTGGTACGAGGCGGTGGTCCTCGCCCCGCAGCCGGAGGCGCTGCCGCTGACCGTGCGGCTGGGCATTAACGGCGCACTGGCAATCCGCGACGTGCTGCTGGCGCGCAGCGAGGAGGCGCTGGCCGACCAGCAGCGTGGTGAACAGACGCAGGCGTTCCGCGACGTGGTGGATGCCATCATCGCCGGAGGCGGGATGGTTGGTGGTCTTGGCGAACGCTTTACCCGCGTGGCCGCCGCGCATGCGGTACACAACGGCTTAACGGTGCTGCCGCAGACGGAAAAATACCTGCACGGCACCAAAGTGGCCTACGGCATTCTGGTGCAAAGCGCGCTGCTCGGTCAGGATGAGGTGCTGGCGCAGCTGGTGGCGGCCTATCAGCGCTTTAACCTGCCGACCACCCTGCGTGAACTGGAGGTGGATATCAACAACCGTGACGAGCTGGACAAGGTGATTGCCCATACCCTGCGTCCGGTCGAGTCGATTCACTACCTGCCGGTTACGCTCAGCCCGGACGTGCTGCGCGCTGCGTTTGAGAAGGTGGAAACATTCCCCCGCTAAACGCGCCGACCGTCTATACCTAATGATGATTCTCACCACTCTCGCAACGAGGTCATCATGCAGATCGATTTAACAGGTAAGAAGGCGCTGGTTACCGGCGCCAGCCGTGGGTTGGGTCGTGCAATTGCATTGTCGCTGGCGCGCGCCGGTGCCGATGTGGTTATTACGTATGAAAAATCCGCGGATAAAGCGCAGGCCGTCGTCGATGAGATAACGTCGCTCGGGCGGCACGGCGAGGCAATACAGGCGGACAGCGCCAGCGCGCAGGCCATTCAGGATGCCGTCACCCATGCGGCACGCTCCCTCGGCGGGCTGGACATTCTGGTCAACAACGCCGGGATCGCCCGTGGCGGCCCGCTGGAGACCATGACGCTGGCGGATATCGATGCGCTTATCAACGTCAACATTCGCGGCGTGGTGATCGCCATTCAGGAGGCGCTGGTCCACATGTCCGACGGCGGACGCATCATCAACATCGGCAGTTGTCTGGCGAACCGCGTGGCGCAGCCGGGAATTGCCGTCTACTCGATGACCAAATCCGCACTCAACTCCCTGACCCGTGGTCTGGCCCGCGATTTAGGCCCGCGCGGGATCACCGTGAACCTCGTCCACCCCGGCCCGACCAACAGCGACATGAACCCGGAAGACGGTGAGCAGGCCGACTCGCAGCGACAGCTTATCGCAGTGGGGCATTACGGCCAGCCGGAAGACGTGGCTGCGGCGGTCACCTTCCTCGCCAGCCCGGCAGCGGGGCAAATTTCCGGCACCGGTCTGGACGTGGACGGCGGTTTGAACGCCTGATCGCATATTTTCTGCACGCCTCTGTCGCCCGGCAGAGGCCTTGTCGAGCCGCCTCGACGGTTCGCGTTTTGCCGCTTTATCCCGCCAGCGCTCCGCTCTACAGTGCTCCCATAAGAAATTCGGAATTTATCTAATAGTCTTATTATTTCCTTATATTTTGTGTGGGCGTACAGTGGAGGTACGGATGAAGATTGTCTGGTCTAATGGTGCAAAAAAGGCTTTTTCCAGAATTGACGAGCGGTATCAGCGCCGCATTGAGGTAAAGCTTACCGAACTGGATGACAGCTCGGCTCCCCGGCCCGATATCAAAAAAATATCGACGGCAGAAAATCATTTCCGGCTTCGCGTTGGCGATTACCGCATCATCTATACGCTTCGGGACGATCCCGATGACCATTGTTATGTTCTGGCCATCAAACGCAGAACATCAACAACTTACCTGCACGAGGAGAAAGCCACCTATGGCTGTTCAGCTAATTAAGGACGATAACGGTAAAACGCAGTACGTGGTTATTCCTTATCACGAATACTTCCGCATGTGCTTGCAGATGGCTGAGATTGACGACGAAACCGACGACGATCTGGAGGATATTGAAGTCGAACACGATAGTCTGGATGACGTTGAATTGCCCGGTGAAGTATGCAGCATCATGACCTGGCAGAACGTCAGCCTGCAGGCCGCGTGGCGCATCCATTGCGGGTTATCACAGCAGGAGGTGGCGGAGAAACTCGGCATCAGCCAGTCCGCCGTGTCGCAGCTTGAGGCCATCGACTCGCGCCCGCAAAAGCGCACCCGCGAAAAGCTGGCGGCCATTTACGGCTGTAAGCAGGAGCAGATCAGCCTCTATTTACCGAAAGAGGGTTAACAGCACTTCGCCCCGCCCTTGCCGCCGTAGCGGGCGTCCTGACGATCGCGGAAAAATTCTTCGTAGGTCATCGGCGTCTGGTCCGGATGGGTGACGCGCATATGCTCGACGTAGTTGTCATAGTCCGGCACGCCAATCATCATTTTGGCGGCCTGGCCCAGGTACTTACCAGCTTTGGAGAGGGTGTCGAACATTATTCTGGTCTCACAGGAAATGTAGGCCGGGTAAGGCGGAGCCGCCACCCGGCACACAGGTTAATGCGCCCCTTTCGCCTGGGTCACAATCTCATCCAGGTTCTCAGGCATCCGCTCGTACGGCGTCTCTTTCGCCGTCGGCTTGTCCACTTTCAGGGCCGCCAGCGCGGTTTTCAGAGAATACAACGCCAGCACCACAACCACCACCATAAAGAAGATGGTCAGCCCGGCGTCCAGACGGTTGTTAAACACCAGCTGCGACAGCTGCGTTTCGGTGTACTGCGCCGGGATTTTACCGCTGTCGATCATCGCCTGGAACTTGTTGGCAATCGCCAGGAAGCCCACCTTGTTATCCGGGCTGAAGGCTTTCTGCCAGCCTGCCGTCAGGGTACAAATCAGCAGCCACGCGGTTGGCAGGAGCGCCACCCATGCATAGCGCTGGCGCTTCATTTTGAACAGAACCACCGCACAGAGCATCAGCGCCATCCCCGCCAGCATCTGGTTGGCGATGCCGAACAGCGGCCACAGGGTGTTAATCCCGCCCAGCGGATCGACCACTCCCTGATGGAGGAAGTAGCCCCACGCCAGCACGCACAGCGCCGTCGCCAGCAGGTTGGCCGGGAGGGAGTCGGTACGCTTCAGGTTCGGCGAAATCACGCCCAGCAGATCCTGCAGCATAAAGCGCGCCGCGCGCGTGCCTGCGTCAACCGCGGTCAGGATAAACAGTGCTTCAAACAGGATCGCAAAGTGATACCAGAACGAGACATCCATCAGCCCGCCCAGCGCGCCGTGCAGAATGTAGGCCATCCCCACCGCCAGCGTCGGTGCGCCGCCCGCTCGGGAGATGATCGACTGTTCGCCCACCTCATTCGCGATGTGCGTCAGCGTTTCAGGGGTAATCGCAAAGCCCCAGCCGCTGACTACCTGCGCAGCAGAAGCCACCACGTCCACGGTTCCGGCAGGGGCCAGCACCGCCATCGGGCTGTTCATCGCAAAGTAAACGCCCGGGTCGATAATACAGGCGGAGACCAACGCCATGATCGCCACGAAGGACTCCATCAGCATACCGCCGTAGCCAATCAGGCAGGCCTGATTTTCATTCGCCAGCATCTTCGGCGTGGTGCCGGAGGCAATCAGGGCATGGAAGCCCGATACCGCTCCGCAGGCAATGGTGATAAACAGGAACGGGAACAGGTTGCCGGTCCAGACCGGGCCGGTACCGTCGATGAATTTGGTTAATGCGGGCATGGTCAGGGTCGGGCGCATAATCAGAATGCCGATCGCCAGCCCGACAATCGTGCCGATTTTCAGGAACGTGGAGAGATAGTCGCGCGGGGCCAGCAGCAGCCACACCGGCAGCACCGCCGCCACAAAGCCATAGCCCACCAGCATCCACGTCAGCTGCACGCCGGTGAAGTCAAACCACGGCGCCCAGGTGGGGCTTTCCGCCACCCAACCGCCGGAGATAATGGCGAACACCAGGAACACCAGGCCAATCACCGACACTTCGCCAATACGCCCCGGGCGCAGATAGCGAATGTAGATCCCCATGAACAGCGCCAGCGGAATGGTAAAGGCCACGGTGTAGGTTCCCCACGGGCTGTGGGTCAACGCTTTCACCACGATCATCGCCAGCACCGCCAGGATGATCACCATGATCATAAAGGTCGCCACCAGGGCAATCACCCCGGCAGTGGCTCCCATCTCCTCTTTCACCAGCTCGCCCAGCGAACGTCCGTCGCGGCGCGTAGAGACGAACAACACCATGAAGTCCTGTACCGCCCCGGCCAGCACCACGCCCGCGAGGATCCAGATCATCCCCGGCAGGTAGCCCATCTGCGCTGCCAGCACCGGCCCCACCAGCGGCCCTGCCCCGGCAATGGCCGCGAAATGGTGACCAAACAGCACTTTTTTGTCGGTCGGCACGTAGTCCAGCCCGTCGTTATGGCGCACCGCTGGCGTCATGCGCGTGCTGTCCACGCCCAGCACGTTTTTAGCGATATAACGGCCATAAAAACGATACGCGATCAGATAAATGCAGACGGAGGCGACGACGATCCACAGCGCGTTGATCTGCTCCCCCCGATTGAGGGCGATATAGCCCAGGGCAAAGGCTCCCACAACGGAGAGCCCTGCCCACAGAAGGTATTT
The DNA here is from genome assembly GCF_005503595.1 of Enterobacter sp. 2VL. Classification (NCBI taxonomy): domain Bacteria; kingdom Pseudomonadati; phylum Pseudomonadota; class Gammaproteobacteria; order Enterobacterales; family Enterobacteriaceae; genus Enterobacter; species Enterobacter sp. 2VL. The sequence goes on from NZ_SCNE01000002.1 coordinate 481,200, forward strand.
CCCTGAGTTGTTCATAGTTGGTGTCCGTTGTTGTGAAACAGTGAGATGTTACATTTTGTTTCTAGAACACCCGCCAAAATTTAACAACTCTGAAACGCAATAATGTGGGGTCGTACCAGACATTTACACCACAGTGTTAAGCCGATCACTTTCGCGCCGTCAGCGGTCACACTTTTACCTTTTTCAGCCAGGCACGTTATTACGGGATGATTTGTATCATTTTTTTTGCACGTAACCCGGCCAGAATGACGCAACGTTTTTACCGAGCTGCTGATGCACATCATTTCTGAACAGGACGTGAACATGAATCTTGACCAATACATTGAAGAGTTGAAAACCCTGGTAAACGTCGACTGCGGCACCCAGACCGTCGCCGGCGTCGCCACCGTGGCAGGCATTATTGAGGCGCTCTGGCAGCGCGAAGGCTGGCACACCGAGCAGGTTAATCTGGGCGACAAGGTCGGCCCCGGCGTGTTTGTCAGCAACCGTCCCGGAGCGGAGCAGTTTGACGTGCTGCTGGTTGGCCATCTCGATACCGTGTTTGCCCCCGGCACCGTGGCCGAACGCCCGATGCGCGAGGATGAGACGCGGCTGTACGGCCCCGGCGTATCGGATATGAAGAGCGGTCTTCTGAATATATTGTGGGCAATGCGCGCGCTGGACGCGGCGGACAAGGATCGTCTGTCGATTGCGGTGGCGATGAACCCGGACGAAGAGACCGGCTCGGTCTATTCCCATGAATGGATCGGCGGGCTGGCAAAACGCGCTCGCTGCGTGCTGGTGTGCGAAGCGGCCCGCGCCGACGGCTCGCTGGTGAAGGCGCGCAAAGGCATGGCGGGCTATCACCTCACCTTTAGCGGCGTGGCGGCGCACGCGGGTAACGATCCGGAAAAAGGCCGCTCGGCCATCACCGCGCTGGCACACGCGATTACCGCGATAAATTCGCTCACCGACTGGACGCGCGGCACCACCCTGAACGTCGGGGTTATTAACGGCGGCAGCGCGGCCAACGTGGTGGCCGACAGCGCCACGGCTGAACTCGACGTGCGTTTCTGGGAAAACGATGAATACGACCGGGTGAATCAGGCGCTTGAAGCGCTGTGCGAAAAAGGCTTTTTAGAGGGCGTGACCACCACCCTAAGCCGCGTGAATCATAAGCCAGCCATGGCGGCCGGGGAGTCAACTCAGCAGCTGATGCAGCTCGTTGAGAACGCGGGGAAAGAAGAAAACATCGCCATCACCTGGCAGGCGGTCGGCGGCGGCAGCGACGCCAACCATACCGCGGCGCTCGGCATTCCGACGCTCGACGGCTTAGGGCCGATTGGCGCAGGCTTCCACAGCCCGGCGGAGTGGCTGGATAAAGCGTCGATTGAACCGCGGATCCGGTTGCTGAAACGGGTTGTTTCGATGCTGTAAGGCACCGCCCGGTGGCGCTTCGCTTACCGGGCCTACCCTCTGCATGTAGGCCGGGTAAGGCGAAGCCGCCACCCGGCAATTCAGGCACAACCCTACCCCAGCACCATCGTGCTCAACCGGCACGTACAGCAGCGCCGTCCCTGCTCGTCGAAAACCACGATTTCCCAGCTCTGGCTGGTGCGCCCCAGATGCAGCGGCTGACACACGCCGCGCACCTTGCCCTGCGCCACGGCGCGGTGGTGCGTGGCGTTCAGCTCCGTTCCCACCACGTTCTGCCCGTCGCGGGTCATCAGGAACCCGGCCATAGAACCGAGCGTCTCCGCAAGCGCAGCGGAGGCTCCGCCGTGCAGCAGGCCAAACGGCTGATGGGTGCGGGCGTCCACCGGCATCTCCGCTTCCAGGCTGTCATCACCAAGGCGGGTATAGACAATGCCCAGATGCGCCACCATCGTGTTCTGGCTGGTGGCGTTCAGTGCCTCAAGCGACAAATGACGTTTCCAGATCATCTTACGCCCCCAGCGTGGAGCCGCCGTCCACCACGATATCCTGCAGGGTGATATGGCTTGCGGCATCGGACGCCAGGAACAGCACGGTGCTGGCGATCTCCTGCGGACGGGCGATTTTACCCAGCGGAATGCCAAGCTTGAACTGCTCGCCAAAGCCACGGATACGCTGGCGTTCAGCATCGTCGCTGGTCCACAGGGTGCGCTGCATATCGGTATCCGTTGAGCCAGGGGAAACCAGGTTACAGCGCACGCCGCTGCCCGCCAGTTCCAGCCCGACGGTCAGGGCCAGGCTTTTCAGCGCCGCCTTCGAGGCACCGTAGGCGCTCATCCCGATGCGTGGAGTGTGCGCCGCGTCAGACGCTACGGTGACAATCGCCCCGCCCTGCTGGCGACGGAAGGTGTCCATCGTCTGCTGGAACAGGTTGAACGCACCACCGACATTGACCGCGAAGGTCTGCTGCCAGTCCTCCTGCGAGAGCTGGTCAGTCGCGCCCATGCGCAGGATCCCGGCGGCGTTCACCAGCACGTCAAGACGCGCGGTGCTCTGCAGCAACCGTCCGCACACCGCTTTAACCTGCGCGGCGTCGGCTACGTCCAGCGTTTCAGTGGCAAACGGATAATGCGTCAAGGGAAACGCCAGATCGAACCCGGTAACCTGTGCGCCGGCCTCCGCGAAGGCCTGCGCCGTCGCGTAGCCAATGCCCTTACCCGCGCCCGTAACCCAGACGGTTTTGCCGGTAAAATCAAATCCCGCCATCACTTCACCTCGCGGGAAAGCAGCGCCCACCAGGCATCAAGGGTCGGGTTTTTCGCCAGCATCACGAAGTCGATGTCGCCATGCACTTTGCGCCAGCGCGCCGCCAGCGCCATCATGCGCACCGAGTCCAGTCCGTAGTCGATCAGGTTTTCGTCATCCATCGGCTCGTCGGATTCGTCCAGCAGCGGCAGGATAAGCTCACGCAGCGCGGCTTTCGAAGCCGGAACGGACGGCAGCAGTTCGTCGGTCATCACCACGCGACCGGAACGCCCTGCCACATACCTGAGCGACATCAGGTGCTCGTCACGGGTGAAATCTGCCAGCGCATCGGCGATGAAAAACGGCTTGATGTCGCGCATAAACGCGTCGGTGGCGGTGGTCATGCAGCCGATGTGCGCGTAAACGCCGGTGATCAGCAGCTGGTTGCGGCCGGTCTCCTTGAGCATCTGCTCCAGCGGCGAGCGGTGGAACGCGCTGTAGCGCCACTTCACCAGCACGGTATCGGCTTCATCCGGCGTCAGTTCAGCGACGATTCGCTGCTGCTCCGGCGAACGGGTCAGGCCCGGCCCCCACATGTCGTTCAGCAGGGCACGGTCTTCGTCGCTCTGCTCTTTCGGCTGGGCGGTGTAGTAAACCGGGATGTTGTGTTCTTTGCAGTAATCGCGAAGTCTCGCGATGTTCGCCACCACCTGCGCCATCATTGCGCTGTTTTCGCCCCAGAAGTTCAGGAAGTATTCCTGCATATCATGGATCAGCAGCGCGGCGCGCTCTGGCTCAAAGGCCCAGTTCACTTTGTTGTTCGGCAGGTCTGCGGCGGTTGGCAGCGCGTAAGCGGTTAATTTTGGGATAGCCATATTTTTTTCCTCAGCCCTGTGCGCGTTCCGCGAGCCACAGGCGCAGCTGTTTCTTATCGACTTTACCGACCGGCGTTAACGGAAGCGCGTCAACGCTCTCCACGCGGTCCGGCAGTTTGAATTCGGCAACGCCCTGCTCGCGCAGGAAGCGACGCACCTCGACCGCGCGCAGCGGCTGTTTGACCACCAGATACGCGCAGCTTTTCTCGCCGAGCAGGCTGTCTTCCATGCTCACCAGGGCTGCGTGGATCACCGACTCGTGGCGCAGGAGCAGGTTCTCGATCTCCTCAGCGGCGATCTTCTCGCCCCCGCGGTTGATCTGATCTTTCTCGCGCCCCTGCACGGTGATATAGCCCTGTTCGTCGATGGCGATCAGGTCGCCGGAGCAGTAAAAACCGTCGGCGTCAAAGGCGCTGGCGTTGTGCTCCGGGCTGTTGAAATAGCCGCGGAAGGTGTACGGCCCGCGCGTCATCAAACGTCCGACTTCTCCGCGCGGCAACGGATTACCGTGCTCGTCCGCCACCCACACTTCGTCGTCCGGGCACATCGGGCGGCCCTGAGTATTCATGATGCGCTCCGGCGTATCGTCGAGCGCGGTGTAGTTCACCAGCCCCTCGGCCATGCCGAACACCTGCTGAAGCTGGCAGCCAATTTCGGCGGGAATACGCGCGGCAAGGGTGGCAGACAGACGAGCGCCGCCAACCTGCAACAGCGTTAAAGAGCGCAGCTGCGCATTCCCCGCCCCTTCGGCAATCGCCTGTAGCCACAGGCTGACCGCAGGCGGAACCAGCGAGGTGACGTTGATCTGATGCTGTTCAATCAGCGGGAAACAGAGCGTAGCGCTTGGATCATTTGCCACCACCACGCAGCCGCCAGCGGTGAAGATGCCGAGCGATCCCGGCGAGCTCATGGCGTAGTTATGCGCCGCGGGCAGCGCATTCAGGTAACGGGTATCGGCGGTGATGCCGCAAATCTCATTGCTGCGACGAATGCTGTAATCGTAGTCGTTGTGCGTACGCGGGATAAGCTTCGGCGTGCCGGTGCTACCACCGGAGAGCTGAAAGAACGCGACCTCATCGGCAGGCGTCGGGGTCGGAATGAAATTATCCGCCGGGCGCGCAATCGCCGTTTCCAGCGCATGTTCGCCTTTATCGCCGCGCAGCAGCACCACGCGAACCGAGCGGTGTTCGTCCACGAAGGTGTTGAGAAACGCTTCATCGGCAAACAGCGGGTGATGGCGATCGGCAATCAGCACCGCCGGTTTAATCTGTGCGGCGTAGGCGTTCAGCTCGCTGCGCTGATGGCTAAAGAGCGCGTTCACCGGCGCAACGCCGATTTGCAGCAGGGCGAAGAAGGTGATGTAAAACTCAGCCACGTTGCCCAGCTGAACGAGCGCCGTTTCACCGCGCACGATCCCCTGAGCCTGTAGCGCAGAGGCCAGGTTGTTGACCTGCTGATTGAACGCGCGATAGGTCAGCCGACGCTCGCCGTCAATGATGGCCACGGCGTCATTGTTGGCCTGATCCGTCAGGATGTGGGTCAGCGGCAGATCCTGCCAGTAGCCTTTCTCACGGTAGCGTCGGGCAAAATCCTCGGGCCAGCGGGTAAAGGGAATGGTCATGATGCGTCCTTAGTGCAAGCCAAATACGTTGAGCATGGTGGAGAGTTTCACTCCGGTTTCACGCCACTCACCCACCGGCGAGGAGGCAGGCACAATGCCCGCACCGGCAAACAGGCGAACGGTATTTTCATGCAGGCGCGCGCAGCGGATGGTCACCACCCACTCGCCGTTACCTTCGCTGTCGCACCAGCCAACGATGCCGCCGAACAGCTCGCGGTCAAACGGCTCGAGCTCGGCGATCAGCTGTTTAGCCGCCTGATGCGGGAAACCGCTCAGCGCAGGGGTCGGGTGCAGCAGGCAGGCCAGAGTCAGGGCGTTTTCGTTTTCACGCGCCTCGCCTTCAATTGGGGTAGCCAGGTGCCACAGCGTCGGCGTGGTGATCAACTGCGGAGAAGACGGCATGGTCAGCTGATGGCTGCGCGGTGCCAGAATGGCGTTCATCGCCTGGGTTACCAGGTCGTGCTCGTGGCGGTCTTTTTCAGAGGCCAACAGCTTGTTGCCCGCCTCGCGATCCAGCACATCGTCCGGCTGACGGCGCGCGGAGCCTGCCAGCGGCAGCGAGCTAAAGTGCGCACCCTCTTTGCGCAGCAGCAGTTCCGGGCTGGCACCAAGCAGCACACCGCCGTCCTCCAGCGGAACGTGGAAGTTAAAGCTTGCCGGGTTCTGTGCGATCAAACGCTCAAGCAGCGCACCGCTATCAATGGTTTTGTCGGTCTCGATATCAATCAGGCGCGACAGCACGACCTTATTCACCTGCGGGGTGGCGGTCAGCGCCGCAGCGCGGGCGACCATCTCTTCAAACACGGGCTGAGCAGGGATCTCGGTGCGCTTTTCCACGTTCAGCGTCTGTGCGCCGGAGAAATAGCGGGAAGACTGCTGGCGCGCCGGGCGAGAGAAGGTCTGCCAGCGTTGTGGGATAAACAGGGACGACGGTTTGCGGGTATCGAACGGGATGGCACCCACCATGATCGGATGGGCAATGCCGCTGGCTTTTGCGTGCCCGAAAGCCTGGGCTAATTTTTGCTGGAAATGGCCGGCCGGATCGTCGCTGCCGACGGCGGACTCAGCGAAACGGGCAAAACAGCCTGAGGTGGTAAAACTGCGATAAGGCGACATAAAGAAAAAGCTGTCTGATTGCAGCGTGGTCGCGGTGTGCTGGATGTCCTCAGCCAATGACGTATCCATATCATCCTCCTAAAATGATAAAAGCAGTAATAATGATTATCATTTATATTTTCGACGGCTAACCTAATCGCACAGCGCCCCGGTGTCAACCGCAGAGCAAGCAACTTGTGCGACTAACGCTTGCATCCCTCTCGCGCAATCATGAAAATGAGAAGCATTAACTTCAACAAAAACAGGATGCCGCGTTGTGAAATTCCCTGCCATTTGCCGTAATGCCCTTCTTTTAACAGCACTTTTTGTTTTAGGACTAACCTCAGCTGCCGCCGCCGACTGGCCTCGTCAGGTGAGCGACAGCCACGGCGTTCACACCCTTGAGAGCAAACCGACGCGCATTGTCTCTACCAGCGTGACCTTAACCGGCTCCCTGCTGGCGATTGACGCGCCGGTGGTTGCCAGCGGAGCCACCACGCCAAACAACCGCGTGGCCGATGCGCAAGGATTTCTGCGTCAGTGGGGGGATGTCGCCAGACAACGTAAGCTCGCGCGGTTATACATTGGCGAACCGAGCGCCGAAGCGGTAGCGGCCCAGATGCCGGACCTGATCCTGATCAGCGCCACCGGCGGGGATTCCGCGCTGGCGCTTTACGACCAGCTTTCCGCCATCGCGCCGACGCTTGTCATTAACTACGACGACAAGAGCTGGCAGGAACTGCTGACACAGCTGGGGACCATTACCGGTCAGGAAAAGCAGGCCGCCGGACGCATCGCCGCGTTTGATAAACAGCTCGCGCAGGTGCAACAGCAGATAACGCTGCCGCCGCAGCCGGTGAACGCCATCGTCTACACTGCCGCCGCGCACAGCGCCAACCTGTGGACCCCGGAGTCCGCGCAGGGCAAGCTGCTGCACCAGCTGGGCTTTACGCTGGCCAACCTCCCCGCCGGGCTGCAAACCTCCAAAAGCCAGGGTAAACGCCACGACATTATTCAGCTGGGGGGAGAAAACCTGGCGACGGGGTTGAACGGTGAAGGGTTATTCCTGTTTGCCGGTGACCAGAAGGATGTAGAGGCGATTTACGCCAATCCGCTGCTGGCCCATTTACCGTCGGTGAAAAACAAGCGCGTCTGGGCGCTGGGGACGGAAACCTTCCGCCTGGATTATTACAGCGCGATGCTGGTGTTGCAGCGTTTAGAGGCAATTTTTGGGTAATGCCTGCGCCCGGTGGCGCTTCGCTTACCGGGCCTACGGGTGCAAAATGTAGGCCGGGTAAGGCGAAGCCGCCACCCGGCAAATCACGCCGGAGCACTCTCCTGCCTGAACCGCCGCAACTCCACCAGCGCCAGCACTAAAATCCCGCCAACAAGGGCTAATGCAAACCCGCTGCTGCTCGCCGACGCCACCGGGGTCATCATCGAGCCTAATCCCCCGAGGATCGCCGCGCCAATCGCATCGCCCGTCACGTTCTGCGCGGTCCACAGGCCGTTGATGCGGCCCAGCATCCCTTCCGGCGTCTGGGTCTGGATCAGGGTGTACTGCAGCAGCGAACTGATTGCGCTAAGCCAGCCGAAAATGACCAGACACAGCACGCCCAGCGCCCACACCGGCATCAGGCTGAAGAAGCCAATCGCGATAAACGCCGCCAGGGTCGCCAGCAGCACGATCAGCCCTGGCCGCGCGCTGTGCGCCAGATTTCCACTGGTCAGCGCGCCACAGGCCGCGCCGAGCGGGATCGCCGCATATAATATACCAATCTCCGAAGCGCTCATCTGCCACTCGCCCGCCAGCGCCGGATACAGCACACGCACCGCGCTCGCCATCGTCAGCAGGCCGCCAATCAACGCAATGCCGCCAATCAGCGGGTTGCTGAACAGAAAGCGGATCGCCGCCATCAGCGATTTCAACGGGTGCTCGCGCGGCTGCTGCTGCGGCGGCAACTGCGGCAGACGCAGCAGCGTCAGCGTGGTGATAAAGGTCCCCGCCGCTGCCAGCCCGTAGTTCCATGCCACGTTGCCGGTGGCGAGCAATAATCCCCCCACCATTGGCGAAATCACCGAACCGAGACGCACGGTAAGCATGGTGATCGCCCCGGCCTGCATCAGATTCTCGCGCCCCACCAGCGCAGGCGTGGCCGCCAGCAGCGCCGTCACGCCTAACGAGGCAAAGAAGCCGTCCCATAGCCCCAGCGCGTAAATCGCGATCAGCGATGGCTCCGGCAGCATGGCGTTCAGACACAGCCCGACAAACCCCACCCCGCAGGTCCCACGCGCCAGCAGGATCAGCTTTTTACGCTCGTAGCGGTCCGCCAGCACGCCGCCGACCATCAGGCCGATAAACATCGCCCCGCCGGTTAAGGTGACGGACAACCCCACCAGCCAGCTGGAGTGGGTCATGGCCTGGATCTGTACCGGCACGGCCACGCCGAGCAAGCCGAGAGATAAAATCGAGATAAAGCGGGCGATAAAGACGGCACGAAACGCCGGGTGGGTCTTCAGCAGGCTTAGATTGAGCAGCCAGGATTTTTGATTCATGACAAGGCCTTGAGTGTATTTCTACCAATTTCATGGCGGCACATGCTAACATAGCCAAATAAGATAGATAACGATAATTACTATCATTATCAAATCATGGATGTTGCTATGTCGTTTTCCTCTTCTGCGGTGCGCGCCATTGCCGTGCCCGTTTTATTGCTGCTGTTACTCCTCGCGATGGCACTCAGCCTGCTGGTCGGCGCGAAGCCGCTTCCCGCGTCGGTGATTGTTGATGCGCTGTCCGGCAGCTGTCAGAGCGCCGACTGCATTATCGTGCTTGATGCCCGTTTACCCCGCACCCTTGCCGGGCTATTGGCGGGCGGCGCCCTCGGCCTTGCCGGTGCCCTGATGCAAACCCTTACCCGTAATCCATTAGCCGACCCCGGTATTCTCGGCGTGAACGCCGGTGCCAGCTTTGCCATCGTGCTTGGCGCGGCGCTGTTCGGCTTCACTTCACCGTCAGAACAGCTGGTGATGGCCTTTTGCGGCGCACTGTCGGCCTCGCTGGTGGTCGCCTTTACCGGCAGCCAGGGCGGCGGCCAGCTCAGCCCGGTGCGTTTAACCCTTGCAGGCGTGGCGCTGGCGGCGGTGCTGGAAGGGTTATCTAACGGCATCGCCCTGCTTAACCCCGACGTCTACGATCAATTACGCTTCTGGCAGGCTGGTTCGCTGGATATCCGCACCCTCGAAACGCTCAGCGTGGTGGTGATCCCGGTGATCATTGCCGCCGCCGTGGCGCTGTTTTTAAGCCGGGCGCTGAACAGCCTGAGTCTTGGCAGCGACACCGCGACCGCGCTTGGCAACCGCGTGGCGCGCACGCAGTTAATCGGCTTACTGGCGATTACCGTCCTGTGCGGTAGCGCCACTGCGGTGGTGGGCCCGATTGCCTTTATCGGCCTGATGATGCCGCACATGGCGCGCTGGCTGGTGGGGGCCGATCACCGCTGGTCGTTGCCCGTCACCCTGCTGGCAACCCCGGCCCTGTTGCTGTTCGCCGATATTCTGGGGCGCGTACTGGTGCCCGGCGAACTGCGCGTTTCGGTGGTGAGCGCCTTTATCGGTGCGCCGGTGCTGATATTCCTTGTCCGCCGCAGGCGCGGAGGTGGCGCATGATGGCCCCATCCCGTCGTTTAGCGGTCAGCGTGTCTCTGCTGGCGGTCGCCACCGTGCTGCTTGCGGCCTGGAGCCTGCGCAGCGGCGCGGTGACGCTCGATTTCACTCAGGTCTTACATGCCCTGTTCGGCAGTGCGCCACGGAATATCACGATGGTGGTCACGGAGTGGCGACTTCCGCGGGTAGCGATGGCGATCCTCGTCGGCGCGGCGCTCGGGGTCAGCGGCGCGATTTTCCAGTCGCTGATGCGCAACCCCCTTGGCAGCCCGGACGTGATGGGCCTCAATACCGGGGCGTGGAGCGGCGTGCTGGTGGCGATGGTGCTGTTTGGTCAGCACCTGACGGCCATCACCTTTACGGCAATGGCCGGGGGGATTTTAACCTCGCTGCTTATCTGGGCGCTGGCCTGGCGCAACGGCATCGACACCTTCCGGCTGATCATCATCGGCATCGGCATCCGCGCCATGCTGATGGCGTTCAACACCTGGCTGCTGTTACAGGCCTCGCTGGAGACCGCGGTCTCCGCCGGGCTGTGGTATGCCGGTTCGCTTAACGGCCTGACGTGGGGCAAAGTCTGGCCCGCCGCGCCGCTGATTTTACTGATGTTCATCGGCGCGCTGCTGCTGGTGCGGCGTATGCGTCTGCTGGAGATGGGCGACGACACCGCGAGCGCACTCGGGGTGGGCGTCGAGCGCTCACGCCTGCTGCTGATGCTGGTTGCGGTGTTGCTCACCGCCGCTGCCACCGCCATCGCCGGGCCGATTTCGTTTATCGCGCTGGTGGCCCCGCACATAGCGCGGCGGGTCAGCGGCACCGCGCGCTGGGGCTTAACCCAGGCGGCGCTGTGCGGATCGCTTTTGCTGCTGGCCGCCGATCTCTGCGCCCAGCAGCTGTTTATGCCGTATCAACTTCCGGTGGGGGTAGTGACCGTCAGCCTTGGCGGGATTTACCTCATCGTCTTGCTCGTTCAGGAGTCACGCAAGAAATGACAGACTCAACCCCCCGCTTGCGCGGCGAAAACTTAACCCTCGGCTATGGCAAAAAGATCGTTGCCCGGGACCTGACCGTCGCCATTCCGGACGGCCACTTTACGGCGATTATCGGCCCCAACGGCTGCGGTAAATCGACCCTGCTGCGCACCCTCAGCCGCCTGATGACGCCGGTGGCGGGCAGCGTGTTCCTCGACGGGGAGCAGATCCAGCGCTTCGCCAGTAAAGAAGTGGCCAGACGTATTGGGCTGCTGGCACAAAACGCGACGACGCCGGGCGACATCACGGTGCAGGAGTTGGTTTCGCGCGGGCGCTACCCGCACCAGCCGCTGTTCACCCGCTGGCGCAAAGAGGATGACGACGCGGTCAACCGGGCCATGTGCGCAACGGGCATCACCGATCTTGCTCAGCAGAGCGTGGATACCCTCTCCGGCGGCCAGCGCCAGCGCGCGTGGATTGCGATGGTCCTCGCGCAGGAGACGTCGATCATGCTGCTGGACGAACCGACGACGTGGCTGGATATCAGCCATCAGATTGACCTGCTGGAGCTGTTGAGCGATCTAAACCGCACGCAGGGTTATACCCTGGCGGCGGTGCTGCACGACCTGAATCAGGCATGCCGCTACGCCACGCACCTGATTGCCCTGCGCGACGGCGAGATCGTGGCGCAGGGCGCGCCGAAAGAGATTGTGACGCCGGATCTGATCGCGCGGATCTACGGCATGCGCTGCATGATTATTGAGGATCCGGTGGCGGGTACGCCGCTGGTGGTGCCGCTGGGTCGGCGGTAATCGCCGGGTGGCGGCTTCGCCTCACCCGGCCTACATTTTGCCCCCGTAGGCCCGGTAAGCGCAGCGCCACCGGGCATATGCTCTACCCCAATATCCCCTTCAACACCGGTCCTATCCCCTCAAACGCCTGCGGTGAAATGATATCCACGTGGGCGCAATCCTGGCTGTAGACCTCCAGCTCACCCACCCACGGTGCCCAGGCGACCTGCGGATCCATCGTGCGCGTGCGCTCGGCGACAAACAGCGTCGCTTTGCCATCAAACCGCGAGCTGTGCGCCGTGGTGAGCAGCCGCACCGCATCGGCGTAATTACCTTCAATGGCGGTAAACAGCTCGCTGGAGCCTTGCCCCTGCTGCGCGGCAATAAACGCCTGGCGCTCGCGCTCGATTTCAGCCAGCACGTCCGGATCCAGACCGTTGGCCTCTTTCTCCGCCCAGTTCTGGGTTTCCGGCGGCCAGGTATCGAGCAGGCCGAGGAACGCCACCGTTTCACCTTGCTCGCTAAGGCGCGCGGCAATGCCCTGCGCCAGCGTGCCGCCCAGCGAGTAGCCAAACAGGTAGTACGGCCCGTGCGGCTGCTGCTTACGCAACGTCTTCAGATGATGTTCAATTACGCCGTCCAGATCCGCACACTGCTGCATCGGCCCGTTCGGGCGCGGGGACTGAATGCCGATAATCGACCAGCGCGGGCTGAGATAGCGCGCCAGCACGCTGAACTGCCAGGCAAAACCGGACGCCGGATGGAAGCAGAACAGCGTCGGGCCGTCGCTTTCGCGCAGCGGCAGCAGGGTTTCATACCCCAGACGCTGCGCCTGCTCGTCGCTCATCTGCGATCCCAAGAGCTCGCTGAGCTTGCCGACCGTCGAGGCGACCATGATCTGCCCCGGCGTGACCTTGCGTTCACACGTGCGGCTCAGCTGTGCCGCCAGGCGCATTGCCAGCAGCGAGTGTCCGCCGAGGGCAAAGAAATCGGCCTCGATATCCTTCACCTCGCAGCCCAGCAGCGCGGAGAACGCCCCGGCAACGGCGATTTCGGTTGCCGTTTCGGGTGCGCGCCCAGAGGGGGTACGGGTCAGCTCCGGCAGCGGCAGCGCCTTGCGATCCAGCTTGCCGTTGGCGCTTAACGGCAGCGCGCTGATTTGCAGCAGCACCACCGGCACCATGTGCGGCGGCAGTTGCGCTTTCAACGCTGCCAGCAGCGCATCGCGATCCAGCGGCAGGCCGGATTCAGAGACGACGTAGCCCACCAGCTGACGGGCATCGCCGCCCGTGGCCGCCGCCTGGTTGATCACGCAGGCGTGCGCCACGGCCTGCGCTACGTCCGGCAGCGACAGCATCGCGCGGTCGATTTCGCCCAGCTCAATACGCTGCCCGCGAATTTTCAGTTGGTCGTCGCTGCGCCCCAAATATTCCACCGCGCCGTTCTCCAGCCAGCGGGCGACGTCGCCGGTGCGGTACATCCGCTCGCCGGGGGCAAACGGGTCGGCAATAAAGCGGCTGGCGGTGAGGTCCGGGCGGCCAAGATAGCCCTGCGCCAGCTGGATGCCGGTAAGATAGAGATCGCCCGCCACGCCAAACGGCACCGGGCGCATCATCGCATCCAGAATACGCAGCCCGGTGTTCCAGACCGGGAAGCCAATCGGCACGCTGTTGCCCTCGACCGCCGCCAGTTCCGGGCCAAACGCCGGATACCAGCTCACGTCCACCGCCGCTTCCGTGGGGCCGTAGAGGTTATGCAGCGGCGCGTGGGTAAGCTGCTCCCACTCACGGCACAGCCCGGCTGGCAGCGCTTCGCCGCTGCAGAACACCTTATCGAGCGTTTTACAGCAGCCAGCGGTTTCCGGGGTCAGCGAGGCGACAAACGCCGCCAGCATAGACGGCACAAAGTGGGTGGTGGTCACGCCGTAGCGCGCGAAAAAGCGCTGCATCGCCTGCGGATCGCGGTGCGCGTCCGGCTCGGCCATCACCAGCTTCGCCCCGGCGATAAACGGCCACCAGAACTCCCACACCGATACGTCAAAGCTGCACGGCGTTTTTTGCGCCACCACGTCGCGCGCGGTCAGCGGGTAGTGATCCTGCATCCACATCAGGCGGTTGACGATGGCGGTATGCCCCACCATCACCCCTTTCGGGCGGCCTGTCGAACCGGAGGTAAAGATGATGTACGCGGTCTGCTCCGGCGTCACCAGCCGCAGAGGTTCAACATCCGTGCCCGGCAATAGTGTGTTGTAACTAAAGGAGGCGATAGGCAGATCGCTAAAGCGCGCCAGCTGCTCGTCGGTGGTAATCAGCAGCGAAGGCTTCGCGTCCTCCAGCATCATCCGCAGGCGATCGTCCGGGTAGCCGGTATCGAGCGGCAGCCATGCGGCGCCTGCTTCGACGATGCCGTGCAGCGCCAGAGTCAGGAACACCGAGCGCGGCAGCGCCACCGCCACGCTGTCGCCCGGCTTCACGCCGCGTTCACGCAGCAGTTTCGCCAGCGCGACGACCTGCTCGCGCATCTGGCGATAGCTCAGTTCAATGTGCGCATCCGCCAGCGCCGGGGCGTCCGGCGTGTTGCTCGCCTGCTCCGCGACCAGCGCTGCCAGCGTGGTTGCCGGTACGTGATGCCCGGTGTCGTTGATGCGCGCGAGCTGTGCGTACTCTGGCTCCGAAACGGTCTCGACCTCACCGCAGCGCAGGTCCGGATTGGCCGCAAACTGGGCCAGCATCGCGTTCAGGCGCGCGACGTGGCGCTTAAGCGTCGCCTCATCGTAGCGCTGTTTATTGGCGAGGATCTCAATGCTCAGCCCTCCCTGCTCGTCCGGGAACAGCGCCAGTTCAAGGTCGTTAACCGGGCCGGTCGCCAGCGTGTGGGTGGTGGCCTCCACGCCGTCGATATTCAACTGGTAATCGAACACCTTGACGTTCAGTACCGGGCCAAACAGCGCCTCGTCTCCCGCCGCACGCCCGGCGTCGCGGACGATCTGCTCGGCGTCGTAGCGCTGATGACGGCGCATTTTTTTTAACTGGTTCGCCAGGCGCAGCGCCAGCTCCGGCAGGCGCGCCTGCGGATCGATATTTACCGCCAGCGGCAGCACGTTGAGCACCGGCCCGGTGGCGGTTAGCGCTGCGGAACCCATGCGGCGCATAAAGATAAACCCGGCGGCGTAGTCCAGTCGCCCGGTCAGGCGGCCCAGCCACAGGGCCACCAGCGCAAGCGCCAGATCGGTACGCTGCACCTGCCCTGCGGCCTGCGCAAGCTGGCTAAACGCGTGGCGGTCAGCAACCATTTTCAGTCGCAGAATATCAGTGGTGGCCGCCCGACCCGGCAACGGCGCGGCGGAAAGCGAGACCGGAGACGGCAGCTGCCTGCGCTGTTCGGCCCAGAAGGCACCGTCGCGCTGATATGCGTCGCTGTCGCGATAGCGCTGATACTCTTCCACCACCTCGGCAAATGGCGTGAACGGCGAGGCTGGGGTAGCTTCACCGTTTTTCCAGGCACGATAAATCGCGGCGATCTGGCGGGTAATGGCCGGGAAACTGAAGCCATCCACCACTAAGTGGTGATAGCGCTGATACCAGTACCAGTGCCCCTCGCCTACCTGAATCAGCTGATGAAACGCCAGCGGCTGACCGCCGTCCACGCGCAGGTTTTGCTGAAGGTCGACCTCCATCAGCGCCACGGCTTCGTCATGCGAACCGACGCTTACCACCGACGGCGCCGCTAAAATCATCGATTCATCAACCCATTGCCACACTTCGCCGTTATCTTCGGTGAAACGCGTGCGCAGGGTATCGGCCTGCATCATGCCCTCGACAATGGCTTTTGCCAGCAGCGGCACGTCGATGTCGCCCTTAAGCTCGGTGTAGTGCGCCACGCTCCAGGCGTTTGGCAGGGAGGAGAGCTGCTCTGCCATCCAGATGCCCGGCTGAGCGGCGACGAGAGGAAGACGGTTCATACGCTCTCCTTCGCAAAATGAGGCGGCACAAGGGTTTGCCAGTGTTCGGCCAGCCACTGCTGGCACGCTTCCTGAGACTGCGGCTCGCAGACCACGTGCCAGCCTGCGGGCAGATCGCACTGCTGCGGCCACAGGCTGTACTGCGCCTGGTCGTTACGCAAAATGGCGAACTGTCCCTGCGGATTATCGAAAGGATTGCTGAATTCCATACAGACTCCGTTAGTGAATAAGCGGCTGCCAGAGGGTCATTAGCCCCTGCGTCAGCCCACCGCGCCAGCAAAGCGCATCGTGTCCGCCGTCAACCTGACGCCAGATAACCGGTTGCTGTGTGTGTTGTAGTTCGGCGTAAATCGCCTGATTTGCGCGGAAGATAAGCGGCTCGTTGCGCCCGGCCTCAAGGACAATGCGCAGCCCGTGTGCGGTTTTTTCACCCGCTTTGAGTTGTTCGATAAGCAGCCCGTCCTGCTGCGCGCCACGGTGCGGCCACCAGAAGGAGCCGGACTGGCTGAGCACGCAGCCAAACCGCTGCGGCCAGTTCAGGCCCGCATAAAGGGAGGACAGCCCGCCGAAGCTCTGCCCCGCCACCAGGGTACGATCGGCTCGGTCGCTGAAGGGCGTCATGGCTTTCACCTGCGGGAGAAGCTCTTCCTGCACGGCCAGCCAGAACGCAGGGTTGCAGGGCAGTTCGCGGCTGCGGTGCGCGGTATCAATGACGTCGATCAGCACGTAAACCGCAGGCGGCAGCTTGCGCGCCGCGGTAAGCGCCGTCAGCGCAGGCCATACGGGCATACTTTCGGCCCAGAACTGGCCGTCGAGCAGCACCGCCAGCGGGCGTTCGGGGCTGGCGTCACCGGTGGTAAAAATCCAGACGCGGCGGCGGTTGCCCAGCCGCGCGCTGTTCCATTCAATACAAACAGGCCGGGTGTAAGGCGTTTCAGGATGGTTCCAGCCCGGCTGAAGCGGGGCCTCGGGCATTTCGAGCGCCGAGACGGCGTGACCGCGCCCGCCGCGCCAGCTCTGCGGGTTCAGCGGGTCGGATACCGCGTGCGGGAGGAGCTTGCGCCAGCCTTCACGCAGCGCCATGCGGTCCGGCTGTTCGCCCGCAAACACCGCGTCGGCAAAATCGTGTTCGTTATCAGAAGGGATAAAACAGTAGCTGCCGCGCCATTCGGGGCTGAACTCGCCCTGCCACTGCCAGACATCGGTATCGGGAAGGCGTTCGAGAGACTGCGGACGAGCATTTTGATGGTGATCGGTAACGCCAGTGATATAGAGCCAGACGCGCTGCGTCGGCGATGTGGCCTGCGTGCCCGCCGGATCGCGCCACCAGAACGTGACGCGATACTTCTCTCCGTCGCGAACCCACTCCGGCCCGGTTTTCGACTGCCACCAGGCTTCACTTCCCGTTGTTAACGCCGTCACTATAACCTCATGTTTAACGAGTCATTTTTTGTTGTAAGACAAAAATTATTGATAATATTATTGATAATATTATTGATAACTATTTGCATTTGCAATAGCGTAGTGCCCGCGCTGTGGGAAGCGCGCTCATAAATTAATCATGCCACGAATTGTGTGCGCTCGAGGACAGGGCTGCTTACGCAATGGCGGGTGACAACATGCCGCCTCCTCTCCCTTTCGGGAACGGAGACCAGGGGATGCGGCGCGAAAAGCAGGACGTACAATGAATAAGAAGATTCACTCTCTGGCCTTGCTGGTCAACTTAGGGATTTACGGCGTCGCGATGCCTGCGCTGGCTGACGACACCGCCACCAGCGCGCAGCACGAAGACACGATGGTGATCACCGCCGCAGAGCAGAATCTGCAGGCACCCGGCGTATCAACCATCACGGCTGATGAAATCCGTAAAAACCCGCCCGCTCGCGACGTCGCCGAAATCATCCGCACCATGCCGGGCGTAAACCTGACCGGTAACTCCACCAGCGGCCAGCGCGGCAACAACCGTCAGATTGACATTCGCGGCATGGGGCCGGAAAACACCCTGATCCTGATCGACGGCAAGCCCGTTACCAGCCGCAACTCGATCCGACTCGGCTGGCGCGGCGAGCGCGATACCCGCGGTGACACCGGCTGGGTGCCGCCAGAGATGATCGAGCGCATCGAAGTGATCCGCGGCCCGGCCGCAGCCCGCTACGGTAACGGTGCGGCAGGCGGCGTGGTGAACATCATCACCAAAAAATTCGATGACCAGTGGCATGGCTCCTGGAACACCTACCTGAACGCCCCGGAACACAAGGACGAAGGGTCTACCAAGCGCACCAACTTCAGCCTGAGCGGCCCACTGGGCGGCGACTTCAGCTTCCGCATGTTTGGTAACCTCGATAAAACCCAGGCCGATGCATGGGACATTAACCAGGGCCATCAGTCCGACCGTACCGGTGCCTACGCCGACACGCTGCCGGCAGGCCGTGAAGGGGTCGAGAACAAAGACATCAACGGCGTGGTGCGCTGGGACTTTGCGCCTATGCAGTCCCTGGAGTTTGAGGCGGGCTACAGCCGCCAGAACAACCTTTACGCCGGCGACACCCAGAACACCAACAACGACAACAGCTCGAGCGGCCTGGTGAAGAAAAACTACGGTAAAGAGACTAACCGTATTTATCGCCAGAATTTCGCGGTGACCTGGAACGGCGGCTGGGATAACGGCATTACCACCAGCAACTGGGCGCAGTACGAGCACACCCGCAACTCGCGTCTGGGCGAAGGCCTGGCGGGCGGCCTTGAAGGTCTGTTCAACAGCAATAAATTCACCGACACCGACCTGGCCGACGTGATGCTGCACAGTGAGATCAACCTGCCAATTGATTTCCTCGTCAACCAGAACCTGACGCTCGGCACCGAGTGGAACCAGCAGCGTATGAAGGACTCGACCTCTAATACGCAGGCCCAGCAGGGCGGCACTATTCCCGGCATGAGCGACGATCGCAGCCCGTACTCCTCGGCGGAGATCTTCTCGCTGTTTGCCGAGAACAACATGGAGCTGACCGACAGCACCATGCTGACCCCGGCGCTGCGCTTCGACCATCACACCATCGTTGGCAACAACTGGAGCCCGTCCCTGAACCTGTCGCAAGGTCTGGGCGACGACTTCACCCTGAAGATGGGTATCGCGCGCGCCTATAAAGCCCCGAGCCTGTATCAGACCAACCCGAACTACCTGCTGTACAGTAAAGGCCAGGGCTGCTACGCAAGCTCCGACGGCGTGGGCTGCTACATGATGGGTAACGACGATCTGAAAGCCGAGACCAGCATCAACAAAGAGATTGGCCTTGAGTGGAAACACGACGGCTGGCTGGCCGGTGTGACCTGGTTCCGCAACGACTACCGCGACAAGATTGAAGCGGGCTATGCACCAATCGGCCAGACATCCACCAGCAAAGTGTCCACTGATATCTATCAGTGGGAAAACGTGCCGAAAGCGGTGGTAGAAGGTCTTGAAGGCTCCCTGAACGTGCCGGTCAGCGACACGATCAACTGGACCAACAACATTACCTACATGCTGCAGAGTAAGAACAAAGAGACCGGCGACCGTCTGTCGATTATCCCGGAGTACACGCTGAACTCTACGCTGAGCTGGCAGGTGCGTCAGGACGTCTCCCTGCAGTCGACCTTCACCTGGTACGGCAAGCAGCAGCCGAAGAAGTACAACTACAAAGGCCAGCCGGTTACCGGGTCTGAGAAAGACGAAGTCAGCCCGTACAGCATTGTTGGCCTGAGCGCGACCTGGGACGTGACCAAAAACGTCAGCCTGACCGGCGGCGTGGATAACGTGTTCGACAAGCGCCAGTGGCGCGCGGGGAATGCCCAGACTACCGGCAACACCACCACCGGGGCGTATATGTACGGTGCAGGCGCCTATACGTATAATGAACCAGGCCGAACCTGGTACATGAGCGTGAATACGCACTTCTAAGGTGAACGCAAAACGGCAACTTCGGTTGCCGTTTTTAATTTTCCCCCTCACCTTTGTTCGAACGAGCGGGTTTTCGTTTTTCTCCCTCTCCCCGTGGGAGAGGGTCGGGGTGAGGGCATCAGGCCGCACAACTCCACAACGTCAGGACAAAACATGCGCACCACCCACTCCACATTTCGTCTTGCCGGACACGCGGTCCATCAAATCATCTTCAACCCTGCAACCGTCACCGACGCCGATCTTCTCTGGCTCCCCCATCACGATACGCTGGCTCACGCCGCGCCCAAACGGAAAGCCGAACACCTGGCCGGCCGCCTCGCCGCCGCCCATGCCCTGCGGGACTACGGCATCACATCCATACCGGCTATCGGCAGCAGCGGGGAGCCGCTGTGGCCTGTCGGCGTGACGGGCAGCATCAGCCATACGGCCACGCGGGCGCTGGCCGTTGTCACGCAAAGCGGGCTAACGGGTATCGACGGGGAAATCATCCTCGCGGATGACGAAGCGGAGGAGATCAAAGACGGGATAGTGAGTCCCGCCGAGGACGCGTTGCTGCGCCACGCCGCCCTGCCGTTTGCGCAGGCGCTGACGCTGGCGTTTAGCGCCAAAGAGAGCCTCTTTAAGGCGCTGTTTTCACAGGTTCACGCGATGATGGGCTTTGACAGCGCTCGCGTCACGGCGCTCGACGAGACGAGCCTGACGCTGGCGCTGACCCGCCCGCTGGCGGGGTTTGCGCAGGATGATGCCTTCACGCTGTACTGGCTGCGCGACGGCAACACGCTGATCACACTGCTCCCGCCCGTTCCCGCCGCTTCGCGCTAACGCTGGTTGCCGCAAAGGTAACAATAAACACCAGCGCGAACAGCACCACGATGGT
This sequence comes from Enterobacter sp. 2VL, assembly GCF_005503595.1. Lineage (NCBI taxonomy): Bacteria > Pseudomonadati > Pseudomonadota > Gammaproteobacteria > Enterobacterales > Enterobacteriaceae > Enterobacter > Enterobacter sp. 2VL. Next base: position 501,649 of record NZ_SCNE01000002.1, read on the forward strand.
CGGCGCGGGCGCGCTGTCGAGAAAGAACGAGAGATATACCCCGCAGACCGACACCAGCCCGGAGACCGCCACCGCCACCAGCAGCGCGACGTGGAAGCGTCGGGTGAGCAGCACCGCAATCGCCCCCGGGGCAATCAGCAGTGAAATCGACAGGATGATCCCCACCGCTTTCAGCGTGGCGACAATGGTCAGCGAAACCATGCACAGCAAGCCGTAGTGCAGCCAGCGCGTGCGTAATCCGCTGGCCTGCGCCTGCTGATAATCAAAGCAAAACAGCAGAAACTCCCGCCACTTCACGCCGATAACCAGCGCGATGAGCGCGGCGACGATGCCGCTTTGCAGCATGTCCGCCCCGTTAATGCCCAGCATATCGCCAAACAGAATATGGTCGAGGTGCACTTCCGGCTTCACGGCTATGTACAAAATCAGCCCGGCGGCGAACATACCGGAAAAGACGATGCCCATCACGGTGTCCTGCTTGATGCGGCTGTTGTCCTTGAGATAACCCGTTGCCACCGCGCAGAACAGCCCGGCGACAAAAGCCCCGATCGCCAGCGGCAGACCGGCCATCCACGCCAGCACCACGCCGGGGAAGACCGCGTGGCTCATGGCATCTCCCATCAGCGCCCAGCCCTTCAGCACCAGGAACACCGATAGCAGCGCGCAGGGAACGGCGACCATCAGCGAAATCAGCAATGCGTTGTTCATGAACGCAAACTGGAAGGGTTCCAGTAACAGGGTCATCATGGCTGCACCTCCAGCGCCGCACGCGCCCGTCGGCGGTTAGCCAGTACGCCGTGCTTCGGCGCGAAGACAAACGCCAGCAGAAACAGCAGGGTCTGCGCCACCACGATAATGCCGCCGGTCGCGCCGTCGAGATAATAGCTCGCCCACGCGCCGAGGAAGCTGGTGATACTCCCGATGGCAACCGCAATCATCAGCAGGCGCGGGAAACGGTCCGTGAGCAGCCACGCCGTCGCGCCGGGGGTCACCACCAGGCAGATAACCAGGAATGCGCCGACGGTTTGCAGCGCCGCCACCGTCGAGACCGCCAGCAGCGTGAAGAATAAAATCTTCAGCCGCTCCGGACGCAGGCCGATCGCCCGCGCGTGGTTCTCATCGAAAAAGGTGACCATCAGATCCTTCCATTTGAACAGCAGGACCAGCATCGATACCACGCCGATGATCGACAGCTGGAGGATATCTTCCGGCGCGATGGCGAGGATATTGCCCAGCACGATAGTCTGGATGTTCACGGAGGTGGGGTTCAGCGACACCATAAACAGCCCCAGCCCGAAGAAGGAAGAGAAGATCAGGCCAATTATCGCATCCTCCTTCAGGCGGCTGCGCTGGTTAAGAAACAGCATACTGCCCGCCGCCAGCCCGCCGGATAAAAACGCCCCGAGCGAAAACGGCAGCCCAAGCATATACGCTCCCGCAACGCCCGGCACAATCGAGTGCGACAGCGCATCGCCGATCAGCGACCAGCCTTTGAGCATCAGGTAGCACGAGAGAAACGCGCACAGCCCGCCCACCATCGCCGAGACCCACATCGCGTTGAGCATGTACTCATAGCCAAACGGTTCCAGCAGCGCGTTCATGCTCCCTCCCGGCGGTGCGTGACGAAGGGCCGCTCGTCATCGGTGATGATGCGCTCCTCCGAGCCGCTCAATACCACGTGGCGCAGCACGCCGCTAAACGCGCGCTCAAGGTTCTCTGCGGTGAAGGTGGTTTCCGTCGGGCCGCTCGCCAGCACGGTGCCTTTGACCATCACCGTGTAATCGCAGAATTCGGTCACGGACCCGAGGTTGTGGGTCGACACCAGCAGGGTTTTGCCCTCGTCGCGAAGCTCGCGGAGCAGGTCGATAATTTTAGCCTCGGTTTTGACATCCACGCCGGTAAATGGCTCGTCGAGCAGGATCACCTCCCCCTGCTGGGCGATGGCGCGCGCCAGGAAGATACGTTTCTTCTGCCCGCCGGACAGCTCACCAATCTGCCGGTGGCGCAGATCGAGCATATCGACACGCTCCAGCGCCTGCGCCACGATGCGCCGGTCGTTCTCTTTGGGACGGCGCATAAACCCCATGTGGCCGTAGCGCCCCATCATCACCACATCCTCAACCAGCACCGGAAATGACCAGTCGACCTCCTCGGATTGCGGAACATAGGCCACCAGATTCTTGCGCAGCGCCAGCGAGGGCGGCATCCCGAGAATGGAAATCGTACCCGACGCGCGTACAAAGCCCATCACCGCCTTGAACAGCGTCGATTTACCGGACCCGTTCACCCCGACCAGGGCGGCAATCGACCCGCCCGGTACGCTGAACGACGCTTCGCGCAGCGCAGTATGGCCGTTGCGGTAGGTGACGGTGACGTCCTTTACGACAATCCCCTCGTGCATAGTTACTCCTTCATGCCGTCGCGGATGCCCTGTACCAGGGTGCGGGTGGTGACGTTCAGCAGATCAAGATAGGTGGGCACCGGACCGTTTTCCGCGCTCAGGGAGTCCACGTACAGCACGCCGCCGTAGTGGATACCCGTTTCGCGCGCCACCTGCCGTGCAGGCTTGTCGGAGACGGTGCTTTCGCTGAATATCGCCGGAATATGATTCGTCTTAACGCTGTCGATGACCTTACGCACCTGCTGAGGCGTGCCCTGCTGATCGGCGTTGATCGGCCAGAGATACAGCTCCTTCAGCCCCAGATCCCGGGCGAGATAGGAGAATGCCCCTTCGCTGGTCACCATCCAGCGCTTGTCTTGCGGGATCTCCGCCACCTGCTTGCGCAGCGGCTCAAGGGTGTGGGTGATTTTCTGCTTGTAGGCCTCGGCGTTGCGGGCATAGGTATCGGCGTTAGCCGGATCGTATTTCGCCAGCGCGTCGCGGATATTATCGACGTAGATCAGCGCATTATCGGGTGACATCCACGCATGTGGGTTCGGTTTACCATTATACGGCCCTTCGGTAATGCCCATCGGCGTAATGCCTTTCGTCACCTCCACTTCCGGCACACCGTTGAGGTGCTGATAGAAGCGCTTAAACCACAGTTCAAGGTTCATGCCGTTCGAGAGGATCAGCTGCGCCTTCTGAGCGCGCTTGATGTCGCCCGGCGTCGGCTGATACTCATGGATTTCCGCGCCTGGTTTGGTGATAGAGGTGACCTCTGCGGCGTCCCCTGCCACGTTTTTCGCCATATCAGCGATAACGGTAAAGGTGGTGATGACCTGGAACTTTTCAGCCGCTACCGCGCCAGTGGTGGTCACGGCGGTGAACAGCGCGCCAAGCAGCAGTCTTTTCAATCCTTGCAGTGGGTGCATCGCAGACGTCTCCTGATATGGTTAAAATCAAAGCACAATTAGCCCGTGCTATATTGTATAGCACAGGCTATATTTAAATGAAAATGGTTATCATTAAAGTTATGTCAGCGATGGCTGTCAGTGGGTAGTTTTAGGAATAGTGCGTTCTTTTTTCTCTCTCACTCCGGAGTAAGATTTACAGCCAATACCCATAAAAAATAAAGGGATTTGGCATGCCTGTTAACGAAAGGATTTACCCCACATCGGGAACGCCGATTAACCCGGGAGGGGTCCGACAGCTCACGATGGGTGAAATCGCCCTCGCGAAGACGCTTTATGGTTACAGCATCCTTTATCATCTGGTGTGGGTGCACAGGGAAAGTTATCTTCCCTTTAATTTGCAACCTGTAAACGTAGCGATGACTCCCAACGGTGAAATGTGGTTTAGAGAAGACACCTATTCCCCAGATTTTTCATTAGAAACACTGCTAGATAAAAAACATCTCTTCATGCATGAAATGATGCATGTCTGGCAAGCCCAAAAAGGGATGTTTGTCAGAACAAGGGGATTATTCTCTGGTATTGCTGACTACTCCTACAGTTTAGATAAAGTCGATCTATTGCATTACGGATTAGAACAGCAAGCATCGATCGTAAGTGACTACTGGTTATTACAATTTTATGGGTTTGAAAAATATAAATTCCTGCCAAAATATCGAAATATTAATTCGAATGAACCCGTTTATTCTCTCCTACAAAAATACAAAACAATTTTAAAAGGATTTCCAGGATGAAAACTATTACACTCATCTTCCCATTAGCTATTATCCTGACGGGGTGTCCTGGTAGCCCGTCTTTATCTCATCCCAGAGCTACTTTTATTGGCGGTGACCATGTATGTTTTAGTATTGATAAAAAAGATGTCGTGAACTATTACACTATTGATTCCAGCAAAGGCCCTGATATTACTAATATCGTTAGTTCGGGTCGTAATATACTAAATTTGTCTTATCCTGATAGTTGCATAAAGGTGAATTGGGCGTATGGCTATACCTATGTTATTAGCTATGGTTTAAACAATAAAAATTATCATCATGAATTCTTTATTGACAATGATGGACAGATTACTAATTTAGGAGGATTGTAATGTCTTTACCCGCTTACTTATTTCTCTACGATGAGAATGGAATGCTTGTCCAGGGCGACTGCATGATGCCAGGCCGTGAAGGCGCTATCGAGATCATGAACAGCAGTTACGGCATAAAGCAGGCAGTCGACAGTCATACCGGCAATATGACCGGAACACGGCAGCACGGACCGGTTACTCTGCATAAGCAATTAGATAAAGTCAGCCCCTATCTTGCCGTTGCTGCTTGCGAGGGCAGACGTCTGCAAAAAGCCATTATCAAATATTATGAAATTGTTGAAGCGGGAGTAGAAAGAGAGATCTACACCATTACGCTTGACAGCGTGGTGATCTCATCTCTGGATTTCACACATGTCTATTACCCCGGCAGCTCAGCGCCGAATATGCATGAAGTGGTAGGACTACGATTCCGAAGTATTCAATGGAATTATGTAAAAGGGAATATTCTTTATGGGGATGCATGGATGAAACCCGCGCAGAAGGAAGAAAGCACGCCATAATTAATAAAATCCGCGCTAATTATTTTGATGACGCAATATCTCTCTATTAGGATACAGCGCCAGGTACCCGGAAAGCAGAAAATATATTCGACTTTCGGGTAAAAACTCGCGACAAGAAAACCTCATTGAGTATTATTCTGCTTCTCTGAGTGGATTGTAGGCCGGGTAAGGCATCGCCGACACCCGGCATAAGCGCTACGGGTTACACGTCGAACCCATTTATCGCATATGAATATGCATAAAAACGGGGCCAACGTGGTATCACCTCGGCCCCGCATTTTCACTTCATTTCACTCCTCACACATCCGGGAACATCACGCTATTTCCCGGCGCTTCTCTGTGCAGGTGGATAAAGTTCAGGTGCCGTTCATACTGGTCCAGAATGTCTGTAATCACCTGCTCCTTGCTGTAATCCATCAGGTCATTGCCCTGGCTACCTTCCAGCAGGAACGTCTCAAGCCGGTAGTAGGTTGATTTCCCGCTGCGTGCGCGATAGGTAAACCCGGGTACGGAATACTGCTGCGGCCAAATCTGGTAGACAAAGTTCTGCTCGTCGCCCATATGCACCAGCAGATCCAGGTGCCCCAGGGTTTCGCCCTCTTCCGGCGGCAGGCTTTTCAGCTCGACGTGCGCGCCGCGCAGCTTCAGCTCCTGGGCCACCTCTTCCATTGCCGGGAAGCAGACCGTCTCCATCATCTGTTTGGTGTAACGCGTGCCGGGGTAGTTCATCAGGCGCGACAGGCGTTTTTTCCAGCTCAGGCGGTCCTGCGAGCCCATCGGGCGCGGGGCGGTGTCGCGGCTGGCGCTTTCGCGGCGGTAGTCTTCCACCTTCAGCGATTTGTACAGCCCGGCCATCACGAAGAAGATAACAAAGCTGAACGGCAGCCCCATGATCACCGTGGTGTTCTGCAGGGCGGAAATACCGTTGGTCATCAGCATGCCGAGCGTCAGCAGGCCAATGGCTACCGACCAGAAGATGCGGATCCAGTTTGGCGCGTCGCTGTTGATGTCCTTCAGCTTCGAGGTGAAGTTCCCCAGCACCAGCGCGCCGGAATCCGCCGAGGTGACGTAGAACAGCAGGCCGGTAATGGTCGCCACGGAGGCGCTAAAGGTGAACGCCGGATACTGCGCCAGCAGGCTGTAGAAGCCGCGCTCCGGGTGCGCCATCGCCTCCTGGGCAAAGGCCGCGTCGCCGTGAATAATCTCGTGCAGCGCGCTGTTGCCGAACACCGACAGCCACAGCAGCGTAAAGGTGAACGGGATAATCAGCGTTCCCAGCACGAACTGGCGGATGGTGCGCCCGCGCGAAATACGCGCCAGGAACAGGCCGACAAACGGCGACCAGGCAACCCACCACGCCCAGAAGAACAGCGTCCAGCTGTTCATCCACTCCACCGGGCGGTCAAAGGCGAAGCTGTTCAGCGTCATGCCCATAAAGCGGTTCACGTAGTCGCCGACGTTAAGCACCAGCGCGTTGAGCAGGAACGAGGTGTCGCCCATAAACAGCACGAACAGTATCAGCCCCAGCGCCAGCGCGACGTTCAGTTCGGAGAGCACGCGGATACCTTTATCCACGCCGGAGGTAACCGAAATGGTGGCGATAATCACCGACAGCGCAATCAGCGCCGCTTTGGCCGCCATCGAATCCGGAATATCAAACAGCACGCTCAACCCGTAGTTGAGCTGCACCACGCCAATCCCCAGCGTGGTGGCGATGCCGAAGATGGTACCGATCACCGCCGCGATATCCACGGTATGCCCAATCGGCCCGTTAATTTTTTTGCCGAAAATCGGATAGAGCGCAGAGCGGATGGTCAGGGGCAAATTATAACGATAGCTAAAGTATCCGAGCGCCATCCCCATCAGGGCGTACATCGACCAGCCGGTCAGGCCGTAGTGGAACAGCGTCCAGACCATCGCCTGGCGCGCGGCCTCAATGGTCTGCCCCGCCCCTTCCGGCGGCTGCATATACTGTGTCACCGGCTCGGCCACCGAGAAGAACATCAAATCGATACCGATGCCCGCGGCAAACAGCATGGCGGCCCAGCTCAGCAGGCTAAATTCGGGCTTTGACTGCTCTGGCCCGAGCTTCACCGAACCGAAGCGCGAGCAGGCAATGCACACCACGAAGACGATATAGAGCGTCGCCGCCAGCAGATAGTACCAGCCGAAGGTTTTCGACACCCAGTTCAGGGTGCGCCCGATCCACTCGGCAGAAAAATCACGAAAGAAGATCGTCGTCAGGGAAAACAACAAAATCAGCCCGGCGGAAGTATAAAAAACGACCGGGTTGATTTTGTCTTTTTCTCTGTCCTGTGAAAGGTCTGTCATCCAGTATCCCCACTGTTTTTGTAACTATTGAAATCCAAATCCGCAACAATTAAGACACATTTTATATTGAACGTCCAATCAAAAACCGCTTTAATGTATTACCAACGCTGATGAATGGAGTGGCAAAAATGCCCAAACTGGGGATGCAGCCGATCCGGCGCAGGCAGCTGATCGACGCCACGCTGGAAGCAATTAATGAAGTGGGAATGCACGACGCCACCGTGGCGCAGATCGCCCGCCGGGCGGGGGTATCCACGGGGATCATCAGCCACTACTTCAAAGACAAAAACGGCCTGCTGGAAGCGACCATGCGCGACATCACGGGCCAGTTGCGCGACGCGGTGCTGAACCGTCTGCACGCCTTACCGCACGGCAGCGCCGAACAGCGTTTGCAGGCAATTGTCAGCGGCAACTTCGATGAAACCCAGGTCAGCAGCGCGGCAATGAAAGCCTGGCTGGCCTTCTGGGCGAGCAGCATGCACCAGCCGATGCTTTACCGATTGCAGCAGGTGAGCAGCCGCCGCCTGCTGTCGAACCTGGTGTACGAGTTTCGTCGTGAACTGCCGCGTGACCAGGCGCAGGAGGCAGGCTACGGGCTGGCGGCCCTGATCGACGGGCTGTGGCTACGCGCTGCCCTCAGCGGCAAACCGCTGGATAAAACCCTGGCCCAGTCGCTCACCAGCCACTTTATCAGCCAGCATTTACCGACCGATTAACCGAGGAGTAAGTATGTCCCGAATGGCAGAACAGCAGCTTTATATCAATGGTGGTTATACATCCGCCACCAGCGGTCGCACCTTCGAGACCATCAACCCGGCCAACGGTGACGTCCTGGCGACGGTCCAGGCCGCCGGTCGCGAGGATGTCGATCGCGCGGTAGAAAGCGCACAGCGCGGGCAAAAGATCTGGGCGGCGATGACCGCTATGGAGCGTTCGCGCATATTGCGCCGCGCCGTGGAGATCCTGCGCGAGCGTAACGACGAGCTGGCAAAACTCGAAACGCTGGATACCGGTAAAGCGTTTTCTGAAACCAGCACCGTCGACATCGTCACCGGTGCGGACGTGCTGGAGTACTACGCGGGGTTGATCCCGGCGCTGGAAGGCAGCCAGATCCCACTGCGTGACACCTCGTTCGTTTACACCCGTCGCGAGCCGTTAGGCGTGGTGGCGGGGATCGGTGCGTGGAACTACCCGATCCAGATCGCCCTGTGGAAATCCGCGCCGGCGCTGGCGGCGGGCAACGCGATGATCTTCAAACCGAGCGAGGTCACCCCGCTCACCGCCCTGAAGCTTGCCGAAATTTACACCGAGGCGGGCCTGCCGGACGGCGTGTTTAACGTCCTGCCGGGCGTCGGGGCAGAAACCGGCCAGTTCCTGACCGAACATCCGGGCATCGCTAAGGTCTCCTTTACCGGCGGCGTCGCCAGCGGCAAAAAGGTGATGGCGAACTCGGCGGCCTCGTCCCTGAAAGAGGTGACGATGGAGTTGGGCGGCAAATCACCGCTGATTATTTTCGACGATGCGGATCTCGATCTCGCGGCAGACATCGCCATGATGGCCAACTTCTTCAGCTCCGGTCAGGTGTGCACCAACGGCACCCGTGTGTTTGTGCCTGCGAAATACAAAGCCGCATTTGAGCAGAAAATTGTCCAGCGCGTGAATCGCATCCGTGCGGGCGATCTGTTCGATGAAAACACCAACTTTGGCCCGCTGGTCAGCTTCCCGCACCGCGACAACGTGCTGCGCTACATCGCCAAAGGCAAAGAGGAAGGCGCGCGCGTACTGTGCGGCGGCGACGTGCTGAAAGGTGAAGGCTTTGACAACGGCGCGTGGGTGGCCCCGACCGTGTTCACCGACTGCACCGACGAGATGACCATCGTGCGCGAGGAGATCTTCGGGCCGGTGATGTCCATTCTCACCTATCACACTGACGAAGAAGCCATTCGTCGCGCCAACGACACCGACTACGGCCTGGCGGCAGGTATCGTCACCGCCGATCTGAACCGCGCCCACGGTGCAATCCACCAGCTCGAAGCGGGCATCTGCTGGATCAACACCTGGGGTGAATCCGCTGCGGAGATGCCGGTCGGCGGCTATAAACACTCCGGCATTGGCCGCGAGAACGGGGTGATGACGCTCCAGAGCTATACCCAGGTGAAGTCCATCCAGGTTGAGATGGGTAAATTCCAGTCCATATTTTAACCGGGAGGTTTATTTGCAATTTGACTACATCATTATTGGAGCCGGCTCTGCCGGCAACGTGCTGGCAACACGACTGACTGAAGATCCGAACACCACCGTACTGCTGCTTGAAGCGGGCGGCCCGGATTACCGTTTTGACTTCCGCACCCAGATGCCCGCCGCGCTGGCGTTTCCGCTGCAGGGCAAGCGCTACAACTGGGCGTATGAAACCGAACCAGAGCCGTATATGAACAACCGCCGCATGGAGTGCGGACGCGGTAAAGGGCTGGGCGGCTCATCGCTGATCAACGGCATGTGCTACGTGCGCGGTAACGCCATGGATCTGGATAACTGGGCGAAGGAAGCTGGGCTGGAGCACTGGAGCTATCTCAACTGCCTGCCCTACTACCGCAAGGCGGAGACGCGCGACGTGGGGCCGAATGACTACCACGGCGGCGACGGTCCGGTGAGCGTTACCACCTCCAAACCGGGCGTGAACCCGCTGTTTGAGGCGATGGTGGAAGCGGGCGTGCAGGCGGGTTATCCGCGCACCGACGATCTCAATGGCTACCAGCAGGAAGGCTTCGGGCCGATGGATCGCACCGTCACGCCGCAGGGCCGACGCGCCAGCACGGCACGCGGCTATCTGGACCAGGCGAAACCGCGCCCGAACCTGACCATCCGTACTCACGCCATGACCGATCACATTATCTTTGACGGCAAACGTGCGGTGGGCGTCGAGTGGCTGGAGGGCGAAAGCACTATCCCGTCGAAAGCAACGGCGAACAAAGAAGTGCTGCTGTGCGCGGGGGCGATTGCCTCTCCGCAGATCCTTCAGCGTTCCGGCGTGGGCAACGCTGAACTCCTGAAGCAGTTCGACATTCCGCTGGTGCATGACTTACCCGGCGTGGGTGAGAACCTGCAGGATCACCTGGAGATGTATCTCCAGTACGAGTGCAAAGAGCCGGTCTCCCTCTACCCTGCCCTGCAGTGGTGGAACCAGCCGAAAATTGGCGCGGAGTGGCTGTTTGGCGGCACCGGCGTGGGCGCAAGCAACCACTTCGAAGCGGGCGGGTTTATCCGCAGCCGCGAGGAGTTCGCGTGGCCGAACATTCAGTACCACTTCCTGCCGGTGGCGATTAACTACAACGGCTCGAACGCGGTGAAAGAGCACGGTTTCCAGTGTCACGTCGGCTCCATGCGCTCGCCGAGCCGCGGGCACGTGCGGATCAAATCCCGCGACCCGCATCAGCATCCGGCGATCCTGTTTAACTACATGTCCCATGAACAGGACTGGCAGGAGTTCCGCGACGCGATCCGCATCACCCGCGAGATCATGCACCAGCCCGCGCTGGACAAATACCGTGGCCGGGAAATCAGCCCGGGCGTGGAGTGCCAGACCGACGAGCAGCTGGACGAGTTCGTGCGTAACCACGCTGAAACCGCCTTCCACCCGTGCGGCACCTGCAAGATGGGCTACGACGAGATGGCGGTGGTAGACGGCGAAGGCCGTGTTCACGGGCTGGAAGGGTTACGCGTGGTGGATGCGTCGATCATGCCGCAAATCATCACTGGCAACCTGAACGCCACCACCATTATGATTGGCGAGAAAATTGCCGATGCGATCCGCGGGCGCGAGCCGCTGGCGAAAAGCACGGCAGCCTATTATGTGGCGAACGGCGCACCGGTGCGCCGGTAACGTGCCGAGGGGCTTGCTAACGCAGGCCCCTGTTACCGCTTAATCGTTAACGCACGAGGCGATCGTCCGGTCAATGTCCGCGCTGGTCTGTTTCGACCCCGCAATCAGGGTGATGCTAATCCCCTTCTCCCCCGTCAACTGGTACATATCTATCTGCGCAATCCGCTCGCCCCCTTTCTCAATATCAAAAAAGTTAGGGCTGTCCCGCTCGGGGATAATGGTTTCCACCTCATACCCCGCGGCGCTAAGCAGATTTCGCATACAGATATAGTGCCCCTCCAGCCCCGTTTCTGCAGATGCGTAATAGGATTGGTACACCGCGGAATTGCCGAAGGGATGCAGCACGCCGCATGCCGTCAGGATCGTGGCGAAGACGATCAAACACACAAATCTCATGTTATTTCCCGTTACGTAATGCGCCCCTGAACCACTCAGAAGCAAAAAATTTTATAAGATAATGTTGCCTTTACTGCATACAAAGTCGCTGAACGGCGCGGGTTTTTTAAAATAATAGCCCTGCGCTTTCATGCACCCCAGGTCAATTAATTTCAACCGTGTAGCGTCATCTTCAATGCCTTCAGCGATAAGCGGAACGGAAAACCCGTTGGTTAACGTCACGATAGAGGAGATAATTGACTCGCATTTTTGATCGGTTAACACACCCGCCGTAAAGGTACGATCTATCTTCACCGCGTCAAACGGTAAAATATTCAGGTAAGAGAGGCTGGAAAAGCCTGAGCCGAAATCATCGATAGCCACAGTGATGCCGTGTCGGCGAAGATACTGCAACGTTTTCCGGGTACGCTCAATTTCCTGAAGCAGTACCGTTTCGGTGATTTCGATGCAAATATTTTGGTTCTTCAAACCGTTTGATTTAATGGCGTCCAGTAAAAACCAGGCGAAATCCGCGCTCAGCAGCTGTCTGGCGGAAATATTAATATGCAGTTTAAAATCGTCTGACGCGCCACGCGTAATCAGATCCGCCAGCTCAAGGCAGGCGTGCTCAATAATCCAGTTACCTAAAGGCAATATTAATCCCGTCTCTTCCGCAAGCGCGATAAACCTGTCAGGCGGCACAATCCCCATCTCTTTGGAATGCCAGCGTATCAGGCACTCGCCCTCAGTGCATTGCCCGGTGCTGAGATCGACAATAGGCTGCAGAACCAGATGGAACTCCTGGTTATAGATGCCCCGGCTTAAGTTTTCATGTAACTGAAGGTTATAGACTTCCTGAGCGTGCATGGACTCTGTAAACAGCATGGCATGACAGGTCGTGCTTTTACGGGCGTATTCGAGCGCAATCCCGGCGTTCATTATCGCTTCCGTCAGCGTACTTTTCGTCACCCGGCTCAGGACAGCCCCCGCATAACCGGTAAAAACAAACTTCTTAGGCAGGGACTCCTTCGGATGGTATTTATCAGTAAACAGGTTGGTGATGAGCTGTTGATACCATTCCACGTCAGCGTGTTGATGCATCCCGGGGAAAATGGCAATGAATTTATCGACCGCATCGCGACATATCAGGGTACCCTGAGGAAAAGTCGTTTGCATTTTATCGATAAACGCCCGGATAAATTCATTGCCATACTCATATCCAAGGGAGTTTGTAATCGCGTTCATGTTATCAACACTGATAACCGCCAGGAGATTCCTTTGCGCAAAGGTTTCCTCTTTACTGGTTAAGCCTGCACGCGTGAGCAGCCCCGTGGTGGCATCCAGGTTGATTTGCTTTTCAAGCGCTTCGAAACTTTTCGCCAGGTGACGAGACAGCTTCCAGAAGGATTGCTCAAGCTGGGCAATTTCGGGAAAAACCCACTTATCTTCCGGTAACGTCCAGCGGTAGCTGGTAAGTTCATCTGTTTTATTTAATATCGCGCGAAGCGGGGATATCACTTTTGATACCACAACGAGTATGAGTATTAACCCCAGCGAAAATATACCCAACAAGCCTAAAAAACCGAGGTATTTAAAGTTCTCCAGCTCTTTAAGCATGATATTCTCAGGAACAATAATCACGCTTTTCCAGTTCAACAGATGGTTATTATCCATTAACGGCAGTACCAGAACAAAATACTGCGAATCATTGACACTGATACGTGATACACGCGCCGGGAGTTTATGGTCGATTAACTGCCCTACCTTTTTTACCACCGGCAGGGAGGAGTCCTTCAAATAGGGGATATCAAAACCGTGCTGATCGGTTAATCGCCCATGTTTGTCTCCCCGGGTTAAAGAGCTGTCAGAGGCGGCCACAATCTGATTATTTTCATTCACCACGATCAGGATGCTGCCGTCAAAGGGTTTGATCTTCTCAAGAGACTTATTGAGCTCCGTTAAGCGAAGATCGCTTGAAACCACACCGATGAACTTCCCGTTGAGATCGTAGGTGGGTGAACTGTAAGAGATACTTACCGCGCTGGTCGAGTTCATGTCGCGGTAGGCATTGGTCCAGGACGATTTTTTCTCTTTATACACCTGGGCATACCACGGCCGCTGAAACATATCATAGCCTGAAATCACATCATCAATGCCTGAGGCTTCCGAGGTGCCGCTATAAAAAGTCAGGTTATTACCCGTGCTTTTTGACTTTTGCGTCAGGTATTCTTTGTTTTGTGCGCTTAACTCCCTGGCGATACCGACATAGTCGCCCTCAACCGATCCAAATGCCGTTGAGCTTAAGTAATAGTTATCTGCAAAAACGGTTTCCATGACGTTGAGCAGTTCGGAACGAACCTTCACCAGATCGACATGCTCGCGGGTATTCTTTTGCAGCGCATGCGTAATAATGGAATTCACCTGACGCGGGGTATCAATATAGTAATTGATGGTATTTTTTATCGTTTCCCCCTTTGAGCTGATGATCTTATCGCTCATGGTGTTCAGTATGTCCTGACTGGCATGTTTGAGCATAAAGAACACGGTGCAGAAAACCGTCGCGAAGGTGATCGCTAAAAACAGCAGAATGGTATGCAACAATGTCAGAGGATAGATCCTGGCGTTAAACGCATTACTCATGATATACCCCTCCCTTGCCATTATTTTTCATTTTATAGATAGCTTTATCGGCTAAATTAAAACTGTTGACGAATGAATCATTAAAGTCAGCCATACCGATAGAAACGGTCGGCAGGGTAATTTCTTCCCGGTTCACCATCAGCGTCTTTTTTTCCGGCCTGGCGATTCTGCGCGCAATCTTTTTGGCTTCTTCGTGCGTGGTGTCATGCAGCATAACCAGGAACTCATCGCCGCCAAATCGAATGACAATGTCATGACTCCTGACGGACTGAGAGATCTTGCGGGCAATTTCCGCCAGAACCACATCTCCCGTGTAGTGGCCATATTTATCATTGACCCGTTTGAAATCATCAACGTCTACGAGCAGCAGATGTGACGACTGGTGCGATTTCAACGCCACGTCTAAATAATTCCGGTTATACACTTTGGTCAGCGAGTCCCGATAATAATCCTTTTCCAGTAACTTGAACCGGGTGGTGAGGTAATAATGATAAACCGTCCGCACCAGGGAAATTAACAGCGGGAGGCAAAGCAGCAGTGATAGCTTAATCCAGGTCGTTCTGCGGGTAGAGCGCTGGTTAACAGATTGAATTTCCCTGGCAAAGGTATCCGTTGCAAAGTACGTTCTCATTTTAGCGACATCATGTCGACTCGCGGCAAGCATCATCGCCTTCGTTTTATCAAGTTCAGGACTAACGATAGACGCAGGCAGCGCACTGCTCTTCAGCGCAGTGATATAGTGTTGATAGGTAGTGCGCAACTTCCCCCCCTGATTGGGATTGGGGGTGGAAGAGTACAGGAAATCCTCGCCTATCGCCTCGATTAGCGCATTTTTCTTTATCAGGATATTGATTTTTTGCTCAGTGTCATTCATCTCTTTGTCTGTTTTTTTATAGCCTATGAACAGACACATCGGGCTAAGAATAAAGATAATAAATGAAATTATGAACTGTAATCGTGGCGTCATTTCATTAACCTGTATATGCACTATATAAACTCACAAAAAGATCGCGTTGAGAGTCATATCTTTTTAGCCAGAGAGGTGGATCTCCCTGGCAGGGCGAAAACTCTATACCTTTACGTTACCCGTAACAATAGCCATTCCTGCGAATTTACACATTAATTTCGCTGTTATTTTGGTTTATTGTTAATAAGAAAAAGGAGTTAATTGAAGGAATGATTGAAGTGATAAATATATTTTAAATATAATGATTAAATATTTCTCAATTGTTGCCAAGATCTTAACAATCATCGCTATCGGCAACAATATATGGCGATAAAACGCGCGAAACAACGGAAAATACGCGCTTAAATTCAACTAAATGTGCATAATTAAACTAAATTTTGTCTTTAGGATAATGTCACCTTTCCGTTAAATATCGTTTCACGTTCCCGTACCTTTTTATATTTGATGGTCATTTATTACTACTAAAAAAATAATAATACACCGTCAGCTGATTCTTTTATTTCGGCGACTGTTCGTCATTCAGTAATAAATGTCGCATGACCCCTCTTCTCTACCACTGCCCTTACGGTGACCATTTTCTCTACCCCTTCGGGATATCTAAGAACCACTCACTTTGTTACAGGTCAAACTACAATCAATCATTTGTTGAAAACACAACTTTTTGTTAGTATTTTCTCCGCAACCCAGACCGTCATTAAGGTAAAGAAAGAATGCTGAACGTTAAGGCCCTGCTGAAGGCCACTCTGTTTTCCATGAGCCTGATGCTCAGCGGCTGTGTGATCGGCGGGCACGCTTCCCACGATCGCCATCACCCGGACCATCATTCCTGGCACCATGAGTCCTTACATTATCATGGCTACCATCACCATCATTGATGGCCAGGCCAGTGTGTATCAGAATATCGTTATCGGGGATGGAGTATGTTTGAAGACAACCAAAAAAAGCTCTACGTCATTGTCAATCGTCAACAGGATCCGGCACTGCTTCTGAATGCCACCGCCCATGTCGCGGCCGGTATCATGCGCAAAGCCGAAAACGTGCTGTTTAATGATTATCCGAATGCAGAGAGCGGGCTGCGTGCCTCGCTTAGCCACTATCCGGTGGTGATCCTGCAGGCAAAAAATAGCAATCAATTAAAAACAGCGCTGCTTAAGTGTCAGGAGGCGGGCATAGAAACCAATTTCTTTACCACCACCATGCTGGGGCCTTCCAGCGAAATTCAGATCCGCGACACGCAAAAAGCCGCCCTGGATTCGCTCGAGTTTGTGGCTATCGCACTTTACGGCGATACCGACTCAATGGCATGTGTGACCAAAAAATTCTCTCTCTATAAGCAGGCCTAAGTCGCCAGAAACAATGTGGCCCTGTGCATGGCGCACAGGGCCATAGGTTACGCCATGCGGCACCGTACTTCAGTTGATAAACCGATTTTGTTTTACGGAACACCACTATGATTAAAAAGATTGTCACCTTCTCTCTGCTGATCGTCCTGATCATCGCCTGCATTGAAATCGTGCTTATGGAAAAAAACCACGTCAATTATTTCCGGGACGGCGTGAGGAATGTTGAGGAAGTTTTAACAATTTGGGATGAAAACTAACCAGGCTAGAGCATTTCTCGTTTAAGCGCTCTCGACATTGCAACGATAACGCTGCACTACCCGAAAGAAAGAAGCACATTGCACTGATCATTTATTATCCGCCCGGGTCGGTGAACCTATTCCATCATGTAAAAAAACCAACGAAATGTTGTGAATACGCTCTTCATTTTGTTAATTTTTCCACTTTATTTTTTATTATTGCATTTCTGGCAGTAAATATTTGACAGGATGCCCGCCAGATGCTTTTACAATAGAATCAAATTGATAGGGGATAACTATTTTGCACGTTTTACCAATATAGATAACCTGTTAAAAAAGAGCATGTTTTTAATAAAAGGTAAATTAATGGTAACGTCGAAAAATTGGATTTCATTAGGTACCATTGTCAGTCCAATTACAGGAACATTTTTTACGACAATCATTACTCAGCATAATCATAAATATGTACTTTGGTACAAGGGCGACTATCTCATTAAAACCGGCGACTTGATTAAAGTCTGTAACAGCGGCTTTCTTATTGCCGACCAGTTACGGCAAATCAATATCATCCAGATAGATAAGCATAGCGCCACGCTCTGGCGGGTAATGCAGAACATGTCCAGCTGCCCAGGCGACACCGAACCCGAGAACATGCACTGTACCTCCACAGCGCGATGTATCTTTACTACCTGCCCTCACGGCAAAGTGAAGCCCGTAAGCGCATAGGTTAATCACAACCTGTTCATCAGTCTGCCTCTCTTGCAGAGGCCTGTTTCTTCTGGCCTCCTCAATGCATTGATTAGCATTATTCAACAATTCGTCCCGCGTTTGCCCTTCAGCCTCTGTTTACGCCCTTCTGTCCCCCATCGACATGCCCTTGCCGTAAGGCTTTATGCCGCAATATCCAAATACAACTTTTTGTTGATTATTACACATAGAGCGTATAGTTTACCCTGACCAGGCTTTTCTGATTTCCTTCAACCGTACGGGATGGCGATCAACATGAAGGTCTACACTGTCATCTGACAACGCTGCATACGAGGGAGTAAAAATGAAATCAGATTACGCCAAAGAGATTGAACTGATTTCCGGGCCGCTGGAAGCGGCAATGGATGCGCTGGCAAGCACATTATCGGCCAATCAGGAGGTGGTGCTGCATAACCTCACCAGGCCGGAGTGCTCGGTTGTCAAAATCATCAACGGCCACGTTAGCGGCAGAAAGGCCGGTGACAATCTCCTGTCCGGCCCTGAGAAGGACAAAGGGTTCGCTCTGTTGCTTAAAAACCGCCAGGACAGTACCCCGGTCACGGTAAAAGATTATAAAACCGCGACGTTATCAGGAAAGATCCTCAACAGCGCCTCGACGCTCTATTTCAGCGAAGACGGTATTCCCCTGATGGCCTTCTGCATCAACGTGGACACCTCGCCGTATGAACAAATGCGCAAAAGCCTGGACGCCGTGATGGCCTGCACGCGTCCCGATTCAGACGCTCAGGATATTAATCTCGGCGGTCTGATTGAGCAGTCTATTCAGGAAATTATTGATAAGCATTCGGTTCCGGGTAAGAAAATCCAGAAAGCGCAGCGGCTTAAAATCGTTGCTGAAATGCACGCTAAAGGCATTTTCAAAATGCGGGGCGGCGTTCAGCACGCGGCCCAGGCCCTGGGCATAACACGTTATACGGTTTATAACGATCTCGAGGTATTGGGTGAAAAATAACGGGCAGCAACGCATTCCGTTTTACCAGGTAGACGCGTTCTCTAACGGGCCTTTTACGGGCAATCCGGCGGCGGTTTGCCTGCTGGATGCGTGGCCGGATGACAAAGTTCTGCAGCGCATCGCCACGGAAAACAATCTTTCTGAAACCGGGTTTGTCATTAAACAGGGCGACGATTTCGGGCTGCGCTGGTTTACGCCCGCAGTAGAGGTGGATCTCTGTGGTCATGCGACGCTCGCGGCGGCCAGTGTCCTGCTGAGCCGTAACGAGGCGGGCGAGCGGATGCGCTTTCATACGCGCAGCGGCGTGCTGACCGTCACCGCCTGCAACGGCGTTTATACACTCGATTTTCCGCTTGTGACGCCCGTCAGGATCGCCCCACCGCAAGGCCTGTTCGCGGCGCTGGGGCTTCACGAGGACGCGGGCGAAGTCTGGCAGGCATCCGACCTTATCGTGGTTATTAATGATGAAAACTCGCTGGATTTGCTGAAGCCGGATTTCAACGCGCTGGAAAAATTCGATACCCGCGGCGTTGTGGTCACGGCAGCGTCACGCGACGTCGATTTCCGCTCCCGCTGGTTTGGCCCGCAGGTTGGCGTGAACGAGGATCCGGTCACGGGTTCTGCACACACCTTCCTCGCCCCGCTGTGGAGTGAGAAGCTCGGGAAAAAAACGCTGCATGCGCAGCAGGGCGGCAGCCGCAAAGGTGAGCTGACCTGCGAGATAAAAGACAATGGACGCGTCGCACTCTCCGGTGAGGCATGTCTGATTATCGAAGGCGCGTATATTCTGTAAACACACGGACGTGTGTTTTTATCTTTATTATTATCAAAGACGAATTACTATTTTTTTAGCAAAAAAGACATAACCCATTATTAACCAGCATGAGAATTATTCCGTGACGTTATCCAAAAGCGTTACCGCGCTTATTGCTGCGGTATCCATTGAAATTATAGCCACAACGTTATTGTCGTTATCCAATAGTTTTCAGCGCCCTGTTATCGGCATGACGGCGATACTGCTTTATGGCATAAGCTATTATTTCTTATCCGTTGCGTTACGCAGAATTCACATTGGCGTAGCATATGCCATCTGGTCTGCGGTGGGCATACTCAGTATTACCTATATTCAGACACGCTGCTTCGATTATATTCTGACGCAGAGCGCATGGATCGGCGTCTGCCTTGTGATAAGCGGCACGGTAATTTTAAACCTGGCCATTAAACAAAAATAACTCACGCGACGAATCATGATGTTTACACTATTGACTTACCTCTTCTGGCTGATTATTTCAGTCACTATGGAAGTTATTGGTACGCTACTGCTACCCCAAACGAATAACTTTAAAAATAAATCCGTGACGCTTTTATGCATGGTCTGTTACGTCATGTCCTTTTATGCCCTGTCAATGCTGATGGATGCGGTGACACCGGTAGTCGCTTATGCCGTCTGGTCAGGTTTTGGCATTGTCATGATCGCGTTGATGAGCAGCATCTTTTATCAGATGCGCAGCAGCGTGCTGGAAAAGGTGGGGATCTGCTGCATCGTGGCCGGTCTGATTGTGATAGCGGTTTAACGGGAGAAAATATGAAAATCGATGCGCTTTCACTTCGGGTGCGCCAGCTTCGTGATAACTACCTGCAGGCCAAACCCTTTGTCTCTGCCTGGCGGGCGATCAGCGTCACCCGTGTTTATAAAGAAAACCCGGGCATGGATAACACGCTCCTCCGGGCGCTGGCTTTTCGCCGCGCCTGTGAGAATGCGCCCCTGTATGTGGCCGATAATGAACTGATCGTGAGCCATCCGGCCGGAGGAGCACGCGGCGGCGAGATATCGCCGGAAATCAGCTGGCGCTGGGTCGCCGACGAGCTGGATACCCTCCCGCAGCGGGCGCAGGACCCGTATCAGATTGATGACGAAACAAAGCGCCTGCTTCGCGAAGAGGTGTTCCCCTACTGGGAAGGCCGCTCGCTGGATGAGATGGCGCAAACGCAGCTACAGGTTCTGGGGCTGTGGGAGTGGTGTCACGACGACGGCATTTGCGATGTGACCATCAAGACGCAAAACGGCGGGGGTGACTCCTGCCCCGGGTACGACAATATCCTGCTCACTAAAGGGATAAAAGGGATCCGTGAAGAGGCGGCAGCCCGGCTTGCCGCGGTTGATCCGGCATCGCCGGAAGGCGCAGAGGCGTTCAACTTTTACACGGCGATGCTGCACACCTGCGATGGCGTGCTGACCTATGCCCACCGTTACGCGGCCCGGCTGAGCGAGCTGGCTGAAACCGAAGGCGACCCGCTTCGCCAGGACGAGCTGCGGCATCTGGCGGACATCTGCCGTCGCGTACCGGAACACCCGCCGCGCCATTTTCACGATGCATTGCAGGCTATCTGGTTCGTCCACTCTCTTTTTACCCTGGAAGAAAACCAAACCGGTATCTCCCTGGGCCGCGTCGATCAATACCTCTGGCCGTTGCTGGAGCGGGATCTTAATGACGGCGTAATGACACTCGCGCAGGCAGAAGAGCTGCTCTGTTGCTGGCTGATCAAGATGGCGGAGATCCTGTGGATTTGCAGTGAACCTACGGCGATGTATTTCGCCGGCTATCAGCCGTTTATCAACCTCGTGGTCGGGGGCCAGAAGCGTGAGGGCGGCGATGCCACCAATCCGCTGACCCTGATGATCATGGACTGCTCGGCGCAGTTAAAAATCTATCAGCCCGGCCTGGCCGTGCGGATCCACAACCAGTCGCCTCAGCCCTTTATGCGCAAGGTGGTCGATGTGGTGCGCAGCGGAATGGGTTTCCCGGCCTGCCATTTCGACGATGCGCATATCCGGATGATGTTGCACAAAGGCTTCAGCTATGAGGATGCCCGCGACTACTGCCTGATGGGCTGCGTTGAGCCGCAGAAGGCAGGCAAAATGTATCAGTGGACGTCGGTGGGTTACACCACCTTCACCGCCGCCGTCGAACTGGCGCTGCGTAACGGGCGATCGTCAGCCGGTAAACCCTGTGGTCCGGCAACGGGCGAGGTGTCCGCGTTCAGCTGCTATGACGACGTGGAGCGTGCCGTTCGCACGCAACTCTCCGCCATCGTCAGGAAAGCCGCGCAGGCCACGCTGATTGTGCAAAAGCTGCATGCCGATTACGCCCGAAAACCGCTGATGTCGAGCCTGATCGACGGCTGCATGGCGACAGCCAAAGACGTCACCCAGGGCGGCGCGGCGCTCAACGCCGGGCCGGGGCTGATCTGGACCGGGCTGGCAGATTGCGTTAACTCGCTGATGGCCATCAGGACGCTGGTTTTTGAGACCCAACGCTTTACGCTGCAGCAGGTGGTGGACGCGCTCGAACACAACTTTGTCGGCCACGACGACATTCTGACCGCCTGCCTGCGGGCGCCCAAATACGGTAATGACAATCGCGCGGTGGATGAGATCGCCCGCGAGCTGGTGCGTTTCCTGGAGCAGGAGCACCGTCAGTACCGGATGCTGTATGCACCTTTTGCCTTCGGCACGCTTTCTATCTCGAATAACACGCCGTTTGGCCTTATCACCGGTGCGCTGCCTTCGGGCCGACTGGCGGGCAAGCCGCTGGCCGATGGGATCAGCCCCTCTCAACAGACGGATTATCTGGGGCCGACGGCCATCATCAACTCCGTCAGCCGGATCAACGTCGAGGAGATGGATATTGGCATGGTGCACAATATCAAGCTGATGTACGGCATGCTGGAAACACCGGAGGGCCAGAACAGCCTCATCCACCTGCTGCGCACGGCCAGCATCCTCGGGAACGCCCAGCTGCAGTTCAGCTATGTGGACGACGACACCCTGCGCCAGGCCCAGCAGAACCCCGGCGACTATCGCAATCTGATGATTCGGGTGGCGGGTTACAGCGCCTTCTTCGTGGAGCTGAGTAAGGAGGTGCAGGATGAAATTATCAGCCGAACCACGCAACGGCACTTCTGAACAGGTCACCGGCTGGATCACCCACATTCAGCGGTTTTCATTACATGACGGGCCGGGGATCCGCAGTATCGTCTTTTTCAAGGGGTGCCAGATGCGCTGCGCCTGGTGTGCAAATCCCGAAGGGCTTCACCCCGGTCGGGAGATCTTTTTCCATGCCGAACGCTGCCTGCACTGCGGACAATGCGCGCAGCTGTGCCCGACAGGGCTGCACAGCTGGCAGGACCGGCTGCACAGCCTGAACCGCGACCGCAGTTGCACGGGCTGTGGGCTGTGCGAAGAACGCTGCCCCGCCGCCGCCCTCAACGTGGTTGGCGAACCGCTCAGCGTTGAAACGGTGTTTGACCGGGTGATGGCTGATGAGATCTGGTTTCGGCAGTCTGGCGGGGGCGTAACGCTGAGCGGCGGCGAAGTGGCTACCCAGCCGGATTTTGCCCAGGCGCTGATCGCCCGGCTCAAGGCTGAAGATATTCACACCACGATTGAAACGGCGGGTTATGCCTCCTGGCGTGCGCTCCATCAGGTCACGTCGGGCTGCGATCTTATTCTGTACGATCTTAAAAGCGCGGATGACGCGCTGCACCAGCGCTTTACCGGTGTCAGCAATAAAATCATCGTGCGCAATCTGATCCGGCTCATTGACGAGGGGCGCAAGATAATTATTCGTATCCCGGTCATCCCCGATTTTAATGACGCGCCGGAATCAGCAGAGCAATTATTGACACTTATTTATTCTTTAATCCACGGACGGGACAACGTACTGGGCGTTGAATTATTGCCTTACCATCGCTTTGGAACAGGGAAATACACATTACTCAACAGGGAATACGCGTGGAATTGTTATTCCGCAAATCTGGATAACGTCCTGCGCATTGCTCAACATATCGGCCTGCCCGTACGGGTATCGGGTACGCTGGCCGGATAAAGGGGAAAATGTCTGTGTTACCAACATCAGAAAGTCATCCAAAAAAAGAGGTCACTACACTTGAGCGGCGCGTTGTCGCAGGCTCGCTGTTTTTTATCCTGGTCATCTATGGCGTATTGCTGTTCACGCAATTTCCCTAACCAGAAAGTTAATCACGCATTCGGCCACGACCGGCCTTATTACAACAGGTATTAAGATGAAAAAAGTAGTCGCAATTATGAGTCTGGCATTTATCACCCTCACCATTGCAGGGTGTTCCAGCGATTATGTTTTACAGAAAAAAAACGGGGAGATGATTATCACCCACGGGAAACCCGAGGTGGATGATGACAACGGATTAATTACCTATGAAGACGTCGCCGGTAATGAGCACGCTATTAACCGGGACCAGATTGTGCAGATGATTGAGAAATAAGCCCGACGGGCAGCGCAGGCGATTACTGCGCTGCCCCCGGCTCACCCTAAGCTAGCGAAACGTCTCCAGCTTTTGACGCTGCCGCCCTTGCGCGTCAAAATTCTCGGCCGCCAGCCACGCGCGCAGCGCCGCGTCACGCGACGGCCATTCGCGGTCAATGATCGAAAGCATATCGCTGTCGCGGTTGCGTCCTTTGCGCACCAGCTTCTGGCGCAGTCGTCCTTCCCAGACGAAGCCCAGCCGTTCAGCCGCATGGCGCGAGGCGGTATTCATCGAATCACACTTCCACTCCAGCCGTCGGTAGCGGTGTTCGAAGGCGTTTTTCAGCAGCAGCCACACCGTTTCAGTGCCGATGCGAGTGCCTTTCATCTTGCGCGACCAGGTGACGTGGCCGATCTCCACCGACCCCTGCATACGCTCAATCGCCATATAGCTCACCAGCCCCACCGCGCTCCCGGTGTGTAAATCAATGACGGCAAAAGGCACCAGGTCGTCATCTAGCACTTTACCGAGGATCCAGTGGGCGGTGGCCTCCACGCTGGCAGGCAGGGTGCTGGCAAGCCACGTCCAGTCGCTTTCATCCCCCAGCGCGTAGGCCTCAAACAGATCCGCCGCGTGGCGGTCTACATCCAGCGGCTCCAGGCGACAATACTGGCCCACCAGCGGCGTGCGGGTTAGCGCCCGCGCACATTTCCAGTCGGGAACGATATCGTTAACGGTTTGACCATATTGATTGATTTCGGGCACGGCGTTGACTCCCTGAAAGGTAAGGGAATGGTTATAGCAGGTTAAAAAGAGAACGAAAAGACCCGAAAAATGGCCGGGTAAAGCGCTATCGCCACCCGGCAAAAAGATTACTTCAGCAGTTTCACCGTGGCGTCGATGTCAATTTCATCTTCGGTGAAAATCATTGTCGTGTTCTGGAAGGTGGTGATCGCCAGCTTCTTCACCGAACGCATCTCGCCCGTTTTTTTGTCGGATTTCGGCTTGATGCTGTTCATCAGCAGCCCTACCGATAGCACCGCGTTCTCTTTGTCGATTTTGGTCGCAACCGGCTCTTCTTCGCTGAACACCACGAAGGATTTGATCGAGGTGAGCTTCACGCGCTCGCCCGCGATATAGAGGTGTTTGCTTTCCGGGATCACCTTCACCGCATAGGCGGAAAGGCCTTTGTTGTTGGTGGTCGGCTCGAAGGTCACCGCCGCGTCTTTCTTGATCAGATCGGGGTTGGCAACCTTAATCACGTGAAAATAGCGGTTGTCGCCGTTTTCATCTTTGATAAATCCAAAGCCTTTATCTTTAAACCACGTGGTGATTGTACCGTTCATTGCTGCTTCCGCCTGTCTGTCGATCGTTAACTCAATTTTTGCAGCGCGCAGTGTAATGCACAATGGCCGTACAGACAAAAAAAAGCCCCTGCCTTCAGGCAGGGGAAACTCATGTCAGAGCTTATTTTTTATTAGTTGAATACCATTCCGCCATCAATCAGCAGCGACTGGCCGGTCATGTAGTCGGAATCCGGCCCGGCAAGGTAGGAGACACAGGCCGCCACGTCTTCCGGCTCGGACAACCGGCCAAGGGTGATGCGTTTGGCGAAGGTTTCCGTTCCGTAGCCGAGCGGTTTACCCGCCGCCTCGGAAACCTGACGGTCGATTTCGGCCCACATTGGCGTTTTGACGATGCCCGGGCAGTAGGCGTTAACGGTGATCCCGAGCGGCGCGAGGTCCCGCGCGGCGGTCTGGGTCAGCCCACGCACCGCGAACTTGCTGGAGCTGTAGACCGCCAGCTCAGGGTTCCCGGTGTGGCCCGCCTGCGAGCAGGCGTTGATAATTTTGCCGCCATGCCCCTCTTTACGAAACGCGTCAATCGCGGCCTGGATGCCCCAGATCACCCCTTTCACGTTGATGTTGTAAACCTTGTCGACAATGTCCGGCGTGATGGACTCAATCGGCGTCGAGGGTGCCACGCCCGCATTGTTAACGATAACGTTGAATCCGCCCAGGGCGGTACGCGCTTTTTCCACCGCCGCAAAGACCTGCTCGCGGTTCGACACGTCCACCTTCACGGCGACGGCTTTCCCGCCGCTGCGGACAATCTCTCCGGCGACGGCTTTCGCCGTCTCTTCGTTGTAATCCGCAATGGCAACGGCAAAACCGTCTTTCACCAGACGAAGCGCGATTGCTTTACCGATCCCCTGGCCGGAGCCGGTGACGAGAGCCACTTTTTGCATATCTGTATCCTTATCGTGATTCACAAAATCTGGCTGAGATGGAGCTGGCCCATCAGCAGCGGGTTATCGCTATAGTCGACGGGGATCGCCACCACGGCTGGCCCCTCGACATCCATTGCTGCACGCAGCGTCGGCTCCAGCGCGTCGGCGCTTTCGACGGCAAAGCCCTTCGCACCAAAGGCGTCGGCGTAGGCTTTAAAATCGACCGGGCCGAACTCGACCCCGGAAAGCCGCTGGTATTTTTTTTCTTCCTGGATCGCCACCATGTTGTAGGCATTATCCACCCAGATAATGTGCAGCACGTTGGCGTTGAGGCGCACGGCGGTTTCCAGCTCCATGCTCGACTGCAAGAACCCGCCGTCGCCGGAGACGGAAACAACCTTGCGGCCCGGGTTGACCAGCCAGGCGCCAATCGCCCACGGCAGCGCCACCCCCATGGTCTGCTGGCCGTTGGAGATCATCACCTGACGTGCCCGGAAGCTGTAGAGATAGCGGGCGATCCAGATGTGGAAGCTGCCCATATCGACGGTGAGCGTCACGTCGTTATTCACGATGTCCTGCATCGCACGCACGATGCGCAGCGGATGGAGGGCAAACTGGTTGAGCGACGCGCCGCGGCGGTCGAGGAGATCGCGCTGATGCTGGCGATCGACGAGGATCTCGGTCGCGCGCGGGCTGAGTTCCAGCTTGCGATCGATGCGGCTGGCCAGAAGGTTCAGCGTTTCGGCGATATCCCCCACCAGTTCGAGGTCGGGCACGTAGTTGCGCTCTTCATAAGCAGGCAGCACGTCAATGTGCACCAGGGTCGCGTCGCCGCGGTTCCACATCGACGGCTCGTATTCCACCGGGCTGTAGCCGATGCAGATGATCAGATCCGCCAGATGCAGCAGCCGGTCGCCCGCCTGGTTATTAAACAGACCCACGCGGCCCGCGAAGCGGGTGAAGTGCTCCTGATTTACCGCCCCGGCGGCCTGATAGGTGCTGGTGACCGGGATACGGCTTTTCTCAAGCAGCTTATGCAGCGCGGCGCTGTTGGCGGGCTGGCTGGCCATCAGGCCCAGCAAGATCACCGGATTTTTGGCGCTCTGAATACGCTTCGCCACGTCGTTAATGGCAGACGCCGGTGCCGGCCCCATCAGCGCGGCGGTGCTGGCAGGTAAAATCGCCCCGGTAACAGGCTGATCGACAATATCCTGCGGCAGGCTGACGAACGCCCCGCCCGGCCTGCCCTGCTCGGCGGCGCGGAAGGCGTTTGAGACCACTTCGGCAATGGCTTCGGACGAGTTCACCTCAACGGCATATTTCGTGACCGGGCTGAACATGCCGACAGTGTCCATGCTCTGGTGCACCAGCTTCGCTTTGTCCGCACGCTTCACCGCCCCGCCCAACGCCACCACCGGGTCGCCTTCGCTATTCGCGGTGGCAATACCGGTGATCAGGTTCGAACAGCCCGGCCCGGAGGTGACCAGCGCCACCCCGGCTTTGCCGGTAAGCCGCCCGACCGCCGCGGCCATAAACGCCGCGTTTGCCTCATGACGAACGGGGATGATCTCAATGGAGGAGTCGAGCAGAGAATCAAAAACCTTGTCGATTTTGGCGCCTGGGATGCCGAAAACCTGCTTCACGCCCTGCGCTTCCAACTGGGCGACAATCATATCGGCGCCATGCGCCCACTGACGTGACTGTTTATCACTGTTCACGGTGTTCTCCTGTTAGTTTTCGACGGAACGGATCGCTGCATCAAGGTTGCTGGGGTGAAGGTCGGCCTGTAAAAACGCGCTGTCGGCGGGCAGGTCAATCATCAGCTTGTGGATCTCCCCGAAGGTGAGCACACCGTTTTCAAGCTGGTAGTCCAGCAGATGGCCGCCGCCCTGGCGGTCGTCGGTGATAAAGTGCTCGTGATAGCCCGCCACGTTGATGCCCTGCATATGCTGCGGCGTACGGAACCCGACCAGCACGCCTTTGCGCTGGTTAAAGCGGAACACCGGCTGGTCGTCCAGCACGTCGGTCATTGCGCGGTACGGCGGCGTCTGGCGCGGCACGGTACGGGTGTGCGCGTGGCGAAAATTGCCGTCGATACGCAGGGCGCAAAACAGGTTATCGGAGGGGATTTGCTGGTCGATGACGTCGTGAATGTGCTGACGGCTCACGGGGGTATCAAAGACTTTACGATACTGCGGCTGGAACCAGGTCATCACCGCGAACGGCGTTTTTTGCTCGGGCTTCGCGGCCCGGGCGCTGCCGTCGGCGCGCAGCTGGTAGACCTGGCT
The DNA here is from genome assembly GCF_005503595.1 of Enterobacter sp. 2VL. Lineage (NCBI taxonomy): Bacteria > Pseudomonadati > Pseudomonadota > Gammaproteobacteria > Enterobacterales > Enterobacteriaceae > Enterobacter > Enterobacter sp. 2VL. The sequence continues at coordinate 529,886 of NZ_SCNE01000002.1, forward strand.
GCTGAAGGCAATCATTTCACCGTCCAGTTCGTTAAAGGTCCCTAACCCAAAGTCGCCGTGCCGGAGCAGATCGGCGATGGTGGTCTCCCCTTCATAAACGCCGCTCAACAGGGCGCTCATGAGCGATGTTTGATAGATCACGCTGTCAGGATGCTGCGCGGAGAACCCTCGCAGGGTTTCGCACAGGCTGGCCTCACAGTCGCAGGCAGATGAATGGGTCATCATGCGTCCTCTTCAACTTTTATTAGAAAGGTTAAATAAATGTTGACCCGATTCAGCAGAGAGTTCCAATATAGAAACCATGCTGGTTTGAGACGTTTTTGATATGGAACTTCGATATCTGCGCTATTTTGTCGCGGTTGCACGCGAGCGACACTTCACCAAAGCGGCCAACGCGCTGGGCATTTCGCAGCCTCCGCTGAGTCAGCAGATCAAGCGGCTGGAGGAGGAAGTGGGCACCCCGCTGTTCCGGCGGCTCACGCGCGGCGTTGAGCTGACCGAGGCGGGGGAAGCCTTCTACGAGGACGCCTGTAAAATTCTGGCGATGAGCGACGCCGCGCTGGAAAAAGCACGGGGGATCGCACGCGGGCTGAACGGCAGCCTGTCGATTGGCATCACCAGTTCAGATGCCTTTCACCCCAAAATCTTCACCCTGATCCGCCAGTATCAGGTGCAGAACCCGGCGGTGACGGTTCACCAGGTGGAAGCCAATATGGCATCGCTGATGGCGATGCTGGCGGAGGGGGAACTGGATATCGCCTTCGTGCGTCTGCCGTGCGACAGCAGCAAGGCGTTTGACCTGAAAATCCTCGATCGGGAGCCGATGGTGGTGGCGCTGCATCGCGCCCATCCGCTGGCAGACCGTGATGCGCTGGCGCTGGAGGCGTTGCGGGACACGCCGGTGATTCTGTTTCCGCAGGAGGTCGCGCCGGGGCTGTACGACCGGGTTTACAACTACTGCGCACGCGCGGGCATCAATATGCACACCACGCTGCAGGCCTCGCAGCTCTCTTCTTCCCTGAGTATGGTTGCGGCAGGCGGCGGATTCGCGCTGGTGCCACAGTCAATGGCGGCAATTTCTCCGCCGGATGTGACCTATCACGCGCTGTCCACCCCCGACCTGTTTACCGATATCGCCATCTGCTGGCGGCGGTTTGAACGTTCCCGCACGGTAAAACGATTCCTGGCGATGCTGAGCGCGGCGTAACGGCGGCGCGGCGCTTGCATGAACTGGGTTTGTTTCGCCGCATCGGGTATAGCGAAAGCTCCCCTGCATCAGTCATTTCTTCTGCCCTCCGACCAGGATAAAAGCGCAATCTGCTGCCGCCCCCTGTCAATACACTATACTGACCATTGCACGACTCTTTACCTGACATCAACCCTACCCATGACCATCAGGAGAACGACATGCAAAAGTGTAAAACCGTAAAAGGGCTGCTCGTTGCCTCAACTGTAGCCGCGATGTTCAGCACTTTCGGCGCGTATGCCCAGACAACGAGCGCCGCGCAGAGTGACGCCTCCGCCCAGACCAGTTCAACGGGATCGATGGCTAAGCTCAGTTCCGGCGACGAAAAAGCGCTCAAGGACATGGCGCAGGCCAATATCAATGAGGTCGCCGCGGCCAAAATCGCGCTGGACAAGGCCCAGAGCAGCGAGGTGAAAGCCTTCGCGCAGAAGATGGTTGACGATCACGGCAGCGCGCTGGAAAAAGTAGAGACGGTCGCTAAACAAAAAGGCGTCACCCTGCCAACCGAGCCGGATGCCAGCCACAAGGCGATGGCCGACAAGCTGGAAAAAGAGAGCGGCAACGCCTTTGACAAAATGTATATGGAAAACGCCGGTACCAAAGACCACAAGATGGTGCTGTCAAAACTGCAGAGCGACGCCAAAAATATCAAGGACCCGGACGTGAAGGCTCTGGCCGACGCGCACACCCCGGTTGTTGAGCAGCATCTCGAGTCTGCAGAAAAGATGAAGTTGTCCGCAGATAAGTAAACGGGTCGTTCACCGGGCGCAGGGTGCTGCGTCCTGAGCGCCCACCAGGCAGCATGGCGCGCACAATGCGAAGGACCGCTTCTGGCTACCGCCAGGCCCAGGGTACATGCTGTCTTCTCCCCCTCTCCACCCCGCTCAATGCTCAAATCCTCCTCCTGAAAGCGCGATATTCATCACAGTATGCCAGGCTTTATGGGCACCATCACAACGTGACGACAACGCGGTCTGCTGTGCCGGACATAAGGGATGACTCATTTGAAAAATGCAAAATACACAATGCCGTTACGCGAGGAAGGGTTTATTGGTTTGGGGGATTATGCCGCGATCGGTGAGGGCCGCTCCGTGGCGCTCATTGCGCCGGATGGCTCGATCGACTGGTGGGGCGCACCGAATCTCGACTCGCCGCCCCTTTTCGATCGCCTGCTGGACCCGACCATTGGCGGCTTTTTCAGCCTGACACCCGCGGTTGATTACACCGTCACCCGCGCTTATCGCGAGGACAGCAACGTGCTGGAAACCCGCTTTGAGACGGATGACGGCGCGGTGTTGTTAACGGAATCGATCAACAGCACCCTGGCAGGACGACTGCCCTGGAGTGAACTGGCGCGGCGGCTCGAGGGCGTGCGCGGGACTGTCCCTTTCCGGCTGCATCTGCGGTTCGGCACGATGATCGAAACGCGATCGCCCTGGCGGTCAGACACCTTTAAGGGCAGCGTTTACCATATCGGCGATCTCATGGCGATGCTGCACACCAGCGAAAACGTTGTCATCACCCGTGCCGATGACGAGGAGATCGAAGCGGAGATCACCCTGAAGAAGGGAAGCCGGGAGGTAGTCGCCCTGCTCGTGACCCAGAGCGAACCGCTGGCCGTGCCGGACATTCAGGCCATTGATAACCGCATCGAAACCAGCCACACCGCCTGGCAGGACTGGGTGAACGGGCTTAAATATGACGGTCTGTATAAAGATCATGTTATCCGCTCTGCGCTGGCGCTGAAGTTCCTCTGGTATTCGCCAACCGGCGCGCTGGCCGCTGCGGCCACCACCTCCCTGCCGGAAGGGATCGGCGGCGAAAAAAACTATGACTATCGCTTTGCCTGGGTCAGGGATGCCTGCCTGATCATCAAAGCCTTTACCTATCTGGGCACGCTTGAAGAGTGTAAGGCAGCGTTTTCCTGGCTGTCGAAAACCATTATCAAACACGGCCCGGAGATGCGGGCCTGTTACACCCTCGAAGGCGAACTGGTCCCGGAGGAGCAGTACGCAGAACTGCAGGGCTACCGCAATTCGCAGCCGGTGCGCATTGGCAATAACGCCCGCAACCAGCGCCAGCTGAGCATGTATGCCGATATGCTTGGGGTGGCAAAGCTGTTTGTTGAGGCGGGCCATATTCTGGATACGGGCACGTCACGCTTCCTCGGGCACCTTGCCAATCAGTGCGCCGACCGCTGGCGCATGAAGGACTCCGGGATCTGGGAGTTGCCGGACGAGCAGCATTATACCCATTCTAAAATGTCCTGCTGGCTGGCGCTGGACTGCGCCGTGGTGCTGGCGGAGGCCAGCCACATCGAACCCACCTGGAAGGCGCGCTGGAAACGCGAGCGGGACCGCATCCGCGACTGGGTTGAAGAGCACTGCTGGTCCGAAGCCCATCAGTCCTACTGCTTTTACGTCGGGGACGGCGGGAAGCTGGACGCCTCGCTTGCCCTGGTTTCGCGCTACGGTGTGAAGGTCAACCCGAAACGCATGAAGCTGACCTATCAGGCTATTGCGCGCGAGCTGGGTCATAACAGCGCGATGGTCTACCGCTACAGTGGCGTTGAGCAGGAGGAAAGCACTTTTATCGCCTGCTCATTCTGGCTGGCAGAGGCCTGGGCGTCGATGGGCGATCCGGCGGTGGCCGAAGAGATCATGGAGGAGATTCTGAAGACGCTGTGCCATCGCGGCAATGTCGAAACCTTCAATGAGATGTTTGATACCCGCACCGGCGCGTGGGTGGGCAATATGCCCCAGGGGCTGAGCCATCTCGCCCTTATCTGCGCGGCGCAGGCCATCAGCGAGCATCACGGTTCCGATTAACCGACGTCATGCCGGGCGCAGACAACGCCGTGGTGGCTCCCGGCGCGCAACAAAACGCCGCGAGCGGTTAGCAGCTCGCGGCGACAGGTTCAGCGTTTTGGTCTGGCGCTCAGGCTGCTTTCACGGCTCTGATTTTTTTACTGCCAGCCGCCTCTGACTCGGGGTTATCTGTTGCAGTGGCAGCCTTCAGGTCGGGCAGCTTGCTGGTACGCAGAATATGCTGCACGGCCTCTTTCTGCTCGGCAAGATACAGCCCCAGATTTTCAGCCTGCGTTTCATCCAACTGCATTTCGCTTTGTAACAGCCAGTCGGTGAACGCATCTGCCATGTCGAGCATTTTGTCGTAAGCGTCAGCCTCTTTCTTACTGGCAAATGTCATTTTCTCTTCACCTTTTCTAACGACAACGAATTTTGTTTCAACAGCCATTCTGCACCTCCACACTGTAATTATATACAGTATAACAGTTCTGGATTTTTGTTGCAGCTAAAATGTGCTGACCTCAGGAATCAACGCGGGTACAGACCCGGTTTTTACCCGCGCGTTTGGCCGCGTACAGTAACGCATCGGCTTTCGCTAAGGCTTCACTTGCGGTACCGCCCGCCATGTCGCACAGGCCTGCGCTGAAGGTGGTTTTCAGGCCAGGCTCGCGATACTTACGTTTCTCAACGTCATTTCGCCATGCATCAATAATCGTGAAGGCCTCGTCGCGTGTGACCCCTTTCATGATCGCAGCGATCTCCTCCCCGCCGTAGCGATACAGGGTGATATCATCACTCTCATGAATCATTCCAAGCGTTGCCACGCTTTTTAACACCGCATCGCCTGTCTGGTGGCCGTAGGTATCATTAACGGATTTGAAATTGTCGATATCCACCATAGCAATAAAGCAATCTTCAGACGCGTTAATGCGTTTGAGGTCTTTATCAAACGCCCGGCGATTAAGCAGCCCGGTCAGGCCATCTATTTGCACCTCTTCCGTCATATGCACGATATGCTCAGCGGTATGCTTAATTTCATCCAAAAGCATATCCGAGGCTTTTTTATTTTTCAGGTCGCCATAACGCAGGCCATTGGCAATGGCTAAGTAAATGTTATTAATTTTGGTATTGATAATCCACCAGGCAAACAGCGCGATAATGAGCGCAAACGTTGCCCCGTAGGTCACTCTGAGCGTTTCATTCAACACGATGTTGTCGAGCTTCTCTTTACTGACCCGATAAAAAATGACCCAGTCCGGGTTACTTAAGGTTTTATGGTAGTAATATGAATCATTGTCTTCCAGATAAAAATAGCCATCGCTGGTGCTGACTTTATTAAAGATCTTTTTGATGATTTTAGGCGACTGCAGGCTGATGTCTTTCAGAACCTCCTGGCCGTTGCTGGTAAGAATGAACACCGAACCTTCCACCGGATGCTCCAGACGATTAAAAAAGCCGAGCAAAAACGTGTAGTCGATATCCAGCGCGATAACGCCCTGCGTGGTGGAGTTCTCATCCAGTACAGGCAGGGAGAGCGAGATGATTTTCTTTTTTAGCGCTAAATCTTTGTACGGGTCCGTAAACGCAATCTCATTGGAGTTGTTGGACGGATTGCTAAACCACGGGCGCGTGCGCGGGTCGAAGTTCGCCAGTTCTTCCGGGTTAACTCCGGGCTGGGGAACACGAATATAATTACCGGAAAGGTCGCCAAGGCTGATGCCGCTGATATGCGGAATGGAGTACAGCTGGTCCATTAATCTTTTACGTAATTTGATTTTTTGCTCAGGCGACGCCATTGACAGACCGGTCGTTGATTTCACCACGCCATACAGAGAATATTTGTAGTTATCAAAGATATCGTTTAAATAGCTGTTGATATTATGCAAATGCGTTTCATTGTTATCATGATAAGAGTCGTAGATTTCTCGCCATTGCCCCCGGGTGACAAATAAGCAGATAACAACGAGGGCGGTGATGATGCCCATAAAGATAAGATTTAATGGCTTGGTAAAGTTAAGCTTGTTCTTCATTATATTATTTCATAGCAAAATCGTTAAATTTACTAAATTCGAAGGGAATGGCGATACGCAGTGACGTATTGCGCAGCACATTACAAAAGGTAAATTTAAGAGTCAATATCCAACCCACGCCGCCGGTTGACGCTTTTAAATCATTCACCAAACTAATTGATTTAGATGACTATTTTAATTTGATGTATTAGGTAATTTATTTGTTCATAAATCGTTAGCTATTTAGATTTAAAAGGTGAAATTGATAAATTTTGCGCTTAGCCGTTCGTGATTAAAGGCCTTTATTTTTCTGCAATCGTTTTCCTGGGTTAAAAAACAGACGAAATATATCAACTCTGTTTACGGTTTTGCCGCTTCTGCGCGGGAGCGTGCCAGCACGTTGCTAAGGCAAACGGCTTCGTTGTCTATACTCACTGAAAACCAGACAACGGCGTGCGCCATGCCTTTACCCGACTTTCATTCCTCTGATCCTTATACCCTTGGCATTGAGCTTGAACGCCAGGTGGTCAACCCGCCGGGCTACGACCTGAGCCAGGACTCCTCTGCCCTTATCGCCGCCGTTGAGCACGACATCACACTGGCAGCAAACCACCCGTCCATAAAAGCAGCAGGAGGAGAATTTTCTGCTGTACTGCTTCAACCGTTTTCAGGCGTGTCGCCAAGGGATGGCGGGTATTTCGACAAGCCGTTATGTGCTTTTAATCATCTAATAAATCGTCAAATTACTATAAATCTAATAACCGCCCCACTATTTATTACATATTCAATTAACATTGACTTAATCAAGAATTAAGTAAAACCACCGTACCATTCATTAACAATAAACCCGTTCCAAACCTTGAGACCCCATCATTTCTTAATTTACGTCAACGAAAACGCAGATCTTTTTATATCCACACCGTACATAAATTGACGTATTATTTTGTAAGCGCTAGCGTTGTGCTCGTTACGTGAAAAAACTGAATTAAAGGTCTTTTTTAGGATTTTCTTAAACGGAGTTTCAAAAAAATGGCTATTCCCGCTTATTTATGGCTTAAAGACGACGGTGGTGCCGACATCAAAGGCTCTGTCGATATATACGGTCGTGAAGGAAGTATCGAGGTTATCGGATTCAATCACGGCGTGATGCAGCCCACCGACAAGCATAACGGCAAGGCGACCGGTATTCGCGTCCATTCCCCCTTTTCTTTCGATAAAGAGATTGATGCCTCCAGCCCCTACTTGTACAAGGCTGTCAGCACGGGCCAGAAGCTTAAGTCTGCAGAGATTAAATTTTACCATATCAACGATGCCGGCCAGGAAGTGGAATATTTTTCCATGCTTATGGAGGGCGTGACGATCGTCAGCGTCTGCCCAATGATGCTTGACATTAAAGCCCCTGACTATGAGAAACATAATCATCTGGAACTTGTGGAACTGTTGTACGAAAAAATTACCTGGCGCTATGTCGACGGTAACATCATGCATTCAGATAGCTGGAATGAGCGTAAGACAGCATAAGGAGAACGATATGGGATGGAAGTATGAGCAGTCTACCGGCAAGATGTATAAAGACGGCAAATTAATTGAGACCGGGTACTCCGGCGCTCTGACGAATAAAAACAACCCAGACCGTCAGCATGTGAAGGGCCTGGGGCCATTACCTCGCGGGACGTATAAAATTGCAGGTCATTCGAATTCAAAAGGACCAATTACCATCATTCTTGAGCAAACCTCGGGAGAAAGTTTTGGTCGCTCAGAATTCCGTATTCATGGTGATCACAAATATGGTCCCGCCGGTTTTGCGTCCGAGGGATGCATTATCCTTTCACCGTCAACGAGACGTAAGATACTTCGCGACGGCGGTGAGCTTGAGGTTGTGCGATGAAATACCCGATCGCTCTGCTACTTTGTGCTCTTACTGTCCCAGCCATTGCAGCCAGCACTGACTGGTCTTCAGCACTAAAGGGAATCGCATCAGGAGATGCACGCTGGATTGAGCAAGCCCCAGCGCTGGCAGCCACGGCTGACGGTAACCAGGCGCAGCAGCTGGAGGATGCGCTTGCCGCAGCGCTCACAACAAACACCAACGCCACGCTGAAAGCGCTACGCACCCTTGACGCCGGAAAGTGGCCGCACATGGTAGGCAGCGATATCGTCTGCACTCCGCCTTTAGAGAAATCCCCCGCTGAAGTCGACGCGTTCTATCAGCGCACCCGGCAGGCGCTGCTGGAAACGTTTGAGGGTGCTCAGTGCCTCTGGATTCTGGAGGCAACAATGGAAGAGCTAAACGCAGAGAAATCCCGTCAGGCTGAATAAGAGAGCACGCCACGCCCGTTGTCTATACTCACTGAAAACCAGACAACGGAGTGCACCATGCCTTTACCCGACTTTCATTCCTCTGATCCTTATACCCTTGGCATTGAGCTTGAACTCCAGGTGGTCAACCCGCCGGGCTACGACCTGAGCCAGGACTCCTCTGCCCTTATCGCCGCCGTTGAGCACGACATCAAAGGCGGTGAAGTGAAGCACGACATCACCGAGAGCATGCTCGAGATTGCCACCGGCGTGTGCCATAACATCGACCAGGCGGCGGCGCAGTTTTCAGTGATGCAGCAGAGCATTCTGCGTGCGGCGGCAGAACAGCACATTCAGATTTGCGGCGGCGGGACGCACCCTTTTCAGAAATGGCAGCGCCAGGAGGTGTGCGACGACGAGCGCTATAACGTCACGCTGGAGCGCTTTGGCTATCTGATTTTGCAGGCCACGGTGTTTGGCCAGCACGTTCACGTGGGCTGCCGGACCGGGGATGACGCCATTTACCTGCTGCACGGCCTGTCGCGTTTTGTGCCGCACTTTATCGCGCTGGCGGCCTCATCGCCCTACATGCAGGGAACGGACACCAAATTTGCGTCATCGCGCTTGAACATTTTCTCGGGCTTCCCGGACAACGGTCAGATGCCCTGGGTCAACAGCTGGCAGGAGTTTGAAGGGCTGTTCCGCCGTCTGAGCAGCACCAGCATGATCGACAGCATTAAAGATCTGCACTGGGACATCCGCCCCAGCCCGCACTTTGGCACGGTGGAGGTGCGGGTGATGGATACGCCGCTGACGCTCGGTCATGCGATCAACATCGCCGGGTTGATTCAGGCGACGTCGCACTGGCTGCTGACCACGCGGCCCTATAAGCATCAGGAAAAAGATTTTCTGCTGTACCGCTTCAACCGTTTTCAGGCGTGCCGTTACGGGCTGGAAGGGATCCTGACGGACGTGCATACCGGGGAGCACAAAACCGTGGCGCAAGATATTGCCTGGCTGCTGGAGCAGGTTGCGCCGTCGGCCGAGAAGCTCGGCGCGACCAGCGCGATAAAAGAAATTGCCCTGATGCTGAAACAGGGCAAGAGCGAGGCGCAGCGCATGCGGGACTTCATTGCAGACGGTGGCTCGCTCATCTCCTTAGTGCAGAAACACAGCGAACTGTGGGCGACTAGCCCGTAAGGCGATGCCCCCACTCACGCAGGCGCTGGAACAGCACAAACAGCGCCGGAATAAAGAGGATGCCGACCACGGTCGCCACCAGCATGCCGCTGAACACCGTGGTACCGATGATGCGTCGACTCTGGGCACCAGCCCCGCTCGCCAGCATCATCGGCAGAACGCCGATAATAAAGGACACGGCGGTCATCATTACCGCACGGAAGCGGCGTGATGCCCCTTCCCGCGCCGCATCGACAATCGCCATTCCGTCCATGCGCCGCGCGCGGGCAAACTCAACGATCAGGATGGCGTTCTTGGCGGCCAGCGCGATCAACAGCACCAGGCCAATCTGCACGTACACATCGTTAGCGTATCCGGCGATCCACAGCCACACCAGCGCTCCGCCGATGGCGAACAGCACCGACAGCATCACGCTCGCGGGCAGCGTCCAGCTCTCATACTGGGCGACGAGGAACAGCCACGCCATCACCACCGCCGCCAGCACGATCCAGATCGCCTGATTACCGGTCTGCTGCTCCTGATACGACATGCCGCTCCAGGCGTAGTCATACCCGGCGGGCAGGTTCGCGGCCAGGATCTGGCCCATCACCGCCATCGCCGTGCTGCTGCTCACCCCGTCTGCCGCCGAGCCGCTCACCGACACGGACGGGAACTGGTTGTACTGCTGCAGGAACGGCGCGCCGACGCTCGGCGTGATGGTGACGAGGTTGCTCAGGCGCACGCGTTCGCCGCCGTTGCTGCGCACAAACAGCTCGCTGATTTGCTCTGCGCGCTCGCGCCACTGCATCTCGTTTTGCATCACCACGTGGTAGATCCGGTTGTTCACGCTGAAGTCCCCGGCGCGCGTCCCCCCAAAGGCAGTTTGCAGGCTGCTGAAGATACGCGAGACCGGCACGTCGAGACGGGCCGCGCGCTCGCGATCGACCGTCAGCGTAAGCTGCGGCACGTTGCTGCTCCAGGTGGTGAACACGCGGCTCAGCTGCGGGTGCTGGTTCGCTTTCGCCAGCACCTCGCGCGTGACGCGCTCCAGCTCCGCCGGGCTTTGCCCCGCCTGCGCCTGAATACGAAGGTCGAAACCGGAGGCGTTGCCCAACCCCGGCAGCGTCGGCGGCGCGAAGGTCATGATGGTTGCTTCCGGCAGGGCCAGAAGCTGGCGCTGCAAAGTGCCCATCACCTCGTCCAGCGGCGGGCGCTCGCTCCAGTCCTTCAGCATGATGGAGATAAAGCCGCCGTTAGAGGCGCTGGTGCCGTTGAGAATGTTAAACCCGGAGACCTGAATCACATCCTCCACCGCCGGGTTTTTGGCGATCAGCTCGCGCGCCGTGGTCATCACCGCCTCGGTTCGCTCAAGCGACGCCGCCTCCGGCAGCTGGACGCTGGCGAAGAAGTACCCCTGATCTTCCTGCGGCAGGAAGCCTTTTGGCATCGACATAAAGCTGAACACGACGATGGCCGCCGCCCCTGCGGTTGCCAGCAGCGCCAGCCACGGGCGCAGGTTAAGCGCGCTCACCATGCGGGTGTAAGCGTTGCGCGTGGCGTCCAGCCCGCGGTTGAAGCCGCGGAAAATTGCGGCCGGATGCGCCGGGCGCGGACGCAGCAGCATGGCGCACAGGGCGGGCGTTAACGTCAGCGCCACCAGGCTTGAGAGCGTGACGGCGGTAGAGAGCGTGACCGCGAACTGACGGTACAGCTCGCCGACGATGCCCGGCAGCAGCGCCACCGGCACAAATACCGCCAGCAGCACGAGGGTGGTGGCAATCACCGGCCCGGCAATCTGGCGCAGCGCCAGCGCGGTCGCCGCCGTGCGGCTCTGCCCTTCCGCCATCAGCGTTTCGACGCTCTCAACCACCACGATGGCATCATCCACCACCATGGTCAGCGCCAGAATAATGGCGAACAGGCTCAGCGTGTTGGCGGAGTAACCGAGCGTGTAGAGCACCGCAAAGGTCCCCACCAGCGACACCGGAATCGCAAGGGCAACAATCAGCGTTGCGCGCCAGCTCTGCAGGAACAGGGAGACGACCACCACCACGGCCAGCATGGTCAGCGCCAGCGAGACGCCGATCTCCTTGATGGTGGCGGCCACAAAGGAGGTGGTATCGAATTTCACCTCATAGGTGAGGTCGTCCGGGAAGCGCGTGGAGAGCCGCTCCAGCTCGGCGCGTACCGCGTCGGCCACGCGCAGGGCGTTGGCGGACGGCGTGGGATAAATACCGAGATAGGCGGAGTCATGCCCGTTGAGCTGCGCGCCGGAGCTGTAGCTGCGCGAGCCAAGCTCGATGGTCGCCACGTCCTTCAGGCGCACCAGTTGCCCCATCTCCCCCGCGCGTATGATCACGTCGGCAAAATCCCCGGCCTGACTTAAGCGCCCCAGCCCGTTGATGGTCAGGGTCTGCTGCTGGCCGTTAAACACCGGCGGCGTGCCGACCTGGCCCGCCGCGCCCTGGACGTTTTGCTCGCGCAATGCCTGCGCCACGTCGTCGGTGGTGACGTTAAGGGCGTTCATGCGATCCGGACGCAGCCAGATGCGCATGCTGTAGTCACGCGCGCCAAACATCTGCACCTGACCGACCCCCGGCAGGCGGGACAGCGCCTCGCGCACCTGGGTGCTGGCGTAGTTGCTGACGAACAGCGGCGTGTGGGTGTTGTTCGGTGAGTAAAGGCTTACCCCCATCATCAGGTTGGTGGCGCGCTTGCGCACCTGCACGCCGTTTTGCTGCGCCTCGGCGGGCAGTTGCGCCAGGGCCTGCGCCACACGGTTTTGTACGTCGATGGCGGCCAGATCCGGGTCAGTGCCTGCCGCAAAGGTGATGTTCAGGCTATAGCTGCCCTCGTCCGAACTGGTGGATTCCATGTAAAGCATGTGATCCACGCCGTTAAGCTGGGTCTCAAGCGGCGTGGCGATGGCTTCCGCCACGTCAGCCGAGCTGGCGCCGGGCCAGCTCGCGGAGACATTCACCACCGGTGGCGTGATCTGCGGATACTGCTCCACCGGAATAATGCGCAGCGCAATGGCGCCAAGCAGGGTGATGACCAGCGCAATCACCATCGCAAAGCGCGGGCGTTTGATGAAAAACGTCAGCATGATGGCTCCTTAGTTCAGTATCTGGACGGCAGCGCCAGGCTGTACGCGCTGCGCGCCGTCAGTAATCGCTCGCTCACCCGGCTTAACGCCGGAGGTAATCTGGAACTGCTGGCCCATCTGCCCGGCGATGGTCAGCGGGCGTTTTTCGGCTTTGCCGTCGGCGTTAATCACCCAGGCAAAGAATCCGTCACCGTTCTGCTGGACCGCCGCGGCGGGCAGCGTCATAACCGGCTGAACGCTTGCCGGGCGCAGGTAAACGTTCACATTACCGCCGGGCAGCAGTTGATGGCGCGGGTTGGCGAACTCGGCGCGCAGCATCACGCTGGCGGTCCGCGGGTCGATACGGTTGTCCACGGAGGTTAATTCCCCGAGAACGCGCTGGCCGTTACTGTCGATCAGCGCCTGCCAGGCACGCTTCATGGCGCTGATATCGGCGTGCTGCCCGGCCTTGGTGGCAAACGCCCCCTCTTCCAGCGCAAACGCGATGCGGATCGGGTCAAGCTGCACCACCTCCACCAGAACGCCGCTACCGGGGTTGACCAGGCTGCCCACGTGGAACTGGCTGTGGCCCACGCGGCCATCAATCGGCGAGATGATGCGGGTGTAGGCCAGGGTGACATTGCGGGTTTCGAGCCGGGCTTTTGCCTGCTCCAGCGCCGCGCGGGCAACGTCGCGCTGCATGCGGGCGTTATCCACGTCGTGACGGCTGATGGCGTTGCTGCTGCCCAGGCTTTCGAAGCGGGAAAGCTGCTGCTGCGCCTGACGCAGCGTGGCTTCGGCGCTGGTCACCTCGGCCTGCGCCAGACGCACGGCGGCGCGCGGCTCGGCATCGTCCAGCTCGAACAGCACGTCACCTTTTTTTACGTACTGCCCGTCGCGAAAGTGGATGTTGGTGATCACCCCTTCCGTACGGGCGCGCAGTTCCACGGTGTGGATAGCCTCGATGCGGCCGGGGATCTGCCGCTCGGCGGCGTGGGCGGTCTGCTCTACGGCGGCCACGCGCACGGGAATGGCGGCGGCAAAAGCGGGTTGCAGGGTGCAGGCGAGAAGCGCGAACAGGAGTGGGAGTTTCATGGGGAGTACCTCAGATGTGTCCGCCCTCACCCCGGCCCTCTCCCACAGGGAGAGGGAGGTCAGAGTCCCCTCTCCCTGTGGGAGAGGGGTAGGGTGAGGGCAAAAGATTATGCAGCCTTACGGAACCTGCGGGTCAGTCGCTTCTCGATTTCAACGATGAAGAACATCACCCCTGCAACCGCCAGCGTCACGAACCAGTAGCGCAGCGGCAGTGCTTCGGTGCCAAACAGCATCTGCATAAACGGCAGGTAGATGATGGCCGCCTGGAGAAGGAACAGCACGCCCGTGACCAGCCAGATGCCTTTGTTCGCCAGCAGACCGCGGTTCAGGGAGAACCCTTCGGTGTTACGGCAGTTAATCATGTACACCCACTGCGCACACACCAGCATCTGCAGCAGCACGGTGCGGATGAACTCCGCGCTGTGGCCGCGCGGGGCCAGCCAGGCTTCCAGGGCAAACGCCGCAATCGCAATCATGGTGCCGACGAAGGCCACGCGCCAGACGGCGTAGGCGTCCATCACGTGCTGTCCGGTCTGACGCGGCGGACGGCGCATGATGTTGCGCTCGGCGGCTTCAAAGGCCAGGCCGAAGGAGAGCGTGGCGGAGGTCGCCATGTTCATCCACAGGATCAGGACCGGCGTCAGCGGAATAATGTTCCCCGCCAGCAGCGCAATCACAATCAGCAGCCCCTGCGCCAGGTTGGTCGGCATGATGAACAGAATGGTCTTTTTCAGGTTGTCGTACACGCGACGCCCCTCTTTCACCGCACTGGCGATGGTGGCGAAGTTATCGTCCGTCAGGACCATATCCGCCGCCTCTTTGGTGACTTCCGTCCCTTTGATGCCCATCGCGATACCGACGTCCGCCTGACGCAGCGCCGGGGCATCGTTTACACCGTCGCCGGTCATGCCGACAATCTCACCTTTGTCCTGCAGGGCCTGCACCAGGCGCAGCTTATGCTCCGGGCTGGTACGGGCGAAGATGTCATATTTCACCGCCGCATCGGCAAGCTCGGCATCGCTCATTTTCTCCAGCTGATAGCCGGTAACCGCCTGCTCGCTGTTGGTGATCCCCAGCATCTGGCCGATGCTCATCGCCGTCTGCGGGTGATCCCCGGTAATCATCTTGACGCGGATCCCCGCCTGCTGGCAGGCATGAATGGCATCGATGGCTTCCGGACGCGGCGGATCCATCATCCCGGCGATACCGAGGAAGATCAGGCCGGTATTCAGGTCGTCGTGCGTGAGCGCCGTTTCGCCGTTGGCTGGCTTAAACGCTGCGGCAACCATGCGCAGCCCCTGACGGGCATAGCGCTCCATTTCGGTTTCCCAGTACGCGCGGTTGAACGCTTCGGTCCCGTTGCGGGTCTGCTGCTGCTCACACAGGGCGAAAATCACGTCCGGCGCACCGGTGATCAGGATCTGCTCCTCGCTACCAATCTGGTAGTGGGTGCTCATGTACTTGTACTGCGAGTCGAACGGGATTTTGTTGACCAGCGTCGTCATTACCGGCGCGAGGTTGGCTTTCGCCGCCAGCACCTTCAGCGCGCCTTCGGTTGGCCCCCCGGTGATAGCCCACAGGCCGCGCTCGTCCTGAATCATCTGACTGTCGTTACACAGGTCGATGGTGCGCAGGTACTGCTCCAGCACGGTCCCCGGCTGGATCTGCACCGGCTCGTCGCTGCCTTCCAGATAGATGTTACCTACCGGCTCGTAGCTGTTGCCGTCCACGCGGTAGCAGCTCTCAGCGGTGATGATCGCTTTCACCGTCATTTCGTTCATGGTCAGGGTGCCGGTTTTATCCGAGCAGACCACGGTCATTGCCCCCAGGGTTTCCACCGTTGGCAGTTTGCGGATAATTGCCCGCTTGCGCGCCATCGCCTGCACGCCCAGGGAGAGGATGATGGAGATAATCGCCGGCAGACCTTCCGGTACAGAGGCCACCGCCAGGCTAATCAGGGAGAGCAGCAGCTCGCCCATCGGGATATCGCGGAAGACCAGGCTGAAGACAAACAGCGCGGCCATCATCGCCAGAATAATGACGAAAATCGCTTTGCCAAGCTTGTCCATCTGCACCAGCAGCGGCGTGCGGTGTTTTTCAATGCCCGCCATCATCTGGTTGATGTGACCAAGCTCGGTCTCCTGCCCGGTGGCAATGACCACGCCGACGCCACCGCCCGCGCTAACGGTTGTCCCCGAGAAGACCAGGTTGGTGCGGTCGCCTAGCGGTAATTCGCCGCTCAGCGGCTGGGTCTGTTTATCCACCACCGTTGATTCACCGGTGAGAATAGCCTCTTCAACGCGTAGGTTGTGCGCTTCAATAAGACGCATATCCGCCGGAATACGATCGCCTGCGCGCAGCACAACAATATCGCCCGGCACCAGGTCGGTGGTCGGGATGGTTTCGTGATTACCATTGCGAATAACGCGCGCCTCGCTGGAGAGCATATTTCGAATACTCTGCAGGGATTTTTCCGCGTTACTTTCCTGAATGTGGCCAATTAAGGCATTGATGACCGCCACGCCCAGAATAACCAGCGTATCGACCCAGTGGCCCATGACCGCCGTTAATACGGCTGCCGCCAGCAGGACATAGATCAGGACATCATTAAAGTGTGCCAGAAAACGCAGCCAGCCCGGCTTGCCCTTTTTCTCAGGCAGCGCGTTTGGCCCCACTTTCTGCAGGCGCGCCTGCGCTTCAGCGCGATCCAGCCCCTGTGGCTGCGTCTGCTGGTGCGCCAGCACCTGCTCAACGGTCTGCTGAAAAGCGTTGTTGCCCGCGGGCGGCATGTTCTGAGAAATATTTTTTTTGGTCATTTTCTTTCCTTTAATTTCCGGTGGACGGAAGCCTGAATTCCTTTCTGGCTTAATAAATTCATTTTTAATGCTTGCGGGTTAATTTGTTCTACCGCAATATAATTACTGCCGGGTTATTCAAAACTGTTTAAAACTATTTCGATAAGCTGATTTTTACAAAATATTTCTAAACCAACATTAAACGAGGAGGAAGCATGTTTGGTATTTATCGCGGTCGCCGCCTGGCGTTATACATTGTCGCAGCCATTGTTATTGCTACGTTAATTGGCTACAGCACCTATAGCTTTGTAAAATTATTTGCGTAATACAGACGTTTATTTACAGAACGCGATAATAATTGAAGTGCGGGCCGTTATGTATTTTGCCAGAGGAATTTATTTGCGGCTAAAAGCAGCGTTTTAAATAAAAATCGCTGACGGGGTTTATATTGCTTTACGTTCGAGGATGCCGGACAATGACATTTTTAACTGACGATTAACATTATCATGAAACACCCGTTAGAATCGCTGCTCACCGCAGGCGGCATTTTATTGTTGGCCCTGCTCTCCTGCCTGCTGCTGCCTGCGCCTTCACTGGGGATGGTGCTGGCGCAGAAGCTGGTGATCACCTTCCACATGGTCGATTTGAACCAGCTGTACACCATTCTGTTCTGTCTGTGGTTCTTGCTGCTCGGCGCCATCGAATTCGTTATCCTGCGTTTCGTCTGGCGCCGCTGGTTTTCACTGGCGTCGTAAGCCGGTGAAATCGCGCATGCCGTGGATCAGCGCTTCACACCAGGCCGCGTAGTCGTGGCCGCTGGACCACGGGTGGAAGCTCACGCGGTAGCCCTTTTCCCGCAGGACGTTTTCAAACTCCCGCGTGGTGCGATAGTTCCCCCCGCCCGGCCCCGCTTGTTCAAACTTGCCGGCCTGAAGCCAGAAACGCACCGGGTACAGCGGCGACTGCTGATACTGACGCGTCAGCCAGCCGGGCGCTTCCCCTTTCGGTGCCCACCAGTAGGAGCCAGACAGGCTCAGAACATTGCCAAACAGCCGCGGATAGCGCAGCGCCACCCATGACGAGGCAATGCCCCCGTAGCTTGAACCTGCCAGCACCGTTTTCTGCCGCTGCGTGGCGATCCCCTGCGCACGAAGCTGCGGCAGCAACTCATGCGCCATAAAATCAGCAAAATCGGGGTTCGGCGGCAGCTCTTTACCGCGACGGGCGTGATCGAGGCTGTCGATAAACACCACGTTGACGGGCGGAAGATGGTGTCGGGCAATCAGGCCATCCAGTACACTGGCGAAATGGTATTCGTCCTGATAAATCTGCCCGTCGAAAAGAATCAGCGTCCACCGCGCAGGCTGCGCGCCGCGTGGTTGCCAGGTTATGACGTCTCGGGTATTGCCGAGGATACGGCTGGTGATTTTCTGGCGGGTGAGCGTGCCGTTTATCACCGGCTGCGCCATCGCCTGCACGGAGCAGTAGCGCGCCGGGCTGAGATCGAGCAGTGAAAACCGGTTCCAGCGGTCGGCTTTTTGTTCACCAAAGGTATGGGGGTTGAGCGGATCGGCCTGAGCGCTCACCAGGATTGCCCGGCGGCGATCGTGCACAGAGCCTTCCACTGCGGGGACATCCGGCGCAAGCTTGTACTGCATAAGCGTGTCGGCGGGCACTACGTAGCTGCGAAACCAGACGTCGGTCGTCCCCAGGCGGAACAGCGGGTCGTGTTCGCCCGACGGAGAGCCGAAAAGAAAGACATTTTCGCGCGCACCGCGCCACAGGAAGGTGATCCGCTTGTGCTCCGCATCGACCGGCTCCACCATTGGCGTACCCTGCTGGCGCTGCAGCGCCCAGAACGCCTCGGTAGTTCCGCCCGCCGCCACCGTTTTAGCCAGCGCCTGCAGCGTCGGGCTTTCAGGCGCCAGCATTTGCACCCGCGCCAGGGCAGATGTCTCTTTCATCCGCCACTGAAAGCGCCACGGCTTGCCCGCTTCGCCGTGCAGCACCAGCGAGGTGTTCTGCTTTACCGGCAGCGCAAAGAGCAGCGTATGTTCACCATCCGCAGGCCCGTTTTCCACCAGCGTGCGGATGCGGCGGTTTTGCCCGTCCAGCAGGCGAGCGTCGGTTACGCCCTGTAGCGTGGCGGAAACGTAATTTTCAGCAAGCTCGGGCAGCATAAAACAGACTTCGCCGCTGGCATCAAACTTCCCCTCAACCTCTCCCTGCAGGGAAGTGTGTTCGCACGTCGCCGCCATCGCTGGCAGCGCGCCGATCCCTAATAACAATCCACTCCATGCGCTCTTCATTACCGCGTGTTCCCCGATAAAATTTGCACTCACGCTAATGCAAATGGGAATTATTTTCAATGCGCCCGGGTATGATTTTCCTTGCGGTAAGCGCCGGGCGGCTGATGGAACGTGCGGGTGAAAATACGCGTAAAGGTCTGCTGCGAGTCAAAGCCGTAGCGCAGGCAGATGTCATACACCCGCTCGTCGGATTCGCGCAGGTCGCGCGCCGCCAGCAGCAGCTTGCGTTCGCGAATATAGCGCCCCAGACTCTCTCCTTTGTACTGCATAAACAGCCGCTGAAGATGCCACTTCGAGTAACCCGCGTGGCGGGCGATCTCTTCTATGCGCAGCGGCTGATGCAGGTTGTCGTCGATCCATTCGACGATAGTGTCGATAACCTGAGCGGAAATAGTCATGTTGCGCTCTCCTTCTGCTCTTTGATTCATCATTTATTCCCACCACGGGCGAAATTGCTGAGCGGTATCATTCACGCGGACCGGCTCGCCCAGTTCCGGCGTTAACAGCCGATAGCCTTTGTCGCGGCTGGCTTTTGCGAGCTGGATCAGCGGATCGTTCCAGGTATGTTTCGCCAGCACAAACCGTCCGTTATGGCCCGGCACCACCGCTTTGGCATTGAGATCCGCTGCGGCCTGCGCCGTTTCATCCGGCAGCATGTGAATGTACTTCCAGTCCTGGTCATACTGGCCGTTTTCCATGATCGCGAGATCGACTGCGCCAAACTGCTCGCCAATATCCCGGAAATGCGGCCCGTAGCCGGAGTCACCGCTGTAGTACACCTTCTGTTCAGGCGTGACGAACATAAAGCTGCCCCACAGCGTCTGGTTGCGTTTGATGCCGCGCCCGGAGAAGTGGCGCGCAGGCAGAACGTGCACGGTCAGCGCCTCGCTGATGCGTATCGACTGGTTCCAGTCGCGCTCGTCGATAATCGTCGGGTTCATCCCCCAGTAGCGCAGATGTGAACCCACGCCAAGCGGCGTGACCACGCGCTTCACCTTCGGCAGCAGCGCTTTGATGGTGGCGTAATCCAGATGGTCATAGTGATCGTGCGAAATGATCAGCAGGTCGATCTCGGGCATGCTCTCGGCACGCCACGGGTAGTCCCCCTCAAAGGCTTTGTTGAGGAACGAGAACGGCGCGGCGTAGTTGCCCAGGACCGGATCGATCAGGATGCGCTTCCCCGCTAACTGCAGATACCAGGACGAGTGCCCCAGCCACACCAGCGTGTCCTGCGCCAGCGGCAGGCTGGCGAGATCGGTGTTGACCAGCGGCAACGGCTGCGCGGGACGGGCGTTTTCGGTTTTTTTCGTCAGAAACTCCCACATCGCCACCAGCATATTTTTGTCGCCGTTGTAGCCCGGCGTCGGCAGTGCATTGTGAAACGCCCCGTCGCGATACTGGGGCGAAGCTTGCAACCCGGAGAGCTGTTCTCCCTGCGGCGGCTGGCCAAATCCGGCGTTCAGGACAAAGGGTAAACTTGCAGCTGAAGCAATAATCATGACAAACACCACGCAGATGAATAGAGGCTTTTTCATTTTCCCGACTCGCCGACGCGCCCCTTCCGATGGTTTGCGCGGATGACACTTGATTATGAGTGAGTAAGCACTCATTATAGATACGATGAATATATCGTCAAGATGTTTTCGAACTTTGACATTCCGCGTTGCAGCAGCCTGACGCGCATGATTCAATACGTTTTTTTACAATTGACAAAGAGGAGAATTTGGTGGCACGTCCGAAGAGTGAAGATAAAAAACAGGCCTTACTGGAGGCAGCAACCGCTGCATTTGCACAGTCAGGCATTGCCGCCTCAACGGCGACCATCGCCCGTAGTGCCGGGGTCGCCGAAGGCACTCTGTTTCGCTACTTTGCTACCAAAGACGATCTGCTGAATGCCCTCTACCTGCACCTGAAGCAGGATCTCTGCCAGACCATGATGGCGAACCTTGACCGCTCGATCACCCTGCCAAAAGAGCATACCCGTAACATCTGGAACAGCTATGTGGACTGGGGGATTCGTAACCCGGCGGCTCACGGGGCGATCCGCCAGCTTGGTGTGAGCGAGAAAATTTCTACTGAGACCGAACAGGCCGTTCACGACATGTTTCCGGAGCTGAATGAACTGTGCCGCCGCTCGGTGCGCCCGGTATTTATGTCCGACGAATTTAAAACCTTCGGCGATGCCATCTTCCTGTCGCTGGCCGAGACCACCATGGAATTCGCCACCCGCGATCCGTCCCGTGCCGTGGATTTTAAAGCCCTCGGCTTTGAGGCCATGTGGCGCGCGCTCGCCATAGAGAACACCGATGGACAGTAAATCATTACAGGAACACGCGATGCGCGTGGCGCTGGCGCTGCCGTTCACCGAGCACTGCTGGCCGTTCGGCCCGGAGTTCGACGTGTTTAAAGTCGGCGGCAAGATTTTTATGCTTGTCGCGGTCGCTCACGGGCGTCCGCACGTCAGTCTGAAATCCGATCCGGAAAAATCGCTGCTCAATCAGCAGATCTACCGCGGCGTAGAGCCGGGCTATCACCTGAATAAAAAGCACTGGATTTCGCTCTACGGCACCGACGATATCACGCCCGACGTGGTGACCGATTTCATCCACGATTCGTGGAATCTGGTCGTCGATAAGCTGGCGAAAAAGGACCAGAAGCGGATACGCCCCGTCTGATTGTTCGTCTGAGACGAACAGAATAAGCGCTCGAATCGCACTTATCTTTTTCCGCGTCGCCCTGTAATCTGCTTTCCTTTCGCGCCCACATGCGGGCGATTTTTACTACCAGGAGTTGTTATGGATATCATTTCTGTCGCCCTGAAACGCCACTCTGCCAAGGCGTTCGACGCAAGCAAAAAACTGACCGCAGAAGAAGCGGAGAAAATCAAAACCCTGCTGCAGTACAGCCCGTCCAGCACGAACTCCCAGCCGTGGCACTTTATTGTTGCCAGCACTGAGGAAGGCAAAGCGCGCGTGGCGAAATCTGCTGCGGGTACCTATGTGTTCAACGAGCGCAAAATGTTGGATGCCTCTCACGTGGTGGTGTTCTGCGCCAAAACCGCGATGGACGATGCATGGCTGGAGCGCGTGGTGGATCAGGAAGAAGCTGACGGGCGTTTCGCCACGCCGGAAGCGAAAGCCGCAAACCACAAAGGCCGCTGCTACTTCGCAGACATGCACCGCGTGGATCTGAAAGATGACGACCAGTGGATGGCAAAACAGGTTTACCTGAACGTGGGTAACTTCCTGCTGGGCGTGGCCGCGATGGGTCTGGACGCGGTGCCGATTGAAGGCTTCGACGCGGCGATCCTCGACGAAGAGTTTGGCCTGAAAGAGAAAGGCTTCACCAGCCTGGTGGTGGTACCGGTTGGCCACCACAGCGTGGAAGATTTCAACGCCACGCTGCCAAAATCTCGCCTGCCGCTGAGCACCATTGTGACCGAGTGCTAGTAACCATGGGCCGCGCGTAGCGGCCCATTACAAGTAGGTTGAACAGGGTTCAATACAGCGTAATCTGCGGATGCTTCACCCCGCATACCAGCGCATAACGCGTTAACGTATCAAGGCTTGCTCGCGTGATATTGGCTTCCATTCGTGACACCGTTGGCGCACTGACCCCCATCCGTTCCGCAACCTGTGCACGCGTCAGGCCTGCATGGCTTCGCCACTGCGCCAGCATCTCCTGCAGACGCGCTTTGCGCTCTTCTGAGTTAAATGCGGCCTGCACGTCTGCGTGGCTTAACAGCTCGGTTCTCAACTCATCCCAGTCGATTATTTTCTTGCTCATCCAACATCTCCTGTTGCCGTTTCAGTGCCAGACTTATCTCCGCAGACGGCGTTTTCTGCGTCTTCTTGATAAACACGCGCAAAAGAAAAAGGGTTCTCTCACGCTGGTAGACGTATATCCCACGGCTCTGCATAAGCCCGACGGTGCGTATTTCAAACAAGCCATGCGGCAATGGCTTGCTGTCAGGCTCACGCAAAACCGTCGGATTAGCGCGTAATTTATCAAGCTGGCGAATCAGTTTCGCCTGAACCACGGCGGGCAACGCGAGGATCTCTTCCCTCACGGCCTCATGGACGATGAATCTGAACATCTTTATTCATCCCTGAAAATATTAACATATAAGGCAATTTGCATTAAAGGCTAATTTTGCCTTTCGTTATTTACCTTACCTGCATCATTCAGGAGATGCTGGACTCTCGCTTATTCCCTGAAAGCCCCTCGCAAAAAACTATTTTTCCCTGCTCCCGGCATGCCAGATTTTTTCCGCATAGCGACCAATCACCGCCAGCGATGCCGCTAGAATCAGGAAGAACACGACCTTGTTCATCCCCTCCCAGAAATATTCGAAATAGCGGGTATAGAGATTGATGGCGAGGAAGGTCAGGCCAAAACCGCGCAGCATGCCGTCGTCGGTTTTCAGGCTGATGAAAATGCACAGCACCGCCGCCACGGCGAAGAGCAGCGCCCACGGCAGCAGCGATGACTGCGTGACGCCGTACCAGCTGTCGATATCGTTGTTGCCAAAAATCGACAGGATCCACAGGGCGACAAACAGATACGTCAGCCCCATCGCCTTACTGGTGGTATAGAGGTGGCGGGGTTGCAGTACGCCGCGCAGGACATAGCACAGCGCCAGCAGCACGCCGCCGAAGACGATAAAGCGCACCGGGTAGCTCATGCCCAGCCAGTACGCTCCCCAGCCGGACATATAGCCCGTTTCGGCACCGAACCAGTTGCCGAGCGAAAGCAAAAAGAAGAGCCAGACCAGCCCCGAGCGCCCGAAATAGCCAACCAGGCCGTAAACCGCACACCCGGCCAGGAACAACGGCGCAACGTGGCCGCTGCCGTTATCAAGACGTTCACCAAGCTGCCACAGGGCAATGGCGGTAAAGAACACCCCGAGGAACAGGATGGCTTCCGTGCTGTAGTGCCACGGGGTTTCTCGCCGCTGGCGGCTGAAGCCCCACAGGTAAAACAGCACGGCGGCAAGCAGAGGCAGACCGATGCGGGCGATAAAGGAAGAAGAGAAAAATGCGATAATGCGCGCCATCAACTCGCTATCGGCAAACAGGCTGCCGATGGCGATGATCACGCAGGCGAGCGCGGTCCAGAAGGCGTAGCGGCTTAGCCGCTGCCAGTCCATCGTTACGCGCCTCAGGGTTCCGGCCAGACGCTGATGTTCGTCGGGTGTTAATGCCCCATCCTGTTCCCACGCCGCGAGCGCCCGGCGTAAAACCCGCTCCTGCTTGCGCGTCACGTTCATTTTGCCTGCTCCGCCAGCCAGTCCATGACTCTCTCCCCTGCCTCGTCCACCGGGAGGTACACCAGCAGCCGCGAGCCGTTGCGCGGCGCTGAGTACCAGTACATCTGCTGTAAATGAAAATCCCCCAGCTCAGGATGGGTAAACAGCTTGAGCTGGTTTTCCACACCGCGCACGTCGTTGCGCTGGTGCCACAGGGTTTGAAACTCATCTGAAACCGCAAAAAAGCGCGCCAGTTTGGCTTCCCACTGCGGATCGCCCCGGTGCTCAGCCATTGCCGCGCGGAAGTAGGAGACGAAGATCGGCAGCACGTCGTCGCGCTTGCCCAGCCTTGCGCGCCACGCCGGATGGGTGAGGAACAGGTAAATACAGTTGCGATCTTCCGGCGGGATGTCGTTGAAATCGACGCCCATCAAATGACCAAAGCTATCGTTCCACGCCACGATATCAAAGTTTGGTTTCTGGATGCTGGCGGGCTTTGGCATCAGGGTATCAAGCAGGCGGCGCGTGCCTTCGCTGATCCCCTCGCAGCAGACCGCCTGCGGTGCTTCACCCGGCGGTAATCCGGCCAGCACGAAAAGATGGCGGGCTTCGGTCGGGGTGCATTGCAGCGCTTTAGCAACAGCTGCCATCACCGCGCTCGACGGATTGACGTCCCTGCCCTGCTCCAGCCAGGTGTACCAGGTTACGCCCACGTCTGCGAGCATCGCCACCTCTTCACGGCGCAAGCCCGGCGTGCGGCGACGCCCGCTGCGCGGCAAGCCGAGACGCTGCGGGTCGAGGCTTTCGCGCCGTGCGCGTAAAAATGCCCCGAGCTGTTTTCGGGTGTCATCCTGAAGCGAGGTGACAGGTTCAGACATCAGCGCCATAAATCCCCCTGCATGGTAGTGCCAGTACCAGTATAAGCAAGAACTGGTACCCGTTTATCAGATAGACGATGCTACGTCTCTACGCCGTTTGACGCAATGGAGTTACCATGAACAGGTCAGTTATTTCACCAGGTCGTGCAGGCCTGATACTGCTGTTAACCGGGCAGATGCTGCCGCTTATCGATACCTCAATCACCAACGTCGCGCTGGACTCCATCACCCATTCGCTACACGCCACCGCCACAGAACTGGAGCTGATTGTCGCGCTTTACGGCGTGGCCTTCGCCGTCTGCCTGGCGCTCGGCAGCAAGCTCGGGGATAACCACGGTCGCCGTCGTCTGTTTATGTGGGGCGTGGCGAGCTTTGGACTGGCCTCGCTGCTGTGCGGGATGGCGGGCAACATCGAACAACTGCTTGCCGCGCGCATCGTTCAGGGTGCCGGGGCGGCGCTGATCGTGCCGCAAATTCTCGCCACGCTGCATGTGACGTTAAAAGGGCCGTCGCACGCCAAAGCCATTAGCCTGTTCGGCGGTATCGGCGGAATAGCTTTTATCGTC
Source organism: Enterobacter sp. 2VL (assembly GCF_005503595.1). NCBI lineage: Bacteria > Pseudomonadati > Pseudomonadota > Gammaproteobacteria > Enterobacterales > Enterobacteriaceae > Enterobacter > Enterobacter sp. 2VL. The sequence goes on from NZ_SCNE01000002.1 coordinate 555,401, forward strand.
GGCCAGATGGGCGGCGGCTGGCTGGTATCGGCGGATATCGCCGGGCTGGGCTGGCGCAACGCCTTCTTCATCAACGTCCCCATTTGTCTGGTGGTGCTGGCGTTAAGCCGCCGCTATGTACCGGAAACCCGCCGCGAAACGCCGTCGCGCATCGACTGGACGGGCACCGCGTTGCTGGCGATGATCCTCTGCTGCCTGTTGTTCCCGATGGCGCTCGGTCCGCAGTGGCACTGGTCGTGGCCGCTGAAGGCTGCACTGATTGCCATTATCCCGCTGGCCTGGCTGATGGTGCTGAATGCGCGTAAAAAAGAGCGCGAAGATGCCCACCCGCTGATCCCGCCGCGCCTGATGCAGCTTGCGAGCATCCGCTTTGGCGTGCTGATCGCGATGCTCTTTTTCAGCGTCTGGTCCGGCTTTATGTTCTGTATGGCGCTGACCATGCAGACCGGTCTTGGCATGGCACCGTGGCAGTCGGGGAACAGCTTCATCGCGCTGGGGGTGACCTATTTTGTCTCCGCGTGGTTTGCCCCGCGCCTGATTGCCCGTTACCGCACCAGCACCCTTCTGCTGGGCGGCCTGGCGATCCAGATCCTCGGCCTGCTGGCGCTGATCGCCACCTTCCGCCACTGGGGGATGAACAATACGGCCCTGACGCTGGCACCGGCGACCGGGCTGGTCGGTTACGGGCAGGCGTTAATTGTGAACAGCTTCTACCGTATCGGGATGCGCGATATCCAGCCGGACGACGCGGGCGCAGCAAGCGCCATTTTGAGTACGCTTCAACAGGCGGCGCTGGGGCTTGGCCCGGCGATTTTCGGTGCGATTTTGCTGCACGCGCTGCAAAGCCACCACGGGGATTACACGCAGGCGGTCAACGTCTTCCTGATGGTGGAAACGGCAATGATGATTGCCCTTGCGCTGGCAACGGTGCGTATGCGCCATCGCCTGTGCCTGCCGGTGATCACGACCTGCCACGCGACGAAGTAATGCGCCAGAATTTGCATAATATATCCGCAGCCGCCATTATGGGGCTGCAACAATACAGGAGATGTTATGCAGGAATTAATTGCTCAGGTTGAAGAGTTAGGGATTGAAATTAATCACACCACATCGCTGGTGATTATCTTTGGTATTATTTTTCTGACTGCCCTTATCGTGCATTTTATATTGCACAAACTGGTGCTGCGCGCCTTTGAAAAGCGTGCGCAGGCCAGCAGCCATTTGTGGCTGCAAATCATTACCCAGAATAAGTTATTTCACCGTCTGGCCTTTACCATTCAGGGGATAATCGTCAACGTTCAGGCGGCGCTGTGGTTACAAAAAGGCAGTGAAGCGGCGGAAATACTCACCACCTGCGCGAAGCTGTGGGTGATGGTGTATGCCCTGTTGTCCTTCTTCTCGCTGCTGGACGTGATCTTTAATCTGTCGCAAAAAATGGCGACCGCGTCCCAGCTGCCGCTGAAAGGCATTTTCCAGGGCGTTAAGCTGGTGAGCGCCATTCTGGTCGGGATTTTGATTATCTCCCTGCTGATCGGTCAGTCTCCCGCGATTCTGATTAGTGGCCTGGGTGCCATGGCCGCGGTCCTGATGCTGGTGTTTAAAGACCCGATCCTTGGCCTTGTGGCGGGCATTCAGCTTTCGGCTAACGATATGCTCAAGCTCGGCGACTGGCTGGAGATGCCGAAATATGGCGCTAACGGCACGGTGACGGACATCGGCCTGACCACCGTGAAGGTGCGTAATTTCGATAACACCATCACCACCATTCCGACGTGGGCGCTGGTGTCCGACGCGTTCATCAACTGGAGCGGCATGTCAGCTTCGGGCGGTCGCCGCATTAAGCGCAGCCTGAATATTGATACCACCAGCATTCATTTCCTCGACGAGCAGGAGCAGCAGAAACTGATTCAGGCGAAGCTGCTGAAACCTTATCTGGCCGCGCGTCATGAGGAAATTAACCTGTGGAATCAGCAAAACGGCGAAGGGGAATCGGTATTAAACCTGCGCAAGATGACCAATATCGGCACCTTCCGCGCCTATCTGAATGAATATCTGCGCAACCACCCGCGTATCCGTAAAGATATGACATTGATGGTGCGCCAGCTCGCGCCGGATGCCAACGGTCTGCCTGTTGAAATATATGCCTTCACCAATACGGTGGTCTGGGCGGAATATGAAGATATCCAGGCCGATATCTTCGACCATATTTTTGCCGTGGTGGATGAGTTTGGTCTGCGGATCCATCAGTCGCCAACCGGGAACGATATTCGCTCGCTGGCGGTTGTTTCAGCAAACTAATCAGGCGCTGGCGCGGGAAATAAAGCGCCAGTCCATCATCACTCTTTCCGTGGGCGCATCGGGGTTGTCGATCTTATTTAACAGCAGATCGACAGCCTTGCGCCCGATATCCCGCGACGGCTGTTCAATGGTGGTAAGCGAGATCATCTCCGCCAGCTCCGTACCGTCAAACCCCACCACTGCAATATCCTCCGGTACCCGCAGCCCTGCCTGCTGAATAGCGCGCAGCGCACCTGCCGCCAGAGTATCGGAAACCGCGAATACCGCGTCCGGCGGATCCTCCTTCAACAGTTTTTGCATCGCCGCCATCCCGGCGCCGGAACTGAGATCGCTGGCGTATTCAACCGCCTGATAATCGAGATCGCGCAGGTGGATCACGCTCTTGTAGCCGCGCTCGCGCAGGCGGGCATACTTGTAGCTGAGGTCGTGGTTGATCAGCGCAATGCGCGTGCACCCGCGTTCGGCAAGCTGGCTGACGACGTGCTGCGAAGCATCGACGTCGTTAATGCCGACGCAGGACACCGCCCCGGCATCGGCGTATTCCGCGCACTGCACCCACGGCGCGTTGCCGATAAGCGCGGAGAGTTCCGGCAGCTTCGAGAACGCATCCATGGTGATAATCCCGTCGACGATTTTCCCCGTCAGCAGGCTTAACCCCGAGCGGGAGCGTTCGATGTCCGAGCCGGAATTGCAGAGTAAAATGCGGTAGCCGTTCTTTTCGGCCTCTTCTTCGATGCCCTTGACCACCTCGGCACAGAACGGGTTGGCGATGTTCGAAACCATCACCAGAATCATATAGCTGCGGGCGGTGCGCAGCTGGCGCGCCAGCAGGTTCGGCTGGTAGTTGCTCTCCCGGATCGCCTGCAGGACGCGCTCGCGGTTTTTCGCTTTAACCGTGTCGCTGTTGTTCAGCACACGAGAAACCGTCGCCACGGACACCCCGGCCAGTTGAGCGATTTTCTGAATTGACATAGCGACGACACATCCTGCGGTTAGCGTTTTATGCAGGCTATCATAATTTCGCGGCCCGGCGAACCGGGCAGCACGTCATCGTTCCACCCTCACCCAGCGCTGCTGCTGATGGCTTTTTACAATGGCATCAATGATGTACATGACGTTTGCGCCGTCGTGGAAGGTCGCAAACAGCGGCTGCACGGGCATGCTGCCCGCCTGCACGGCGCGGTAGAACTGCGCCATCATGTTTTTGAAGGCATCCGGCCAGCCCTCGATATGGCCGCCGGGGAAGTGGGCGCTGTCGGCCGCGTCGCGGTTCATCAGACCGGGGTCGTCGGTGAGGATCTCGTTTGCCTGCGCGCGATGCCCCACCCACAGCTGCTGCGGCACCTCCTGATCCCACGCCACCGACATCTCGCTGCCGTTGATTTCCAGCGTCAGGCGGTTTTTACGCCCGGCGCTGACCTGCGAGACGCTAAAACTGCCCTTGCTGCCGTCGTCGAAGCGGATCAGCACGGAGCCAAAATCTTCGGTAGTGACCGGTTTGTCCTCATACGCCGCGAGTGGATCGTGGCTGAAGGTCTGATTTCCCGCCACGCTGGCCTTGCGCGTCTGCCAGACGATAGAGAGATCGGCCATCACCTCGGTGATACGCCGCCCGGTCACAAACTGTACGGTATCACACCAGTGAGAGCCGATGTCCGCCACCGCGCGGGATGCGCCGCCGAGCGCGGCATCCACCCGCCAGTTGTAGTCGGTTTCCAGCAGCATCCAGTCCTGCAGGTAGCTGCCGTGTGCAGCAAACAGTCGCCCGAGGCTACCCGCGCGCATCATGCTCGCCGCCTGACGCACCATCGCAAACTGGCGATAGACAAAGCTTACGCCGTGTATTACACCCGCCTGCTCCGCCAGCGCCACCAGCTCGCGCGCCTCGTCCGGCGTCATACACAGCGGTTTTTCGGAAAACAGATGCTTACCAGCGCGTAAAATCTGGCGGTTAATCGCGGCGTGCAGGTGGTTTGGCGTGCAGTTGTGCACCACGTGCAGATCCGGGTGCGCAAGCAGATCCTCCACGCGGCCATAAGCGTGGGGGACGTTAAGCGCGCGCGCCTTTTCCTGCGCCTGCGCGAGCGAGCTGTCGCACAGCGCGACAACCTGCACCACACCGAGACGGCGCAGCGCCTCAATATGGGCCGGGCCGATAAAGCCGCTGCCGATAATACCGACGTTAATCATGGCTGCCTCCTGCGGCGAAATCATCAAACGCCCGCCCGGAAACCGGAATGATATGGCGGCGGATAAACTCGCTGCCTTCGCGGGCACCAGTATCGCCATCCTTCAGGCAGCACTCCCACTCCAGCACCGCCCAGCCGTCGTAGTCGTACTGGGTCAGCTTGCTGAAGATACCCTTGAAGTCGATCTGCCCGTCGCCGAGCGAACGGAAACGCCCGGCGCGATCGATCCACGGCTGGTAGCCGCCGTATACGCCGCTGCGCCCGTTGGGGCGAAATTCCGCATCCTTGACGTGGAACGCTTTGATGCGCGCGTGGTAGATGTCGATAAAGGTCAGGTAATCCATCTGCTGCAACAGCATGTGACTGGGATCGTAGAGAATGTTGCAGCGCGGATGGTTATCAAGCAGCGCCAGAAAACGCTCGAAGGTTACGCCGTCGTGCAGGTCTTCCCCCGGATGCAACTCAAAACAGACGTCCACGCCCTGTTCATCGAAGGCGTCGAGAATGGGCCGCCAGCGGCTTGCCAGTTCCTGAAACGCCGCCTGAAACCGCTGCGCGTTGTGCGGCGGCCACGGATAGAAAAACGGCCAGGCCAGCGAGCCGGAGAACGTCGCGTGCGCCTTTAACCCCAGCCTGGCGGAGGCCACCGCCGCCTGTGTGAGTTTCTCCGTTGCCCAGGCCTGGCGCGCCGCGTCGTTACCGCGCACGCTGACCGGGGCGAAGTGGTCAAACGCGTCGCTGTAAACATCGCTCACCGCAACCAGCTGGCCTTCAAGATGGGTCGACAGTTCGCTTATCACCAGCCCGTGTTCCGCCAGCTTACCGGTAATGTCGTCGCAGTAGGCCTGGCTTTCTGCCGCGTTCTCCACGTTAAAAATGTGCGGATGGTTACAGGGAATTTGCAGGGCTTTGTAGCCCTTCCCTGCTGCCCAGCTTGCCAGCCCGTCCAGCGAGTTAAACGGCGCGTCCCCGCCGATAAACTGCGACAGAAAAATCCCGGGTCCTTTTATCGTCCTCATACCACCTCCTGAACCTTACGCCTTGTCATCGTCATACCTGAACGTGAAAAGGAAAATGAGTGCAATCGCCGCGGCAGCCACCGCCGGGATCCACCAGAATGTGACCCACGCCTGCGGCACAGGTTGACCCGCCACCAGACGGTTATACAGCGCGCCGGATATCTGCGAGCCGAGCAGCATCCCGATACCGTAGGTGAACATGACGATCATGCTCTGGGCCTGGCCTTTAACCTTTTCGCCCGCCACGCGGTCGGTATAGATAAAGCCCACCACAAAGAAGAAATCGTAGCAGACGCCGTGGAGCAGAATGCCGAGGTAGAGCAGGATGCGCCCCTCTTCACTGACGCCCATCGCGAACATGGCGTAACGCACGAACCACGCCAGCATGCCAATGAGCAGCATGTATTTCACGCCCAGACGGCGGAACAGCAGCGGGATCACCAGCATGAAGAAGATCTCGGACATCTGCCCGAAGGACATGGCGGTGCTGACGTCGGCAATGCCCGCATCTGCGAGATACGAGGCGGTATAGGCGTAATAGGTACCGAGCGGTACGGAGATCAGCATCGCGCAGACGGAGAAGACCAGGAAGTGGCGCGTTTTGAGCAGCGCAAAGGCGTCCGCGCAGAAGAGATCGCGCACTTTAACCGGCAGGCCTTTCGCCGGCGCGGGCGTGTGCGGCAGCGTCAGGCTATAAAGCGCCAGTAGCACGGAGCTGGCGGCCGCCACCTGAAAGATGGTGACGCTTGAAGCCACGCCGGTCACGCCGATAAATATCCCCGCCACGATCCAGCCGATGGTGCCAAACACGCGCACCACCGGGAAGGTTTTATCGACGTTCGCCAGGCTGTGAAACGCGATGTTGTTGGTCAGCGCCAGCGTTGGCATGTAGCAGAGCGTATAGCCAAAGAGCAGGCCAATCAGCAATGCGCCGTTTTGTGCAATAAGCGCGCCGGGAACGAACCACAGGATCGCCGCGCCCGCGAGGTGCATCACCGCCATCACCTTCTGCGAGGCAAAGAAGCGATCCACCAGCATACCAAGTACAAACGGCGAGAGAATGGAGGCGATTGGCCCGGCGGAAAACGCATCGCCAATCAGCAAAGACATGTTGTGCTGGGTCATTACCAGGCCGAGCGTGACCGACCAGCTGCCCCAGATAAAAAACTGCAGAAACATCATCAGCGACAAACGCGGCACCAGCAGCCGGTGCTGCCCTATCGCCTGTCCACGACTTTCGGTTGTTGACACCATGATAAGCCTCACCCAGAGAAAGTAATCGATTACAAAACGGTTCAATTAAAAAGTAATCGATTACAAAACAAAGATCCTGGGGATCGAGACGGATTTGGGAGAGGGGTCACGATAAAGAAGACGCGTTTGCTGGTTGGGTAATGACGTGTAGGCCCGGTAAGCGCAGCGCCACCGGGCAAAGGATTACGTGCGGTCTGGTGCCCTCACCCCAACCCTCTCCCACAGGGAGAGGGAGGCAAACCCCTACCACGTGTAGGCCCGGTAAGCGCAGCGCCACCGGGCAAAGGATTACGTGCGGTCTGGTGCCCTCACCTCAACCCTCTCCCACAGGGAGGGGGAGGCATACCCCTACCACGTGTAGGCCCGGTAAGCGCAGCGCCACCGGGCAAAGGATTACGTGCGGTCTGGTGCCCTCACCCCAACCCTCTCCCACAGGGAGAGGGAGAAAACCCTACCACGTATAGGCCCGGTAAGCGTAGCGCCACCGGGCAAAGGATTACGTGCGGTCTGATGCCCTCACCCCAACTCTCTCCCACAGGGAGAGGGAGAAAACACGCATCACTTTTTACGTGACAGCTTGAACGCCACAAACAGGAAGACCACCCACACCGGCAGCAGCATGGCGGACAAACGCATGTCGTCGATGGTGCACATCAGCACGAGGATCATCGCCAGGAAGGCGATACAGATGTAGTTCCCCGCCGGGTAGAGCAGCGCCTTAAACTGCGTCTCGCGGCCCTTACGTCGCATTGCCGCACGAAAACGCAGGTGCGCCAGGCAGATCATGATCCAGTTCAGCAGCAGCGTGGCAACCACCAGCGCCATCAGCAGGCCGAACGCCTCTTTCGGCAGCAGGTAGTTGATCAGCACCACCAGCGACGTAATCGCGCCGGAGAGCAGCAGCGAATTCACCGGCACGCCGCGACGGCTGACGCGAGTCAGGAACTTCGGTGCGTTACCCTGGACGGAGAGGCCAAACAGCATACGGCTGTTGGAATACACGCCGCTGTTATAGACCGACAGGGATGCCACAAGGATCACGAAGTTCAGCGCAGACGCCACCACGTTGCTGTTCAGATCGTGGAAAATCATCACGAACGGACTGCTGTCAGATTTCACTTCCACCCATGGATAGAGCGCCAGCAGCACCACCAGCGAGCCGATGTAAAACAGCAGGATACGGTACACCACCTGGTTGACCGCTTTCGGGATGCTTTTATGCGGGTCGCGCGCTTCGGCGGCGGTAATCCCGATAAGCTCCAGCCCGCCGAAGGAGAACATGATCACCGCCAGAGACAGGATCAGCCCCTTCCAGCCCGTCGCCAGGAAGCCGCCGTGCTGCCAGAGGTTGTCGATCGTGGCGCGCTCGCCGCCGTGACCGGAGAACAGCAGCCACAGGCCAAAGCCGATCATGCCGATAATCGCCAGTACTTTGATCAGCGCAAACCAGAACTCGGTTTCACCGTACAGGCGCACGTTAACCAGGTTAACCGCATTAATGATGATGAAGAAGGCGGCGGCCCAAATCCACGTCGGGACGTCCGGGAGCCAGTACTGCATATAGATGCCGGCGGCGGTCAGTTCAGCCATGCCTACCAGCACAAACATCACCCAGTAGTTCCAGCCGGAGAGGAACCCCGCGAACGGCCCCCAGTATTTGTAGGCAAAGTGGGCGAACGACCCAGAAACCGGCTCTTCGACAACCATCTCGCCGAGCTGGCGCATGATCAGGAAGGCGATGATCCCGGCGATGGCGTAGCCCAGCAATACCGCAGGACCTGCAATCTGAATGGCGGGACCGATGCCGAGGAACAGCCCGGTGCCGATCGCGCCGCCCAGGGCAATTAACTGTATATGTCGATTTTGCAAACCACGTTGCAGCGTCGGATGCTGATCCGACGGGGCTTCAGGGCTGTCGTTGCCTGAAGCGGATGACGCGTCTTTCACGTCCTACCCCTGTCTCTTTTTTAGAAGGGGCACGTTTTAACACTTCATGCTGGAGGTAGCAAGGGATTGGGGCATCCCTGCCCCGATAACGAGGTGGAACCTAGAACTCATAGCCCACCGACACCTTAAAGGTGCGCGGTTCGCCCTGAGTGACGTAAGTGCCGGAATCGTCAACGCTGGTCCAGTAATTTTCATTGGTCACGTTGTCGATGCCCGCACGAACGGTCATCTGGTTTTCATTGTGGTTAACGGCGAAGCGATAGCGCATGCCGAGATCCAGCGTGGTGTAACTGTCCAGCTTTTTGCTGTTAGCCAGGTCGGCGTACTGCGTGCCGGAGTGGTTCACGCGCGCGGTCGCGGTCAGGCCATCGATAGGCTTGATGTCGTATTCCGCGCCCAGTACGGCATAGAAGTTTGGAATGCCGATCGCATCGTTGCCCTGGTTGAGGCCGTTGTTGGTTTTGGTTAATTCCGCCTGCAGCCAGGTGGCGCTGGCGTTCAGGCGCATCCCCAGCATCGGCTCACCGAAGACGTTCAGCTCGACGCCGCGGTTGCGCTGCTCTGCATCCAGCCCGTAGCGTTTGGTTTCGCTGTCGAGGATCGCCGACGGCATTTTGATTTCGAACAACGCCAGGGAGCCGCCCACGCGGCCAAAGTCGGCCTTCACGCCCACTTCGTTCTGCTTAGAGTGCACGATACCGGTGCTCTGGCCGTAGTTAACGGCGGTGTTGGGCGCGGTTTCGCCCGGCTGCAGCGCTTCGGTGTGGTTGGCGTAAAGAGAGATCTCATCCCAGGGTTTGTAAACAACGCCGTAGGTGGGCATCCAGCGACTGCCGTCGAAACTGTCTGCCGCATTTTCCGCCCCGGTGATTTTGTTGTAGCCGCGAATAACCACTTTCTGATGACGCGCTCCGGCGGTGAACAGCAGTTTGTCGTCCAGCACGCCCAGCGTATCGCTCAGCAGCCAGCCCTGTGTGCGGGTGCGCCCGCTGGTCAACGGATCGCTGTATTTCCCGCCAGACCCGTTGAAGTTAGTGCTGTCCGGCGCGTCGACGCCGGTATTGTGATAGATGTTGGTGTACGGGTTATCTGCCGCCGCCGACATTTTCCACGCAATTTTCTCGTTTTTGGTCATCGCGGAATACCCGACGTTGACCTTGTGCGACACGAAGCCGGTATCAAAGTTGCCGCGAATGCCCGCCATCCCGCTGACGGAATCGCTGATTCGATTGGTATCGAGCCGGCTGGCCGTGGCCGTGCCGCTCTTGTCCAGCAGCTTCGGCGCGCTGTAAAGCCCTTCTTCATGCGCGTGCTGTGCGCCCAGGCCGGTGTAGGCCGTCCAACTGTCGGTGATATCGTACTCGCTGCGCCACATGCCGAATTCGTTTTCGATATTGCTGTAGGCCCACTTCTGGGAGAAGTTACGGTCGTTTTTCGGCGGCTCCGGCACGAAATCCACCGCCGAGATGTTGACGCTGGTCGGGCTGCCGTGGAAGGTTTTCTTCTGATACCCCAGATCCAGCGAGGTGCGGAACTGGTCGCCTTTGTAATCCAGCCCGGTCGAGAGCAAGGTGGTGCGGCGGCGATCGTTGGCGACAGGCGTTTCCCCTTCACGGTGAACCAGGTTTACGCGTGCACCAAACCGATCGTTGTCGCCAAAGCGACGGCCTGCGTCCAGGGTTGTCCCTACCTGGGAATCCGAGGTGTAGTCCACGCCGACTTTGGCCTGCGGCGTGTCGCCCGCGTGTTTCGGCTCAAGGTTGATCATCCCTCCGACGCCGGAACTGGCGGCACCGTTCATCAGAGAGTTGGCCCCTTTGAAGATCTCAATCCGGTCAACCATCTGCGCGTCGACAACCTGGCGCGGCAGCACGCCAGAGAGGCCGCCAAAGGTCATGTCATCGCCGTCGAATTTTAGCCCGCGAATACGGAAACTCTCCGCGCTGTTGCCGTAACCCTGCACAAACTGCACGCCCGCATCATTAGCGACCACGTCGGCGATAGTTTTCGCCTGCTGGTCTTCCACCAGCTTCGAGGTGTAGCTGATGATGTTGAACGGTACGTCCATGGCGTTCTGCTGGCCGAGCATCCCCATGCGTCCACCGTTGGCAACCTGTCCGTCAAGGAAGGCGGGCACCAGCTGGTCGCCGCCGGGCTTAAAATTGCTGGCGGCGGATGACTGGACGACGATGGTGTCCTCTTTTTTGGTATCCGCCGCCAGGGCGGAGTGCGTAGCCGCGCCGATAGCGAGCGCCAGCAGCGTTTTATGCATTGTGGTGTTGTTCATAAATAACTCATCAAAAGTGCGCGCAAGATTGGCCCGTCGCCGGGCCTTAGAATTTAGTTAAGCGAAATGCGAACGACGCTGTCCGGCCCGTTAGTGGAGTGATCTTTATTGAAAGGCTGTTTAACGGTGACGAACAGGGTCTGGCCATCGGCCGAGAGCAGCAGGCTGTTCGGATTCGGCGGCAGATCCCACGAATGCTTCACGGCAAAAGTGGTGGCGTCCAGGCTTAGTAGTTTTCCGCTTTCTCGCTGAGTGATGTACAGCTCATTGCGTTTGGCGTTGAATTTCACCGCCAGCGAATCGCCCACTTCCAGCTGTTTGATCAGCTCACCGGTGCGGATATTCACCACCAGCGTGGTTTTGGCTTTGGAATTGTCGGTGACAAACAGATGACCGGTGGCAGTATCTTCCGCCAGGTTCAGCAGCAGCGCAGGCTTGTCGCCCAGCGGTTTCCAGCGTTTTTCGATTTTGTTGCTGCGCGGATTGATGACGAGGATCTCGCCGCCGCCGTTAGCCGCGTAAATCCGGTCCGTCTGTTCAGACCACAGCAGCCCGGTCACCCACTGTCCGGCATTCTTGATGGTTTTTTTCAGCTTCAGCGTTTTCGCATCAACCACCCAAATCACGCCCGGATCGCCCACGCCGCCAACGTACAGCGTGCCGTCGTGGAGCATGATTTCGCGCGCGCCGAACGGGAATCCCTCTTTGTTGCGCTCGGTGAACATCAGGCGCTGTTGGATTTTGCCGTCCGCGGTGCTGATGGCGCTAATGCCACCGTCCAGCGAGTTGGTCACATACAGGGTCTGCCCGTCCGGGGAGATCGTCATCGCAAAGTTTTTCAGATCGGTATGGCTGCGCCCGAGGGTTTTCAGCGTGGCAGGATCAAGCTTATAGATCACCCCACCCTGCACATCCTTGAACCCTTCCGCGCTGGCAACGAACAGCGCATCGCCTTTCGGGTTAAGCACCATCTCGTACAGGCCATCAGCCAGGTCGCGTTTTAACACGTCCGTTTGCGCCGGGGCGGTAACGGTTTTCTCAGGAGCCGGGGCGGGTGTGGCCGCTTTCTGCGCTGCACAGCCGGAAAGAGAAGCAGCGACGAGCAGCGCCAGCGCAGACATTTTTTTGGTCATCAGGAACATCCTTTACCGTTCAAAGATTAGCGGGCGGGGATCTGCGTCGCATGTGGCTGCGATTGGGTGATGAAGGCAGGCTGTAAGGCCAGAGCAGGATCCACCGTTGTACTCAGTGTTCCGTGTGAGGCCTGCTCACTGTTTATGCGGGAAGAGTCCGTCTGCGCCCGCAAACACTAAAGAGAATGAGAACTATACTCATTATACTTTTATGATCAAGTGTAAATCTGCGTAACGTCTTCAATTAAAAGGAACGCCGGGATGAGGGGTATTCCCCCTCAGTTTTTTGTGCAGTAAAACGCCGGCGAGTTGCCGAAACGAAAGAGATAGCTGGAGGCATTCATCGGAACAATTTCCAGACTAATGCCGCGATCGCGGTGATGGAAGAAATCGGGGATATAATGACGATAGGCTTCGTCTTTTTTCGGTAATTCATTCGTATCGCTGGAGATAAGGATAACGCGTCCATCTTCACGCCAGAAACGGAAAGCCACTTTATTACTGACGGTTATTGGGGCCTGCCCTGCCTGCCGGTATTCTCCCGTGGAATCATAATCGCCCGTACCATTATGAAAAGAAAACGTCATCACGGTGTCTACCCATGCGCTGTTTTCCACGATAATTAAATGCCCCTCACAGGAAAAGTTATTCTGCTGATAATGCAAATAACCTGCATAAAGCAGCGGGGCAACAATCGCCAGCATAATGGCCAACCAGCGCGCGGTGAGGTTAGTCATTTTCATAATATTGCTCCCGGTACAATATCGATTCACACTGTGCCCCTGCCGCCTCAGCCATTTTATCGCAGACAATTACCGACGTGCCCTGCTGATAATGATTGAGTGTGATATAAACCCGCCCTCCGGCGCTGCACTGAACCGGGTAGCGTTTAACCAGCGAGGTGAATTTATTCTGGCTTTGCATTTTGTCATGCAGTGAGGAATATACGTCACACCCCTCGACGTTGCCGATAAAATGATAGTCTGCAAACGGCGCATCACCCGGTTTTAATTGCTGATAGAGCACGAAACCGCTCATCAGAAAAAGAAGCGCGGCAATGCCGTAGGCTAATTTGGATGAAAACAGGTTTTTGCGCGGGCGCACAACGGGTGCGGGTAAATACGCCTTTTCTTCCTCAGGCTGGCCGTCTTTCGGGGCCGATACAGCAGGCAAAATAAACTCTTCGAGCGTACCGGACTGCAGATCTGCAACTGCCTTAAATCCCTCCTTTGGCACGGTCTGGACGATATTTTCTGCCAGGCCCACGGATTTAAGCGCCTTACGGATGGAGGCAATCGTCTGGTAGAGCGCATTAGTGGTGACAATCGCCCCCTGCTTTTCCCACACCGCCGAAAACAGATAACGCTGTGTCAGGACATCGCCGTTGTGTTCCAGCAGCAGGAGCAGGCACTCACTGACCGGGCCGTGCAGCAGCACCGCGCGATTGGGATAGCCATCACGCGGGCCAAGCCGACGTTTGTCTGGCTCAAACAGCACCGAGCCATTGATCAGAAAAACTGGCCTCATGGCGACCCCACAACGGGTAAAAAAACGTGCGATACATTCATCAACGTTATGTTGCCCTTTCCGTTAGAATTATCTGATTCAGAATTTAATTGTTATTAATCAACAAACTGCATTTTATAGCGCGCGGCTGTTTCGTTTTTCAGCGCACCGGGCGCCCTCTCCTGAATCAGTATAAATCATTTAACTTCACTCCTGTTTTTTGCCGCGAAACCGTAATGTCAGGGTCATGGAATTAAACCTGTCGCAGCGGGCTTTTACGGCAGGCCACGACAGAGAAATATGCTATGTATAAGTCAAAATATGCATTTAAATCTTGAGGCGTAGATCGGATATGCAATTTTAGGCCAAAACAACGCCACAAAGCCATTAATTAGAATATTGCACCAAAAATATGACTTATCTCGACAAATACTCTATGACAGAGGGGCTTCCCGTTGGTTTTACATAGCGCATAGGGTTGTGTATTGGAAAGCATTCATAGCAGCCATATAATCCTCCACACAAACGGTATGGATAATTTCGACACTTATATGTAGGAGTGCGTGCTCGTCTTCATTTAATACAGGTATATGATATGGGCTATCGTCTATACGGATTTATGATTGGTGATGAAATTCATTTCGACATTGCCAACCGCAGGCTATACCGGCTTACGGGCAGTCATACCGAGAAGAGCATCGCTTTCGCATCAATCTATTTTAACGAAACGATGTTACGACTGTTTCTGTATCTGCTGCAAAATGGCAGAGAGAAACCGGTCAGCAAAGAAGAACTTTTTGAAGAAATCTGGGAGGCGCATAATCTCAGCCCCTCCACACAGCGATTATGGCAGGTTCTGCACAATCTCAATAATAAGCTACGCCTGCTTGGCCTGCCAGACGACTTTATTCGCAATATTAAAGGGTGCGGTTACATCGTTAATTACCCTGATGTAATCCCCGTTTATTACAGAATGAGCGAACTCCCGGCTCACTCTGTTAAAAAAGAGGAGAAGACAGATACCCTGAATGAGTGATGTCACTTCAGGTGTTTGCCCTGAACACGCAAGTGTGAGGGGCATTTTTTTATCTTACTCCCTCATAATTATAAATTACCCCCATTAATGCTGGTGATGATAGCACTGTTGTTCGGTTATAACCGACGCTGGAAAAAACATATGAAGATATTAAATAGCTTTATTAATTTAAAAGTCAGTAAAAAATTATTCTTCGGATTCTCCGCTGTCCTGCTGATCACAGCAGCCATTCTGACCACCGGATTATTTGGCTTGTTTAACGTCCAGGACAAGGTAGAAAAAAACGGGCATACCACGGATCTCTTTAACGCCTTGTCGGCCGTGCGCCTCAACCGGACCAGCTATCAATATACGCTGGATCAAAAATATCTCGACCAGACCAACGCCGCCGCGCAGAGCATGCAGGCGACGGTTGCTCAGCTGGAAAAGTACGACTGGACGGCCGACGGTAAATCGACCGTTGATAACACCGCCAACGCCGTAAACAGCTACGTTGAGACGCTGTCACTGTTTACGAAAGCGCTGGTTGAAAAGAAGGCGAGCGAGGCGAAGCTCAACACCCAAAGCCTGTGCGATAACTCAGGGCTTGCCTCTGCCCTGAGCCGCAACGGTATCCTCCCGCCGCAGCAGGCGCTGACGGCTGCTCAGGTGGCCTTCACCATGAGCGATATCGATTCGCAGGTGACGCTGTTCAAACAGCATCCGAGTGATGGGCTTAAGCAGGAGATCGTTTCACGCCTCCAAAGCGCTAAAAACGACGCTGAACAGCTGATGCCGTTCGTGCCTGAAGAGCAGAAAGCCTGGTTACTCGCCAGTCTTTCGGATACGAAGCGTATCGGTGGCGAACTGGATCACTATAAAGACGTCTGGTCGGATCAATCTACTTTGTCGGATGAACTGAACCTGAAGGCCGCTACGTTAACGCAGGCTATACAGACGATGTTCACCCGTCAGCAGCAGAAAGTGTTTGATACCGTCGATCATATTCAGATGCAGATGGTCCTGGTCGCAGCCATTGGGATCGCGCTAGGTATGCTGTTGGCTCTCGCCATTACCCGCTCGATTACGCGTCCGCTGAACGAAACCCTGCGCGTGGCAGAGCAGATTGCCAAAGGCGACCTGACCAGCACCCTGACCAGCACACGTCGTGACGAACCGGGCCTGCTGATGCAGGCGGTTGATACCATGAACACCAACCTGAAAAACATCATTAACGACGTTCGGGATGGAGTGGATAGCGTAGCGCGTTCTTCGTCGGAAATCGCGGCCGGCAATATGGATCTTTCGGCGCGCACCGAGCAACAATCCGCGGCCGTGGTGGAAACCGCCGCCAGCATGGAGGAGTTGACCTCGACCGTCGCGCTTAACGCGGAAAATGCCAACCACGCGCGGCTGCTGGCTGATGAAGCATCGCAAAATGCGACCGAAGGCAGCGCCATCTCACAAAAGGTGATCGATACCATGAAAAACGTGCGCAGCAGTTCGCACCGTATTTCTGAGATTACCACCGTGATCAACAGCATCGCTTTCCAGACCAACATCCTGGCGCTGAATGCCGCTGTGGAAGCCGCTCGCGCGGGCGATCAGGGCAAAGGCTTTGCGGTGGTGGCAGCCGAAGTGCGCACGCTCGCCCAGCGCAGCGCGCAGTCGGCCAAAGAGATTGAAAACCTGATCCACGAGTCGGTGGTGCACGTCGATACTGGCTTTAACCTGGTAGAAAGCGCGGGCGATGCCATGTCGCGCATTGAGACCTCCGTGGCGCAGGTGCGCGACATCATGAGCGAAATCGCCGCCGCCACCGATGAGCAAAGCCGCGGTATTTCGCAGATTGCACAAGCCATGGCGGAGATGGACACCACCACGCAGCAGAACGCTGCATTGGTGGAAGAATCCTCCGCGGCGGCAAGTTCGCTGGAAGACCAGGCCGTACAGCTGGAGAAAGTGGTGTCGATTTTCCGCGTCTCGAAAGATAACGCCGGGCATGCGGAAAAACGCCGGGTAAATGGCGCCAGTACCGCCACCGCGACCACGATGAAACGTCCCGCAGCCAGCGACCAGGACGACTGGGTCAAATTTTGATAACTCCCGCGCGGTTGCCCTGAGGGCAACCGCGCATTGAAGGCCACCATGACTACCGTAACTAAATCACCCTCTACCCTGCTCTCCGGGGTCAGCACGCTGCTGGCCCGACTTTTTCCTCCGGCGCCCGAGAAAGCGCTGAGCGTCGCCATTCATCAGCGCCAGATCGTGCCGGTTTATCAGCCTTTCTTCGACAGCCAGACGGGCAACATCGCGGGCGTAGAAGTGCTGGCCCGCTGGCGGCACCCGCTGTACGGCAACGTTGCGCCGGACATTTTTATCCCGCTGGCGGAGGAGCATGATCTGATTGCCCCTCTGACCCATTATCTGATCCAGCAGGTCATTGCCGAGCTTCGCCAGCCGATCCCTCTCTTCCCTGAGGGGCTTTACATCAGCCTTAATCTCAGCCCGCATAACTGCCTCGACCCGCATTTCAAAACGGATTCGCTCGATCTGTTAAATGCCCTCGCCGCCAGCCAAGTGCAGGTGGTGGTTGAGATCACCGAAAGGCATCCGCTGCATTTCACCCCGCAGCTAAGCGAGTGGTTTGCCACGCTGCGACAGTCCCGTATCGCTATCGCGCTGGATGACTTCGGCACGGGCTATTCGAACCTGTCATACATCCACGCCCTGCAACCGGAGTTCATCAAGATCGACAAACTGTTCGTCGGTCAGGTCCGCGAGAACGGCGACACCCGCCTTCTGGATAGCCTCATCAATCTGGCTAAAAATATGGATCTGCGGATCATTGCGGAAGGGGTCGAGACGCAGGCTCAGGCCGATTATCTGCGCGTAAAAAATTGTGATTACCTGCAAGGCTATTACTTCTGCAAACCGGTGCAAATAGATGAGCTGGTGAGTTTGGTCAGCCGGGCGGCAGAGACGGTGTAAGGGGGAAAATGCTGAGTGAGAATGGTACGCCCTGTAGGATTCGAACCTACGACCTACGGCTTAGAAGGCCGTTGCTCTATCCAACTGAGCTAAGGGCGCACGGAGACGCGTGCACGTCGTGGTGGTGAAACGCGTGGAATTATACGGTCAATGGCAGGTGAGTCAATGCCTTTTCCCTCATATCCGCCGATAACCCGTAGTGGTTTGTAAATAAGGCTGTTTTTTCAACATTTCCCTCCGCGCTTCGCCCCTTTTATCACTGCGAAAAGTCCTGGCCGCAATTAAGTAACGCCCGCTGTTTTCCACTGCCTCACCTCGTCACACTGTTCATCAGTATCACGGCCACAGGGTGGCAGGCAGAGAACAGGACAATGGAGTGACAACGCAAAACCCGGTACGTAACCCTTCCTGCTTTCAGCCTCTTTCCCACTGCATCATCGGCATCAAGCTTGAGCCTGTTGTTGCCCTCTCTTCTTCGCGTCAGGTCGGCGCTGAGGTGCTCAGCATACTGGCGGAAGACCGGCAAAATGAGTCCTTTTTTCGCGATCAAACCGCAGAGCAGTCGCTTATGCTGCTGGAAGCGCAGCTGACGGCGCTAAAAAACGCGGTCGGCTGTCACAATCTTTTCGTCAATTTGCCGATAAGTGTCATAACCGTGGCAGAAACATATCAGCGTTTACTCGCGCTGGGATGTCCGCCCCTGAATATCGAGATCGTCGACCCGGCAACCGTCCTCACGCTGTCGGATCCGCAACGTGAGAATGTCCGCCGACGCCTGCAGCGGCTGAGGCGTCTAGGCCACCGCATTTGGCTGGATGACGTTGATGAAGCGTTAGTCCGGTCATTTTTATCCTGTCGGCTACCGTTGCAGGGCGTCAAAATCGATAAATTCGCCTTCTGGCGGCTTCGGGAAAAGCCCGCGCTGGCCGCGCTGGTGGCACAGTGTTCGCAGCTTGCCGCCAACGTGCTTATCGAAGGGATTGAGACAGACAGGGATCAAGCATGTGCATTACAGGCAGGCGCGAGATTCGGTCAGGGGTATCGCTGGCCGTCCTGGAAATGGCCGGAGGACTAAGCGGTCATCGCCGAGAGGGATGCTATGCGAATGACAGTACGCCGCTACAGGCGTCGTCGGACAGGAAGTGATTCACTGGGATTTACGCTCTCACCTTTTGCTCCCCCCTTTTTCGATCGCCTCGAATTTTTGAGTCAGTCTATTCATCAGGCTCGCAAAACTGACGCCCCTTTTATGCTTCTGGTCACCGAGGATAACTTTCTGCGCGCGGGGTTTCTGCACGGCCAGTCTCCTGTGAGCAACTGCTGTGAGTACACCACGCTGGACGCAGCGCTGAACGCGCTTCATCTTTGGCCTTCCGCACGCCTGGTCGTGGATATTTATAGCCAAACCTCGACGCTTATCGACAGACTGGACCCGTTGCGCAGGCTGAGCCTCTACCCGCCTTTTATTAAGCCGTACCTGCTGATCCGCGCTGATGATTACGATGCCCGTCTGTTTTGCCAGGCCGCCGGCCCTTTTCACATTCTGGAACGTCAGCTCTCGCTTACCGCCCTGCACAAACAATTACTGGAGCCTTCCCCGCTCTCCGGCAGCAAGAAAGAGTGGTTTTCCCGCAGTGAATGGCCCCTGCTGCAGGATCTCGCGCGAGGTCTTTCGCTGCGCCAGATTGCACTCCTGCACAATCGCCCTTACAGCCGCATTGTTTATCGTCTCAGCTGCATCCTGACAAAACTGGGGTTAAATCACCGTCAGCAGCTTTTGCATCTTCTTAACAACCTCACAAACGTTACTATTAACTGACGCACTAAGCTCTTCATTCCTAAAGACCTTTAAGAAAGTACTTAACACACATGTTAATAAAATGTTTAATTTTAACTATTGAGCAATAATTACAACTATTCCTAATCTACGCCTTTAAACACTGTTAAATACTGCCAAAATGTTAAACAGGAGCATTTTAATCCATGCGTTAACCTATTCGATATAACGTTAAAAAGTTGATAATGATGTAAAAACAAGCAGCTTAGCGTAATACCGGGAGAGCCGGAGATTAACAAATCAGCAGATCCTGCTGCGCCCTGCGCCGTGATTACGGGCGTGGCGTTCGCTATTTCAAATGAAGGTAAGCGGTGCAGAAAGTGAAGAAATCTGAGTTTGACGGAGGCGGGAGGGGGTCTGTTTTTTAACCTGATAATTTAACAAACGATCAACATATAGTGGTATCTTTTATTTTTTGTTATTACATACAGATGAAAAATTGCAGTAAAGGGAATAACAGGACATTTCCGCTAAAATTAAAATCTCTGGCCTTGCTCTCCAGAACATAATATCCATCAATATGCCGGAATTAATTTACAGGCTTTTCGGAGAAAACTTACACGGTATAATAGGACGCGTTTCAAATATGAATAAGAAAAACCTCTTTGCCATTATCCATTAAATGAGATACCGACACGGAGGAATTGTTCTTCTACTACGTTAACAAGGATGCTTTCGCTCTTTCCAGGGAAATACTACCGTATAAGGATCTGCACACTTATCCTTCCGGCTTTTCGAGAGTTTTAGCAAAACTCAGCATAACGCTTTTAACAATCTGAGGCATAAAAAATGAAACCGGCATCCGTTATCATTATGGACGAACACCCTATCGTCAGAATGTCGATAGAAGTCCTGCTACAGAAGAATAGTAATATCATCATCAAACTCAAATCAGGAGACAGCCATGAAGTGCTGGACTGCGTGCGTAACCATGATATCGATCTGGTGATCCTCGACATTGAGCTTACAGGGACAGATGGTTTCGCATTACTTAAGAGAATCAGGAACTTAAACAAAAACATCAAAGTGCTTTTTCTCTCGTCCAAATCCGAGGCCTTTTATGCCGGTCGCGCCATTCGCGCCGGAGCAAACGGTTTTGTCAGTAAACGAAAAGACTTAGGTGAGATTTACAACGCGGTGGAAATGATCCTCAACGGCTATTCGTTTTTCCCTTCAGAGACGTTGAGCTTTATAAATCATTTGGGCTCGCGCACCGGCGCTGCCGTGGATATGCCATTATCAAATCGTGAGGTGACGGTACTTCGTTATCTGGCGAATGGATTATCGAATAAGGAGATTGCCGAGCAGTTATTATTAAGCAACAAAACAATAAGCGCCCACAAATCCAATATCTATTCCAAGCTGGGCGTGCAAAGTATTGTTGAGTTAATTGATTACGCGAAAGCGCACGAATTGCTGTAACCTGAATTCACTCCCTGCAACTTATGTGAGTTGCAGGGAGTGCGGTCAGCGCTAATTATAATTAATCATAAAGGTCGCATCGGCATCCGCCCGACCGGGCTGGGGATTATCGGCCGTGGCAATATAATTGGCATAGAACGCCAGCTCAGCATTTCCCAGCGCATCCACACTAACAGGCTGGCTGGCCTGCTCCAGCGCCAGGCGCGTTTTATCCCGATCGCGGATCTCCACCGCGACATGTGTGGCATCACTCGCCTCGTTTAACCCCAGCAGGCTGTTGTCACTCCCGTCCGCTTTGCCCGAAAAGGTTATGGACGCCGCCCCCGGCGGGCAACCGGTCAACTTCAGCGTAAACGGCATTGGCTGCGTGCGGCTGCCGGTGGTTCGGAGCTGTTTGGTCGGCCAGGTGCCAAGCGGCACAGTTTTGTCGCTGTCGCTGCCCTCCGCCACGCAGGTGAAATCGACGATATTGCCGTAAAGCTGGATGTTAATTTCCCCCAGCGCCGTGTTTGCCCCTGCACTGGCGTGGAACATCAGCAGCGCTGCCGCTGCCGCATATCGGGTGACACTCCGCATCACGCCTCCTTAATCGTAATCCACGCGCAGATAACCGCGCGAGGTGAAGCGGCCTTCCGCCGGCTTATTGCCCGTCACGCTTACCGGCCAGGCGCGGATCCCCACCTGCGCCTGCGCGTTGTCGTCCAGACGGAACGGAATTTTGCTGCTCAGGCTGTTAGGCGTTAATGGCGTACCGCTGTCGTTGGCAATGATAAACCCCACGTCCTTGTTGTCGGACACCAGCATATTACCGTTCACGCTGCCGCTATCCGCTTCGATACGCATCGTCAGGTAGGCGTTCGCCTCAACGTTGGTGCATTTAATGGCAACGGTTTTGCTCTGGGGCGAAACCTTTTGCGGCCGGTTGCCTGCCCCCGCCTGGCTGAACAGCGACGCGCCAATATCGCCGAAGTCGAATTCCACAATCTGCCCTGCGTTAATGGCGCAGCTCTGCGGCACCTGAATGGTACCGCTGTAGCTGATGGTGTAGACCGGCGTACCGTTGATGGGGTCCGATGACGATGTCGTGACGTAAACGCTGAACATCGTCTCACGCGGGATCTCCACCATATTGATGAAGCGGCGCGTCACCTTGAGCCGGAACACCAGGTTGGAGTCCTTTACCGGAAACGGCTTATTTTTAGCCACATTAGGGTGGCTGCCCATCTGGATAAAATTTTGCGGGGGATAAAAGGCCCCGGCATAGCTGTCGGTTATCTTCATCGCGCCGTCGAGGTAGTCATTCAGCTTAAGATACTTGTAGCCATCAATGGTCGAGGTCGGGGTGAATCGGGTCACATAGCTGCGCTTGGTCGTGGTGCCCGTCGTGCCTTTAGGACACACCGCGTTTACCCCTACCCACTGCGATTTTTGACCCAGCGTGACGATCTGACCCACCTGGTTATTTGAGCTGTTAAAGGTATCGGTCAGGTCGTAAAAAATATCCGTCGGCACACCGTTTTCATTTACACACACCGTCGCCAGCGCGTGTGTAGCCGGAAGGCTTACCAGCACGAGCGCCAGCAGGCCGCGGCGAATAGTTCGTTTATCGATCACAAGAGATCTCCTGTTGTGCAATCGCCTGTTGCAGGCTCTCTTCCGGCAGGCTGTAAGACGCCCGGCACTGCATGCTTGCGCCGTTGCCCCACTGAATGAGCAATTGTCCCTGGAGCGGGAGGCCGCTTAAGTAAATTTGCCCGTCATCGCCGACCATGCTGGTCACGCCGCTTTGCGTTTCGCGCACCACGGCACCAAACGGTACCGGCTGGCCGTTGCGCTTCACGGTCAGCAAGGCGCGCACGCCGATGCGGGTATCGAAGCTGGCGCGGACCAGCGCGCCTTTGGTCGGCACCACGCTCGACACGTTGTTTTCGATGTCGGTGTTGTTGCTCATGGAGTTGACGTCCAGCGCCACGCGGTTATAGCGGTAGACGGTGGCGTACGGCATGACCGCGTAGCCGCGCCAGTCGGTTTTGACCCCGGTCTGGTTCTCCACGCTGACGCCCGTCGCACCCGGCGCTTTGATCAGCACGTTGGTGTCGCCCAGCGGCTGGCTGAAGGTCACCCCATCGGCATGCCCGACCACGCCGCCCGACAGCTGCCAGTTGAGGTCGTGCTGGTCGCGGGCGTAGTTGTAGCCAACGCCCAGCGTGCCGTAGGTCGCCTGCCAGTTCGCGCTGGCGCTACCGCTTGAGCCGTTATGGCTGGTGTGGCCCTGGCTCACGCTGTAGTTGAGGTTGCGATCCTTGAGTAAGGTTCCGCTGATCCCGGTTTGCCAGCTGGTATCGCCGTCGCTATTGCGGCTGGCAGACGCCGTGGCGTAAGCGCGGTCTAGTGCGCTATCGCGGCGATAGCCGTGGCGGGTAAAGAGGCTGAACGGCACAGAAACGTTAAACGAGGCGATGCGGTCCGTCCCGTCGATACCGACGGCCTTATTCCACGACCAGGAGACGGAGTAGCTCACGCCCTTCATCCCGCCCGAGTAGCCGAGCTGATACCAGAGGTTCGACTGATCGGTGCCCCAGTAGGTTTGCTCGCTGCCGGAGACATAAAGCGAGCCATAGTCCCCCAGCGACTGAGAGATATTGAGCTGGAAGCGCCCTTTTTTATTCCACGTCAGGTTGTGATAGCTCTGCACATCCGGCACGCCGTCGTTGTCTTTGCTGTCGCCGTACTGATAGCCCTCCATGGAGCGCCAGGCTACGTCGTCCAGGGTGTAGAAGCCTTTGGTTGAGTAGCGATAGCCCAGCAGCTGGAAGTTGGTGCCGAAGCCGTTTAAGGATTTCGCATACAGGAAACGCAGGGACTGCCCTTCGTGGCGACTGTCGTCCGCCAGTTGGCTGCGGGCGTGGGTGAGATCGAGCGAGACCGCCCCCCAGTCGCCCAGGTTTTTCCCCGCGCCGATAGCCAGCGCGGTGTAACGCGATGCCAGCTGCGTGCCGCCGTACAGCGTATAGCCCTCATTCAGCCCCGCAATCAGCGTACCCTGGGTGAAGAACGGCGTATCCTGCTGGCTGTTGCCGCTGCGGTAATCCCCCGCCACCAGATCGTATTTCCAGCGTCCTTCGCGCTGCAGCAGCGGTACGGTGGAGTACGGCACGGTATAGCGCTGGTTGCTGCCGTCTTTCTCCTCAACTGTGACCTCAAGGTCACCGCTGGATGATGTCGGGTTCAGGTCGGTAATGGCAAACGCGCCCGGCTGCACGTAGCTTTGGTAGATGACGTAGCCGTTCTGGCGGATCACCACTTTGGCGGGGGTACGGGCGATACCGCGCACGGTTGGCGCGTAGCCCTGCAGGCTGTCCGGATACATGCTGTCGGAGGAGTACAACCGCCCGCCGCGGAAACCGAGGCTGTCGAACACATCGTTGCCGGTATTGCTGTCGCCCAGCACCAGCTCGCTTTTGAGAGGAATGACCGTGCGCTGCGCCCAGGTGCCGATATTTTGCCAGTCACTGCGGCGCTGGCCGTTGCTTTGGGTGTAGCGCCACGCGCCGTTGTTACGCAAGCGCCAGGCACCGTAATTCAGCCCGCTTTGCAGGTTCAGGTAGTAGCTGTCATCGTCGCTTCCCCGGTTGCCGGTAAAGCTGTAGTTCACCAGCGCGGCGGGGATCCCCTCGTCCCACTGATCTGGCGGAATGTACCCGCGCGCGCTGTTCTGCATCGCCACCTGCGGCAGGCTGACGTCGAGGCGCTGTGAGGCAAAGTTGAACGCCGCTTCGCTGCCCGGAATCGCCGTCGTTAGCGGGACACAGGTGTCTCCCTGCACGTTAGCCAGCTCAGGGAAGGCGGCAACGTTAACCCCAAAGCGATCGAGCATTGCGCGGGTAATGCACGCCGACAGTCCGCCCGCCACGGGCGGCGTGTTCTCGGCCTGCTCAAAACGAACATCCTGCGTGCCGATGAACTCATCGTTACGCCAGATATCCACGCGGTAGACGCCCGGTGCCTGCTGGTGACCCTGCTCAAAGCGCGACAAATCCGCCACGTTAGCGGTGTCGTCGGACAAAAATGCCGGGTTGAAATAACTTTCGCTCCAGCCGGTGTGCGGCCAGAGCGTTGTCATCAGTGCCAGTGCAACCGGGCAGTAACGCCATTGAGTGTTCATCGCCCTGACTCTGCTCACAGACTGACGCTACGCGCGGGGGTAATCGCACCGTAATCATTCACGCTCTGCCAGGAGAGCGTCCCGCCTGCGGCTGCGGGCAACACCTGCTGCGCGGAATTTTTAGGGGCAATCATCAGGTTATCCAGCGTCTTTCCCCCCAGCCTGAGGTTAACCAGCGTGACGTAGTACGGCGAGGCGTTGCTGACCTTCAGGTGGTTTCCGACGCGTTCAAAACGCAGTTGGGAGAGCGCCTCTTCCGGCGGCATCGCCAGGTTAGCCGGGCGAACGAAGAGTTTGATGCGCGACAAAATAGCCAGCTGCAGCACGTTGCTGCCATCCTGATGAGATTTACTGACCGAGGGAATGGCTTTGACGTTCATGTAAAAGAGCGACTCGCGGTCTGCGGGCAGCGCCGGGCCGGCATAAATAATACGCAGCGTGTTTTCACTGTTCGGCTCGCTGACAAACAGCGGCGGGGTGACGGCAAAGGTCTTCTCTTTCTGCCCGCTGGCGTTTTCAACCCATGCGTTAATTAAATAACGCTCTTGTTTATTACTGTTGGTGATAGCCAGCGACGTCTGTTTAGCATCCGCCGGATAAATAACGCGCGTAGCCCCGAGCGCAATACCGCCGGAGGCCTGAGCGAAGGGGGAAACCATCATTAAAATAAAAGATAAAATCAGTCCTGGTTTAATTAGGATGTTCATCACAACCGTACCTTTAATTATGCGTTCGCAGGCGTTAGGGATAAATCAACGTAAACCAGACATCCGACTGAATATTGCCTGGCACGAGGTGTTCGGAAATAGCCCGGTAGCGGGCGCTGAAATGAAACGCCAGCTCACTGGTGTTAATGGGCAGCCAGCTTACCGCCGCTGCATTGGGGATAATCTGACGCTGTTGCTCGTCGAAAAGGGCCAGCCCTAAACCGCTGCTGATCGGGGCTTCGCCTGGCCGCGATGTCGCCAGGAAAACCTGCGGATCTTCAGCAGGGGTCGCGCCCTGAAACTGGATCCCCACGATGCGGGAGACATCCACGCTGCAGTCCAGCAGCCGCACGGTGAAAGGCACATTCACCGTTGAGTAACTGCCGACACCGGAAAAGGCGTTGGTGCGATACTGCCCCATGTCTACGCGCATATTCTGGCTGTCGGGTGCCACGGCACAACCGCCGTTGACCAACTCCCCTCTGAGGTGCACTTTGCCGCCGTCGATGATGACGGTATGGGCGAATGCCGGCAGCGCCATCGCAAGGGTTAACAGCAGTGTCCCTGTCCTTCTCATCCTTCATTCCCGCCGTTAGCGTTAGAGGGCCTCCTCCCTGAGGCCAGTAACATCCCTGTGCAGAAGACTTATTCGTATTTCATCACGAAGGTGGCGTCAGCGTTCGCCTGGCCTGGCGTGGTCGCCGCGGCGGTCGCTTTATAGCGCGCGGTGAAGTTCAGGATGTTGGTTCCTTCAATCAGGTTCTGCGCCGCAGAGAAGGTGGCACCGTCCGGGGTCAGCGTGGTGGATTTGCTGTCGAGGATTTCGATACCTACCCCTTTCGCGGAGTTGTCGTTGTTACCGGATGTCACCGCCAGCAGGGTTTTGTCGGTAGCATCGATTTGGCCGGTGAACGCAACAGCAGCGGTTTTCGCTACCTGCGGATCGCAATCGTTCAGCTCAATGGTGAAAGGAATATTAGAGGTGGTGTCACCCACTTTGGTGAATTTCGCGGTACGGTACTGGCCGAGTTTAACCGTCTGCTCGGAAGAATCGGTATTTACGGAACACGCCGCATTCACTAATTCACCTTTAAAATGCACGGTACCGCCATTAACGGAAACTGGCGTGGTGGTATCTTCTGCATGCGCGGCACCCGCGATTAGGGCCAGTGCAGCAATAACGGTCGTAGCAATGTTGCTAAGTTTCATGTCTATTCCTTTAAAATGTAAATAACCCTTCCCGCAAAAACGGGAATAAGAAATATGCTCAATCAATCAAATGAAAGATTATTTCGGAGGAAACAAAGTAGCCGAGGAACGAATATTAAAACATGTCAAAACACTGCCATTTCGCCAGGTCACATCCTAATCGCGCCTAAGAAATTGACCCTGTCGTCATCAGGGCTTTTGTTCGCGGATCGGGAATTCTCGCAAAGGGTGACTGACAGCGGCGCTCGCTTCTGACAAAATACAGGCAATCCCCCCTTTTGAACGTTACAGACGGAATCCTCTCTCTGATGGCAGCAAAAATTATTGACGGTAAAACGATTGCGCAGCAGGTGCGCTCTGAGGTCGCGGAAAAAGTGATGGCGCGTAAAGCGGCAGGTCTTCGCGCGCCAGGGCTGGCCGTTGTGCTGGTTGGCAGCAACCCGGCCTCGCAGATTTATGTCGGCAGCAAACGCAAAGCGTGTGAAGAAGTTGGCTTCGTCTCGCGCTCTTACGATCTGCCGGAGACCACCAGCGAAGCGGAACTGCTGGAACTTATCGACACCCTGAATGCCGACAAAGCGATCGACGGCATCCTGGTGCAGCTGCCGCTGCCTGCGGGCATCGACAACGTGAAAGTGCTTGAGCGTATCGCGCCGGACAAAGACGTTGACGGCTTCCACCCGTACAACGTGGGTCGCCTGTGCCAGCGCGCCCCGCGCCTGCGCCCGTGCACCCCGCGCGGTATCGTGACGCTTCTCGAGCGTTATAACATCGATACCTACGGCCTGAACGCCGTGGTGATTGGCGCGTCGAATATCGTGGGCCGTCCGATGAGCATGGAGCTGCTGCTGGCAGGCTGCACCACCACCGTGACCCACCGCTTCACCAAAAATCTGCGCCATCACGTCGAAAATGCCGACCTGCTGATCGTGGCCGTCGGTAAGCCGGGCTTTATTCCGGGTGAGTGGATCAAAGAGGGCGCCATTGTCGTGGATGTCGGGATTAACCGACTGGAAAGCGGCAAAGTGGTGGGCGACGTGGTGTTTGAAGATGCCGCAGCCCGTGCGTCATACATTACCCCAGTTCCGGGCGGCGTAGGCCCGATGACCGTAGCAACATTAATTCAGAATACCTTGCAGGCCTGCGAGGAGTATCACGACGTAGAGGACGCGTAAGATGGCGACATTTTCATTAGGTAAACACCCGCACGTTGAGCTGTGCGATCTGCTGAAGCTGGAAGGCTGGAGCGAAAGCGGCGCACAGGCCAAAATCGTGATCGCCGACGGACTTGTAACGGTCGATGGCGTGGTGGAAACCCGCAAGCGCTGCAAAATCGTTGCGGGCCAGACCGTGAGCTTTGAAGGCCAGAGCGTGACTGTTACCGCCTGAGCCGTGTGGTGCCCGGTGGCGCGACGCTTACCGGGCCTACATACTGAGTTTATATTGCCCCTCACCTCGGCCCTCTCCCCACAGGGGCGAGGGAGAAGACCGCACCGGGCAGTCCCCTCTCCCCTGTGGGGAGAGGGTTAGGGTGAGGGGAACAAACCGCTCTTCTCTCACTTTATCCCCCACATCCATCACGGTTAATTATCGATCAACTTCAAAGAATCACTATTTCGTTTACCGAATTGTGAAATTTAAGTTGCGCGCTTTTCGGGCTTTCCTCACGATAAGTAGAACGTTCTACTAAAACGTTCTACTAACAATAACAGCGCTAAAAAAAGCGCTACTCGGGGGAAGTCAGCATGAGTCTGATATCAGGGTTTGTTAAATCGTTGTCTAAGTTATCGATGATTGGCCGCGCCTTAATGCTGCCAATTTCACTGCTTCCCGCTGCGGGCCTGCTGCTGGCTTTCGGCGATAAGTTTCATCTGCCGCTGATGATGAACGCGGGCGGGGTTATCTTTGATAACCTGCCGATGCTGTTTGCCATCGGCTCTGCCGTGGGTCTGGCGTCCGAATCCGGTATCGCCGCGCTATCTGCGGCGGTCTCGGTGTTTGTCACCAACATTACCATCAGCACCGTGCTGAGCATCACGCCGGAAATGGCCTCTCAGGGCGGGAAATACGCCATGGTGGTCGGCATTCCGACGCTGCAAATGGGCGTCTTCGGCGGGCTTATCTGCGGTATTCTCGCGGCCTGGTGTTACAACCGTTTCCACACCATGCAACTGCCGGAGTTCCTCGGCTTCTTCTCGGGTAAGCGTTTTGTGGCGATCGCGACGGCGTTCCTGTCGTTCCTGCTCGGCCTGCTGCTGCCGTACGTCTGGCAGCATATCCAGTCCGGCATCGACGCGCTTTCGGTGGTGGTAAACGGCGATAATCAGGCGGCCTCGACCTTTATCTTCGGTCTGGTGGAGCGTGCGCTGATCCCGCTAGGCCTGCACCACATCTGGTACCCGTCGTTCTGGTACTCGTTCGGGGATTACACCACCCAGGCGGGCCAGGTGATCCACGGCGACCAGACCATCTGGTTCAAGATGCTGGAAGAAGGGGTGAAATCCTTTAGCAGCGACACCTACCAGAACGCCGGTAAGTTCATGCAGGGGGAATTCCCGCTGATGCTGTTCGCGCTGCCTGCGGCGTGTCTGGCGATGTACCACGAAGCGCACACCAAAAATAAGAAAATCGCGGCCGGTATTCTCTTCTCCGCCGCACTCACCTGCTTCCTGACGGGGATCACCGAGCCGGTCGAGTTCACCTTTATCTTCGTGGCACCGATTCTGTACGTCTTTAACGCCATCATGGCGGGCCTGGCCTACATGACCATGTACCTGATGCATGCCCATATTGCCAAGTCGTTCTCTGCGGGCTTTATCGACTATCTGTCGTTCGGGATCTTGCCGTCGTTTAACGGCTACCAGACCAACTTCCTGAGCGCCATTATCATCGGCATCCCGATGGGCCTGATTTACTACTTCACGTTCCGCTTCGTGATCCGTCGCTTCGACGTGAAAACGCCGGGCCGTACCGAAGTGACCGCCAATGCGGATGACAAATCCGATTCCGAACTGGCAACCGATATCATCGGCCTGCTGGGCGGCGCGCAGAATATCAACTCCGTGGGATCCTGTATCACCCGCCTGCGTCTGGAAGTGGCGAAAAGCGAGGCGGTGGATAAAGACGGCCTGAACGGACTCGGCGCACGCGGTGTTGTCTTCGTGGGCGACAACGGGATTCAGGTGATTTTCGGTGCCAGAGCACAGTTTATCGCCCAGACCATGTCCACGATGATCGGCAAATAATAAGATGCCTGAACGATACGTCTCCTGTACGCTGGGAGACGTGTCATATCTGGCTGATAATCGGTAAATTTCAGGGAGCGGTTTTGAAGAAAGTCAGCATTATTGATGTCGCAAAGCATGCGGGGGTCTCGGTTTCTACCGTGTCGCTGGTGCTACGCCAGAAAGGGAAAATCTCAGAGGCCACGATCGGGAAGGTCAATGCTGCCATCACTGCGCTCGGCTATGTTCATAACGTCGCTGCCGCCAATCTTCGCGCCAACACCTCCAATCTTATCGGCCTGATCCTGCGGGACTTCAGTGACAGCTTTTCCATCAAGGTGATGGCAAGCATTGTTCAGGAGCTGGAGAAACAGGGCTACATGGTTTTTCTCGGCCAGCCACTGAACGATGGCGATCGGCTGGCGCGCTGCCTGCTGTCGTTTAAGCAGCAGGGCGTGGCGGGGGTGATCTATCTTGCCTCCGATACCCGTACCGCCGCTCTGCCGGAGCATATTCGTCAGTGTCCGCTGCCGCTGGTGGTGGTGTCTCAGTCTCTGCTGGATGAAAAATGCAACCTGGTGATGCGCGACAACCGCCAGGCGGCGAACCTTGCCGCGCGCTATCTTATCGAGCGTGGTCATCGCGCTATTGCCTATATTGGCGGGCGTGAAGGCTGTCATATCCGCGAACAGCGTCTGCTCGGGTTTCGCAGCGCGCTGACGCAGAACGGGCTGGTCTGGCGGGAGGAGTTCTCCCCGGCCTGCAGCGATGATACGCTGGCGGCCGGTTACGCCACCCGTCATCTGCTGGAAAAAAACAACAGCATCACCGCCCTGCTCTGCCACTCGCCGGATGCGATGATCGGATCTGTTTCCGGCATCCACCAGGTGGGGCGTACCGTCGGTAAAGACGTGTTTCTGACGCAGCAGGTCGCGCTGGTGGGTTTTGAAGATATGCTGCACGTGAACCTTACCTCGCCGTCTTTCACCTATGTTTCCTCGGCCAGCGAAGAGACCGGACGGCAGGCCGCCGGGCTGATGATCCGCAAGCTCAAAGAGCCGGAACTGCAAACCCAGCGTATCACCCTTTCCGGCCAGCTTATCGCCCGCGAATCGGCGTAAAATCAGAATTTAACCCCGCTCTTTTTGTCGGCATTCGCTGCTATATTTCCCTGCTTTAGCCTGGAATATACCGATGCCGACCGTTATCACTCACGCTGCCGTTCCGCTGTGCCTGGGCTTAGGGCTGGGAACAAAGGTTATCCCTCCGCGCCTGCTGTTTGCGGGTGTTGTCCTCGCCATGCTGCCGGACGCCGACGTGCTGGCGTTTAAGTTCGGCGTGGCCTATGGCAACGTCTTCGGCCACCGCGGCTTTACCCATTCACTGCTGTTTGCCTTTGTGGTGCCCCTTCTCTGCGTGTTCATTGGCCGACGCTGGTTCAGGGCAAGCCTGACCCGCTGCTGGCTGTTTCTCACCGTATCGTTGCTGTCGCACAGCCTGCTGGATTCAATAACCACAGGCGGAAAAGGCGTCGGCTGGCTGTGGCCGTGGTCGGATGAACGGTTCTTCGCACCGTGGCAGGTGATTAAGGTCGCGCCGTTTGCGCTATCGCGCTATGCCACGCCGTACGGGCATCAGTTGATACTTTCAGAACTGCTGTGGGTATGGCTGCCGGGGGCGGTGGTGCTGGGGGTGCTGTGGTGGAAGCGGAGGTAAAAGAAAAGCCGGGTGGCGGCTACGCCTTACCCGGCCTACGGTCTGGATTTGTAGGCCCGGTAAGCGTAAGCGCCACCGGGCGTGACGAACTTACTTACGGCGCCAGGTCGTGCCCTGCGGGCCATCTTCCAGAATTATGCCCATCTCGGTCAGACGGTTACGCGCTGCATCTGCGGCCGCCCAGTCTTTCGCCTGACGTGCTTCCAGACGCGCCTTGATAAGCCGCTCAATCTCAGCCACTTCACCCTCGTCTGCCTGGGCACCGCTCTGCAGGAACGCGTCTGGCTCCTGCTCCAGCAGGCCGAGCACGGAGGAGAGCTTACGCAGGTGCGATGCCAGCGCGTTCGCCGCGGCCATGTCCTCAGACTTCAGGCGGTTCACTTCGCGCGCCATGTCGAACAGCACGGAGTAGGCTTCCGGCGTGTTGAAGTCATCGTTCATCACCTCAACAAAGCGGGCTTCAAACGCCTCGCCGCCCGCAGCCGGTACTGACTTATCGGTGCCGCGCAGCGCGGTGTACAGACGCTCCAGCGCCGAGCGCGCCTGCTTCAGGTTCTCTTCGCTGTAGTTCAGCTGGCTGCGGTAGTGACCGGACATCAGGAAGTAGCGCACGGTTTCCGCGTCGTAATACTTCAGCACGTCGCGCACGGTAAAGAAGTTGCCCAGCGATTTCGACATCTTCTCGCGGTCAACCATCACCATGCCGGAGTGCATCCAGTAGTTGACGTATTCGCCGCCGTGGGCGCAGGTAGACTGTGCAATTTCGTTCTCATGGTGCGGGAACATCAGGTCCGATCCGCCGCCGTGAATATCGAAGTGTTTGCCCAGCTGTTTGCAGTTCATCGCGGAACATTCAATGTGCCAGCCCGGACGGCCTTCGCCCCACGGAGACGGCCAGCTTGGCTCGCCCGCTTTGGACATCTTCCACAGTACGAAGTCCATTGGGTTGCGCTTCACGTCAACCACGTCAACGCGCGCACCGGCCTGAAGCTGCTCCAGATCCTGACGGGAGAGCTGGCCGTATGTGGGGTCGGTCGGCACGGAGAACATCACGTCGCCGTTGTCGGCAACATAGGCGTGGCCACGTTCGATCAGCTTTTCGGTGAGATCGATAATTTCATGAATATGGTGCGTTGCGCGCGGCTCGCTGTCCGGGCGCTGGATGTTCAGCGCATCAAAATCGTTGTGCATTTCGGCGATCATGCGATCGACCAGCGCCACAAAGCTTTCGCCATTTTCATTAGCGCGCTTAATGATTTTGTCGTCGATATCGGTGATGTTGCGCACGTACTTCAGGTTGTAGCCCAAAAAACGCAGGTAACGCGAAACCACGTCGAAAGCAACAAAGGTACGGCCATGGCCGATATGACAGAGGTCGTAAACCGTAATACCACACACGTACATGCCGACTTCCCCGGCATGGATAGGTTTAAATTCCTCTTTTTGGCGCGTCATTGTATTAAAGATTTTTAACATCGAAGATTCCATGTAAACACGTGTGTGGACGAAAACCGACTATTCTACCCGTAATTCAAACCCGAAGCAGCACACAATGCAAGGTGATCGCGCCTTGTGGTTATGCTATAACAAGCCCCTATATGTGGCCCGAGCACGGGTCGACGTACCACAATAACGGAACAGGATGCAAAAATGGTTACTTTCCACACTAATCATGGCGATATCGTAATCAAGACCTTTGATGACAAAGCGCCTGAAACAGTTAAAAACTTCCTGGACTACTGCCGCGAAGGTTTCTACAACAACACTATTTTCCACCGTGTGATCAACGGCTTTATGATCCAGGGCGGCGGTTTCGAACCTGGCATGAACCAGAAAGAGACGAAAGAAGCGATCAAAAACGAAGCGAACAACGGGCTGAAAAACACCCGTGGTACGCTGGCGATGGCGCGTACTCAGGCTCCTCACTCTGCAACCGCGCAGTTCTTCATCAACGTGGCTGACAACGACTTCCTGAACTTCTCTGGCGAAAGCCTGCAGGGTTGGGGCTACTGCGTATTCGCAGAAGTGGTTGAAGGAATGGACGTGGTTGATAAGATCAAAGGCGTTGCCACTGGCCGCAGCGGTATGCACCAGGACGTTCCTAAAGAAGACGTTATCATCACAAGCGTGACCGTCAGCGAGTAATTCGTGGCGACACTCTTTATTGCAGATCTGCATCTGCAAACAGAAGAACCGGCGATCACCGCCGGTTTTCTGCGTTTTTTACGCGGTGAAGCGAAAAGCGCCGATGCGCTGTATATTCTGGGCGATCTGTTTGAAGCCTGGATTGGCGACGACGACCCCACCCCGCTGCACCGTGAAGTGGCTGAGGCCATTAAGACGCTGGTGGATTCCGGTGTTCCCTGCGCCTTTATCCACGGCAACCGCGATTTCCTGCTGGGCAAACGCTACGCGCGTGAATCCGGCATGACGCTGCTGCCGGAAGAGCAGGTGCTCGATCTCTATGGCCGCAAGGTGCTGATCATGCACGGCGATACGCTCTGCACCGACGATACCGGCTACCTGGCGTTTCGCGCCAAAGTGCATACGCCCTGGATCCAGACGCTGTTCCTCGCCCTGCCGCTGTTTATCCGCAGCCGTATCGCGGCCAAAATGCGCGCGAGCAGTAAAGCCGCCAACAGCAGCAAATCGATGACCATTATGGACGTTAACCCGCAGGCAGTGGTTAACATGATGGAAAAACACCGCGTCCAGTGGTTGATCCACGGTCATACCCATCGCCCTGACGTACACGACCTTATCGCCAACGGCGAACCCGCGCATCGCGTGGTATTAGGCGCATGGCACAGCGAAGGTTCGATGGTCAAGGTCACCCCCGACGGCGTTGAGCTGATCGCCTTTCCGTTCTGATTTTCCCGCGTAATTTTGCGGCAAGTTTACCCGCGCAACCGTTTTCCTTGCCGATATTACATGCTATTCTCTGTGCCCTCGAAAGCAGTGTGTTCCGCACCACAGGAGTTTTAAGACGCATGTCTTCCCGCAATAATCCGGCGCGTGTCGCCATCGTGATGGGGTCCAAAAGCGACTGGGCTACCATGCAGTTCGCCGCCGAAATCTTCGAAATCCTGGACGTTCCGCACCACGTTGAAGTGGTCTCCGCACACCGTACTCCCGATAAGCTGTTCAGCTTCGCCGAAGGCGCAGAAGAGAACGGCTACGCGGTGATTATTGCCGGTGCGGGCGGCGCAGCACACCTGCCGGGCATGATTGCCGCCAAAACGCTGGTGCCGGTACTGGGCGTTCCGGTCCAGAGCGCGGCATTGAGCGGTGTCGATAGCCTCTATTCCATCGTCCAGATGCCGCGCGGTATTCCTGTGGGTACGCTGGCGATTGGCAAAGCGGGTGCGGCCAACGCCGCCCTGCTCGCTGCACAGATCCTGGCGACCCAGGATAAAGCGCTGCATCAGCGTCTGGTTGCGTGGCGTAAAACCCAGACCGACGAGGTGCTGGATAACCCGGACCCACGAGGTGCGGCATGAAGCAGGTTTGCGTTCTCGGCAACGGTCAGTTGGGCCGTATGCTGCGTCAGGCCGGTGAGCCGCTGGGGATTTCCGTCTGGCCCGTCGGGCTGGACGCCGAACCGGAAGCCGTGCCGTTCCACCAGAGCGTCATTACCGCCGAGATTGAACGCTGGCCGGAAACCGCCCTGACCCGCGAACTGGCGCGCCATAATGCCTTCGTTAACCGCGATGTGTTTCCGATCATCGCCGACCGTCTGACGCAAAAACAGCTGTTCGATAAGCTCGGTCTGGCGACCGCGCCGTGGCAGCTGCTGTCTGACAAACGTGAGTGGAATGACATCTTCGCGATGCTGGGCGAGCTGGCTATCGTTAAGCGCCGCGTGGGCGGTTACGACGGGCGCGGCCAGTGGCGACTGCGCGCCCATGAAACCGCTGAACTGCCGGAAGAGTGCTACGGCGAGTGCATCGTTGAGCAGGGCATCAACTTTATCGGTGAAGTATCGCTGGTTGGGGCTCGCGCCCATGACGGCAGCACGGTGTTCTATCCGCTGACGCATAACCTGCATCAGGACGGCATTCTGCGCACCAGCGTGGCCTTCCCGCTGGCTAACGCCGGGCAGCAGGCGCAGGCGGAAGAGATGCTCTCTGCCATCATGCACGAGCTGGGCTACGTGGGCGTGATGGCGATGGAGTGCTTTATCACGCCGTCCGGTCTGCTGATCAACGAGCTGGCACCGCGCGTGCACAACAGCGGCCACTGGACGCAAAACGGCGCGTCGATTAGCCAGTTTGAACTGCATCTGCGCGCCATTACCGACCTGCCGCTGCCGCAGCCGGTGGTGAACAGCCCCTCGGTGATGATCAACCTGATCGGTACCGATCTTAACTACGACTGGCTGAAGCTGCCGCTGGTACATCTGCACTGGTACGATAAAGAGGTTCGCCCGGGCCGTAAGGTCGGTCACCTGAACCTTAATGATTCCGATACAGACCGCCTGCGCGCGACGCTGGAAGCCATTACCCCGCTGTTGCCGACGGACTATGCGAGCGGCATTGTCTGGGCGCAATCAAAGCTTAAGTAAGTCATCTGCGCCGGGGAGTTGATCTTCCCCTTCCCCGGCGTACAATCCCCGCCCATTGCTGCTTAGTTTTCTTCTGGAATAACCATGAACGATGGAACGGACTATCGCGCGATCCTCGCGTCCGATACCCCTTTAATCGACGTTCGCGCGCCGATCGAATTTGCCCAGGGCGCGATGCCCGCCGCCATCAACCTGCCCTTGATGGACGACGACGAGCGTGCCGCCGTCGGCACCTGCTATAAACGTCAGGGGCCGGAAGCGGCGCTTGCACTCGGTCACAGTCTGGTTGCGGGCGCAACGCGCGACGAGCGGATTAACGCCTGGCGTGAGGCCAGCCTTGCCCACCCTGACGGCTATTTTTGCTGCGCGCGTGGTGGCCAGCGTTCGCATATTTCACAGGCCTGGCTGAAAGAGGCGGGTATCGACTACCCGCTGATCCGCGGCGGCTATAAGGCCCTGCGTCAGGCCGCGATTCAGGCGACGGTCGAGCAGTCACAAAAACTGATGGTGCTTATCGGCGGCTGTACCGGAAACGGTAAAACCCTGCTGGTAAAACAGCATGCGCAGGGTATCGATCTGGAAGGGCTGGCGCATCATCGCGGCTCGTCATTTGGCCGCACCCTTACGCCGCAGCTTTCCCAGGCGAGCTTTGAAAATCATCTTGCGGTTGAGCTATTGAAAAAAGATGCCGCGCGCTGGGTGCTGGAAGATGAAGGCCGGATGATTGGCTCCAACCATCTGCCGGAGTGCCTGCGCGACCGCATGGTTGAGGCCCCGATCGCCGTCGTGGACGATCCGTTTGATGTTCGCCTTGAGCGGCTGCGCGAAGAGTATTTCGACCATATGTGGGCGGACTTCTCTGCCGCCTATGGCGAAGAAGCTGGCTGGAAAGAATACAGCGAATACCTGCATCACGGCCTTTACGCTATTCGCCGTCGTCTGGGGCTGCAGCGCTATGCCGAATTGACTGCCCTGCTTGATTCCGCGTTGCTTGAACAGCAACGGACGGGCTGCACTGAGGTTCACTTTAGCTGGCTTGCGCCCCTGCTTAACGACTATTACGACCCGATGTACAGCTATCAGCTTGAGAAGAAAGCGGACAAGATTGTTTATCGCGGCACGTTCGCAGAGGTTGCGGACTGGTTGAACCGCTGAAAAAAGCCGGGTGGCGGCTGCGCCTTACCCGGCCTACGATTGCTTTTGTCGCCCCGGTAAGCGCAGCGCCACCGGGGAACAGACGGCTTAGAAATCGTAACGCAGACGCACCAGGTTCATATCGCCCAGGTCGTCGGTGCTGGAGGTGAACACGTGCTCGTAATCCACGCGGAAACCATAATCCAGCTGGAAGCTGATACCCACGCCGTTGTCGATGCGCTGGTAGTTGCGGCCATTCACATACTGGATGCGATCGCCCATGAAGTAAGGCTGGATGGATTTCACCGCATACTGGCCGACCGGGAATTTATAGCCTGCGAAGTATTCAATACCCCACGCGTCACCCGCGAAATAGTTATCGGTAGAGACTTTTTTGGTGGTCAGGAAGTTCTGATACCAGCCGCCGCCTGCGGAGAAGGTCCAGTTATCCGGCGTCCAGCTCAGCGCGGTGCCGAGGATGTTCTGGTCGTAGGATTTGCTGTCGCCGTTGTCCGGGTTACGCATATCTGCGCGGGTATAGTTCCACGCCGCGCCCCAGGTCAGGTCGGTGGTCAGGTGGTAATCCAGACCCAGTGAACCGCCGCCTTTACGTTTGTAACGCAGGCCGTTGCCTGGCAGGTATTCGCTGTCTTCAAACAGGTAGGATGCATAGATATCCGCATCGCCAACGGTTTTCTTATATTTCAGCATTTTGCGTGAACGATAAGAGCCGTCGTAATCGCCATTGATACCGTTACCCGGTGCCTGACCGATCATGTCGTAGTCCCAGATATCGGTTTTCGCGCCAACCACGTCGTAGTAAACGCTGTTCTGCTGGCCGAAGGTCAGCGTACCCCAGGTATCACTCTTCAGGCCGGTGTAAAGCATGCGGCGGGAGGTGTCGTTCGCGCCTTCCGCGTAGTGGTTGTCCCAGTTAAACAGCGCAGGAATGTTCACGCCCAGCTCGTAATAGCTTACCCAGCTGATGTCATCAAACAGGTAGTAATCTGCTGCGAAGCGGAAACGGGTGCCGCCGTCGAAGCCGTTACGCTTGTAGGAACCTTTGTCACCGTCGCCGGTCATCATGTTGAACTGTGGACGGATGCTGCCGCCCACGGTGAAGTTCAGACGGCTCAGCGGATCGCCCGCCTGAGGATCTTGTTTAAGAACGGTGATTTCCGCCTGGGATGCGAAGGTGGTTAATGCCACTGCCGCGCCGATCGTTGCCGCCAGCGCTGATTTTTTTATAGTCATTATTTTTCCTTGATAGACACGCTGCTAAATATTTAGCTGGTGAATATTAACCGGAAATAATCGGGCTGTGTGGGCAGGTTTTTAATGATTTGTGCTACTAAATGCGTGGGTATTATCGTTTCGTGCTACCAAATGATTACGCACCAGCATATAAACCGGTGCGTAATCATCACAACGCTAAACTAACTGACAAACTGGCGGAACAGCGCCTTGCCTTTCAGAAGCCGCGTCCCGAGCCAGCCGCCGCACAATGAAAGCAGGATCGCACCGCTCAGGGGCAGGATGACCCACAAACGCCAGTCCGGCTCCCAGGGGAAATCAAAGACCCTGGTCTGGAGTACCGCCAGCGCCGTCTCCGCGCCGATGGCCGCTACCAGCCCGGCCACCAGACCGAGCAGGGCGAACTCGCTCCACAGCGTGGCGCGCAGCAGCCGCTTACCGGCTCCCAGCGTGCGGTAGACCACCAGCTCCTGATGCCGCTGGCGCATGCCGACCTGCACCTGAGCCAGCAGCAACAGCACGCCGCAAATCGTCACCAGCACCACCATCACCTCCAGCGCACGGCTCACCTGCTCCAGCACCTGCCCCACCTGCTTAAGGATCGCACCGATATCCAGCAGGCTCACCGTCGGGAACTCCCGGTTAAGCTGGGTCAGCATGCCATTGCCATTCTCCCAGCGGAAGCTGGTCAGCCAGCTCTGCGGCTGACCGTCGAGGGCACCCGTCGGGAAGATAAAGAAGAAATTGGGCCGCAGGCTTTCCCAGTCGACCTTGCGCAGGCTGGTCACGCTGGCGCTGAAGTCCTGCGTGTCGCCGGTGAAGGTCACGCGATCCCCCAGCTTCACGTTCAGGCGCTTCGCCAGCCCCTCTTCCATCGACACCTCGCCCGCTTTCGGCGGCCAGGCGCCGGCGGTAATCGGGTTATGGTCCGGGCGTTTATCCTGCCAGGTCAGGTTCAGCTCGCGGTTAAGCGATTCATCCTTATTGCCGTCGGTCGACAGACCATTAATTTGCGTCAGACGCGCGCGAACAATCGGGTAGAACGCCTCCGGCACGATCTGATGCTCAGACAGGAAGCCTTTTAGCGGCGTCACCTGCTCGGGGGCAATGTTGATCAGGAAATAGTTCGGGCTTTCCGGCGGAAGCTGCTGCTGCCAGCGATCCAGCAGATCGCCACGCAGTACCAAAAGCAGCGCCAGCAGCATAAACGACAGCGAAAATGCCGAAAGCTGGCTGAGAGTGGACCACGGCTGATGCAGCAGACGGTTAACCGCCAGCCGCACCGGCAGGGATTTTACCGTGAGTTTTTTCATTACCTTCAGCAGCAGCCAGCCCACCACGCCGCACAGCAGCGCCAGCACCACCGCGCCCGCCAGAACGGCCCACAGCAGCGTGCTGCCGCCCATCAGCCAGGCCAGCAGGCCAACCGCCACGGCGATGATCACCGGCAGGTAAAACCTCAGCGGCCAGACGTTCGCCACCGCATCGCGGCGCAGCACGCGCAGCGGTTGGGTGGCAAGCAGCAGCCGGTACGGGCGCAGCCCCACCAGCAGGGAAATTACGGTCATCGCGCCAATGGCCCACAGCCACGGCCAGAGGCTGGCGGGGGGCAGCGCGGCTGGCAGCACCGGTTTGAGCAGCACCATCAGCAGCTTTTCAAACAGCAGGCCTATTGCCCCGCCGGTAACAGCAGACAGCGCCAGCACCATCAGCCACTGGCCGACGATCAGCCTGCGCAGTTGCGCCCTGCCCGCTCCCAATGTTTTGAGGATCGCCACTAGATCGTAACGGCTGCGGCAGTAGTGCCCCATCGCCACGGCAACCGCCGCGACGGCCAGCAGCAGAGTTAACAGCGCCGAAAGCAGCAGGAACTGCTGGGAGCGTTCGAGGGATTTACCCAGCGCCCCGTCGTCCTGCTCCAGCCCGTACCAGCGGTGTTCCGGCTTGAGCTGCGGCAACAGCCATTTTTCATAGGCCTCAAGCTGGGCAGGCGTGCCGCCGAACTTGTAGCGCCAGGTGACTCGGCTCCCCGGCTGAACGGCGTGGGTTTTCGCCACATCCGCGGTGCTCATCAGCAGGCGCGGCGCAAGCTGGAACGGGTTAAAGCCGGAGTCAGGCTCCTGGACCACCTCCCCGGCAATGGTCAGCGTGGCATCGCCCACGTCAATGCTGTCGCCGATTTTCAGGTTCAGTAAGGCCATCAGGCGCGGGGCGAGCAGCACCGTGCCGGGCGTCGGTTTGAGCCCGGGCGGATTGGTCTGCAACTCGCCGTACATCGGATAGATATCATCCACCGCTTTGACGCTGGCGAGCTGCGGGGTATCGCCCGCGAAGGTCATGGTCTGGAAAGTGAGCTGCTCGCCAATCTTCAGCCCTGTCCTGCGCGCTTCGTCAATCCACGCGGAGGAGACCGGGCGCGAGCTTTGCAGCGCCCTGTCGCCCGCCATAAATTCGCGGCTTTGCTGGCTTAACCCTTTTTCCATGCGGTCGCTGACGCTGCCGAGCGCCAGCACGCACGCCACCGCCAGGCTTAACGCCAGCCAGACAATCAGCAGCGACGGCGAGCGCCATTCGCGCCAGAACCAGCGGGCAATCATGCTTCCTCCTGAAGAATACCGTTCACCAGACGCAGGCGTCGGTCGCAGCGCGCGGCCAGCTGCGGATCGTGCGTCACCAGTATCAGGGTCGTGCCGTGTTCACGGTTGAGCGAAAACAGCAGATCGGCAATTTTGTCCCCGGTTTTGCGGTCCAGGTTGCCGGTCGGTTCATCGGCAAAAAGCACCTCCGGACGACCGTTGAAGGCGCGCGCCAGGGCGACACGCTGCTGTTCACCGCCGGAAAGCTGGGCCGGAAGATGATCGAGACGTTTTCCCAGCCCCAACTGCTCAAGCAGCGCTTTGGCGTGATCGCGACTCTCGCGGGTCTTTTCGCCGCGCAGCAGCCCCGGCAGTTCGACGTTTTCAAGGGCGTTCAGCGTCGGGATAAGCATGAAGGACTGAAAGACAAACCCGATATGCCGGGCACGCAGCGCGGCGCGCGCCTCTTCATCAAGCTGGTGCAACGGCTGCCCGACCAGATTGACCTCGCCGCTACTGCCGTCGTCCAGCCCGGCTAAAATCGCCAGCAGCGTGGACTTACCGGAACCGGATTCGCCAATCAGCGCGATGGTTTCAGCGCGTTTGACAACGAGTTCAACTCCGGTAAGGATGGAAAGCTCGTGTTCCCCCTGACCGACGGACTTCTCAAGACGATGAACTTCAACAATGTTTTCCGCTGGCATTTGCCCTTCCTGTTTTTGATTCTGTTGACCTTCCGCGCGGCGGCAGCGGACACATTACTTATTCTGGGTGACAGCCTGAGCGCAGGCTATCGTATGGCGGCCAGTGCGGCCTGGCCTGCGCTGCTCAATGACAAATGGCAGAGTCAGACCACCGTCGTGAACGGCAGCATCAGTGGCGATACCTCACAGCAGGGGCTGTCGCGCCTGCCCGCGCTGCTCAAACAGCATCAGCCGCGCTGGGTGCTGGTGGAGCTGGGCGGCAACGATGGTCTGCGCGGTTTCCAGCCTCAGCAGACGGAACACACCCTGCGCACCATTCTGCAGGACATCAAGGCGGCTAACGCCCAACCCCTGCTGATGCAAATTCGCCTGCCCGCAAACTACGGTCGTCGGTATAATGAAGCCTTTAGCGCGATTTACCCTAAGCTTGCCAAAGAGTTTGATATTCCGCTGCTGCCATTTTTCATGGAAGAGGTCTATCTCAAACCCCAATGGATGCAGGACGACGGTATTCACCCCAATCGCGATGCTCAGCCGTTTATTGCCGACTGGATGGCAACGCGACTGGCTCCTTTAGTTAAACATGACTCCTAATTCAGCGGAGATCCTGACAGGTAAAGTTATGCAAAAATCGGTCTTAATTACAGGATGTTCCAGCGGAATCGGCCTTGAAAGCGCGCTCGAACTGAAGCGCCAGGGATTTTGGGTGCTGGCCGCCTGCCGCAAACCTGAGGACGTGGCACGGATGACAGGCATGGGACTGACCGGCATTCTGTTGGACCTGGACTCCCCCGAGAGCATTGAACGTGCCGCAGATGACGTGATCGCCCTGACCGACAACCGTCTGTTCGGTCTGTTCAATAATGCCGGTTACGGCGTTTACGGCCCGCTGCAGACCATTTCCCGCGAACAGCTCGAGCAGCAATTTTCCGCCAACTTCTTCGGCATCCACCAGCTGACAATGCGCCTGCTTCCGGCAATGCTGCCGCACGGGGAGGGTCGCATCGTGATGACCTCCTCGGTGATGGGGCTGATATCTACCCCCGGACGTGGCGCCTACGCCGCCAGCAAATATGCGCTGGAAGCCTGGTCCGATGCGCTGCGCATGGAATTGCGCCACAGCGGGATCAAGGTCAGCCTGATCGAGCCAGGCCCCATCCGCACCCGGTTTACCGATAACGTTAACCAGACGCAGTCGGATAAACCGGTCGAAAACCCCGGGATCGCCGCACGTTTTACGCTCGGGCCGGAAGCGGTCGTCGCGAAAGTGCGCCATGCTTTTGAGAGTGACAGACCGAAAATGCGCTATCCGGTAACGCTGGTGACACACGCCGTTGGCTGGTTAAAACGCCTGCTGCCGGGCCGAATGATGGACAAAATTTTACACGGCTGAGTTGAAGCGTCGCCGCTGACCCCCATGTAAAGTACAAACCGATAAAAGAGAATGCCGCATGTCCGTACAGAATATCGTCAATATTACTGAAGCAAACCTGCACCAGACGCTCGAACAGTCGATGACGAAACCGGTGCTGTTCTACTTCTGGTCTGAACGCAGCCAGCACTGCCTTGAGCTGACGCCTGTCCTTGAGCGTCTCGCCGCGCAGTACAACGGTCAGTTCATTCTGGCAAAACTGGATTGCGACGCAGAGCAGATGGTGGCCTCACAGTTTGGCCTGCGCGCGATCCCAACGGTGTATCTGTTCCAGAACGGCCAGCCTGTTGATGGGTTCCAGGGCCCGCAGCCAGAAGAGGCGATCCGCGCCCTGCTGGATAAAGTGCTGCCGCGTGAAGAAGAACTGAAAGCGCAGGAAGCCATGGCGCTGATGCAGGACGGCAAATACGACGAGGCGCTGCCGCTGCTGAAAGAGGCATGGCAGTTATCGAACCAGGAGAGCCAGATTGGCCTGCTGCTGGCGGAAACGCAGATTGCCCTTCACCGTTCAGAAGACGCCGAAGCGGTGCTGAAAACCATTCCACTGCAGGACCAGGATACCCGCTATCAGGGACTGGTGGCGCAGATCGAGCTGCTGAAACAGGCGGCAGATACCCCTGAGATCCAGCAGCTTCAACAGCAGGTTGCCGACAACCCGGACGATGCTGCGCTTGCCAGCCAGCTTGCGCTGCAGTTACATCAGGTGGGCCGTAACGAAGAGGCGCTGGCGCTGCTGTTCGGCCATCTGAAACAAGATCTGGGTGCCGCAGACGGCCAGGCGCGTAAGATGTTCCAGGAGATCCTCGCCGCGCTGGGTACCGGCGACGCGCTGGCATCAACCTATCGCCGCCAGCTGTATGCCCTGCTCTACTGATAAAAAAAGCCCGGTGGCGCTGCGCTTACCGGGCCTACCTTTTCTCTCAGCGCGTCTCTTTCAACTGCGTCACCACCAGCTGATGGCGCGCGTTGTAAAACTTCCGATAGGTTAAGTAGCAAGCGATGATGGTCGACAGGCTCGCCGTCGAGAGCAGCATGAAGGTCACCATAATCTGATACTTGATCGCCTTGACCGGGTCGATCCCCGCGAAGATCAGCCCCGACATCATGCCGGGCAAACTGACCAGCCCGACCGTTTTGGCCGAATCCACCGTCGGGATAAGCGATGATCGAATGCTATCCCGAATCAGACG
Source organism: Enterobacter sp. 2VL (assembly GCF_005503595.1). NCBI lineage: Bacteria > Pseudomonadati > Pseudomonadota > Gammaproteobacteria > Enterobacterales > Enterobacteriaceae > Enterobacter > Enterobacter sp. 2VL. Next base: position 600,174 of record NZ_SCNE01000002.1, read on the forward strand.
CGCCGACGCCATTTTGGGCGTTGCCCCGAGGCTTAGCTTCTCCTGAATCTGCTGCTGCTCGCTGCTAAAGCGCTGGCCCAGATTGTTATAGCACAGCCCTACCGCCACCATCGCGTTGCCGGCGATCATCCCGGAAATGGGTATGACCTGCATCGGGGTGAACTCAATCGAGCCGGACAGCACCAGAACCGCCAGCGTCAGGGCGGTGCCGGTGGCGATCGCGATAAACGACGAGAGAAATGCCTTATCAATATACTTGCTGCGCTTTTGCGCGTTCCATGCCGCGTTGAAGCAGATAAACAGCACCATCAGCAGCGTGAGTACCGCGTGATTAACGTTGAAAATGTACTTCAGCACATAGCCGACAATGATGAGCTGGATAATCGCGCGGCAAATACTCCACAGAATATCTTTCTCCAGCCCCAGCTTTTCCCGGTAGCTGACCACGATCGCCACCAGCACCAGCAGCATCGAAAACGCCAGCGATTCGTTGGTAATGTTATGCTCGCCCACGGTTTGCCTCCTGCATTTTCCCGCTCTGCGGTTTAAGGGTGATGACGTCATCCGCATGGGTAATTTCGTTTGCGTCGTGCGTCACCCACAGCACGCCAATGTTCTGCTCACGCGCGTAGCCGTGCACAATTTCATTGACGTTGCGTTTGTTGACCTCGTCAAGCGCGCTGGTGATTTCATCCAGCAGCAGCACCTTCGGTAAGAACTGCAGGTTGCGGATCAGCGACACGCGCTGCTTCTCCCCGCCCGACAGTTCATTAATCGATTTGGTCAGCGTCTCCGGTGACAGGCCGAACCGCGCCAGATCGTCGGTAAAGCGCTGCGGATCGGGCGTTTTGTTACGCAGCAGCCAGGGGAAGATCAGGTTGTCGTAAACCGTTTCGCCAAACAGCGACGGCGTTTGCACACAGTAAGACACCTGCTGCCGATAGCTTTCCGGCGTAAGGGTGGCAATATCCTTTCCCTCAAACATCACGGTGCCCTCTGTCGGGCTGAGCAACGACGCCACAATTTTCAGCAGCGTGCTTTTGCCGCAGCCGGACGGCCCGGTGATCAGCTTGAACTCCCCGGCTGAAAGCGTGAAATTAACCTGCTGCAGGATAGCGGCATCCCCCACGCGATAGCCTACCTCATTGATCTGCAATAGAACGTTATGGTTTCCCATCATTCTCCCTTTTATTTAAAAGACTATAAAAAGTCTAATTCGAACCCAAAAACCACACTTTAATTAAGACTTTTATACACCTGTATCTGCGCATACCTGCAGTTATGACAGCCCACTTCCGATCACAAAAATGGCAAATTTCGTTCGAAAGCGCGCGCTGCATCGCAAAAACCAGCAGTGTAAACGGTCACTTAACAAACACTTTTTAATGATTTAAGTCAAAAAATAACACATAGACACAATCTAGAATCAGCCACACAAAAGTCAAATCAAAGACTATGCAAACCTTAATTAATCCCTAAATAAACTGTTATTACTCACACAACGAAGTCATCGATAACTTTACGTGTGAAATGACGCCTAATGATGATAGTCAGGAAGTGAAAAATGAGAACCACCGTTAAGATGCTGGCCTCTGGCATGGCGATGTGCTTTGTTGCGCCGGCGGCATTAGCCATCAGTACTGAGCAAGCCGCGACCAATCTGCAGGGCGCTGCACAATTCTCCCATCTCGCAAGAAAATCGTATAGCACGGCGTTGCAGACCGAGAGAGTTACCGGCCAGGCCATGTATGCCGCATTTTCTCAATACGGCGTTTATTCCCCTGAGGCCACAGCAGCCGTTCAGGCACACAGCGATGCCATTGATCGGATCAAGGCTGCACGCCTTGAGGACAAATTCGGCAGAACACAGCTGGACGCCGCGCGTCTGGCATTAAAAACGGCAACCCCTGATGCCGTTCCGACATCCCACGCCGTGCCACAGCCTATTCCTCAGGCAACGCCACAGGCGATCCCGAAGCCGATGAAAGCCCCTTTGCTGAAAGTCCAGGCCGTGCCGCAGGCTGTTCCTCAGGCCATTCCGCAGGCGATCCCGCAGCCGATGAAAGCCCCTGTGCTGAAAGTTCAGGCCGTGCCGCAGGCTGTTCCTCAGGCCATTCCGCAGGCGATCCCGCAGCCGTTGAAAGCCCCTGTGCTGAAAGTTCAGGCCGTGCCGCAGGCTGTTCCTCAGGCAACGCCGCAGGCCATCCCGCAGCCGATGAAAGCCCCTGTGCTGAAAGTTCAGGCCGTGCCGCAGGCTGTTCCTCAGGCAACGCCGCAGGCCATCCCGCAGCCGATGAAAGCCCCCGTGCTGAAAGTCCAGGCCGTGCCGCAGGCTGTTCCTCAGGCAACGCCGCAGGCGATCCCGCAGCCGATGAAAGCCCCCGTGCTAAAAGTTCAGGCCGTGCCGCAGGCTGTTCCTCAGGCAACGCCGCAGGCGATCCCGCAGCCGATGAAAGCCCCTGTGCTGAAAGTTCAGGCCGTGCCGCAGGCTATTCCTCAGGCAACGCCGCAGGCGATCCCGCAGCCGAAGAATGCCCCGGTGCTGACAGTCGAGTCTGTGTCGCAGAAAACCCCTCAGCCCGTGCTGCCTGCTCAAAAAACACCACCGCTTCCTCACACCGGAACGTCTACCTCTACAACGCTGATCGCTAAAACCCCGGTATTGACTACAACGACAGGCCTGCCAAAAAGCACCCTGATCAATCCGCAAACGCCTCGCACCAGTAGCGTCACTTACATTGATAACACGACGAAAACGACAACGACCACAGAGCCTTCAGCGAAGGCAAACGGTTCTGCCGGTACCGTCACCGAGATCAATCAGGTGAACAATTACTATGTTGCCCAGAGCAATAACCGTCAGGTTGCGGATAACTCGCAGCGCATCGAGAACAACAGCCAGCGCATCGAGAGCAACAGCAAGGCTATCGATCGCAACGCGAGAGAGATTGATGACACCCGGGACGAACTGAAACGTGGCCTGAATAACGCCGCGGCGATGTCCAGCCTCCACTATCACTCAGATAACGCATGGGCGCTCTCAACCGGCACCGCTAACGGCGATGGGGCGGCGCTGGCAGCAGGGATCCAGAAAGGGGTTACCAGCCACGTTGCGGTAAACATGCAGGCATCAAGCTCCTTCGACAGCGGCTGGATGGCAGGCGCGGGTATTTCTGGCGATTTTTAATCTCATTTAATCCAGCGGGCCGTCTTAAAAGCGGCCTGTTAATTTTTTCTTATTAATTAGCACCTCACAATGAAATGAACGCTGTTCGCGGTTCTGGTCTTTATTACCCGCAGCCTGGCGGGTTGCGTCAGGCACACTACGCTCTCCCTTGCCCCACCCTTACGCATTCAACCCTTCATTAGTCAGTAAAATGTCAATCATATTTGACATGTTGACATTAAAAAGTAACGTATATCTTCCATTTGTGATCGCTAAAAGGTTCACGCACGCGCTGCTAATAGCCTATGCCACTGCGCGGTGTTAAACTTTTTAGCATACAAATTGACACTCTTATAACTATAGGAAGTATGCGGCATGACACATATCTTTTATGAGTTCTCTTCCCTGAAGCCAGGCGTTCCTGATGTTGAAACATTAATGGAAGTCATCAATTCTTCAGAACTCACGAGTTTTGTCATCGGTGCAGAGGTCGTCGATTTTGTTAAGAAGGCGCTGATCGTGAACACCACGATTGGCAGCTTTAAAAATTGTTATTTTGCCTTCGACGATGGCGCGCACTTTATCGAATTTGACAGTAAGGGAAAATCGAAACGCTTTAGCGAAATACCGGACTGGTTCGTCTCTCCGGCTGAGTATTCCCGCACACAGTGGCTGATTAACCATAATCTCGCGAAGGTAAAAGCCACCCAGTTTATTGATGTTTTGCTGTCCTACCCGCTTAAAGAGCGTCGTGCGCACTGCAATCTGCTGTTTGGCCTTGATCTTGAAAAAGTGAATGCGAACCCGGCGTCGGTAACATCGCCGCGAAAACCGGGCAATAAAAACGGCAAAACCACCAAGCCGCGCGTGACCGATCTCAACTCATTCGAGCTTTTTAGCCAGTTTTTTGAACGCATGAAGCGCGCGGTCTATGCCAATGAATTTCCGACCCTGCAGGTACTGACCGACAGCGAAAATCTCGCCAAAGCCCCGCAGAACTTAAAGCAAGGGATCAGAACGTGGTTTAAAGCCATAACAGGCGACCTCCCACCAAACAACAAGCGAGTTGAAGCGGGGAACGCGGTCCTGTTCTGCGCCCCTATCCGCGAGCAAATCCAGCAAATCGAAGCCCTGGGGCTTGAAAATTACTATCAGGGGCTTTCTAAAGCCATTGCCGATGAGGGCGACGGTTTCATCGCCGATTTTACCTATACCCATCCCGCCAACTGACCTCTCGCGCCCTGCCATCCGGCGGGGCGTTTTCCTTTTTCCAGTCTGTAAACAACCTCTTTAAAGAGGCGATTTTATATCCGATAGCCGATATACTGACGAATACTACACACGCGTTTTTTTTCATTTTTTTTGGCATGTAAAACAGGAGGTTTTAATGCTCATCGTAATTCCAGTTCTTATCTTCGTTGCGCTGGTCATCGTCGGCGCTGGCGTCAAAATTGTCCCGCAGGGCTATCAGTGGACGGTCGAGCGCTTTGGCCGCTACACCAATACGCTGACGCCAGGTTTGAGCCTTATCGTGCCTTTCATGGACAGAATCGGTCGTAAGATCAACATGATGGAACAGGTGCTGGATATTCCGTCCCAGGAGGTCATCTCCAAGGACAACGCCAACGTCACCATCGATGCGGTCTGCTTTATTCAGGTGATCGATGCGCCAAAAGCGGCGTACGAAGTCAGCAACCTGGAACTGGCTATCGTCAACCTGACGATGACCAACATCCGTACCGTGCTGGGTTCGATGGAACTGGATGAGATGCTCTCCCAGCGTGACAGCATCAACACCCGCCTTCTGCACATTGTCGATGAAGCGACCAATCCGTGGGGGATCAAAGTCACCCGTATTGAGATCCGCGACGTTCGCCCTCCGGCAGAACTGATTTCCTCCATGAACGCCCAGATGAAAGCGGAACGTACCAAGCGCGCCTATATCCTGGAAGCTGAAGGCGTACGTCAGGCAGAAATCCTAAAAGCGGAAGGGGAAAAGCAGTCGCAGATCCTGAAAGCCGAGGGCGAGCGTCAGTCGGCATTTTTGCAGGCCGAGGCGCGTGAGCGTTCGGCAGAAGCAGAAGCCCGTGCGACGCAAATGGTATCCGAGGCGATTGCCGCCGGGGATATTCAGGCGGTGAACTACTTCGTTGCGCAGAAATACACGGACGCGCTGAAAGAGATTGGCTCGGCGAACAACAGCAAGGTGGTGATGATGCCGCTGGATGCCACCAGCCTGATGGGCTCTATCGCAGGTATCACCGAACTGATCAAAGACAGCGGAAACGAGCGTAAAAGATGATTGAGCTTATCGTCGCCCATCCTCATGCCTTCTGGCTTAGCCTTGGGGGCTTATTGCTCGCCGCCGAGATGCTGGGGGGCAACGGTTATCTGCTCTGGAGCGGCATCGCTGCCGTGATCACCGGGCTTGTCGTCTGGCTGCTGCCGTTTGGCTGGGAAGGACAAGGCGTCTTGTTCGCGGTTCTGACTCTCGTTGCCGCGTGGCTGTGGTGGCGCTGGCTTAACAAACGGGTGAGCGAGCAAAAACCCGCGGATGCTCATCTCAACCAGCGCGGGCAGCAGATCGTCGGCAGGCGTTTTACGCTCGATACCACCCTGGTGAATGGCCGCGGCCACATGCGCGTGGGTGACAGCTCGTGGCCGGTCGTGGCCGATGAAGACCTCACTGCCGGAACGCAGGTAGAGGTCATGGCAGTAGAAGGGATAACGCTGCGGGTCAGGGCCTGCTAGCTATGCACCTTGCGATGACAGCAGCCGGAAAGATTGTCGATAATCGGGCAGTCGGCGCTGTCATCTCCCGGGCAGGCATTCGCCAGCTGCAGCAGCTGTTCACGCATCGTCTGCAGCTCAACAATATGCCGTTCGATCTCCGCCACTTTTTCCAGCGTGCGTTTTTTGACGTCGGCGCTGTGGCGTTTCGGATCGTTAAACAGGTTCACCAGCTCGCCGCACTCTTCAAGGTTAAATCCTACCTGCCTTGCCTGTCGCAGTAGCGTCAGCTCGTCAAGGTGCCGCTGGGTGTAGCTGCGATAGCCATTCTCGCTGCGCAGCGGCGGCGTCACCAGCCCTTTCTCTTCGTAAAAACGGATCGCTTTGCTGGTTAATCCGGTTTTTTTCGCCACATCACTGATATTCATTTTCCCCTCCGGCTGTTGGTGTTTTCAGTCATCGGCCTTCTGATATTGTAAGCCTGGCCGGGCAATAACCCATCTCTTTCTGGCATACGCACCGCATTAGAAGATATATCTCATATGATTCAAATGGCTAGTATTCTCTTGTGTGACTTCCGTCTGTGATGCTCGTCACAATTTGGTGTTTACCGCACGTGACGAATTGACTCAAATCAAAGATGCATTGGCTTTACATCTTCGCCGGTGGACGAAGGCGCGTCTCTTTTATATAAATGCGAACGATATTAATTATCATTAAAATTAAGGTTCAAGTTTATGATGCGAAGAACTTGCCAGGAGCGCGTGATGCTCTCCGCAATTTCATTTTTGATGGCGGGTACTGCCACGGCAGCCTCTTCACCCACAGCACAGAATAAAACACACGACGATACCCTGGTTGTCACCGCTAACCGTTCAGAAAGTAGCTTATGGAAAAGCCCGGCGACGATTCAGGTTATTGACCGTGAAACGCTGGAGAGATCCACCAGCACCTCAATTGCCGACGATTTGCAGGATATTCCCGGCGTGGAGGTGACCGATAACGCACTGGCCGGGCGCAAGCAAATCCGTATTCGTGGCGAAGCATCGTCCCGCGTGTTGATCCTGATTGATGGGCAGGAAGTCACCTATCAACGCGCCGGGCAAAACTACGGCGCGGGTCTGCTGATCGATGAATCTGCGTTAGAGCGTATAGAAGTGGTTAAAGGTCCCTACTCCGTTCTGTATGGCTCGCAGGCCATTGGCGGAGTGGTGAATTTTATCACCAAAAAAGGGGGCGATAGGCCGCTGGGCGGCGTGGTAAAAGCCACTTACAACTCGGCAACCGCTGGCTGGGATGAGTCTGCCGCCGCCTGGGGCAGCATCGGGCAGTTCGACTATCGCATCAACGGAAGCTACTCCGATCAGGGCAACCGTGATACACCGGATGGCCGCCTGCCAAATACCCATTTTCGCAATAACAGCCAGGGCGTGTGGCTGGGATATACCGTCGATCGTCACAAGTTTGGCCTGTCAGTCGATCGTTACGATCTCAGTACACAGACGTGGTACGACGATCCAACCTATGAAGATTTCAGCGTCAGGATCCCCGAGTTAAAGCGCGAAAAAATTGGCCTGTTCTATGATTTTGACGTTGCGGGAGAGTACCTGAAAACGCTGCACGTCGATGCCTACACGCAAAATATTAAACGAAAATTTGAAAATAGCGTCGCCGTTAACACCCCCACTGGCAGCCCGATGATCGGTAACCTGCGCGTGGCAAATCAGACGCGTTCGGAAGATAAACAGGAGACTCAGGGCCTGACGCTGCAGTCTAACTTCAGCCTGCCGTCGAATAATAATCTGGTGCTGGGCGCACAGTATCAGCGCGATACGGTAAAACAAACCTCCCGGAGCGCAACCGACGCCTCCAGCACTACCGGCTTCCCGTCGGCGGTGAACTACAGTAAAAACACGCTTTCCCATAACCGCTCGGAGCAAACCAACTGGTCCGTATTTGCCCAGAACGACTGGGCATTTGCCGATAACTGGACCTGGACGCTGGGCGCGCGCCAGTACTGGCTTTCATCGAAGCTTACGGGGAGCGACGAAACCACCACCAGTTCGCTGACGGGCACAACCACCTCCTCGCCTGGTCATGACAGCACCCGTGATAACGAACTGGTCACCTCCACCAGCCTGCGTTATTCCGGATTCGATAATCTGGAGCTGCGTATGGCCTTTGCCCAGGGATACGTCTTCCCGACGCTGAGCCAGCTCTTTATGCAGACATCAGCGGGCGGCGGTGTGAACTATGGCAATCCTGATCTTAAGGCTGAACATTCCAACAACTACGAGATTGGCGCGCGTTATAACGGCAATCTGTGGGTCGTAGACGGCGCGGTGTACTACTCCGAAGCGAAGGACTACATCGCATCCGTCGCCTGCTCCGGTCAGCGCATTTGCAACGGCAACAGCAATAGCTCACGCACGGGGTATTACTTCTACGATAACGTCGACCGGGCGAAAACGTGGGGGATGGAACTGAGCGCCGAGTACAACGGCTGGGCTGTTTCGCCTTATCTGAGCGGCAATATTCTGCGACGTCAGTATGAAGGCAGCACCCTTAAAACCTGGGATACCGGGGAGCCAACGGTCAACGGCCGCGTCGGCGTGAAGCACGCACATTTGTTCAACAACCTGAACATCATGACAGATCTCTTCGTGCGTGCCGCCTCGCGCGCCACGGATAACACCAGCGAGACCCATACCCGTTATCCCGGCTGGGCGACACTGAACCTGGCCTTTAACACCGAGTTTGGCCCGCAGGATCAGTACCTGATCAACCTTGCGCTGAATAACCTGACCAATAAACGCTATCAAACCGCACATGAGTCCATCCCTGCTGCGGGCTTTAACGCCGCCGTTGGCTTTGCGTGGAAATTCTGATGATGAAAAAAACGCTCACGGGACTTCTGCTGCTCTGCGTGACCGCCGTCGGCCACACCAGCGACCGCATCGTGGTAGCCGGCGGGTCGCTCACGGAAATGATCTATGCCCTGGGGGCGGGCGATCGCGTGGTCGGGGTGGATGAAACGACTTCCTGGCCGCCACAGACGGCCCGCCTGGCGCACATTGGCTACTGGAAGCAGCTTAGCAGCGAAGGCATCTTGTCACTGCATCCGGACACCTTTATGACCTGGCAGGACGCAGGCCCTGCCGTGGTGCTGGAGCAGCTTCGCGCGCAAAAAATCAACGTCGTGACGCTTCCACGCGTGCCCGCCACACTGGAGCAAATGTTTGCCAATATCCAGACGCTGGGGCATATCCTTGGCGCGGAGGAAAAAAGCCACGCCCTGATCGCAAACCTTCGCCAGAGGCTGGATAAGGTCAGGCAGGAAAATGCGGGCAAATCGCCGGTACGCGCCATGTTTATTCTCTCTGCTGGCGGCAGCGCGCCGCAGGTTGCGGGAAAAGGCAGCGTAGCCGACGCCATTCTGACACTGGCAGGCGCGCAGAACGTGGCAACCCACCAGCAGTACAAAGGCTACAGCGCGGAAGCCCTTCTCGCTGCCAATCCGGACGTCATTATCGTCACGCGCGAAATGGTTCAGGGCGATCTCCAGCGCCTGAGCACGGTTGCGGGGCTCACCCGCACCGCCGCGTGGAAAAACCAGCGCATTATTACCCTCGACCAGGCGCTGATCCTGGGTATGGGTCCGCGCATTGCCGACGCGGTTGAAACCCTGCATCAGCAGCTTAAGTAACAAGGATCTTACGTCGTCATGAATTCAACTCCACTCGATCTCACCCCGCATTTTGCGCAGGAAGGCGGGCAGCCCTTTCGCGATCGTCATGCCACTATGCCGTGGCGCGGCGCGGTACCGGTCGCCAGCGAAGAACTGCAGTCCACCTGGCAGGCGTTGCTCAGCCAGCAGATGCCCGCGCGCAAACGGCTTTTGTATTTGCATATCCCGTTTTGTGCCACTCACTGCACCTTCTGCGGGTTCTACCAGAACCGTTTCGAAGAGGACCGTTGCGCTGCTTACACCGACGCGCTGTTGCAGGAAATTGCAATGGAGGCCGACAGCGCGTTGCATCAATCAGCGCCTGTACACGCGGTCTATTTCGGCGGCGGCACGCCCTCTGCTCTCTCCGCGCGCGACCTTGGCCGTATTATCACCGCGCTGCGCGAGCGACTGCCGCTGGCTCCCGACTGCGAAATTACCGTCGAAGGTCGGGTATTGAATTTCGATGACAATCGCATTGACGCCTGTCTTGACGCGGGAGCTAACCGCTTTTCAATCGGCATTCAGTCGTTCAACAGCCAAATCCGCAAAAAAATGGCCCGCACCTCCGATGGCCCAACAGCAAGAGCCTTTATGGAAGGGCTGATCCGCCGCGATCGCGCAGCGGTGGTGTGCGATCTGCTGTTTGGTCTGCCCGGACAAAACGCCGGGCTTTGGGAACAGGATCTCACCATCGCGCGGGATATCGGCCTCGACGGCGTCGATCTGTACGCATTGAATCTGCTGCCACAAACCCCGCTCGGCAAGGCCGTGGCCGCCGAACGCGTCACCATCCCCTCGCCCACAGAGCGACGCGATCTCTATCTGCAGGGCTACGAATTCATGGACCGCGCGGGCTGGCGCTGTATCAGCAACAGCCATTGGGCGCGGACCACGCGCGAGCGCAATCTTTACAATCTTCTCATTAAGCAAGGAGCAGACTGCCTGGCGCTAGGGTCAGGCGCAGGCGGGTCGGTTAACGGCTGGTCGTGGATGGTTGAGCGCAACCTCACGGCCTGGCATGCGTCGATCGCCGCGGGGCAAAAACCACTCATGATGATGATGCGTACACAAGAGCACAGTTTTCAGTGGCGCCACATTCTGCAGGCGGGCGTCGAAACCGCCCGCATCCCGCTGAGTGAACTTACCCCGCGCGCGCAGGAACTGGCCCCGCTGCTGGCGCAGTGGCATCGGGCGGGGCTGGTCAAGGATGCCTCGGACTGCATTCGGTTAACCCGTGAGGGCCGTTTTTGGGCGAGCAATATTTTACAGTCCCTTCAGGAACTGATTCAGCAACTCAATACGCCACACGCCGTGGCGAAATAACCATAAAAGGAGTAGTCCATGAGCCATGTCTCTTTACGTGAATTCATGAAAACCGAGCCGGACGGCACGTTAGAAGCTATTGCATCGCAATATGGCGTCACGCTGCTGGAGGTGGTGGAAAACCTGCCGTCACATACACTTGTGAGCGGCGATAAATTCGACGCGGTGTGGGACAGCGTATGCCAGTGGGGAAATGTGACCACGCTGGTCCATACCGCCGACGTGATTCTGGAATTTACAGGCGAACTGCCTTCCGGTTTCCATCGCCACGGTTACTTCAACCTGCGCGGCAAAAAGGGGATGACGGGCCATATCAAAGCGGAAAACTGCACACACATTGCGCTGGTTGAACGCAAATTTATGGCCATGGATACCGCCTCGATTCTGTTCTTTAATGCCGCAGGCAGCGCGATGTTTAAAATTTTCCTGGGGCGCGACGACCATCGCCAGCTGTTAACAGCGCAGGTGGAGGCGTTTCGCGCCCTGGGTCAAACGCTTAATGAGGAAACGGTATGACTCCATGGCTGATTTTTGGCGCGGGTGGTACGGGCGTCGGTGCGCTGACAGCAGACATCGCGCTGCAACAGCAGCGGCCAGTATATGCGCTGGTGCGCAACCCGCAGGCCGCAGAGCGTCTGCGGGAGCAAGGCGTTCAGGTTGTTATCGGTGACGCCTGTGATGTGGACCGCGTGAAGGAAGTTTGTACCCTGGCGGGAAAGCACGCTCAGGTCATCTCCACCCTTGGCGGGCAGGCGGAATATCTGGCAAACCGGACGATTATCGATACCGCTGAAGGTACCGGCATGACCCGCATGATTCTGGTGACATCACTGGGCTGTGGTGACAGCTGGACCTGGTTGTCTGAACGAGCGAAAGCGGCGTTTGGTCAGGCGGTGCGCGAAAAATCGCTGGCCGAGAGCTGGCTTCAGACCAGCACGCTGGATTTTGCCATTATCCGGCCAGGCGGCCTCCTTAACGGCGCACCAACGGGCAAAGCGGAACGCACACAGGGCGTTGAAGTGCATGGTCTGGTGATGCGTGCCGACGTGGCCGCGCATGTGGCCGAGCTTGCCGGGCAACCCACACTTAATAAACAGGTTTATAGCCTCGTTGAACCGGGTCTTAAGCCCGCGTGATGTCACACGCGGCAGCGCTGGCTGCCGCACGTTTAAGGAGAAGGGTGACTTGAAGGATTCACTTTCATCGCTGAGCGTCTGTATCGGGCTGGCGTTTACGCTGGTTGCGCTCACGCTGGTTGCCGCCAGTCAGGGGGCGATGAAGATTGGTTTATCGTCCCTGGCGGACGAAATGTATCGCGATATCTGGCTCAATATCCGCTTGCCGCGCGTGCTGCTGGCGGTGGTTGTAGGCGGTGCGCTGGCGGCGTCAGGCGTATTAATGCAGGGATTATTTCGTAATCCGATGGCTGACCCCGGCCTGCTCGGCGTCAGCAGTGGCTCGGCGCTTTTCGTTGGCATCGCCGTCGTCTTCCCCCTCACCTTGCCCGCCGTGTTGATGCTCTATGAGCAGATGATTTTCGCCATCGCCGGGAGCCTGGTCGTCTGCGCGGTCATTTTTCTGATCGGCCTGCGCCACACCCACGGCGGGATGATGCAATTGTTACTGGCGGGGATCGCCATCAACGCGCTCTGTGGGGCGACTATTGGCGTGCTGAGCTATGTGGGGGATGAGCAACAGTTGCGTCAACTCACGCTGTGGATGATGGGCAGTCTTGGTCAGGCGCAGTGGTCGACGCTGGCGGTGGCGTCGAGCGTCATTCTGCCGACGATTATCGGCACGCTGTGGCTGGCAAATACACTAAACCTGCTGCAACTGGGGGATGAAGAGGCGCACTACCTGGGTATTCACGTCAGGCGCAAACGCCAGCAGCTCCTGTTGCTCAGTTCGGTACTGGTGGGGACGGCGGTCTCGGTCAGCGGCGTGATCGGCTTCATCGGCCTGGCGATCCCGCATCTTGTGCGTATGACTATCGGCGCGGACCATCGCTGGCTGCTTCCCTGCGCAACGCTCGCCGGGGCGTGCCTGTTGCTGGTCGCGGATACGCTGGCGCGTACCCTGGTTCAACCTGCTGAAATGCCGGTTGGCCTGCTCACCAGCCTGACTGGCGGCCCCTATTTTCTGTGGCTGATTTTGCGCGCAAGGAGAGTGATGTGATTGAAGCACGCGAGCTGAGCTATAGCATCCGGGGACGTAAGCTGACGGATAACGTCTCGTTTACCCTTCCGGGTAACGAAATTGTGGCGATCCTCGGACCGAACGGCGCGGGAAAATCGACATTGCTGCGCCAACTGACCGGCTACCTGAAACCCGATGCGGGCGAGTGTCTGCTGTTTGGCAAATCGATCCATGCCTGGCCGACGGCCGAGCTGGCCAAAATCCGGGCCGTAATGCGGCAAAACAGCCAGATGGCGTTTCCCTTTAGCGTACAGGAAGTGATCCGAATGGGGCGACATCCGCACCGCGCACGTCATGCGCGCGATGAGACGGAACGTATTATGACACTTTGCGGTTGCGAGACCCTCGCTTCGCGGGATTACCGGCATCTTTCAGGCGGCGAACAGCAGCGCGTTCAGCTTGCGCGCCTGCTGGTTCAACTTTGGGAGCCTGACCCCACGCCAAAATGGCTGTTCCTTGATGAACCGACCTCCGCGCTGGATATTCACCACCAGCAGCAGTTATTCCGGCTGTTGCGTATTTTGGTTCGCGAACGGCAGTTTAGCGTCTGCTGCGTGCTGCATGATTTAAACCTGGCCTCACGCTATGCGGACAGAATCCTGCTGCTGGAGGCAGGCAAGGTCGTGGGCAACGGCACGCCAGAGACTGTGTTGACGCAGGGCCAGCTGACCCGACTCTACCGTGCTGAACTGACGGTAACCACCCCGCAGGACGACAATTCTCCCCTGATCGTGCTCGATCGTTAATCCATTTTGCAAAACACCTTGACCTTCCAGTTGCTGGAAGGTTTAACCTTTACGACAGTTAATCAATTCACTGAGGTAAAAGGAGTCTGGGTATGTCACAAACAATCGACCTGACGCTGGACGGTCTCTCCTGCGGCCACTGCGTCAAACGCGTTAAAGAAAGTCTGGAGCAGCGCCCTGATGTGGAAAGTGCTGACGTGACCATCGACCATGCAGCCGTGATCGGCAGCGCCAGCGCCGACGCGCTCATCGACACCATTAAACAGGCCGGTTACGGGGCGGAGCTGAGCCACCCAAAGGCTAAACCGCTGACAGAGTCATCAACCCCGTCGGAAGCACTGACAGCGGTCTCTCCTGAGCTTCCGGTAGCGGATGACGTTGATGACAGCCAGCAGTTGCTGATCAACGGCATGAGCTGCGCCAGCTGCGTCTCCCGGGTACAAAATGCCTTACAGGCCGTACCGGGCGTTGCGCAGGCACGGGTAAACCTTGCGGAGCGGACTGCGTTGGTTATGGGCAGTGCCTCCGCCGCAGAATTAGTGCAGGCGGTTGAAAAAGCGGGCTACGGCGCAGAGGCGATCGAAGACGATGCCGAACGCCGCGAACGCCAGCAGGAAACCGCCATCGCCACCATGAAACGCTTCCGCTGGCAGGCGATTGTCGCCCTGATGGTCGGTATTCCGGTGATGGTGTGGGGCATGCTCGGCGACAACATGATGGTCACCGACGACAACCGTACGCTATGGCTGGTGATTGGTCTGGTCACGCTGGCGGTGATGGTTTTTGCGGGCGGCCACTTCTATTCCAGCGCCTGGAAAAGCCTGAAAAACCGTACGGCAACAATGGATACGCTGGTCGCGCTCGGCACCGGCGCGGCGTGGCTCTACTCGATGAGCGTTAACCTCTGGCCGCAGTGGTTCCCGATGGAGGCCCGGCACCTTTACTACGAAGCGAGCGCGATGATCATCGGCCTGATCAACTTAGGCCATATGCTCGAAGCCCGCGCGCGTCAGCGCTCCTCGAAAGCGCTGGAGCGACTCCTTGATTTAACCCCGCCGACGGCACGCGTGGTAACCGACGACGGCGAACGGAGCGTACCGCTGGCGGAGGTGCAGCCCGGCATGACGCTGCGCCTGACTACGGGCGATAGCGTTCCCGTCGACGGTGAGATCGTACAGGGAGAAGCCTGGCTGGATGAAGCCATGCTGACCGGCGAACCCATCCCGCAGCAAAAATCACAGGGCGATGTCGTGCACGCCGGGACGGTTGTCCAGGACGGTAGCGTATTGTTCAGCGCCCGTGCGGTCGGCAACCACACTACGCTGTCGCGCATTATTCGGCTGGTACGGCAGGCGCAGAGCAGCAAGCCTGAAATAGGGCAGCTTGCCGATAAAATCTCCGCCATTTTTGTCCCGGTGGTGGTCTGTATCGCCCTGCTGAGCGGGGCCATCTGGTACCTCTTTGGCCCGGCTCCGCAGATTGTTTACACCCTGACCATCGCCACCACGGTGCTGATCATCGCCTGCCCTTGCGCGCTGGGCCTGGCAACGCCGATGTCGATTATCTCCGGCGTAGGCCGCGCCGCCGAATTTGGCGTGCTGGTGCGTGACGCCGATGCGCTGCAGCGCGCCAGCACCCTCGACACCCTGGTGTTCGATAAGACCGGGACGCTGACCGAGGGCAAACCGCAGGTGGTGGCGGTCCATACCCCTGGACTCGCCCAGACAGACGCGCTGCGCCTGGCCGCCGCGCTGGAGCAAGGCTCCAGCCACCCGCTGGCCCGCGCCATTCTGGATAAGGCGGAAAGCGCCGCGCTGCCTGACGTCAGTCAATTCCGCACCCTGCGCGGGCTGGGCGTGAGCGGTGAAGCCGAGGGGCACGCGCTGCTGCTGGGTAATCAGGCCCTGCTGAATGAAAACGGCGTGGATACCTCCGCGCTTGAGAGTGAACTGAACGCGCAGGCATCTCAGGGGGCCACTCCGGTACTGCTGGCGGTGGATGGCAAAGCGGCGGCGCTGTTTGCCGTTCGCGATCCGCTGCGTCCGGACAGCGTAGAAGCCCTCCAGCGCCTGCATCGCGCGGGCTATCGCCTGGTGATGCTGACCGGCGATAACCCCACAACCGCCAATGCGATCGCCAAAGAGGCGGGTATTGATGAGGTAATTGCGGGCGTGCTACCGGACGGCAAAGCCGACGCTATCAAGGCGCTGCAAGCGCAGGGTCGTCAGGTGGCGATGGTCGGCGACGGCATTAACGACGCCCCGGCGCTGGCGCAGGCGGAAGTGGGCATTGCGATGGGCGGCGGGAGCGATGTCGCCATTGAGACGGCGGCAATTACGCTGATGCGTCACAGCCTGACCGGCGTTGCGGACGCGCTGGCGATATCAAAAGCCACGTTGCGCAACATGAAGCAGAACCTGCTCGGGGCGTTTATCTACAACGCGTTCGGCATTCCGATTGCCGCCGGGATTTTGTGGCCGCTGACCGGCACGCTGCTGAACCCGGTCGTGGCGGGGGCCGCCATGGCGCTCTCTTCCATCACCGTGGTGAGCAACGCCAACCGGCTGCTGCGTTTTACACCGAAGGATTGAACCTTGTACTCGTACGCGCTAGCATGAACCTTTCCATTCATGGAGCGCGTATGAGTCTGATTCATCGTATAAAAGCATCGTTTCGCGCCCTGTTTCCCCGCCGTTATGCCTGGCCCGGTATGGATATTGCCCTCCCGGGCGGCCAACTGTTGCACCTGGTTGGCAGTATTCATATGGGCACGCAGGATATGTCTCCCCTGCCTTCCGGCCTGCTTAAACTGCTGAAAAATGCCGACGCGCTGGTCGTTGAGGCGGATATCTCAGGTCAGGAGTCGCCGTTTGCCGGGCTGGAAAGCGATACCCCTCTGGCTGCGCGACTGAATGCGACGCAGCTGGCGGAACTGGAGCGTATCGCAAATGAAACCGGCGTGTCGCTGACGATGCTGGATACGCTGCCGCTGTGGCAAATTGCCATGGTGCTTCAGGCTACCCAGGCGCAGCGTCTCGGTTTGCGCGGGGATTACGGCATCGATTATCAGCTGTTGAACGCGGCCCGCGCGCGCCGTCTCGCCATTATCGAGCTGGAAGGTACGGACAGCCAGATCGCCCTGCTTCGCCAGCTTCCCGATGATGGCCTGATGCTGCTGGATGATACCCTGACCCACTGGCACACTAACGCCCGTCTGCTGCAAACGATGATAGGCTGGTGGCTTAATGCCCTGCCTGCGGACAGCACGCTGGCGCTGCCCTCGACCTTCAGCGAGTCGTTGTACGATGTGCTGATGAATGCGCGTAACCAGGCATGGCGCGAAAGGCTGCATGCGCTGCCCGCCGGGCGATACGTCGTCGCGGTCGGCGCGCTGCATTTATACGGTGAG
The DNA here is from genome assembly GCF_005503595.1 of Enterobacter sp. 2VL. NCBI lineage: Bacteria > Pseudomonadati > Pseudomonadota > Gammaproteobacteria > Enterobacterales > Enterobacteriaceae > Enterobacter > Enterobacter sp. 2VL. The sequence goes on from NZ_SCNE01000002.1 coordinate 617,474, forward strand.
GGAAACTTGCCGTCGCTGCTGAAATAAAAAAAATGGCCAATATCTCTATTGGCCCGTCAAAGAGGAATTTCATCGTTTTTATTATGCCGAAGGAGACCTTCGGTTGAGCCGATTGTCGCTCAAAGTGACCATCACTGCCAACACTATTGCGCAAGATGGTGCTATTTTTTAGACAACCGTCAGGCGTATGCTGCCAGCATGAAATGTCTGATGTGAGAAGGATAGCTATGACTCCCGCCGTTAAATTACTCGAAAAAAACAAGATTACTTTCCGGATCCATACTTACGATCACGATCCGAACGAAACCAATTTTGGTGATGAAGTGGTGCGTAAACTGGGGCTGAACGCGGACCAGGTTTACAAAACGCTGCTGGTCGCGATGAATGGCGACATGAAGCACCTCGCCGTGGCGGTGACGCCGGTGGCCGGTCAGCTGGATCTCAAAAAAGTCGCCAAAGCGCTGGGGGCCAAAAAGGTTGATATGGCGGACCCGATGGTTGCGCAACGCACCACCGGCTATCTGGTCGGCGGGATCAGCCCGCTCGGGCAGAAAAAACGCCTCCCCACGCTGATCGATGCCCCTTCGCAGGAATTTGACACCATCTACATTTCAGGCGGCAAGCGCGGGCTGGATATTGAACTGGCCGCGAGCGATCTGGCAAAAATGCTCGACGCGAAGTTTGCGGATATTGCGCGCAGGGAGTAAAAAAAAGCCGGGTGGCGGCTGCGCCTTACCCGGCCTACATTTGCACCCGTAGGCCCGGTAAGCGCAGCGCCACCGGGCAACACATCTCAACTACTGCCAGCTTACCTCGCCTTTCGGCTCGTACGCGTTCACGTCAATCGGTGAATTCTGCTCTATAAACTGCTTCAACACTTCCGCATCGATAAAGCCAGTGTTCACATAGCCGGGTTTGTTATCGATATGCGGATAGCCGTCGCCGCCGGTGGCGTTAAAGCTTAACGTCGCCATACGGTAGGTTTTAGCAGGGTCGACCGGCTCGCCTTTGATTTTGAGATCGTTAAGCTTGCCGTCTTTCGCCACAAAGCTAACGTTGGCAAACTGCGGATAGGCGCCAGAGTCCGGTTTCATTTGCGCCACGGCGGTCAGGTAGTCTGTCACCTCTTTGCCGCTCATATCGACATAGACCACGATGTTGCCAAACGGCTGAACCTTCAGCACGTCTTTATAGGTGATATTGCCGCCCTCGATAGAGTCACGAATGCCCCCGCCGCTCATCACGCCAAAGTCTGCCCCGGTCCGCGCAATTTGCGCTGCCAGCACCAGATGGCCCATGTTGGTCTGCACGAAGCGGACCTTACTGCGATCCCCTTCCAGGCGACCGTTGAGGGTGCCGATCTTGACGTCCAGCTGCGCTTTGCCCTTGCTCTGGAACGGCGTCAGCAGGGAGAGCATCTGCTGGTTTTCCGGGATTTCCGGGGTGTAGAGCACGCGCTCGCTCTTCCCGTCCGGGTAGGTCACTTTCTTCTTCAGGTTGACCGGGATCAGCTGGTAGTGCACCAGCTTCATCTCGCCGTTGCGGAATTCAAAGTCCGCGCGGCCCACATATTTGCCCCACTCATGCGCCTGGACAATCCAGATGCCGTTCTGACGGTCTGGCGCGCACGGCGTGCCGGGCACGTAATCCACCTGTTTTTTGTTCTCTGATGCCATGCACACCGGGTCCTGTGAGTGACCGCCCACAATCATTGCCAGCGAGCCGGCGGGCAGGCTGCGCGCCATCTCGACGTCGCCCGGTGCATTGGAACCGTGCTCGCCGTTGTCGTAGTGGCCCATATGGGTCGTGGCGATGATCACATCCGGCTTCTCGTTCTGCTGCAGCTCCTGGATCACCAGCTTCGCTTCGTCTGTCGGTTTGCGGAATTCAATATCGGTAAAGAATTCAGGATTGCCGATTTTCGCCGTATCGTCTGTCGTTAAGCCAATCACCGCGATGTTAAGACCCTGACGCTTGAACAGCGCCCAGGGTTTAAACAGACGTTCGCCGGTACTTTTCTGGTAAATATTGGCGGAGAGGAACGGGAATTTCGCCCATTTTTCCTGCTGGCGCAGCACGGTCAGCGGATTATCAAACTCATGGTTACCGACGGCCATCGCGTCGTAACCGATTAAATTCATGCCGCGGAAATCGGGTTCGGCATCCTGTAAATCCGACTCCGGCACGCCGGTATTAATATCCCCGCCCGACAGCAGAAGCACGCTTCCGCCTTCAGCCGCCACCTCTTTACGAATGCCATCCACCAGCGTTTTTTGCGCAGACAGGCCATATTCACCGTATTCACTGCGCCAGAAATGGCCGTGATGATCGTTAGTATGCAGGATGGTAATTTTATAGGTTTTGTCTTGTTCGTACGCCTGCGCGGGCAGGCTTGCCATGCCCCACGCGGCAAGCAGCGCCAGCGCGACGCCACGTTTAATAAACTTCATCTTCTCTCTCCCTGACCCATAGACAAACGCAAAAATTACAATGAGTAATCAGAATAGACAAATATGTTTTCAGAATTGCGACTTTCTTCAAATGTCGGGGACGGGTATGTTAGTCGGATAATAATTACACCCTGCATTTCTAATAACAAAACGACGTGGTATTTATGGCAATCAGTGAATCAACCCAGCCCGCGACGGGCGCTCCGGCGTCGCCGCCAGCCTCGCGCACCTCTTTTAAAGTATTAGGCGCAATCAGTCTTTCTCATCTGCTCAACGACATGATCCAGTCGTTGATTCTGGCGATCTATCCGCTGTTGCAGTCTGAGTTCTCATTAACCTTCGTGCAGATCGGGATGATCACCCTCACCTTCCAGTTGGCCTCGTCGCTGCTGCAACCGGTGGTGGGCTACTGGACGGATAAGTACCCGATGCCGTGGTCACTGCCGATTGGCATGTGCTTTACGTTAAGCGGGCTGGTATTGCTGGCGATGGCGGGCAGCTTCGAGGCGGTGCTGATAGCCGCAGCGCTGGTGGGTACCGGCTCGTCGGTCTTCCACCCGGAATCGTCCCGCGTGGCGCGTATGGCCTCTGGCGGCCGTCACGGGCTGGCGCAGTCGCTGTTCCAGGTCGGCGGAAACTTTGGTAGCTCTCTAGGCCCGCTGCTGGCCGCGGTGATCATCGCCCCTTACGGTAAAGGTAACGTGGCGTGGTTTGTGCTCGCCGCGCTGCTGGCGATCGTTGTGCTGGCGCAGATCAGCCGCTGGTATGCCGCTCAGCATCGCGTGAACAAGGGCAAGCCCGTCGCGAAAGTGGTTAACCCTCTGCCGCGCAATAAGGTCATCCTGGCCGTATCAGTGCTTCTGGTGCTGATATTCTCCAAATATTTCTATATGGCGAGCATCAGCAGCTATTACACCTTTTATCTGATGCAAAAATTCGGATTATCGGTACAAAACGCCCAGTTCCACCTCTTTGCCTTCCTGTTTGCGGTGGCTGCCGGCACGGTAATTGGCGGGCCTGTTGGCGATAAAATCGGGCGTAAATATGTGATTTGGGGCTCTATCCTCGGCGTTGCGCCCTTTACGCTTGTTTTACCGTACGCAAGCCTGGAATGGACCGGGATTTTAACCGTTATCATTGGTTTTATCCTCGCATCGGCCTTCTCGGCGATTTTGGTCTACGCACAGGAGCTGTTACCGGGGCGTATCGGTATGGTTTCCGGGCTGTTTTTCGGTTTCGCTTTCGGTATGGGCGGCCTGGGTGCTGCGGTGCTGGGGATGGTTGCGGACCATACCAGCATCTTCCTGGTCTATAAAATCTGTGCTTTCCTCCCACTTCTGGGGATGTTGACCATATTCCTGCCTGACAATCGTCACAAAGCGTAGTTTATCGGCCGCCAAAGTTAAACTTTGGCGGCCACACTTCCTGATGTTGTAAGGCTTCCCTCCTGCTCCCCCCGGCGAATTTATCAAAATCTGCTTTTTTTCACGCTTATTGCTGTTTTATTCAAATTTCAACAATTATTCATAAACATAAGCGCGAAAATTGTCATAAACTATTACTCGGCTTTTTGGTATTTACGCCAGAAATGGAACACCCACGACGAAAGGAGACGGAATGCACCACGCCACACCGCTTATCACCACCATTGTAGGTGGACTTGTGCTCGCTTTTATCCTTGGCATGATTGCCAACAAACTTCGTATTTCTCCTCTTGTAGGTTATTTATTGGCGGGTGTGCTGGCGGGACCCTTTACGCCGGGTTTTGTGGCGGATACCAAACTGGCACCTGAACTGGCGGAATTGGGCGTGATTTTGCTGATGTTCGGCGTGGGATTGCACTTCTCACTGAAAGATCTCATGGCGGTAAAGTCTATCGCCATACCGGGAGCGATCGCCCAGATAGGGGTGGCGACGCTGCTGGGGATGGCGCTTTCGGCAGTACTTGGCTGGTCGTTGATGACCGGCATTGTATTCGGACTGTGTCTCTCAACCGCCAGTACCGTGGTGCTGCTGCGCGCGCTTGAAGAGAGGCAGTTGATAGACAGCCAGCGCGGGCAGATCGCCATTGGCTGGCTGATTGTGGAAGATCTGGTGATGGTCCTGACACTGGTCCTGCTGCCTGCCGTCGCCGGAATGATGGAAAAAGATAACGTCGGCTTCGCCTCGCTGGCGCTGGATATGAGTATTACCATCGGTAAGGTTGTGGCGTTTATCGCCATCATGATGGTCGTGGGCCGCCGTCTGGTGCCGTGGATCATGTCCCGCAGCGCCGCAACCGGGTCTCGCGAGCTGTTTACCCTCTCCGTGCTCGCGCTGGCGCTGGGGATTGCCTTTGGTGCCGTCGAATTGTTCGACGTCTCCTTTGCGCTGGGCGCGTTCTTCGCCGGCATGGTGCTGAACGAATCCGAGCTGAGCCACCGCGCGGCGCATGACACGCTGCCGCTGCGCGACGCGTTTGCGGTGCTGTTCTTTGTCTCCGTCGGGATGCTGTTTGACCCGCTGATCCTGATTGACCAGCCGCTGGCCGTCCTCGGCACCCTGGCGATTATCATCTTCGGCAAGTCGGTTGCTGCCTTCTTCCTGGTACGGATGTTTGGCCACTCGCCGCGTACGGCGCTGACCATCGCCGCCAGCCTGGCGCAGATCGGTGAGTTCGCCTTTATTCTTGCCGGCCTTGGCATGGCGCTGAATCTGCTGCCGCAGGCCGGGCAAAATCTGGTGCTGGCCGGGGCCATCCTCTCGATAATGCTCAACCCGGTGCTGTTCGCGCTGCTCGAAAAATACCTCGAGAAAACCGAAACGCTGGAAGAACAGACGTTCGAAGAGGCCACGGAAGAAGAGAAGCAGATCCCGGTGGATATTTGTAACCATGCCCTGCTGGTCGGCTTTGGCCGCGTCGGCAGCCTGCTCGGCGAGAAGCTGATGGCTCAGGGCATTCCGCTGGTGGTGATTGAAACCTCGCGCACGCGGGTTGATGAGCTGCGCGAGCGCGGCATCCGCGCCGTGCTGGGCAATGCAGCCAATGAAGAGATCATGAACCTGGCGCATCTGGACTGCGCCCGCTGGCTGCTGCTGACCATTCCTAACGGCTATGAAGCAGGTGAGATTGTCGCCACCGCCCGTGAAAAATGCCCGAACATCGAGATAATCGCGCGCGCCCACTATGACGACGAAGTGGATTACATTACCGAGCGCGGGGCTAATCAGGTGGTGATGGGCGAGCGTGAGATTGCCAATACGATGTTCACGCTGCTGGAGAAACCGCCGATTGAAGAGGCGGTGACGGGTTAAAAAAGCCTGGTGGCGCTACGCTTAGCAGGCCTACAGGTAGCCCCGGTAAGCGTAGCGCCACCGGGGGTTTCTTTTAGCAATCAACGATCCCAGTACGCCTCTTCGAGGCTATCTTCCCGTTCCGGCAGGCCACGCGTTAAGCGCGGGGAGTGCTGGTTGAGCACCTGATAACTCACGCGGTTCGCGTACTTACACACCTGCGCCAGCGACGAATAGGTCAGCCAGCTGAACTTGTGCTTGCTGGAGTTCGGCACGTTGGTTTTATGGTAGGCATTGGCGGTAATGTCGTGGAGCAGCGCCGCCAGCGCACCGTCGCCCGCGCCGTTGGTGTTCATGATTTTCTCCGGTCCGCCCATATACGGCGCGATGTGGGAGAAAATACGCAGCGGGTTAACGCAGTCTTTGTGACGCATCGCGCGGCTAAACTCGTACTGGTTGAACTCGGCAATCGCGCCCGGCAGCAGCGGATGCTGGGTTTTACGCTTACTCTCTTCTTCCGTAAAGCCCGCCATATACAGCCCAACCGGCCCGGCGGTACAGAGCACCAGATCCACCCAGTCCAGCGCTTTATCCGACGCCAGCAGCGGATCGCTTTCGCCGGTCAGCGCTTCGGCCTCTTCTTCGTTCATCGCCAGAATCGAGACGTGCTCTTTCAGGAACGTCTGCCACCACTGCGGATTATCGGCAATCACAAATTTCGTGCCCAGCGTCAGGACAACCGGCACGTTGTATTTTTTGGCATACTCGATCGCCTTCATGGTCGCTTCCGGCATAGGCTCACCGGGTTTGCAGCGCACCAGATAGGAGGTAAGCACCAGCGCAGACGCGCCCGCAATCACTGCTTCCGGGATGCTCTCCGCGCGCAGCTTGTTCATGTGCCCCGGGCTGATGGCGAACGTACGCTCGCCGGAGTCGCTAATCAGCGTGAAGCAGCGGCCAATCGGCCCGTCGACGCCCTGCAGATAGTTCAGATCGGTACGGCTGGAGGTGTTGCACAGGTAGCGGTAGGCGTAGCCGCCGATTTCGATGTTGCTGCACATCACGCCCAGCAGCACCGAGCGGTCGTCGGCCAGCACGGAGTAGTTGTGCATGGTGTTGCCGATGGTGCCCCCGGCGAACTGGTGGGTGATGAGGTTTTCACGCACCAGCTCCTGGTACAGCGCCTCGGCGACGTCATCTTCGATGACCAGCGAGTGTCCGGCGCTCAGACCGTAACGCGCGACAAACGCATCATCCACTTTGGCTTCGATGTCCACCAGCGTCTGATCGATACCGACCACCCAGGCTGCGCTGGTCTCGGTTTCCGGCTGAATTTGCTGCAAAAGCGGATCGCGGGCGTTGACGGGAAAGTAGTGTTTGGATTTACGTTTACCGGGAAATTTCATGGTCTGAACTGTGCAAGGATTATGGGCCGGGAATGGTAGCACAAACCCGGCCTTCAGCGCGATCAGCGGCTTTGAGTCACCAGCGAGGCCATCATCTCGATGTGTTCCGGCGAGTCGTTAAGTGCCGGAATGTACTCGTACTTTGTCCCCCCGGCTTCAAGGAAGAATTCGCGGTTTTGTACCGCAATTTCCTCGAGCGTTTCCAGGCAGTCCGCCGCAAAGCCCGGCGACATCACCTGAATATGCTTCACGCCTTTCTCGCCAAGCATTTTGAGGGTTTCGTCGGTGTACGGCGTCAGCCACGGCTCGCGGCCAAAGCGCGACTGGAAGGTCATCATCACCTTCTCGGGCGGCAGGCCGAGCGCAGAAACCAGCTCGCGCGTGGTATCGCGGCAACGCTGCGGGTAGTCGTCCCCTTCGTTGGCAAAACGCTGGGGAATGCCGTGATAGGAGAGCAACAGCAGGTCCGGCTCGCCATGTTTTTCAAACGACGCGCGCGCGCTGCTGGCAAGCGCCTTGATGTACAGTTCGTTATCAGCGTAGTCGCGAATAAAGGTCACGCCCGGAATGCGACGGCGGGTTGCCAGGATGCGCGCCAGCTCATCCCAGACGGCAGCCACCGTGGAACAGGAGTATTGCGGATAGAGGGCCAGCACCACAATGTGCTCAACGCCCTGGGCCAGCAGCGCATCGACGGCGCTTTTCAGGGAGGGTTTGCCGTAGCTCATCCCCAGCTCAACGGGCATATCGGGCAGACGGGCGGCCAGGGCCTTCTCCTGACGACGGCTGTAGACCATCAGCGGCGAGCCTTCTTCCATCCAGACGGACTGGTACAGCTTTGCCACGCGCGGGGAACGAATCGGCAGAATGACACCACGCAGCAGCGGCCACCACAGCAGTCTTGGGGTATCCACGACGCGCGTGTCGCTTAAAAATTGGCGCAGGTAACGCTTTACCGCGTCCGGAGTGGGTGCTTCTGGAGTGCCAAGATTGGCAAGCAGGATGCCGGTTTTCGCCTGACTCATTCACGCCTCTTAACCATTTGAATAGGGGTCAATTGTAGCGGAAATGTGGGTAAACGAAACCCATTGCTGTAATAGGTGGGATGAGAATTTTTCTCACCCGGAGAGCCGGGTGAGAAAAGTGCACTTAGCCGAGGATTTTTTCCAGCTCTGCACGCACGTCAGCAACAGGCTGAGTCCCGTCAACTTTCGCGTATTTGGTGTTACCCGCTTCCGCTTCTTTAGAGTAGTAGCCGATCAGCGGCGCGGTCATCTGATGGTATTCCACCAGGCGCTTACGCACGGTCTCTTCCTGGTCATCTTTACGGGTGGTCAGCTCTTCGCCAGTCACGTCGTCTTTGCCTTCAACCTTAGGTGGGTTGAATTTGATGTGATAAACGCGGCCAGAGGCAGCGTGCACGCGACGGCCAACGATACGGTCAACGATCAGCTCGTCCGGTACGTCGAACTCCAGAACGTAGTCCACGGTGATACCAGCGTCTTTCATGGCGTCAGCCTGTGGAATGGTGCGCGGGAAACCGTCCAGCAGGAAACCGTTGCGGCAGTCTTCCTGCGCAATGCGCTCTTTCACCAGGGCGATAACCAGCTCGTCGGTGACCAGCTTGCCCGCGTCCATGATGTCTTTCGCCTGTTTACCCAGCTCGGAGCCAGATTTAACAGCGGCACGCAGCATGTCACCGGTAGAGATTTGCGGAATACCGTATTTCTCCATGATGAACTGAGCCTGAGTTCCTTTACCCGCGCCCGGAGCGCCAAGCAGAATAATACGCATTGCGAAAATCCCCTCAAAAGTTGGTTCAATTTTTCAAAAGCGCTAAACAATACCATCAGAACGGATGTGGCTCAAGGAAGGCGGGACGGCTGAAACGGTTAACGGGGGAGATTATTTGGCGGAGTGTGGTCTGTTGCTCTCACCCTACCCCTCTCCCACAGGGAGAGGGAACTTTTACACCCTCTCCCTGTGGGAGATGGCGGGGGTGAGGGAAATTGTTACGCCAGCAGCAGCGCATTCACACGTTTAATGAACAGGTTAGGATCTTCCAGCGTACCGCGTTCAGCCAGCAGGGATTGATCCAGCAGAAGCTCAACCCACTCGGCAAAGCGTGCTTCGTCCTGGGTATCCGCCGCGCGTTTCACCAGCGGGTGATCCGGGTTCAGCTCGAAGATATATTTCACTTCCGGCATCGCCTGGCCCGCTGCCGCGAACAGTTTTGCCATCTGGGTACCCATTTCGTCGGCGTCGGTGGTGACAATCGCTGGGGTGTCGGTCAGACGGTGGGTGAAGCGCACCTCTTTGACGCGATCGCCCAGGAAGGTTTTCACGCGCTCAATGAACGGCTCCAGCGCTTTCTCCGCTTCTTTCGCGCTTTCGTCCACTTCGTCTGCCAGTTTGTCGATAGACTCGTCAGCTTTCGCAACGGACTGGAAAGATTTACCGTCGAACTCGGTCAGGTAGTTCATCATCCATTCGTCGATGCGGTCAGACAGCAGCAGAACTTCAATGCCTTTCTTACGCAGCAGTTCCAGGTGCGGGCTGCTCTTCGCTGCGGCGTAGCTGTCGGCGGTGATGTAGTAGATCTTCTCCTGCCCTTCCTTCATGCGGGAGACGTACTCTTCCAGCGACACGGTCTGCGCGGAGGAGTCGTTGTGCGTGGAGGCAAAGCGCAGCAGTTTAGCGATCGTTTCAACGTTAGCGGTGTCTTCCGCCGGGCCTTCTTTCAGCACCAGGCCGAACTGTTTCCAGAAGGTCTGGTATTTTTCCGCGTCGTCTTTCGCCAGTTTTTCCAGCATCTGCAGCGTACGTTTGGTCAGCGCGTTACGCAGGTTGCGGGTCACGGTGCTGTCCTGCAGGATCTCACGGGAGACGTTCAGCGGCAGGTCGTTGGAGTCAATCAGACCACGCGTGAAGCGCAGGTAGTTCGGCATGAACTGCTCGGCGTCGTCCATGATGAATACGCGCTGCACGTACAGCTTCAGGCCGTGCTTGTGATCGCGGTTCCACATATCCCACGGTGCCTGCGCCGGGATATACAGCAGGCTGGTGTACTCCTGCTTGCCTTCTACGCGGTTATGGCTCCAGGTCAGCGGATCGGTAAAGTCGTGGGCGATATGCTTGTAAAACTCGTTGTACTCGTCGTCTTTAATTTCAGACTTGTTGCGCGTCCACAGCGCCTGCGCCTTGTTGATTTTTTCCCAGGAGACAACGGTTTCACCGTCTTTCTCTTCCTGCTTTTCAATCTCAACCGGCAGCGCGATGTGATCGGAATATTTGCTGATGATCGAGCGCACGCGCCAGTCGTTCAGGAAATCATCTTCGCCTTCGCGCAGGTGCAGGGTAATCTCGGTGCCGCGATCCGCTTTGGTAATGTCGTCAACGGTGTACTCGCCTTCGCCTTTAGATTCCCAGAGCACGCCGTTTTCAGCGCTTTCGCCTGCCGCGCGGGTGCGCACGGTGACTTTATCCGCCACGATGAACGCTGAGTAGAAGCCCACGCCGAACTGGCCGATCAGCTGGCTGTCTTTCGCCTGATCGGAGCCCATGGACTCAAGGAACGCTTTGGTACCGGATTTGGCGATGGTCCCGAGATGGTCGATCACCTCGTCACGGTTCATCCCGATGCCGTTATCGGCGATGGTCAGGGTACGGTTCTCTTTGTTGAACGAGACGCGCACGCGCAGTTCGCCGTCGCCCTCGTACAGGTCCGGGTTGGACAGCGCGCGGAAGCGCAGCTTGTCCGCCGCATCCGAGGCGTTGGAAATCAGCTCACGCAGGAAGATTTCTTTATTGGAATACAGGGAATGGATCATCAGGTGCAGAAGCTGTTTTACTTCTGACTGGAAACCGCGGGTTTCTTGTCCTTTCATCTAAGTCGACCTCAACAATGCCATTTAATGGGGTTGTAAAAACGTTGAGTCAGAGATGGGGATAAGGGGGGGAATTTTCAAGCGAAGGCGGCGAACGCCGCCTCCGTTTGGTCAGAAATTAATCTTGTGACGACCGGCCAGAGAGTGCGACAGCGTGGTGCCATCGACCATCTCCAGCTCACCGCCCACCGGCACGCCGTGGGCGATACGGCTGGCGTCAACGCCATACTGCCCGCACAGCTCGGCAATATAGTTAGCGGTTGCCTCGCCTTCCACCGTTGGGTTGGTGGCGAGGATCACCTCTTTGATCGTTTCCGATTCAAGACGCTGTTCGAGCCTGTCCAGACCGATATCGTCCGGGCCAATGCCGTCCAGCGGGGAAAGATGGCCCATCAGCACGAAATAGCGGCCAGAGAACTGCCCGGTTTGCTCAATGGCGTAGATGTCCGCCGGACTCTCCACCACGCAAATCTGACCGTTTTCCTGACGACGCGGGTTCGTACAGATGTTACACACGTCCTGCTCGGTAAAAGTACGGCAGTCCGCACAGTGACCAATTTCCGACATGGCGCGGGTCAGAGCCTGCGCCAGGCGCATCCCGCCGCTGCGGTCGCGCTGCAGGAGCGTGAACGCCATGCGCTGGGCCGACTTCGGGCCAACGCCCGGCAGGCAGCGCAGCGCTTCCATTAACTGCGTGAGCAGCGGACTGGTTTGCATCAGAATGGCATCTTGAAGCCCGGCGGCAATTGCATACCGCTGGAAACAGAGGCCATTTTCTCTTTCTGGGTCTCGTCGATACGGCGCGCAGCATCGTTAAACGCAGCTGCCACCAGATCTTCCAGCATCTCTTTGTCGTCTTCGAGCAGGCTTGGGTCGATTTCAACGCGGCGGCAGTTGTGCGCACCGTTGATGGTCACTTTGACCAGACCTGCGCCAGATTCACCCGTGACTTCCAGCTGAGCGATCTCTTCCTGCATCTTCTGCATTTTTTCCTGCATCTGCTGAGCCTGCTTCATCAGGCCACCCAGACCGCCTTTTCCACCAAACATAGGCTTCTCTCTCTTTCACGATTAATGATTAAAACCGTAAGTCAGACTCACGATCAAATGGGGCGAATACTCTCTTCATCCAGGTCCGCGTCGAAGAACCGGCGCAGGGTCTGGATGTTGTTATCCGCAACAATCGACTCGCGCGCCTGCGCGAGCTTCTCTTCATAAATTGCCTGTCGCCACTCCAGCGGCGTTTTTACTGCCGGATTATCATCTTCAATGATAGTCAATTCAACCGACGATCCCTGTAATGCGCTGAGCGCTTCCGCCAGCGCTTTTTGCGCGCCAGGGGAATTGAGGTGGCGTTGACCAGGACGCAGATGCAGACGCACCTGATTGCCGTCCTGCTCTTTCCAGGCGTTCAGCGCGACCTGCTCTACCAGCTTCGGCAGCTGCAGTTTGCTGACCTCGGCGGCCCAGGCGTCACGCTCAATCGATTCTTCGGCGAGCTTCGCGGAAAGCTCCGGCGTTTTTTCGTGCTCCAGCGCCTTTTTCAGCGCTTTCGGCGTGGCAACCTCAACCTTGACCTCTTGCACGATCGTGGTTGCTTTCCAGCGGTAAGCCTCTTCTTTCACCGGGGCTTTCTGCTCGAGCGCGGACGGCACAGGGCGCGACTGAACGCGCTCCGTTACCGAGGCCAGTCGTTCAAGCGCGGCGTTGTTCACCGGCCGCGCTCTTGAAGGCGCTGCCGGTTCACTCTTTTTTGGTTTGGTTACTCCCTGCGCACGCTGCAACTGGCTGCGGGCGGCAAGTACCGAACTGGTGGCATCCGACAGCGGCACGTTTTGCGGCGTCGTCGTCGGCTGCGGGGGCACCTGCTGCGGCGACATCACCGCGGTAGGGGCAACGGGCGCAAAGGACTGCCGCGGAACGTCCGGCTCCGGTAGCGGCATGCGCGGGTGAAACGCCAGCGCACGGAGCAGCGTCATTTCAACGCCCATGCGCCGGTCCGGCGCGAACGGCAGCTCTTTACGGCCAATCAGCAGCGTCTGATAGTACAGCTGGACATCGGCAGGCGGCACGGTGCGAGCCAGCTCGCGCATCCGCTGTTCGATGGTCGCCATGTCCGCCCCGATGGCCGACGGAGAAAGTTGCAGCATGGCCACGCGGTGCAGCAGGCTGAGCATCTCCACCAGCAGCGATTCCCACTCCACGCCACGCGCGGCGGCTTCGTTCACCAGCGACATAACGCGCTCGCCGTTGGCGGCAATCATCGCCTCGATGAGAGACAGCGCCTGATCGTCGTCCAGCGTGCCGAGCATGGTGCTGACCGCATCGGTCGAGAGTTTGCCATCACCGCTGGCGATCGCCTGGTCGGTAAGGCTTAATGCATCGCGCAAGCTGCCGTCCGCCGCACGCGCCAGCAACTGCAGGGCGCGAGGCTCGTGGACGATCTTCTCTTCGTCGAGAATGTGTTCGAGCTGGGCGCGGATCTGTTCAACGTCCAGCGCCTTGAGGTGGAACTGCAGGCAGCGGGACAGGATCGTCACCGGCAGCTTTTGCGGATCGGTGGTCGCCAGCAGGAATTTCACATGCGCAGGCGGCTCTTCCAGCGTTTTCAGCAGGGCGTTAAAGCTGTGGCGCGACAGCATGTGCACTTCATCGATCAGGTAGACCTTGAAGCGACCGCGCGCCGGTGCGTACTGGACGTTGTCCAGCAGATCGCGCGTATCTTCGACTTTCGTGCGCGAGGCGGCGTCGATTTCGATCAGATCTACAAAACGTCCCTGCTCGATTTCACGGCAGTTATCGCACACGCCGCACGGCGTGGCGGTGATCCCGGTTTCGCAGTTCAGTCCTTTTGCCAGCAGACGGGCAATAGAGGTTTTACCGACGCCGCGGGTGCCGGAAAAAAGATAGGCGTGATGGATGCGACCTAGCGACAAGCCGTTCGCCAGGGCCGTCAGCACATGTTCCTGACCGACAACGTCAGCAAAGGTTTGTGGTCGCCATTTACGGGCTAACACCTGATAACTCATGGGCAGGCTCTGCAACGCTGGAAGGTGGATTTATGGAGGGGAATGCTATCACAACCTCACCCATTGAGCGAGGCTGTGAGAACCGGGATTAATGACCCGGGAAAGGCACCAGGCAATAGCTGGTAATGCCCTGTTTTTCCAGGCGCTGTTCGCCACCCAGATCGAACAGGTTGATGATGAAGGCCGCGTCGGTCACTTCCCCACCCAGACGACGGATCAGCTTCACGGTTGCTTCGATGGTGCCACCGGTTGCCAGCAGATCGTCCACCACCAGCACTTTATCGCCGGGCTTGATAGCATCCACGTGGATTTCCAGCTGATCGGTACCGTATTCCAGCTCGTAGCTTTCTGCGATAGTTTCACGCGGCAGTTTGCGCGGCTTACGTACCGGCACAAAGCCTACGCCCATCGCCAGCGCAACCGGTGCGCCAAACAGGAAGCCACGGGCTTCAGTCCCTACGACTTTGGTGATCCCGGCGTTTTTATAACGTTCGACCAGCAGTTCAATGCTGAGCGCATACGCTTTCGGGTCTTCCAGCAAGCTGGTGACATCGCGGAAAAGAATGCCAGGCTTTGGATAATCCTGGATACTTTTGATGCTGTTTTTCAGATATTCAAGCTGCTGTGCAGTTGCGGTCATCGGTTTGTGCCTAAATGAAACAGTGTTACTCACGGCGCGCAGAGAGTCGGTCAAGGTAACAATTGTTTAACCTTTAACCAAGCGTGCCTGTGCTCGAAAACGGTCGAATTTACTGGCTGCGGACAATAATTGCAACAGCCAGGATAAGGGTTCAGTGCTTTTGTTGCTTTTCATCAACCACGGGGATCCGCCACATAAAGATCAGCAGGCAGGTGAGGATCGCCAGCAGCAGGATGCGCACCCACAGCATGTTGACCAGCCACAGTGAAATGGCGAAGGTAACAAGAATGACCGCAATCGCGCGCGGCTTGGCCCCGGGCGGCATTGCGCGGTGCTGTTGCCAGTGACGCAGATAGCCGCCAAACCACGAGCGATACAGCAGCCAGTGGTGAAAACGCGGCGACGAGCGGGCGAAGCACCAGGCCGCCAGCAGGATAAACGGCGTTGTCGGGAGCAAGGGCAAAACCACGCCCAGCGTGCCGAGGACTACCGCGAGCCAGCCAATGATGATTAAAATAGTACGCTGCATAATGCGAATCGTTATCAAACTGAACGGCTACTTTACCACTGGAGAGCGTATTGAAAACAGCCTTGCTTCTGGAGACGCTGCAAAATCAGCTGACGGCCCTGCGGGCTCAGGCCACGCCGCTGATGGGCCATGCCACGCTGAAGCCGCGCTTTGACAGGCAGCTCTTTCGTACCCGCAGCACCTTAATTCAGGATTATCTCGCGGAATCCCAGACCCATCTCGACGAGCTGCGCCATGCTGTAGAGAGCGGGCAGCAGGAACAGGTGGCCTGGCTTGCGGCGCATCTTACCGAGCAGATCACCGCCCTGCACCGTGAAATTGCCGCCTGGCCGCTGCGCGTCTGGGACACCGCCTCCCCGGGCCTCGGAAAATGGCAGCGCAAGCGGCTGGAGAACCAGGAGTTCGAGCGGCGTCTGTTTGAGATGAAACGCGAGCGCGAGACGCGGCTTAACGCTGCCGAAACGCTTGAAGAACAGCAGTTATTGATGCGCGAAATTACCGCGCTGGAAGGGCGTATCGTCCGCTGTCGTCAGGCGCTGGACGAGATTGAACGCGTCATTGAACGGTTGACCCGCTAACAGGAGCAGGACATGTCACTCGAAAATGCACCCGATGAGGTCAAGCTGGCCGTGGATTTGATTATGCTGCTGGAGGATCACGCTATTCCGGCAGAGACGGTGCTGAAGGCGCTGGAGATTGTTAAGCGGGATTTTGAGGGAAAATTACCCTCACCCCGGCCCTCTCCCTGAGGGAGAGGGGGAAAACATCAGCAGATGTTAAGCGGGAGTGGGGTCGTCACCCTTCATCTCGCGCTTCACTTCCGTATATTCCTCACCTTTTTCATTGCGCAGGTGAACCTCAAGCTGGTTGAAGGCGATATTAATGTCGTTTTCACGGCACAGGCGATCGATGGCGCGGTTCAGTTCGTCCACGGTGTAGCTGCGATCGCGCAGTTCGCGCACGTACAGGCGCAGCTCGTGATCCAGGGTGCTCGGCCCGAAGGTGGTGAAGAACACCGCCGGAGCAGGATCGTGCATCACTTTCGGATGATCGGCCGCCGCTTTCAACAGCACCTCTTTCACTTTATCCAGATCGGATCCGTAGGCCACGCCGAGGCGGATCACCACGCGGGTGGTGGTATCGGAGAGTGACCAGTTGATCAGTCGCTCGGTGACGAACGCTTTGTTCGGGATGATCACCTCTTTGCGATCGAAGTCGGTGATGGTGGTCGCACGGATACGGATCTTGCTGACGGTACCGGAGAAGGTGCCGATGGTGACGGTATCGCCAATGCGCACCGGACGTTCAAACAGGATAATCAGGCCGGAGACGAAGTTACCGAAGATCTCCTGCAAACCAAAGCCCAGACCGACCGAGAGTGCCGCTGCCAGCCACTGCAGTTTATCCCACGCCACCCCCAGGGAGCCGAAGACGGTCATGGCCCCCACGATGATAATCACGTAGTTGAGGATGGTAGTGATGGCATACGATGCCCCCTGGCGCAGGTTGAGCCGCGACAGGACCAGCACCTCCAGCAACCCCGGCAAGTTGCGAATCAAGGCCCAGGCGATAACCAGCGAGACCAGCGCAAAGAGCAGGCTGCCCATGGTCACACTCTTCATCACCGTGGCGCCGGCCTCGGTCGCGTTGTACTGCCAGAGCGTGATGCTGTCGAGATAGGCAAACACGGTGATCAAATCAGACCAGATGGCCCAGAACATCACTGCAAACAGCGCCACCATCACCAGCATGGTAATACGCATGGTCTGCTGGTTAACCTGCTCTAGGGCGATGGTCGGTTCTTCCTGCGGTTCAGCGCCTTCCGCCCCCTCCTTCACCTGATGCTGGCGACGGGCGATAGCACGACGGTAGGCGATACGCCGCGCCGCCACGCTCAGGCCACGCAGCACGGTCTGGAACAGCAGGTTCCAGAGAATCACCAGATAGACCGTTTCAATCCAGCGGCCCGACAGGCGCAGCGTGGTGTAGAAGTAGCCCGTTGCGGTCAGCACCATCAGCGCCAGCGGAATAATCGCCAGCACCGTGACGGTGACCAGACGCAGATTGTGCGACTCTTTATCGCGCCAGCTGTCGCGGCACATCGGCCACATCAGAACGGCAATCAGCAGCAGGTTAAGCATAATGACCAGCTGCCCCAGCACATCATCCATCAGATGAAGCGGGGAAAGCTCGGCCAGGACCGACCAGAAGTGCAGCGGCAGCAGCGCAAGGCTGATGCGCACAATCTGGCGACGCCAGTGGCTGGTGAGCGCCTCCGGCATGTTGAAGTGACGCACCGCCACGCCGTCTTTTTCCAGCACCTTCCAGCACAGGCCAAACACCAGCCAGAACAGCGCCAGCTTTTTGCTGAATGCCCACAGCAGGTCGCTGATATTGAGCTGCATGGTGAGCAGGATCAGCCCGGCCGCCAGAATCAACAGGCAGACCGGCAGCGCGCGGATAAGGTCAATCAGGATCGCTTTCGGGGTGTGCAGCTGGCTGTCGTTGCGCAGTTGCCCCACTTCGGATGCGAGCTTCGCCTGGTATTTTTTCAGCCAGCCCAGACGCCAGCGAATTAATCCGGCAATCAGCAGCAGCGGCAACCCCGCCAGGAAAGCAATCATCACCGCGGGCCAGGCTTTCTCCCAGTTAACGGTAATTTTCATGCTCTTGATCTGGGTCTTCAGGCTTTCCGGGAAGGATTTAACCCACTCCCAGTCCATCGGTTTGTTGCTGTTCACCCAGAAAATCTGCTGGGTCAAAATCTCCTGCAGGTTTTTCGAAACGCTCACCAGCTGCTGCTGGTTAATTTGCAGGTTGATGGCCATCATCAACTGGTTGCCAAGCTGTTTGTTGAGCTGGTCGAGCAGCTCGCGGCGCATATCCACCACCTGCAACAGCGCATCGTGTACTTCGCCGTTAACTTCTGCGGAGTGCCCTTCCTCCACTTTGGCGACGAACGCGTCGCTCTGGAAAAGCGCGTCGCGCTGCTGGTTCACGTCAAACTGCTCCAGACGTAAATCGGCGATGCGGTTGGTCATGTCCTCCAGCTCGTCGGCGGAGGGCAGCGTCTGCTGTTGCTGGTAGAGAATACGCGAGAGCAGAAGGCTGCCTTTCAGCACCGCGATCTGCTCTTTGATGTTACGTTCGGCCTGCAGGGCGCGATCGAGCCAGTTTTTGACTCGGATATTTTGCTGCACCAGCGTGTTGCCGCTCTCGGTTGCCACAATCAGACGCTGGCTGAGCTGATGGTTAATCTCCAGCTCTTGCTTCACCAGAGGATTTTCCTGAATGCGGGCCGTTTCGTCTGGCGATACCGCCTCCTGCGCCGTTTTTTCCGTCAGCGTCAGGCGCTTGCTGTTCACCGCTTCCTGCAGCAGCTGGAGCTGGTGTTCAAGGCGGTTGATGTTGGCCGTGACGTAATCCCGCTGTTTTTGCAGGGTGTCCTGCAGCACCGTGTTCCCTTCCAGGCTTTTACGCTGCTGTTCAATCTCCGCGTTAAGCAAATTCTGCTGGATCAGCAGCAGCGTTTGCTGAGTGGGACGCAGCGCCCCTTCGCCCACGGTGGTGCCGTTCAGACGGTTGCGGATCTCCTGCAACTGTTGCGAGGCGGAATACATCGCATTTTGCACGCGCTCAGGCTGGGTTTGCAGCGAGACAAGCTGGCTGTTATAGGTCGAGAGATCGGACTGCGCCGTTTGCAGGTCGTCCAACAGCTGCGCCACGCGCGATTCAAGCTGACGCAGTGAGAGCGAGGCGAGCGTTTTGCGGGTTTCGTCATCGTTATCCACGTCGCTCAGCGCACTCAGGGCATCCATCGCTTTGCGCATGTTGTCCGGTGCCTGCGCCACTTTCTGACGCAGCTGGGTCGTTTCGGCCTTGACGCGCTCGATTTTGTCCAGCGTTTCCAGCGTCTCCGTCAGATCGCCCTGAACGAGCTTCTCCTGAGGCGATAACTCTTTTTGTTTGTTGAGGGTTTCCAGCTGCGACTGAATGTCGGCACGCGTCGGAATATCACTGGAATTGTCTGCACGAGCATGCGCGAAAGGCGCAACCGTGAAAAAAATCAGGATGGCAAAAAGTAAAGCAATAACAGCGTTTTGCGAGCGATAGGTGTGCAGCATAGTCATGAATATGATGTCTGAGGATGACCGAAAATAGTCCGGCGTGAAGGATATCACGCCCGTCAGACGCAGAATAGCGCGAACATTCTCACTCCCGCGCAGAATACGGCTGAAGGGTTCAGGCAGACAGCGGTACGGAATCGTCGCGAAGCGTTGGGCAGTACTGGCACATTTCAAGCAGGATGGCGACGTAACTGCGCGCTTCCGCTTTCAGGTCAAACGACTGGGGCGCGAAAAGCCAGTTTTCCATCAGCCCGGAAATATAGCTGCGCATCAGGATCGCCGCGCGGCGGGTCAGTAAATTGGCGGGCAACAATTTTGCCTGCATGCATTGATTTAACGTGTATTCTATGCGGTCATAGCTCTCCAGACACAGGCTGCGCTGCGCCTGCTGGACAACGGCCATTTCGCCAACAAACTCACATTTGTGAAAAATGATCTCCATCATCAGGCGACGGCGTTCTTCAACTACCGTTGCTTCAAGGATATAAACTAATATCTCTCTTAATACTGAGAGTGGATCGTCGGGGAATTTTGCCCGATACTCAGTCTCAAGATCGCTAATGCTGGACTCTGATAGCTCCCAGATTTCACCGAACAGATCTGACTTGTCTTTAAAATGCCAGTAAATCGCTCCCCGCGTGACGCCCGCGGCCTGAGCAATCTGCGCCAGCGAGGTTGACGAAACACCCTGCTGTGAAAACAAACGCATTGCCACATCAAGAATGTGTTGTCGGGTTTCCAGCGCTTGTTGTTTGGTTTTTCGTGCCATACGTCAGTGAATTTACAGGAGTCAGATTTACATACATTTGTGAATGTATGTACCATAGCATGACGATAATATAAACGCAGCAATGGGTTTTTAGACTCAGGACCCTTGATCAATTTGAAATCGGACACTCGAGGTTTACATATGAACAAAAACAGAGGGTTAACGCCTCTGGCGGTCGTTCTGATGCTCTCAGGCAGCTTAGCGCTTACAGGATGTGACGACAAACAGGCAGAACAAGGAGCTCAGCAGATGCCAGAAGTGGGTGTCGTGACGCTCAAATCCGAACCTCTGCAGATGACCACCGAATTACCGGGCCGAACCAGCGCTTACCGTATTGCGGAAGTGCGTCCACAGGTAAGCGGCATCATCCTGAAACGTAACTTCACCGAAGGCGGTGACGTGAAAGCAGGTGAGTCTCTGTATCAGATTGATCCAGCAACCTATCAGGCGTCTTATGAGAGCGCAAAAGGCGATCTGGCGAAAGCAGAAGCAGCAGCCAAGATCTCTCAGCTGACGTTGAACCGCTACAAAAAGCTGCTCGGCACGCAGTACATCAGCCAACAGGATTACGACACAGCCCTGGCCGATGCGCAGCAGACGAACGCGGCCGTTGTAGCGGCCAAAGCGGCCGTTGAGACGGCACGTATCAACCTCGCCTATACCAAAGTGACCTCCCCTATCAGCGGTCGCATTGGTAAATCTTCCGTCACGGAAGGGGCGCTGGTGCAGAACGGTCAAACCAATGCGCTGGCTACGGTGCAGCAGCTTGATCCGATCTACGTTGACGTCACGCAGTCCAGCAACGATTTCCTGCGCCTGAAGCAAGAGCTGGCTAACGGCACGCTGAAACAGGAAAACGGCAAAGCCAAAGTGGAGCTGGTGTCCAATGACGGTATCAAGTTCCCGCAGGCAGGCACACTGGAATTTTCTGATGTGACCGTCGACCAGACCACCGGGTCCATCACCTTACGTGCGATTTTCCCGAACCCTGACAAAAATCTGCTGCCAGGTATGTTCGTGCGCGCCCGTCTGGAAGAAGGGACCAATCCTAATGCGCTGCTGGTACCACAGCAGGGTGTGACCCGTACGCCGCGTGGCGATGCGAGCGCGCTGGTTGTCGGTGCTGATGACAAAGTAGAAACACGCAACATCACCGCCACGCAGGCGATTGGCGACAAGTGGCTGGTAACGGATGGCCTGAAAGCGGGTGATCGCGTGATTATTACTGGTTTGCAAAAAGTACGTCCTGGCGCGCAGGTGAAAGCGCAGGAAGTCAAATCTGACGATAAACAGCAAGCCGCAGCCGGTGGCCAGTCAGAACAAACCAAGTCTTAACTTAAACAGGAGCCGTTAAGACATGCCTAATTTCTTTATCGATCGCCCCATATTTGCATGGGTGATCGCCATTATCATCATGCTAGCCGGGGGACTTGCGATCCTGAAGCTGCCTGTCGCGCAATATCCAACGATTGCGCCACCGGCGGTGACGATCTCCGCAACCTACCCAGGGGCTGATGCCAAAACGGTGCAGGACACCGTGACACAGGTTATCGAACAGAACATGAACGGTATCGATAACCTGATGTACATGTCCTCAAACAGTGACTCAACCGGTACGGTTCAGATCACCCTGACCTTCGAGTCAGGCACTGATGCCGATATCGCGCAGGTTCAGGTGCAGAACAAACTGCAGCTGGCGATGCCGCTGCTGCCGCAGGAAGTACAACAGCAGGGTGTGAGCGTCGAGAAATCGTCCAGTAGCTTCCTGATGGTTGTTGGCGTTATCAACACCAACGGCACCATGACGCAGGAGGATATTTCCGACTACGTAGGCGCCAACATGAAGGACGTGATCAGCCGTACGTCCGGTGTGGGTGACGTTCAGCTGTTCGGTTCCCAGTACGCGATGCGTATCTGGATGGATCCGAACAAACTGAACAACTTCCAGCTGACGCCAGTTGACGTGATCAGCGCCATTAAAGCGCAGAACGCCCAGGTTGCAGCCGGTCAGTTAGGCGGTACGCCGCCGGTGAAAGGCCAGCAGCTTAACGCCTCGATCATTGCACAAACGCGTCTGACCTCTGCGGATGAGTTCGGCAAAATTCTGCTGAAAGTGAATCCGGACGGTTCTCAGGTTCGCCTGCGCGACGTGGCGAAAGTGGAACTGGGCGGTGAAAACTACGACGTTATCGCCAAGTTCAACGGCAAACCGGCTTCCGGTCTGGGTATCAAACTGGCGACCGGCGCTAACGCCCTGGACACCGCGGCAGCGATCCGTGCAGAGCTGAAGAAGATGGAACCTTTCTTCCCGTCAGGTCTGAAAATCGTTTACCCGTATGACACCACGCCGTTCGTGCAAATCTCCATTCACGAAGTGGTGAAAACGCTGGTTGAAGCGATCATCCTTGTGTTCCTGGTCATGTATCTGTTCCTGCAGAACTTCCGTGCAACGCTGATCCCAACCATCGCCGTGCCGGTTGTACTGCTCGGGACCTTCGCGATCCTGGCGATATTTGGCTACTCGATAAACACCCTGACGATGTTCGGGATGGTGCTCGCCATCGGCCTGTTGGTGGATGACGCCATCGTGGTGGTCGAGAACGTCGAGCGTGTGATGGCGGAAGAAGGCCTGCCGCCGAAGGAAGCAACCCGTAAGTCGATGGGCCAGATCCAGGGCGCGCTGGTCGGTATCGCGATGGTACTGTCTGCGGTATTTATCCCGATGGCCTTCTTCGGTGGCTCCACCGGGGCGATTTACCGCCAGTTCTCGATCACCATCGTTTCCGCGATGGCCCTGTCGGTGCTGGTGGCGTTGATCCTGACGCCAGCTCTGTGTGCCACCATGCTGAAGCCAATTCAGAAAGGTGGCCACGGCGAGCATAAAGGCTTCTTTGGCTGGTTCAACCGCATGTTTGACAAGAGCACGAACCACTACACCGACAGCGTGGGCAGCATCCTGCGCAGCACCGGTCGTTACCTGCTGCTCTATATCATCATCGTGGTGGGCATGGCCTTCCTGTTCGTTCGTCTGCCAAGCTCGTTCCTGCCAGACGAAGACCAGGGCGTATTCCTGAGTATGGCTCAGCTTCCTGCAGGTGCCTCGCAAGAGCGTACCCAGAAGGTGCTGGATGAGATGACCGATTACTTCCTGACCAAGGAAAAAGACAACGTTGAATCCGTGTTTGCGGTTAACGGCTTTGGCTTTGCGGGTCGCGGTCAGAACACCGGTATCGCCTTCGTCTCTCTGAAAGACTGGTCCGAGCGTCCGGGTAAAGAGAACAAGGTAGAAGCAATTACCGGCCGTGCGATGGGCACCTTCTCGCAGATCAAAGATGCGATGGTGTTCGCGTTCAACCTGCCGGCAATCGTTGAGCTGGGTACGGCAACCGGCTTCGACTTCCAGCTGATTGACCAGGGCGGTTTAGGCCATGAGAAACTGACTCAGGCGCGTAACCAGCTGTTTGGGGAAGTTGCGAAACACCCTGACCTGCTGACCGGCGTGCGTCCTAACGGTCTGGAAGATACGCCGCAGTACAAGATCGACGTCGATCAGGAAAAAGCGCAGGCGCTGGGTGTGTCCATCAGCGACATTAATACCACGCTGGGTGCAGCCTGGGGCGGTAGCTACGTCAACGACTTCATCGACCGCGGTCGCGTGAAGAAAGTGTACGTCATGTCGGAAGCGAAATACCGTATGCTGCCGAACGATATCAACAACTGGTACGTTCGCGGTAGCAATGGTCAGATGGTGCCGTTCTCCGCCTTCTCTACCTCGCACTGGGAATACGGTTCACCGCGTCTGGAACGCTATAACGGCCTGCCATCGATGGAAATCCTCGGTCAGGCTGCAGAAGGTAAGAGTACCGGTGAAGCGATGGCGATGATGGAGCAGCTTGCCAGCAAACTGCCAGCGGGTATCGGCTATGACTGGACCGGCATGTCCTATCAGGAACGTCTGTCCGGCAACCAGGCCCCTGCCCTGTACGCCATCTCGCTGATCGTGGTCTTCCTCTGTCTGGCGGCGCTGTATGAGAGCTGGTCGATTCCGTTCTCGGTTATGCTGGTGGTTCCGCTGGGGGTTATCGGTGCGCTGCTGGCCGCTACGTTCCGCGGGTTAACCAACGACGTTTACTTCCAGGTGGGCCTGCTAACAACCATTGGGCTGTCGGCGAAGAACGCGATACTTATCGTGGAATTCGCCAAGGATCTGATGGAGAAAGAGGGTAAAGGCCTGATTGAAGCCACGCTTGACGCCGTACGTATGCGTCTGCGTCCCATCCTGATGACCTCGCTGGCGTTCATCCTCGGGGTGCTGCCGCTGGTTATCAGTTCCGGTGCCGGTTCCGGCGCGCAGAACGCCGTAGGTACGGGCGTAATGGGCGGGATGGTGACCGCGACCGTTCTGGCAATCTTCTTCGTGCCGGTGTTCTTCGTGGTGGTACGCCGCCGCTTCAGCCGCAAGAATGAAGATGTTGAGCATAGTCACCCGGTAGAACGTCACTGATACCGGTTTCACCTGATAAAAAGGCCGCATTTGCGGCCTTTTTTCTTTCTGATTAAAATCATAAATTACGCTTATTGCGGTTCTGTATATTTTCCGCCATCGTGAAAAGGCATATCATAATTAACTGAAAATTTAACAGGCGAATTTAGAATTTTTTTATTTCTATTTCTTCGCATACATTATTAGGAACATTCCTGGTTTTTTGTGCAACAGAGAGAGAAGTCTGAATCTGGACATCTAATGGCGTTAAGCTAACTCAATGAAACATAAGGAAGCCCTGAAAAAATAAGGTTATCGGGATAAAAAAATGCCGGCCCGAACGCACATTTGCGTAGAAGATCGCAGAGGCCGCTTTTAATTGTAATTTTTCGTAATAGCGCGGTGAAATCTTGATCAGAGTGGCTTATAGTTAGAGATATCAGGAACACAGCACCCGCGTGGCTAAGTGAGTTGTATCCATCCCGACAATGTTGTTCGGTGAGTAAGAAATCACTCAAAAGGGGATGCGCTATGGACGAGTACTCGCCAAAAAGGCATGATATTGCGCAGTTGAAATTTCTCTGCGAATCCTTGTACCATGACTGTCTTGCCAATCTTGATGAAAGTAACCATGGGTGGGTTAACGACCCCACCTCGGCCATCAATTTGCAGCTTAATGAGCTGATAGAGCATATCGCCACCTTCGCACTTAATTATAAAATTAAGTACAATGAAGATAATAAGCTGATTGAGCAAATTGATGAATATCTGGATGACACCTTTATGTTGTTCAGCAGTTACGGCATTAACGCACAGGATTTGCAGAAATGGCGTAAATCAGGAAATCGGCTATTCCGTTGTTTCATCAATGCAAGTCGAGCTAATCCTGTTAGCCTTTCCTGTTAAAATTATTACAATGACTAAGGTGAATTTATGTCTGAAAAACCATTAACCAAGATCGATTATTTGATGCGCTTGCGACGTTGTCAGTCACTGGACACGCTTGAACGTGTTATCGAAAAAAATAAATATGAGCTTTCTGATAACGAACTGGCTGTATTTTACTCAGCAGCGGATCATCGCCTGGCCGAGTTAACCATGAATAAGCTTTATGACAAAATACCGTCTTCCGTATGGAAATTTGTCCGTTAATTTTTGTACCTGGCTGTAGAGTGTCTACGTCAATGTTAGTGGGATTCCCTTTCGCGTTACGCCCCCCTGTGTGACACACAGGTCCCCGAGTGAAGAATCACTCACAACAATGTTGTGACTATCGTCACACCTGCCTTTTGGGAACGTTCCCTTTATGTTGAATTCCTTTTACCTTTAGGTCATCAACAAATGCTGAGAGGTTCCCATGAGTGAAGAAAAACGAAAGATGATTGCGGGCGAGCTGTATCGCCCTGGCGATGAAACGCTACGGGCCGATCGGTTGCGCGCGCGTCATCTGCTGCATCGTTATAACCACACCGCACCTGATGAGAAAGCAGAACGCACGGCCTTGCTGAAGGAACTGCTGGGGCAAAGCGAAGGCGCATATATAGAGCCGAGCTTTCGGTGTGACTATGGCTACAACATTTTTCTGGGCAACGATTTTTACGCCAACTTTGACTGCGTGATGTTAGACGTCTGCCCTGTCCATATTGGCGATAACTGTATGCTTGCACCGGGCGTGCATATCTATACGGCCACCCACCCGCTGGATCCGACAGAGCGCAATAGCGGGGCTGAATATGGCAAACCGGTGACCATCGGCAACAACGTCTGGATTGGCGGACGCGCGGTAATCAACCCTGGCGTGACGATCGGCGATAACGCGGTGATCGCCTCCGGCGCAGTCGTGGTCAAAGACGTTCCGGCGAATGCCGTGGTGGGCGGTAACCCGGCGAAGATCATTAAGATGCTGTAAGCCTGCCAGACGTAACTGTTATGGCTTTTCACCCCATAACTGTTACTTTCCTCCCCCCGGCCGCTCCCCTAAAATGAGCAGATCCCCTGTATTTTCACGATTCATGAAGGCAAAAAATGACAGAGATACAGCGCCTGCTCACCGCCACCATCGACGATCTCAACACCCGTGAAAAGCGCGACAATCGCCCGCGCTTTAGCATCAGCTTTATCCGCAAACATCCGGGACTGTTTGTTGCCATGTACGCCGCCTGGCTGGCCACGCTGGTTGTCATGATGACCTCCGCAACGCTTGCTGACTCGGTCTGGCTTCTGGTGGTGCTCTTTGTGGTGTTTAACGCGTTCTTCTTTTTTGACGTTAATCCGCGCTATCGCTATGAAGATATCGACGTGCTTGATTTCCGGGTCTGTTATAACGGCGAATGGTATAACACGCGCTATGTGCCGTCGGAGCTGATCGACAACATTCTTCATTCGCCGTCGGTCGATATCAGGCAAAAAGAGCAGCTGCAAAAAATGGTCTCGACCAAGGGGCAACTCTCTTTCTATGACGTCTTCACCCTTTCCCGCCCCGCTGCTGCACAATCAGCTGCTGTAAACGCCTGACAGCGGGTGTGAACTGCGAGGCAGAGGTATTACCGTACCCCAGCACCAGGCCGGTTTGCCCCTGCTTCGTCTCAAGGTAATATCCGCTCAGAGCCGCCGGTGCCAGCTGGAAGGCTCTCGCCTGCTGTGCTATTTCGCTGTCGTCGATGCCCTCAATCGCCACGGTAAGATGCATGCCCCCCTCTCCCGCCAGTACGCGATGTTCAGCGTGCAGTTCCGCGCTTAGCGTCTCGCGAAGCTGTCGGTAGCGTTTACGGTAGAGTCTGCGCATCGCCGCAAGATGCCGCGCATAATGCCCCTCCTCAATAAACAGCGCCAGCGTGCGCTGCTCGGCGCGATGACCGCCGCGCAGCAGCGAGCCGATAGCATGTCCCGTGGCCTTTGCCAGCGCAGGCGGGAGAACCATAAAACCAATCCGCAGCGACGGAAAAAGCGTTTTACTGAACGTCCCGAGATAAACCACCGGCGCGTTTTTTATCATCCCGAGCATCGCCGGAACCGGCTCACCGGCGTAACGAAACTCGCTATCGTAGTCATCCTCGATGATCCACGCCTTGTGGTGCTGCGCCAGCTCAAGCAGCGCCAGGCGTCGGCGCGCGCTGAGTACGCTCCCATAGGGAAACTGATGGGAAGGCGAGGTAAAAATCAGCGACGGGGCAGGCGCGGGCTGTGCTTCCCAGCGCATTCCCGCGTCGTCCACCGGCATACCCACCATCCTTACGCCGGATTTGGCAAACGCGCTTTTTGCTCCGGCATAGCCGGGGTTCTCCACCCAGGCGACGTCGCCTGGCTCGCTGAGCAGTTGAGTGCAGAGGTTAACGCCCTCCAGCGCCCCCTCGGTGATGACTATCTGGCTGGCCTCGCAGTTAATCCCCCGGGAAAGGGCCAGGTGACGGGCGATGGCCTCGCGCAACGCCGGTTCACCCGCCGGGTCGCCATAGCCCAGCAGGGCGCTGCCCTCCTCCCGCAAAACGCGATCGTACAGGCGTCGCCACAAAGGCAGCGGGAAATAATTGATAGCAGGCGTGCCGGGGGTCAATGCCATAACTGGCGTGTCGCGGGGCGTGGGTGTCGGCAGCAGGGTCACACGTTTTGCAAGCGTGACCGCAGGCTCGGGTAAATCCCTGGCGATAGCGCGCGGAGCCAGCTGCGCCACGCGCGTTCCCTGACGGTTACGCAGCAAATACCCTTCGAGCGTGAGCTGCTCCAGGGCCGCATTGACAGTGTTGCGCGAGAGGTTAAGCTGCTGCGCAACGGTGCGTGAGCCTGGCAGGCGGCTATCGGCGCGGAGCCTGCCGCCCAAAATCGCCTCCCGCAGCGTCAGATACAGGGTGCGCTGCAGCGTCTCGTCTTCACGCGCGTCGAGCGCATCCCTTAACAGGGCATGAAATTCATCGCCAGGTATATTCATTTTTCTCTCCCGTGGTACCACCAAAACATAACTCAGTGGTGCTTTTTAAGGAACCAGAACTTATCTACTCTGAGGGTCTACTGACGATGACGGGGAAAACAATGAATACAATCAATGCGTTTGGACAACCGATGGGCGATGCACTGGAAGACTGGCAGCCACGCCCCCATCCTGAGCGAGTGGTACTGACGGGCCGCTATTGTCGACTTGAACCTTTATGCGTCGGGCACGCACAGGCGCTGTTTTCCGCCTATCAGCTGGCGGAAGACACGCGCAGCTGGACGTGGCTGCTGCGCGAACCCGATGCCACCGCCGACGCGTTTGCCGGTTGGGTCGAAAGCGTCTGTGAACTCTCTGATCCCATGCATTTCACGGTGATTGATAATCAGACGCAGTCTCCGGTCGGCACGCTGGCGCTGATGCGTATCGATCCCGCCAACGGGGTTGTCGAAGTGGGTCATGTGCATTTTTCACCGCTGCTCAGCCGCACGGTAATGTCCACCGAAGCGCACGCTCTGCTGATGCGTTATGTCTTTGATACGCTGGGCTATCGACGCTACGAATGGAAGTGCAACAGCCTTAACGAGCCATCCCGCAAAGCGGCGCTGCGTCTGGGCTTTCAGTATGAAGGACGCTTTCGTCAGGCGCTGGTCACGAAAGGTCATAACCGGGATACGGACTGGTTTTCAATCATTGATAAAGAGTGGCCCGGGCTGGCGGTCGCCTTTGAGAAATGGCTTGCCACCGACAATTTCAGCGCCGATGGCAAGCAGGTAAGATCCCTGGAGAAGTGGCGAGATGCGCGCCTCTAACGCCTTTTTTTGCGTCCCTGTACCGCTTTAAAGCGCGGGTTAGATTTGCAAATGACGTACAGACGTCCCTTGCGTTTGACGATCTGGCAGTCGGGATGGCGCTGTTTGGCGCTGCGCAGCGAGTTAAGTACCTGCATGGTTAACCTCGCTTCGCATTAAGAAAGCCGCCAAAACGCTTGCGGAAGCGTGCTGCGCTGCCGTCCGTCGAGAACGTTTTTTGCTTACCGGTATAAAATGGATGCGATTTTGAAGAGACCTCGATGGTGATATACGGATAGGTTTCACCGTCGAGTTCAATTTCGCGGTCCGTTTTGATGGTCGAACCGACCTTAAAGTATTCGTTGGCACTGGTGTCATGAAACACAACGGTGCGATAGGCAGGATGGATATTTGGTTTCATCGTGGACTCTTCATGTATTGTTATAACATAACAAAATGATATCCGAGCGCTGGCGTAAAAACAACCCTCAATCACGCATCGCGTTGACAGCGATCTGTCCTGCATCCCCTTTTCTGAGCTAAAATCAATCGCTTTGACGCGCTATACGGTATTATTTGACGATAACGTCTTTCTCTTCTGAAGGGCTTACTCAGCGCCCCGGGGCGGGCATATGAGGAAGGATACAACCGCATGAGAACCCGACATCTGGTCAGTCTGGTAACAGGTATACTGATTTTTTCGGTGCTGGTCCCCATTTGCCTCAGCATCTGGCTGGCACACCGTCAGGCGGAAGAGAAATTTGTGGACGCGCTCGACGGTTATGCATCGCGCGTGCTGCTGCGCACGGATAAAGTGGTTGAGCAGGCGAAAGACGCGCTTTCACAGCTTCAGGCCCTGCCCTATCCCCCGTGCAGCCGTCTGCATCTGCGTGAAATGCGGCGGGTTGCCTTCTCCTTACGTTATATCCAGGAAGTGATTTACGCTGAGAATCTGAAGCCACGCTGCTCCTCTCTGGAACAGACCAGCGCCGCCGCCCCCTTTCCACCGCCAATACGCACCACGCATGATGGCTATGACGCCTGGCTGACCACGCAAAACGATCTGGGCTTTAATCACTACATGGCGGTGATGGGAAAGGGAAATTATCTGGTGATGATCGATCCTGAATCGCTGGTCGATGTGATCCCCTTTGGCGCCGTGCGTATGGATGCGGCTCTGATTGGTCACGATAATCACATTGTCTTTGCCAGCAGTGACACGCTCGAGCCGCAGATTCGCCATCAGCTGGAAACGCTGACGCCTGCACGTTTGCAGTTCAACGGTTCGATGTACGTTGCGAAATCGGTTCCCGATCTGGGCTTTACGGTGGTGACGTGGGCGGCGTTAAAACCGCTGGAAGCGTCCTGGCACCGGCAGCTTCTTGTCTGGCTTCCCTTCGGGATACTGGTCAGCCTGCTCGCGGCGCTGTTTGTTCTGCGGATCCTGCGCCGTCTTCAGTCTCCGAAGAACCGTCTGCAGGATGCCCTTAACAGCCGCGATTTTGTGGTTCACTACCAGCCTATTGTGAACCTGGAGAGCGGCAAAGTCGTCGGTGCCGAAGCGCTGAGCCGCTGGCCCCAGCCTGACGGCAGCAGCCTGTCACCGGATATCTTTGTGCCGCTGGCCGAGCAGACGGGCCTTATTTCACAGCTGACCCAACTGGTTATCGAAAAGGTGTTCGAGGATATGGGGCACTGGCTTCATCTGCATCCTGACCAGCATATTTCGATTAACCTAGCGCCTGCGGATTTGACCTCAGGCAAGATCCCCCCGCTGCTGCACAGCCTGCTGAACAAATGGGAAGTTCATCCCCGGCAGATAGCCCTGGAGCTGACCGAGCGCGGCTTTGCCGATCCCACCGTCAGCGCCCCGGCCATCGCCGCATTCCGCCGTTCAGGGCATGCTATCTATATCGATGATTTTGGTACCGGCTACTCCAGCCTGAGCTATTTGCAGGATCTGGACGTCGATACGCTCAAGATCGACAAATCCTTTGTCGATGCGCTGGAGTACAAAAACGTCACGCCGCACATCATCGAAATGGCAAAATCGCTGAAGCTGGCGATGGTTGCGGAAGGGATTGAGACAGAAGGCCAGCTTGCGTGGCTGCATCGTCACGGCGTGCAGTATGGACAAGGCTGGTACTACAGCAAGGCGCTGCCAAAGATGGAGTTTATTCTGTGGGCCGAACGCAATCTCGACCCGCATCAGCCTGAGTAAGTGCGGCCACGCTGGGTGGCCGCGTCGTGCAGATTAACGGTCGCGTTGTTGCCAGCTAAAGCTATAGCGCAACTGACGGTGTTGCAGGATAAATTCCGGTGACACGCTCGGGCTCCACGAATCATCGCCCCCCACGCCCATATGGAAAGCATCCAGGCTCAGCCAGCAGCCCGGCTCATCGCGCAGCAAATGCTGGTGCGTTGTCTCACGAAGCTGCCTCTGGCTATGACGGCTGACGGAGAAGTGGAAACGCCCCCGCAGCGCGTGCGCGCCGAAATCCAGTTCGCGCGTGTCGCAGCGCAGGCCGTTTTCCGTCGGGAAGATGTACGGCGTCTGCATGGCGTGCAGCGGTAACGTCCAGCGCCCCTGCTGTGCCGCCAGCTTACGGTCCGGGTAGTTTTCCAGCGGTCCTGACCCCAGCCACTGTATGGTTTCAGGCGTCTGCGCAAGCTGAACGCTCAGGCCAATCCGCGCCGGCTCGGGAATATCCGCCGCAACCTGCACCTGGACCTCCCCGTGAAGGATGCCTTCATCATCAATCCGCCAGATCTTGTGACTCAGGAATAACGCCTTGCCGCGATGCTCCCAGACATGACGCGTGGTCACGACCGCCTCGCCAGCCCGTTGTTCCGCCTCGCAGTGCAGCAGGCGCGGGGTAACATCGTACATTCCTGCCGCCTTCCAGCGCTCGACCCAGGCATTGGGATCGATGCGCGTGGCTTCGCTGACGCCGATATCGTTATCCAGCGGGGCACGCGTAAAGTTATCCGTCAGCGGCGTAAGCAGCGTTTCCGCGCCACGGTTCCGCCACCCGGAAAGGTGTCCTGAGACGCGATCAAACAGCCACTGCTGATGCCGGTGCGTAATTTCAAGTCGATCATCGCGCGTCACCAGAACCGGCGCACTGCCTTTGGGTTTTGACGGCGGGATGTACAGCGGAGCCGCAAGCGGCCACTGATCCCAGGCGCAGCGATGGTTTTCCCGTGACCATGGCGTCGCCCGCGGCTGGACGACCTCAACGTTAAGCCAGACCTCGCCCGGCGACGCGGCTAGCGCAGGCTGGTCGATCGCCAGACGCTGCGTGCGCTGCGGCGCAATGCACAGCGCTATCTCGCCGGAGGCCAGCACCTCGCCGTCACGCGCAATGGACCAATTCAGTCGCTCATTATCGGTGTTGCGGAACAGATAATCGCTTTGCACTTCAACCACCAGCGGGGAGGTGCTCGCCAGCCTGAACGTGAAGAATTGCTGGGCGCGCTGGGCCTCATACAGCGCCGGATGCGGAGTACGATCCGGAAAAACCAGCCCGTTCAGGCAAAACTGCCGGTCGTTTGGCTTATCGCCGAAATCGCCGCCGTAGGCCCAGAACTTGTTACCGTTTTCGTCTTTTTTGGTCAGCGCCTGGTCAACCCAGTCCCAGACAAACCCGCCCTGTAGGCGCGGATGGTCGCGAAACGCCTGCCAGTATTTGGCGAAGCCACCGAAGCTGTTGCCCATCGCATGGGCGTATTCGCAGAGGATCAGCGGACGCGTTTCATCCGGCATACCGATCCATTTCTTGATCGACCACTTAGGAACCGCCGGGAACGGCTGATCGCAATCAACGCGGGCGTACATCGGGCACACAATATCCGTCGCCGCCGTGTTTGCCCCGCCGCCTTCATACTGCACCGGACGCGTCGGATCGGTGGTTTTGATCCAGCGATACAGCGCATCGTGGTTGGCCCCGTGCCCGGACTCATTGCCCAATGACCAGATGATGATCGACGGATGGTTGCGATCGCGCTGCACCATGCGGGTCACGCGCTCGCTCATGGCGGGAAGCCAGCGCGGATCGTCAGCGAGGCGGCTCATCGGCACCATGCCGTGCGTTTCAATATTGGCCTCGTCGACCACGTACAGCCCATAGCGATCGCACAGGGAGTACCACAGCGGATGGTTCGGATAGTGCGAGCAGCGCACGGCATTAAAATTGTGCTGCTTCATCAATTCAATGTCGCGGCGCATTGTGGCTTCATCCATCACCTGCCCTCGCTCAGGGTGGTGTTCATGGCGGTTCACGCCGCGGATCAACAGCGGTTTGCCGTTTAGCTTCAGCAGACCGTTGCTGATTTCAACCCGACGAAAGCCGACATCGCAGGCCTCCACCTCCAGCACCTTGCCCTCACTATCCTGGAGCGCAAGCGTCAGACGATACAGCTCGGGGGTTT
This sequence comes from Enterobacter sp. 2VL, assembly GCF_005503595.1. Lineage (NCBI taxonomy): Bacteria > Pseudomonadati > Pseudomonadota > Gammaproteobacteria > Enterobacterales > Enterobacteriaceae > Enterobacter > Enterobacter sp. 2VL. The sequence continues at coordinate 651,213 of NZ_SCNE01000002.1, forward strand.
CCGCGCTCCAGAGGGCGGGAGCATCGACAGGCATCGACACCGTCAGCCGCTCATCCCAGCGGCCACGTTCATCCACGATAGCGGAGCCAGGACGCTGGCAGGCGCTGGCGCACGGTTCGCCGTTGCGCCACAGCGTTAACGCCACGCTGCAATCCGCATAGCGGGCACCGGCCAAGGCGACGTCAACCTTCAGCACCGCGCGGTCACACTCGGCGTTCAGATCGGTCGCCACGGTATAATCGGCAATCTGCGTCCCGGGCTTGTGCAGCAGCGTCACGTCGCGGAAGATACCGCTCATGCGCCACATATCCTGGTCTTCGAGATAGCTCCCGTCGCACCAGCGTAACACCATCACCGCCAGGCGGTTTTCCCCGGGACGCAGCGCGGTGGAGAGATCAAACTCGGCCGGCAGGCGGCTGTCCTGTGAATAGCCGATCCACTCCCCGTTGCACCACAGATGAAACGCCGAATTCACGCCATCGAAGATGATGCGGGTTTGACCGGTTTCCAGCCAGGCGTCATCCGGAGTAAATGTGAGCGAGTAACAACCCGTGGGGTTTTCAGCCGGAACGAACGGCGGATTGACGGCGATGGGGTAGGTGACGTTGGTGTAGATGGGCGTATCGAACCCCTGCATCTGCCAGTTAGACGGCACGGGCATCGCGACGGCGTCAGGCAGTTCGTCCGTCACCCACGCCTCGGGAACCTGCTCAGGGGCCGGGAACAGTGCAAACCGCCATTCGCCGTTCAGTGACCGCCTGCCCGGCGAATGTTCTTCCTCTCTGGCGCACCGCTCATCGCGCCAGCTATGAAGCGGCGCATGGGCCGCCAGACGATTCCACTGCGTAACGCCGGGATTTTCCCAGTCCCGACGCGCCAGAAGTGCGCTGAGGGTCAGCGGCTGTATATTGGACATAATAACCTCGTTGCGAAGCGCTCACAATTTTAGTCAACATGCCCTGGCAACATGCGGGGGTAAAGCACCTGACGGCAAGGAAGCGGGCCAGATCACAAAAGATCTACCCGCGCGCGATTTTCTCGGCCAGCACGGCCAGGCTTCTTAGCTGCCGGGCCAGATCTTCACGTTCGGCCTGCAAAGGCGCGCGCGGGGCGCTGGACTGTCGGGTGATCAGGGTGACGGGAAGCTGCTTCTGCCAGCGCGTTTCGCCCTGCGTCGGGGCCAGCAGCCACTCCACGCTTTGCTCGCCCGCCTCGCGGAAGGCCTGGCGTATGGTGGTCAGCGGGGGCGTGAACCAGGCGCTGTCGGCCGTGTCATCAAACCCCACGATCGCGATCTGTCCGGGGACGGCAACCCCCTTTTCTGCACAGGCGCGTATCACGCCCAACGCCATCTGATCGTTTGCCACAAGGATGGCCTCGGGCAATTCCGCGCCCGATAACAGCTGATGGCCTTTTTCGTATCCCGAGGCGGCACTCCAGTCGCCGCAGGCTTCGCCAGCAGGCTGAAGACCCGCCTGCGCCAGCACGTCGCGCCAGCCCGCGAGACGCGCCTTCGCCGAGACGGCATCCTGGGGCCCGCTGAGCAGCGCAATCCGCCGGTGTCCGAGGGCGAGAAGATGCTCAGCCCCGAGTCGCGCCCCCTGCCCGGCATCAAAGACCAGACTGTTAACCTCTGCGGAAGGGGCCACATCAAGAAACAATATCGGCACGGGCGAGGCCATCGACTGCAACCGTTCCGCGTACGGATCGTCGAGCGGAACGTTGACCAGCAGCGCATCCACGCGCTGCGCCAGCAACTCCTGCAGGGCGGCCTGACACTGCTCAGGGCGTTCAACCATCGAAATCAGTACGCTCGCCCCCTGCTCGCCCGCGCGGGATTTTACCGCCGAGGCAATTTGTGACGGGGCATGGAGGGCAAGGTCGGTGGTTATCAGCCCCAGCGTGCGGGTGCGCTTTCCGGCCAGCTGCTGCGCCCCGCGGTTCGGGACGTAATGCAGCTCCGCCATGGCCCGCCGGACCTTTTCCCGCGTCCGGGCAGAGACATGCTCTGCCTCGTTAATGACGCGGGACACCGTCTGATAAGAAACCCCCGCAAGGCGGGCTACGTCATAAAGGGTGATCGCTTTCATGCACTCTGACACCGTTAAAATAGATGCCGCTATTCTGGCACATCGGCCTTATGAATACCTGTGAGCGCTTCGCATTATTACATCACCCGCGCGGGCTTACCCACTCGCGGCTTCTGGCGAAACCACGGCATACAGAGCTGAATGAGCGGGCCAATGGATAATGCGTACAGCACCGTGCCGACACCAAAGGTTCCGCCCAGCGCGATGCCAATCACCAGCACCGAGACTTCAATCACCGTGCGCACCACCCGGATTGACCAGCCAAACCGCGCATGCATACCGGTCATCAGCCCGTCACGCGGGCCTGCGCCAAAGCCCGCGCCGATATACATCCCGGTTGCAAGGGCATTCACCACGATGCCAGACACCAGCAGGGCGATACGGATCGGCAGCGAGGTCAGCTCAGGGATCAGCGCCATTGAAGCATCCGCCGCCAGGCCAATACAGATCACGTTGCTGATCGTCCCAAGCCCGGGAAGCTGGCGAAGCGGGATCCACAGCAGCAGGACCGCCGCCCCGGTCAGGATGATCACCGTACCGATGGTCATTCCCAGCTGAAGCGCGACCCCGAGGTGAAACACATCCCACGGATCGACACCCAGATCCGAACGGATAAACATCGCGGTCGACAGGCCATACAGCCCCAGCCCGATATAAAGTTGAACCAGACGACGTACCATTATTTGCTCTCTACAATGAATCAGGCATTCATCATGGCGGAAAATGGCACTATGATTAATGTCCAGTTTTCAAATAGTGGACTGCATATGTCATCACGCCGCTTCGGCAGCCAGTCTTTAGTGCGCCTGTTAGGCCACTGGCAGCAACCCTCCTCCCGCACCCCGCTCTGGCGACAGCTGGCTGATGCGTTACGTCTGCTCATTCTTGACGGCAGGCTGGCGCTCAATACGCGCCTGCCGGGGGAGCGAGAACTGGCGACCTCGCTTAACGTCAGCCGGACAACCATCAGCAGCGCGCTGGCGCATCTGCGGGAAGAAGGATACCTGGAAAGCCGCCACGGCAGCGGCTCGCGCGCGATCCTGCCGGACACCCGCGCCGTCCCGACGCTTTCCACCGCAAGCGTCGCGCTCGATCTGTCAACGGCCGCCCTCAGCGCCGGGCCTGAACTTCACCAGGCCTACACCCATGCGCTGACGGCCATCGCCCAGCACCTGACCCTAACCGGATATGATCAGCTGGGGTTACCTGCCCTGCGCGAAGCTATCGCGGCACGTTACACCGCGCGGGGGCTACCCACCCGTGCGGATGAGGTGATGGTGGTCAACGGTGCGGTCAGCGGTTTTGCCCTGGTATTGCGCATGATGACCGGCCCCGGCGACCGCGTGGTGGTGGATCATCCGACGTACCCGCTGGCGATAGCCGCCATTCAGGGCGCGCTGTGCAGGCCGGTCGGCGTCTCGCTGCCTGAAACCGGCTGGGACACCGACGGTTTTGCCGCCACGCTTGCGCAAACCGCGCCGCGTCTGGCGTACCTGATGCCGGACTTCCATAATCCGACCGGACGCTGCATGGATAACGTAACGCGCCAGGCGATAGCCGATATTGCCGCCAAAACCCGCACTCCGCTGGTGGTGGACGAAACCATGGTCGATCTGTGGTTCGATGCCCCGCCGCCACCGCCGCTGGCCGCGTTCAACCCCGAGGCCACGGTCATTACGCTCGGTTCGGCAGGAAAAAGTTTCTGGGGAGGATTGCGGCTCGGGTGGATCCGCGCGTCGTCGCGAACGATTGCCACCCTCGTTCAGACCCGCGACACGCTGGATTTGGGCTCTCCCCTGCTGGAACAGCTGGCCACGGAGTGGCTTATCGAAAACAGCGAGACTTTTCTGCCCGCACGCCGGGCCATGCTGGCGAAACGCCGCGACCGCTGCGGCGAGCTGTTGCGTGAGCATTTTCCGCAGTGGACCTTCAATGAAGCGGAGGGCGGGCTTTCCTACTGGGTTGAGTTGCCCGGCATGCTGGCAACACAGCTTGCCGCCCGGGCGGAGGCGCTGGGAATTAATCTGGGAACAGGTACGCGATTCGGGCTTTCAGGGGCCTTCGACCGCTATCTCCGTATGCCCTTTTCACTCGATTCGGCGGAGCTTGAGCAGGCGCTGCTGAGAATTAAGCCGCTATGGCTGGCGCTAAACGGCACCACGCCGCCCGTGAAGCAAAGCCCGGTATAATTGGTTAAGCGAAGCGGATAATAAAAACTGCTGACTGTCATGCAACAGTCAGCAGTTTTCACAGGTCAGGATTTAGTGCTGAGGAGGAATAGGGAAACCCTTCAGTGAAATAACGAAACTTTCACCTTCTTTCTTTATTTTTGCGCCGGTGTCGCACCAGTCAGACGCAATACGAAAGAACTCATCACTTTCCACATTCCAGCCAAGACGAACATGTTTTACATAGCCTGAACGCAACAGATCGCAGGCCTCTTTGTAGTCACTGGCAGTCGAGGGTTGTTGTTTCATTTTCTCTTCTTCAGAAGTTTTCGTAGAGCTTTGATTTCTTTAGGAGTAAAAGGAGAAACGCTCTCTTCTTCCGTATGCTGATTATCAATATCCTCTTCCGATACTCCCGCCTCTTCTACCGCTTCGAATGCCAGCAGTAGCAGTTTCTCTGTGGTCACGCTCAGGTTCTCATTATTCACTTCGGCATAGTGGCGAAGTCTTTCTTTTAGCGCTTCATCAATTTTAACGTTTAATACCGCAGTAGCCATAATGGTTACATCCCTTCGCAATAAGTTATTTATTTAATACACGAAGTTGTAAGTCTTATCCAGATATATATTTTTTGCTTATGACAGAAAAAAGACGCCCAATAATAAAATGCCAGTCTATTATTACAGGTTTATGACAATATTATTTCAGGAGAATGAAAGAAATATTACACGGCGGAATATAATCCTAATAATTGTGTGGATTAATTCCGTTTCCAGGGTCAACGCGACAGGGAGGAAAGAGTGAGAATGTCTGGAGAGCAGAAATGGGTGGGGGCCCTGCCAGCTACATCCCGGCACACACGTCGTCTGCCCTGGCTGCTTCCTTCCGGACCTGACCTGGTGAACAGAGTAGCGTTGCGGGAGAACCAACAGAGCCCCCATTGAGAGCGTTGATAACCAACGCGCTGGCGCATTATCCCCATGCAGCACCCTAATTGCAAGCCGCCCGCAACTGGATGGTGGTTTATTGCGCAAACTTCCCTTTAATATCAGGTATTATCTCCTTTTCAGGCCTCTGAACGCCAGAATCGCAATTCCGACAGGAGCAGTAATGGACGAACACGACTCTTTCCCGCAGCGCGTGTGGCAGATTGTGGCCTCCATCCCGGAGGGGTTTGTCACCACCTATGGCGATGTCGCCAGGCTGGCGGGATCACCGCGTGCGGCGCGACAGGTGGGCAGCGTGCTTAAACGCCTGCCGGAAGGCAGCACGCTTCCGTGGCATCGGGTGGTGAACCGCCACGGCGCCATCTCGCTCACGGGGCCAGATTTACAGCGTCAGCGTCAGGCGCTGCTCGCAGAAGGGGTACAGGTGTCAGGAAAAGGGCAGATTGATATACAGAAGTATCGCTGGCGCTATTAGCGCCCTCTCCCGAAAGAGAGGGCGAAAGGCCGATTAAAGCTGGGTAGGAGGGTTTGTTGGCATCGCAGGCTGATTTGCCTGCGGCGCGACCGGCACGGCGGTCTGCTGGACAGGCACCAGCGTCAGGTCGGCTTTGGTGCCGCCTTTGTTGATCACTTCCTGAACCGTATCGGTGATAAAGACCAGCTTATCGTTGATGGTCACCGCGGCACTCAGCAGGATACGCGCGTTAGGCTGAACCTCTGACGGGTTAAACGGCAGCACGAAGCTGAACGGCGCCTGTTTACCCTCGGTACGTACCGCACGCTGCGCCAGCACCTTAGACGGGGCATCGGCCATAGACGCGTCGGAAAGCGTAACCGTCAGGACTGCATCAGGCGGTAAAGCCACTTTCTGACGGATCCATACCGTACCAGAAACATTCGGCTGCTTAATGGTTTGCTGCGAAAGTGTACTTACTCCACCCGGGGTAGCGGTTGGAACGGCTACATCGGCGCTCTTATCGGCACAGGCTGACAGCGCAACCGCCATCGCAAGACCACTTATCATAGGCACGAGTTTCATTGAAGTCTCCTTATCATCAATGCACCAGCGGGATCGATCCCATCCGATGTCGTTTACATTCACATAACGTTTTTAAGTGTGGCACAAATCACTGATTAATGCCTAATTTTGACCGGATATTCAGACTAATCTACCCATCGGACCACTTAGATTTCTGCGTTATACTCAGCGTATCTTTCGCCACGGCGTTATATTGAGGACAATTATGAGTCAAGCACTGAACAACTTGCTGACGTTACTGAACCTGGAAAAAATTGAGGAAGGACTCTATCGCGGTCAGAGCGAAGATTTAGGTTTACGCCAGGTCTTCGGGGGGCAAGTGGTTGGCCAGGCGCTGTACGCCGCAAAGGAAACCGTCCCGACGGACCGTCTGGTGCACTCCTTTCACAGCTACTTTCTGCGCCCGGGCGATAGCGCAAAACCCATTGTTTATGATGTTGAAGTCCTGCGTGATGGCAACAGTTTTAGCGCCCGCCGCGTGGCGGCGATCCAGCACGGCAAGCCGATCTTCTACATGACCGCCTCGTTCCAGGCACCCGAACCGGGCTACGAGCATCAGAAGACCATGCCGCCAGCGCCTGCACCGGATGATTTGAAATCTGAGACGGACATCGCCCGCTCGCTGGCGCACCTGCTGCCGCCTCAGGCGAAAGAGAAGTTTCTCTGCGATAAGCCGCTCGAGATCCGCCCCGTCGAATTCCATAACCCGATGAAGGGCCATGTCGCCGAGCCAAAACGCCAGGTGTGGATCCGCGCCAACGGCAGCGTGCCGGAAGATTTCCGCGTGCATCAGTATCTGCTGGGCTATGCCTCTGATTTTAATTTCCTGCCAGTCGCGTTGCAGCCGCACGGTGTTGGCTTCCTGGAAAAAGGGATGCAGGTAGCAACCATTGACCACTCCATGTGGTTCCATCGTCCGTTCGACATGAACGACTGGCTGCTTTACAGCGTGGAGAGTACGTCGGCATCCAGCGCCCGCGGGTTTGTGCGCGGCGAGTTCTATACCCAGGATGGCGTCCTGGTAGCCTCGACGGTGCAGGAAGGAGTAATGCGTAATCGCGGTTGACGTAAAAAAGCCGGGTGGCGGCTTCGCCTGACCCGGCCTACAAAAGCAAAATCACAGGCCCGGTAAGCGCAGCGCCACCGGGCAATGGACTCTGGTTACGCGTTATAGGCGTTCTCGCCGTGGCTGTTGACGTCCAGCCCTTCGCGCTCCTGCTCTTCCGGTACGCGCAGGCCCACGGTCATGTCCGCCAGCTTGTAGCCGATAAAGGCCACTACGCCAGACCACACCACGGTGATGGCAATACTTTCCAGCTGAACCAGCACCTGATGCATCATGGTCACGCCTTCCGCGTAGCCCACGCCACCGAGCGACGTTGAGGCGAAGATACCCGTCATGATACAGCCGATAATGCCGCAGACGCCGTGCACACCAAACACATCGCAAGGATCGTCCACGCGCAGTACGCGCTTCAGGGCCGTGACGCCCCACAGACCGGCCAGACCTGCCACGATGCCGATCAGCAGCGCGCCGCCAACGCCCACGAACCCACAGGCCGGGGTAATGCCGACCAGACCGGCAATCGCACCTGAACAGGCGCCCAGAAGGGAGGGTTTACCGCGCACGGCCCACTCACCAAACACCCAGGAGAGGATTGCGCCCGCGGTAGCCACCACGGTGTTCACAAAGGCCAGCGCCGCGATTTCGTTAGCCGCACTTGCTGAACCGGCGTTGAAGCCGAACCAGCCAAAATAGAGAATTGCCGTACCGGTAAACACCATCGGCAGGTTGTGCGGCTTGAATGCTTCTTTGCCAAAGCCCACGCGCTTGCCGATCAGGTATGCGCCGACCAGGCCCGCCACCGCAGCGTTAATATGCACAACGGTGCCGCCCGCAAAGTCCAGCGCGCCGTGGGAGGCCAGCAGACCGCCGCCCCAGACCATGTGCGCAATTGGCACGTAGGAGAGCGTCAGCCAGACCACCACAAAAATCAGCACCGCCGAGAAACGAATGCGCTCGGCCAGCGCGCCGACAATCAGCCCGACGGTAATACAGGCGAACGACCCCTGGAAAGCGACGTGAATATACTGGTAGAAGCTGCCCATTAAGGCGGTCAGCTCGATATTTTTCAGCATCGCCCAGTTGAAGTTACCAAAGAAGGCGTTGCCTTCCCCGAAGGCCAGCGAGTAGCCGTACACTACCCACAACACGCAGACCAGCGCGAACGTCACGGCCACCTGCGTCAGCATAGAGAGGACGTTTTTGCCGCGGATCAGGCCGCCGTAAAACAGCGCAATGCCCGGGATAGTCATGAACAGCACCAGCGCGGTGCAGATCATCATAAAAGCGTTATCCGCTTTGTCTGCCACAGCAGGGGCAGCCATGGCGAGGCCCGGCAGCAGCGCCAGCGACCCCAGACCTGTTTTAATCGTTGCTATCTTCATTTTCTCGATCCCTATCACTGTATGCAGGCGTTAATTAAAGAGCCGCTTCGTCGTTTTCGCCGGTACGGATGCGAATGACGCGCTCCAGTTCAGCAACAAAAATTTTGCCGTCGCCAATTTTGCCGGTATAGGCAGCTTTGCTAATAATATCAATCACTTCATCAAGCTGATCGTCTGCGATTGCGACATCAATCTTCACTTTTGGCAGGAAGTTAACGCTGTACTCTGCGCCGCGATAAAGCTCGGCATGCCCTTTCTGACGCCCAAAGCCTTTCACTTCGGTGACCGTCAGCCCCTGAATACCCATGGAAGACAGGGCTTCACGCACGTCCTCAAGTTTGAATGGTTTAATAATCACCGTAACGAGCTTCATAAATCCCCTCCAGTCAGAATTCGGTATTGGCCGTAGCTGCACGAAGAGGCTATTGCAAGCGGTATGCCAGAATTGAAAAAGCGAGGAAAAAGCGGCGCGGTGAACGCAGGACGGGGATTGTCATTTAACAGGTGAAAAAAAACGCACCATGGCAGTGCACGGTGCGTTTCATTTTTGCACCAACGGATATGCCCGTCGGCGCAATGCCTGATTATGGTGCATCAGGCGTTCAGGGACGCTTCCTCACGGGTGCTGGCGGCCAGCTCTTCACCGGCCAGCTGCAGCTGATACATCTGCCAGTAGCGCCCTTTCGCTTCGAGTAGCGCTCTGTGCGTGCCGCGCTCCACGACCTGTCCACGGTGCAGCACCAGAATAATGTCAGCATCCACGATCGTTGAAAGACGGTGGGCGATCGCCACCAGCGTCGTACGATCGCGTACGGCCGCCAGCGCCTGCTGGATCGCCTGTTCGGTGCCGGAATCAATGCTCGCCGTGGCTTCATCCAGAATCAGCACCTGCGGCGTGTCGATTAACACCCGCGCCAGCGCCAGAAGCTGCTTTTGCCCAACGGACAGATTGTTGCCCTGCTCGCCCAGTTTGGTGTTGATCCCGTCGCTAAATCCCCGCGCCAGGTCCGCCAGCTGCACCTTTTCCAGCACGTCCCAGACCTGTTCCTGAGTAAAGGGTCGGCCGAGCGTCACGTTGGCGAAGAAGGTATCGGCCAGCACGACCGGATCCTGCTGCACCATTGCGACGCCCTTACGCAGCGTGTTGTGACTTAATGATGCGAGAGGACGCCCGTCGAGACGAATTTCTCCCTGCGTTAAGGGGTAGTAGCCCATCAGCAGGCTGGCAAGCGTGCTTTTGCCGCTGCCGGTATGCCCCACTAAGGCCACAAAGCCGCGCGAGGGGATATCCAGGGTGATGTCCTGCAGCACCAGCCGGTCATCGCGATAGGCAAAGGAGACGTTATCAAAGGCAATGCTGCCGCTTTGCAGCGGGCGGTCATCATCACCGTAGGTCTGACGCGGTCTGTCCATCAGTTCAAAAACGCGTTCCCCGGCGACGACCGCCTGCTGGAGCATCGACTGCTGCGTCGTCAGCTCAATCAGCGGCTCGTTGAGGCGGCCAAGGTAGCTGATAAAGGCGTACAGCACCCCAACCTCAATGGTTCCCTGGGTTGTCAGGCCAAACAGCATCAGCAGGCCACACAGCACCAGCGTCGAGAATAGGCTCAGCAGCGGGCGTAACAGAAAACCGTCGAGGCGCAGCGTCTGCATTCTCGCCATATAGTGCGAACGGCTGGCTTCCCCCATCCGCTCGCCAAAGCGCGCCTGCTGGCGGAACTGCTGAATAACGCTCATGCCGTTGATCACTTCGTTAAAGCCATCGTTGATGTCCGCCAGATAGGCGCGCACCCGGCGAACAATAGGCGTGCTGTAACGCTGGTAGATAACCATCACCGTCAGGACGGCCGGGAAGATGGTTATCGCCACCAGCGCCATCCGCCAGTCGAGGCTAAACATCGCCACCAGCATCGCGCCAATCAGCGCCGCGCTTCGCAAGACGGTTGCGACCACGGTGACGTAAAGATCGCGGATCACTTCGGTATCGTTAGTCACGCGCGAGATCACCTGCCCGACCGGCTGGGTATCAAATTCGCTTAGCGGCTGGCGCAGCGCCGCGTCCATAACATCCGTACGCAGCTGCTGCACGACGCCAACGGCCGCGCGGTTAAACAGCAGCGACTGGGCATAGTGCAGGCCAGCCGCCGTTAACTGAAGCCCGATATAGGCCACGCCCAGTCCCGCCACCAGCCCCAGCGGCAGGTCGCGTTTCGCCACCATATTATCGATGAAGTAGCTGATGAGTAGCGGACCGCTCACTTCGGCAATGGCCGCAATCCACAACAGCCCCACGGCAATGGACAGCGGTTTTCGCCACGGCGAACCGTAGGCCAGCAGGCGCTTTAGCGTCGGCCACTGGGCGGTAAATTTACGCATCAGACGCCTCCTTTTCCGGTTCCGGCGCATCGTCCAGCGCCGCCTCAAGCTGCTGATAGCGGTACATATCGCGATACCAGCCGGGCGATTCAGCCAGATGCTCATGCTGCCCGCGCTGGGCAATGTGCCCGTGCTGCAGCACCAGAATTTCACTGGCCTCCGTCAGCGCCGACAGACGGTGCGCGCTGATGATCACCGTGCGTCCTTCCCCCCACTCGCGCAGGTTGTGCAGGATCTGATGTTCCGTTCGGCCATCAACGGCGGAGAGCGCGTCATCAAGGATCAGAATTTCCGCGTTCAGCAGCAGCGCGCGGGCAATGGAGATACGTTGTTTTTGCCCGCCAGACAGCATTACGCCACGCTCGCCCACTTCCGTTTCGTAACCCTGCGGCAGGCGCAGAATATCCTCGTGAACGCTGGCTAAGCGCGCCACATGCTCAATGTCTTCCTGCGTCGCCGAAGGGCAGCCGAGGGCGATGTTATTGGCGATGGTGTCGGAGAATAAAAACGGCGTCTGGCTGACCACCGCCAGGCGACTGCGCCACTCGTCCAGCAGCAGGTTACTCAGCGGAAGAGAGTGGAAACGAATGTCCCCCTTTGTCACATCGAAATGGCGCTGGAGCAGCGACAGAAGCGTGCTTTTGCCGGACCCGGTGGGGCCGCAAATCCCCAGCATCTGACCCGGCTCAAGCGTAAAGGTAACGTTCTCAAGCACCGGATGTTCCGTCTGCGGATAGCGGAACTCGCGGATGTCCGCCTGCACGATGCCACGCCCCTGCGGAACCGCTTCGCTGCCGTCATTGACGACCGGCGCTTCAGCCAGCATGGCGCGGATACGGCTATAGGCCGCGCTACCGCGCTCCACGATGTTAAACATCCATGCCAGAGCCAGCATCGGCCAGATCATCAGCCCCAGATACATGGCAAAGCTGGTGAGTTGCCCGAGGGTCATCGTTCCCTGCACCACCATCCAGCTGCCGCCGCCAATGGCCAGCAGGTTCGCCATACCGATCGCGATATAAATTGTGGGATCAAACCGGGCGTCAATCCGCGCCACGCGCATGTTTTTCGCCCCGGTATCGGCGGCATCGGCGGCAAACAGGGCTGACTGACGGTCTTCCAGACCAAAGGCTTTGATCATCCTGATGCTGGTCATGCTCTCCTGCGTGCGGTCGTTCAGGGAGGAAAACGCCGCCTGCGCCAGCTTGAAGCGCTCATGCAGCTTTTCGCCGTAGCGGTTGATGGCGAGCGCCATCAGCGGCATCGGCAGTAGCGCGAGCAGGGTGAGCTGCCAGCTGATCTGGGTCGACATGACGATCAGAACCGCGCAGCCCATCACCAGGGAATCGACCAGGGTCAACACCCCTTCCCCGGCGGCGAAGACCACGCGGTCGACGTCATTGGTCGCGCGGGCAATCAGATCCCCGGTGCGATGGCGCAGGTAAAATTCAGGATGCTGGCGGCTCAGCTGACGGTAAAAATCTTCGCGTAGCTCAACGGCCAGCTGATAGGACGCCCCGAACAGCAGCACGCGCCACACGTAGCGCAGCAGGTAGACAATTATCGCGGTCAGCACCAGCGTCCCCACCCACATCATCACCCGTGCGGCGGTGTAATGCTGCTCGGTCACGCCGTCCACGACGTATCCCACCACTTTCGGCGGGAGCAGTTGCAGAATGGCAATAATAATAAGCAGGCAGACTGCACCGAGGTAGCGTTGCCACTCCCGACGAAAGTACCAGCTCAATTGGGCAAATAATCGCACGCGGTTTGTTCCTGAAGGTATTGTATGAAGTTATTCAATAGGTAACGCAGTGGTGTATTTAATCTGTTCCATCGCGAAGCTGGAGGTGACGTCCGACAAGCCCGGCACGCTGTTGACCAGCCGCTTGTAGAAGTCGTCATAACGTTTCATGTCGGCCACCTGAACGCGCATAAGGTAATCGTACTCACCGGCCATGCGCCAGAAACCGAGCACCTCAGGCATATCTGAAACCTGGTTAACGAAACGGCAATACCATTCACTGCTGTGATGCTGCGTTTTTATCAGGACAAAGGCGGTCAGCCCCAGCCCCAGTTTTTCGGGATCCAGTAGCGCCACGCGTCCCAGCAGGACGCCGTCATCTTCCAGCTTTTTCAGGCGCTTCCAGCAGGGTGTGGTGGTCAGATTAACGGCATCTGCCAGCGCCTGCAAAGAGAGGGTGCAGTCGTTTTGCAGCAGGCAAAGCAGCTTGCGGTCAATTTTATCTAGCATACCCACCTCACAGAGAAAAATTTTCTCCTTACATTCTATTTTAAAGGCCAGATAGCAACAATTTTTTCTGTGCTTTTCGCTATGCTGGGCACAAAATGACAAACGGATAAATACGATGAATAGCAACTGGGTTAAACATGCCATCAGCGAAATCAATGCCGACTACCAGCGTTCGGCTGATACCCATCTGATCCGCCTTTCGCTGCCCGGCTTTGCGGGCATTCAGCTCTATCTGAAAGATGAAAGCACCCATCCTACCGGTAGCCTGAAGCACCGCCTGGCGCGTTCGCTATTTTTATACGGGTTATGTAACGGCTGGATTAAAGAAGGCACCACCATCATTGAATCCTCATCCGGTTCAACGGCGGTCTCAGAGGCCTATTTTGCCCGCCTGCTTGGCCTGCCGTTTATCGCCGTGATGCCCTCCTGCACCGCCAAACGCAAAATCGAGCAGATCGAATTTTACGGCGGTCGCTGCCACTTTGTGGAAAGCGCCTGCGAAATCTACGCCGCATCGGAGATGCTGGCCCGCGAGCTGAACGGCCATTACATGGATCAGTTCACCTTTGCCGAGCGTGCGACCGACTGGCGGGGCAATAACAACATTGCCGACAGTATTTTCCGCCAGATGGCCCACGAGCCTCATCCGGTACCCTCCTGGGTTGTGATGAGCGCAGGCACCGGCGGCACATCGGCGACAATCGGACGCTACATCCGCTGTCAGGGCTACGATACGCAGCTGATGGTGGTTGACCCGCAAAACTCGGTGTTCCTCGACTACTGGCAGAGCCGTGATGCCGGGCTGCGCAGCCCGGTGGGGAGCAAAATTGAGGGGATTGGTCGCCCGCGCGTAGAGCCGTCGTTTATTCCTGACGTGGTGGACGAGATGCTCCGCGTACCGGATGCGGCCAGCGTGGCGACGGCCCACTGGCTGGAGACACAGCTTGGCCGTAAGGTCGGTGCTTCCACCGGGACCAACATGTGGGGCGCGCTACAGCTGGCGGTGCGCATGCGCGAGGCCGGAAAAACCGGCTCTATCGTGACGCTGCTGTGCGACAGCGGTGAGCGCTATCTGGATACCTATTACAACGCCGGGTGGGTGCAGGCCAATATAGGTGACATTGCGCCATGGAAAACGCAAATTGCCGGGATGCTGAAATAAAAAAAAGCCAGACCGAAGTCTGGCTTGCTGGAAGGGTCTCACTATTCGGGGGAATACGGGAGGTTGTTGTTGTCCAGCCAATGAGTCAAAAAATGGGACACGGCTTCGTTACGGCAGTGTCCGATAACCGGCAGATGAGGTAGCTCAGTAATCAGCTGCGGCATCGCGTTCCCCATAATCACACCGCGACCGACGCTGCCCAGCATCTCGCGGTCGTTCATGGCGTCGCCGAACGCCATACAATCCTGCATCGTTAAGCCCAGGTGATCGCTCAGCACCGCCAGGGCCGAACCTTTGTTACAGCCCACCGGCAGCACTTCCAGACAGTCCACCGCCGAGAAGGTCAAATGCGCGCGGTCCCCTAACGCTTCGTTAAGCTGTACGCGCAGGCGGCGGAGATCGTCGTGATCGCCGCAGAAACAGATCTTGGTCACCGCATGCGCGGGGAGGCGGCGCAGATCGACGATTTGATAGCTGAACCCGCTATAAACGTGAGCGTGCAGCAGATCGGGGATCGCCTGTCCGGTAAACCAGCCGTTATCATTGAAGACATGTACGCTGGCCTGGGTATCCCAGGTACTGTGCAGCACAATGTCCGCCACTTCCGGGTTGAGATCCTGACGGTGCAGCACATCACCTTCGACGGAGTGGATCCGCGTCCCGTTACCGGTTATCAAAAACGCGTCCAGGGAAAACGCGCCCATCAGATGGCGCATCTCCAGCACATGACGACCGGTGGCAAATGTCAGAGTGATATCACGCTCGTGCAGACGCTTCAGCGTGTTCAGGGTGATTTCCCCTAAACGGTGATCCGGCATTAACAAGGTGCCGTCCATATCGAATGCTGCGAGCCGAGCCATGAGTACTCCTGAAAAAAGATGCAATTAACTTGTGCATCAGTATTGCGTGAGATATACGGAAGTAATAGTGAATAGATGATAATTATTGTTCCGGGTTTCTTATGCGCCTGCTTAACCGTCTCAATCAGTATCAACGCCTGTGGCAGCCCTCCGGTGGTGCACCACAGCAGGTCACCGTCAACGAACTTGCTGGCCGCTGTTTTTGCAGCGAGCGGCACGTGCGTACGCTGCTGCGCCAGGCGCAGGAGGCGGGCTGGCTAAGCTGGCGTGCGCAGTCCGGCCGCGGCAAGCGCGGTGAACTGACGTTCCACGTCACCCCGGAGTCCCTGCGTAATACGATGATGGAAGAGGCGCTGAAAAGCGGGCAGCAGCATAATGCGCTCGAGCTGGCGCAGCTTGCCCCTGAGGATTTGCGCGCCCTGCTGCATCCGTTTATGGGTGGCCTTTGGCAGAACGATACGCCCGTATTGCGCATCCCCTATTACCGCTCACTGGACCCGCTAACGCCCGGCTTTTTGCCCGGCCGGGCGGAGCAGCATCTGGCAAGCCAGGTTTTTTGCGGATTAACCCGCTTTCACGACAGCAGCAATGAACCGGCGGGCGATCTGGCGCACCACTGGGAGGTCTCTCCCGACGGGCTGCGCTGGCATTTTTATATCCGCTCCACGCTACACTGGCACAACGGCGATAAAGTCGACACCGCCCAGTTGCAACAAAGCCTGCTGGGGCTGCTGGCCATGCCCGCCCTGCAAAAGCTGTTTCAGAGCGTTTTGCGCATTGAAGTGACGCATCCTCAGTGCCTGACGTTTATGCTGCATCGCCCGGATTACTGGCTGGCGCACCGGCTGGCAACCTACTGCAGCCGGCTTGCGCACCCTGACCAGCCGATGACGGGCTGCGGTCCGTTCAGGCTTACCCTGTATGATGCGGAGCTGGTCCGTCTTGAAAGCCATGAGCAGTACCACTTGAACCACCCGCTGCTGAAAGCGATCGAGTTCTGGATCACCCCACAGCTTTTCGATTCCGGGCTGGGAACAAGCTGTCGCCACCCGGTTCAAATCGCCATTGGCGAACCGGACGAGCTGGCCAGTCTGCGGCTGGTGAGTAACAGCACCAGCCTCGGCTTTTGCTATCTCACGCTTAAACAGGGCGGCCGCCTCAGCGAACGCCAGGCGAAACGGCTGGTCAATATCATCCACCTTTCCACGCTCCTGCACACCCTTCCGCTGGACGAGGGGTTAATCACCCCTACAGAGGAGTTGCTTCCCGGGTGGCGCATTCCCGAGTGGCCGGACCTCACCGACGTGCCGCTGCCGCAAACGCTGACGCTGGTTTACCATCTTCCCGTTGAGCTACACACCATGGCGAACCAGTTGAAAGCGTATCTTTCCCGGCAAGGCTGTGAGCTGACCCTGATTTTTCATGACGCTAAAAACTGGGATGGATGCCCGGCCCTGGCGCAGGCCGACATCATGATGGGCGATCGTTTGATTGGCGAAGCGCCAGAATATACGCTCGAACAGTGGTTACGCTGCGACCCGCTGTGGCCGCATCTGTTAAGCGCGCCGCAGTATTCGCACCTGCAGGCGACGCTGGACGCGGTGCAAACGCAGGTGGATGAGCAGGCAAGGCACGCCGGGCTTAAAGCGATATTCAGCCAGCTGATGGAAAATGCGGTGCTGACGCCGCTGTTTAACTATCAGTACCGGATCAGCGCCCCGCCGGGCGTCAACGGGATACGGTTGAATACCCGGGGCTGGTTTGACTTCACCGAAGCCTGGCTTCCGGCCCCCAAATCGTGAAGGGGCTGGTCGCCGCCATGGCCAGGCGGTAACATAACGTTTTTACCGTAACTGTCGAGATGATTTATGAAACGTGCCGTCGTCGTGTTCAGCGGAGGACAAGATTCCACTACCTGCCTGATTCAGGCCCTTCATCAGTACGATGAAGTTCACTGTGTCACTTTCGATTATGGTCAACGCCATCGCGCGGAAATCGACGTTGCGCGCGAACTGGCCCTGAAACTGGGCGCACGTGCGCACAAGGTGCTGGACGTTAACCTGTTAAACGAACTGGCCGTAAGCAGCCTCACCCGCGACAGTATTCCGGTACCTGATTACGAACCCGACGCCAGCGGCATCCCGAACACCTTTGTGCCGGGCCGTAATATCCTCTTTCTGACCTTAACCGCGATCTATGCATACCAGGTTAAAGCCGAAGCGGTGATCACCGGCGTGTGTGAAACCGACTTTTCGGGCTATCCGGATTGCCGCGATGAGTTCGTCAAAGCATTGAACCACGCGGTAAACCTTGGCATGGCGAAAGAGACGCGCTTCGAAACGCCGCTGATGTGGCTCGACAAAGCCGAAACCTGGGCGCTGGCAGACTACTGGGGCAAACTGGACCTGGTGCGCAGTGAAACCCTGACCTGCTACAACGGCATCAAAGGCGACGGGTGCGGCCAGTGTGCGGCCTGTAACCTGCGTGCTAATGGCCTGAACCACTACCTGGCCGATAAACCCGGCGTGATGGCCGCCATGAAGCAAAAGACCGGCCTGAAATAACCGGGCATTACACCGTGCTGCCGCCACGTTAACGCCGACAGCACGGTGATATCTATCTCACCTTACACGATCATCAACTCCAGCTTTTCACGTAACTCCCCTTCCAGCGGCAGCGCTTTTTGCGTTTTGAGATCGATGCACACAAAGGTGATCAGGGCATCGGCCACCACCTGCCCTTCTGGATCCAGCGTCACCACCTGGCTTAGTACACCGCTTTTTCCGTTTAGCTGCTGGACCTGGCTGGTCACGGTCAGGACATCGCCCAGCACGGCAGGACGCCGGTAGTTGATATTAATATTGACGACCACAAACGCGATGTTGTGTGCGGTCAGCCACTGAAAACTGTCGCTGTTTTCCAGGCCATCCCAGCGAGCCTCTTCCAGAAATTCGAGATAGCGAGCGTTATTGACGTGCTGGTACACATCTAGATGGAAACCGCGTACTTTGATTTTTGTCTGCATAGCGCAAAAGCCTTTACTGTAGTTATAGGTTCAGAGGTCATAACTGGTATGACCTCTTTATCCTGGCAAATTTTTGCCGCCGTGCAAGTTATTGTGCGATTACAACGTCAGGTGTGAGAGGTTGCGCTCAACCAGCGAGCTCCCCATGCCCGGGACCTGTTTCAGATCGTCGACCGTTTTAAATGGACCGTACTCTTCCCGGTAGCTGACGATCGCCTGGGCTTTTTTCAGGCCGACGCCGTTCATCGCGCGGGCAAGATCCTCTGCCGATGCCGAATTGATGCTCACTCGCGTGCCGTCATCCTCCGCGCTTTTACCCGCGTCAGTGGCTTTCATTTGCCCCTGCGCCTGTGCGGTTGAATCAGATTTGCTCTGGGCGGCCTGCGTTTTAGCTGCGGGCGTTGACGCCAGCGCGCCTGCGCTCATCCCGGTGGTGGCAATAGCCAGGGTAATAAGCAGTGCTTTGATTCCACGTTTCATGCTGTTTTCTCCTTGTTTGTTGACAGCCACATCACGATAGCGACAAGGGAAAACAGGCACAAACGGCAGATAACAGAAATGGAAAAGGCCGCGAAAGCGGCCTTTAGGTTTTGCAAAGCGTTACGAAAATCTGCGAGCAGCGACGTAATTATTGCTGCTGCGTGATGACGTCGCCGAGCTTAATTTTGGCTTCTTTACGCAGGTTGCTCATCATCGCTTCAAACGTGATCTGAGCGTTGTTCTGGGTGATACCCTGAACCATCGCTTTTTTCTGTGCGTCCGGCAGCGTTCCCGCTTTCACTTCATCCAGCGCCAGCAGAACCACGTTACCCTGCATATCGGTTGCAGTGCCGTAGCCTGGCTTGCCTTTCGCTGGCTGGCTCAGGCTGAACGCCGCCTGGCTGACAGGATCCTGACCGGTACGGCTCAGCGTTTTCGCTTCACCGAAGCTCAGACCCGCCGCTTTCAGCGCCTCATCACCTTTGCCCGCTTTCAGAGCGGCCAGCAGTTTTTCAGCGTCCAGCTTCGCCTGCTGCTCGGCTTTGCTGTGTTTAACCTGGGCAATCACCTGGTCTTTCACCTCAGCCAGCGGTTTCACCGCTTCAGCTTTATGATCGGTCACGCGCAGCACGAAGGCACGGTCACCGTCGACGGTAATGATGTCTGAGTTGCTACCCGGCGCACCGTTTTCGCCCACCAGACCACCGTTGAAGATGGCATCAGAAACCGGCTTGAAGTTCAGCTCTTCCGGCAGGTTGTCATGGCCGAACCAGCCCGTCTCAACGGCTTTCACACCCGCGGCCTGCTCTGCACCCGCCAGAGATTCGTTATCGTTGCTCGCGGCATCGCTCACTTTCTGCTGCAGGGCGTAGAAGGCATCCAGCGCTTTTTCCTGCTTCACTTTGGCCGCGATCTCATCGCGCACCTCAGCCAGCGGCTTGGTTTTCGCGGCCTGAACATCGTCCAGACGCGCCACGAGGAAACCAACGGAGGATTTAATCACGCCAGAGAGCTGGCCTTTGTCTTTCAGACCGGCGTTTTTCAGCTCGTCCGGGGTCGTTGCCGCTTCCAGCCAGCCCATATCGCCGCCATTTTTGGCAGAGATGATGTCGGTGGATTTTGCTTTCGCCAGCGTCGCGAAATCGGCACCTTTGTTCAGCTCGTCGAGAACGGCTTTGGCATCGGCTTCGGTTTTGGTCTGGATCACGCTGTAGCGGTTACGCTGCGGCTGGGTGAACTGATCCTGGTGCTGGTCGTAGTAAGACTGAATGTCCGCATCTGAGGCATTCCCCTGCAGAGCGGCGGCATCCAGCTTGATGTAGCTTACGCGGAACTGCTCAGGCGCAACGAAAGTATTCTTGTTCTGCTCGTACCAGGCATTTACTTCGGCGTCGCTCACCTGCTGCTTCGCAGCCAGGGCGTTGACGTCGATAGTCGCTTCACGCACAACGCGCTGTTGCGCCACCAGCGCAGCCAGTTCGTCCGTTTCACCTTTGAGCATGAAATCCGTGCCTACAACGGCATTGATGAGCTGCTGGGTGGTCAGTTGGTTACGCAGCGCCTGCGCATACTGGTCTGCCGTCATCCCCATCTGATTAACGATGCTGTTATAACGAGCGTTATCGAATTTCCCGTTAGACTGGAATGCCTGCGTCGAGAAGATCGCTTTTTTGACCTGCTCGTCGCTGATCCCCAGTCCCAGATTTTTGGCATACTGGTCAAGCAGCGCTTCATCGATAAGACGGTTCAGCGTCTGCTGGCGCAGGTTATTCATGTAGCCTTCGTTTGCAGCCAGTTCAGAGAATTGATCGCCCAGCTGTTGCTGCATACGGTTACGTTCACCGGCGAAAGCATTCTCAAACTGCCCACGGCTAATTTCCTGGCCATTCACTTTTGCGGCATAGTTGGCGCCACCGCCGATGAGGTAGCTACTCACGCCGGTCAATATGAACGACACGATAATGATACCGAATATAATCTTGAGCACGAGACTGTTAGCAGCCGTGCGTAAGCTGTCCATCATGGTGTAACAACACTCCGCTGTATGTGACTGGTTACCTGACGCTAACGGAAAATCCTGACCGCTGCGCGTAAAGGCGTATTGTGACAAGAAACCAGTGCGATTGTCAGCCCACAACTCGCATAAACTCGCATAAATCAGGCCTGGACAAACAAAAAAGGCACATCGAATGATGCGCCCTTATACTTTTCGGCTTCCCTTAAGCGGGAAAGCAATCAGTTTACTGCGTCTTTCAGCGCTTTACCTGCACGGAAGCCCGGCACTTTAGCGGCAGCAATAGTGATCTCTTTACCGGTTTGAGGGTTACGGCCAGTACGGGCAGCACGCTCTTTAACAGCAAAAGTACCGAAACCAACCAGTGCAACGTCGTCCCCAGCCTGCAGAGATTCAGTAACAGAAGCAATTAAAGCATCTAACGCACGTCCAGCTGCAGCTTTAGAAATATCAGCACCAGCAGCAATTTTGTCAATCAGTTGAGATTTATTCACTGTTCTCTTCCTCTCTTTATAATTTATATCGCGCCTGAATCCTTCACAACGCGACCGCGCAGCAGTTATATCAGGCCTGCCATGACCTTACAACACCCGTTGTTGATGGCTGGCCCGATCAGCAATCTAAATTAGCTATACAAAAAAAGGCTGGCAAGTACGAAATGACTTACCAGCCTTGTTTTTATTGACGCTCTTTGCGCGAGGTCACTATTTTGCGGTTACAACCTGCATTCCGGAGGGTTCATTCTGCAGTGCGAGAGTCAGAACTTCCTCAATGCGTTTCACCGGATGGATCTGAAGATCGGCAATAACGTTATCCGGAATCTCTTCCAGGTCACGTTTATTTTCGTCCGGAATTAATACGGTTTTGATCCCACCACGGTGCGCCGCCAGCAGTTTTTCTTTCAATCCACCAATTGGCAGAACCTGGCCGCGCAGGGTGATTTCACCGGTCATCGCCACATCGGCACGCACCGGGTTACCCGTCAGGCAAGAGACCAGCGCGGTACACATCGCGATACCGGCGCTTGGGCCGTCTTTCGGCGTTGCCCCTTCAGGAACGTGAACGTGGATGTCGCGTTTTTCGTAGAAATCAGGATTGATACCCAGTTTCTCCGCACGCGCACGCACCACGGTCAGCGCTGCCTGAATGGATTCCTGCATCACTTCACCCAGCGAGCCGGTGTAGGTCAGCTTGCCTTTGCCCGGTACACAGGCGGTTTCGATGGTCAGCAGATCGCCGCCCACTTCCGTCCATGCCAGACCAGTAACCTGGCCCACGCGGTTCTCGTTGTCGGCACGACCGTAGTCGAAGCGCTGAACGCCAAGGTACGCATGCAGGTTGTCGCCGTTAATCTCAATGTGCTTCAGGCTCTTATCCAGCAGCAGCTGTTTCACCGCTTTACGGCACAGCTTAGAGATTTCACGCTCAAGGCTACGCACGCCCGCTTCACGGGTGTAATAGCGAATGATGCCAATAATCGCGCTGTCATCAACGGTCAGCTCGTTGGCTTTCAGGGCGTTACGCTCAATCTGCTTCGGCAGCAGGTGCTGCTTAGCGATGTTCAGCTTTTCGTCTTCGGTATAACCGGACAGACGGATCACTTCCATACGATCCAGCAGCGGAGCCGGAATATTCATGGAGTTGGAGGTCGCCACGAACATCACATCGCTCAGGTCGTAGTCCACTTCCAGATAGTGATCGCTGAACGCCACGTTCTGTTCTGGATCAAGCACTTCAAGCAGTGCAGATGCCGGATCGCCACGCATGTCCGAGGACATTTTGTCGATCTCATCGAGCAGGAACAGCGGGTTTTTAACCCCCACTTTCGCCATCTTCTGGATCAGTTTACCCGGCATGGAGCCGATATAGGTCCGACGGTGACCGCGGATTTCCGCTTCATCACGTACGCCGCCCAACGCCATGCGGATGTACTTACGTCCGGTCGCTTTCGCGATGGACTGGCCCAGAGAGGTTTTACCTACCCCTGGCGGCCCAACCAGACACAGGATTGGCCCTTTGATTTTGTTTACACGGCTCTGTACCGCGAGGTACTCAAGAATGCGGTCTTTCACGCGTTCCAGGCCGTAGTGGTCGGTATCCAGGATTTCCTGCGCCTGACGCAGGTCTTTTTTGACCTTGCTGCGGGCGTTCCACGGAACCTGTACCATCCACTCAATGTAGCCACGCACAACGGTCGCTTCAGCCGACATTGGAGACATCATTTTCAGCTTCTGCAGTTCTGCTTCGGCTTTCTCTTTCGCCTCTTTCGGCATCTTCGCCGCGTCGATTTTACGCTTCAGCGCTTCGTTTTCGTCTGGCGCGTCGTCCATCTCGCCCAGTTCTTTCTGAATGGCTTTCATTTGCTCATTCAGATAGTACTCACGCTGAGATTTCTCCATCTGCTTTTTCACGCGGTTGCGAATGCGCTTCTCAACCTGCAGCAGATCGATTTCAGACTCCATCATCGCCATCAGATATTCCAGACGTTCATTAACGTCGGACATCTCCAGCACGGACTGCTTGTCCGTCAGCTTCAGCGGCATATGCGCTGCGATGGTGTCAGCCAGACGTGCAGGATCGTCAATGCTGTTCAGCGACGTCAGCACTTCTGGTGGGATTTTCTTGTTCAGCTTGATATAGCCTTCAAACTGGCTAATCGCGGTGCGCACCAGCACTTCCTGCTCGCGCTCATCAAGCTGTGGCGAATCAAGGTACTCTGCCTTCGCAGAGAAATGCTCGCCATTGTCAGACAGAGTGGTAATACGCGCACGCTGCAGCCCTTCTACCAGCACCTTAACGGTGCCGTCAGGCAGCTTCAGCATCTGCAAAATAGAGGCCACGGTCCCGACGGTGAAAAGATCGTTTACACCCGGCTCATCCGTTGATGCTTCTTTCTGGGCAACCAACATGATTTTTTTATCATGATCCATGGCGGCTTCGAGGCAACGGATAGATTTTTCCCGCCCTACAAATAAGGGTATGACCATGTGCGGATAAACCACCACATCGCGCAACGGCAATACGGGGATTTCAATGCGTTCAGAACGCTCAGGATTCATAGAGCTCTCTCTTAGTTTAGTGTCCGCCAGGTAAACTGGTCATGTAACTGTGCTTCACACAACCATTAACATGTAATCCAGTATATGGGGATGTATTCCATACATTCAACGCCATGAATAAGGAAAAAATAAAGGGGAGATAAAATCCCCCCTTTTTGATTAACTGCTTGTATGAATTGGCGAATTATTCGCCAGATGCCTGCTGCGCTTCCGGCTTACCGTAAATCAGCAACGGTTTGCTTTGACCGCCGATAACTGACTCATCAATCACCACTTTCTCGACATCTTCCATGGACGGTAAATCGTACATGGTGTCGAGCAGCGCCGCTTCGACGATAGAGCGAAGACCACGGGCACCGGTTTTACGGATCATGGCTTTCTTCGCAATCGCGTCCAGCGCTTCGTCACGGAACTCCAGCTCAACGCCTTCCAGGTTAAACAGCGCCTGATACTGCTTGGTCAGGGCGTTTTTCGGCTCTTTCAGGATCTGGATCAGCGCGTCTTCGCTCAGCTCGTTCAGCGTGGCGACAACCGGCAGACGACCAATAAACTCAGGGATCAGACCAAATTTGATCAAATCTTCTGGTTCAACCTGTGAAAGCAGCTCGCCTTCGTTCGGTTTTTCGGACGTGGATTTCACCGTCGCGCCAAAACCAATGCCGGAGCCGGTTTCAACACGGTGAGAGATCACTTTATCCAGACCGGCGAACGCACCACCACAGATGAACAGGATCTTGGAGGTATCAACCTGCAGGAACTCCTGCTGCGGATGTTTACGTCCACCCTGCGGTGGAACCGCGGCAACGGTGCCTTCGATCAGCTTCAGCAGAGCCTGCTGTACGCCTTCACCCGATACGTCACGGGTGATAGACGGGTTATCTGACTTACGGGAGATCTTGTCGATCTCATCGATGTAGACAATCCCGCGCTGTGCTTTCTGAACGTCGTAATCGCACTTCTGCAGCAGTTTCTGAATGATATTTTCAACGTCTTCACCCACGTAACCGGCTTCGGTCAGCGTGGTAGCATCGGCCATGGTGAAAGGAACATCCAGCAGGCGTGCCAGCGTTTCAGCCAGCAGTGTTTTACCGGAACCCGTCGGCCCGATCAGCAAAATGTTACTTTTACCCAGTTCAACACCATTACTGGTGTCGCCGTTACGCAGACGTTTATAGTGGTTGTACACCGCAACGGCCAGCACTTTCTTAGCCTGCTCCTGACCGATGACATAGTCGTCAAGATGATGACGAATCTCATGCGGTGTTGGCAGTGCGCTGCGTTCACGGTGAGGCGCTACTTCTTTAATCTCTTCGCGAATGATGTCGTTACATAAGTCGACACATTCGTCGCAGATATACACGGACGGCCCGGCAATCAGTTTACGCACTTCATGCTGGCTTTTGCCGCAAAAAGAGCAGTACAGCAGTTTGCCCGAACCATCTTTGCGTTTATCTGTCATGAGTCCAAACCTCTTTTTAAGTTCTTTGTGCCGCACATGACGACGCAAATGCCATTCTCAGACGCAAGCTGTTTACAGCAGCGTGCCGCCCTACCTTAGTATAGCGGCACACTCGCGTCGCAGGCATCAATTACGATGGGTCAAAACGGAGTCGACTAAGCCGTACTCAACTGCCTCTGGTGCAGAGAGGAAGCGATCGCGCTCGGTATCGCGCTCGATCTGCTCAAGAGATTGACCCGTATGCTGCGCCATAAGTTCATTCATGCGCGCTTTTACTTTCAGAATTTCGCGGGCGTGGATTTCAATATCCGTTGCCTGACCCTGGTAGCCGCCCAGCGGCTGGTGGATCATCACGCGGGAATTTGGCAGGCAGAAACGCTTACCTTTGGCACCCGCGGTGAGCAGGAATGCCCCCATGGATGCCGCCTGACCCATACAAATGGTGCTTACATCCGGCTTGATAAATTGCATGGTGTCATAAATGGACATCCCCGCCGTAATAACCCCGCCAGGCGAGTTAATGTACAGGTAGATGTCTTTTTCCGGGTTTTCCGCTTCCAGAAACAGCATCTGCGCCACGATCAGGTTAGCCATATGGTCTTCGACCTGGCCGGTCAGAAAGATAACGCGTTCCTTGAGCAGACGGGAATAGATATCAAAAGAACGCTCACCACGTGAGGTCTGTTCAATAACCATTGGCACCAGAGCCATATGGGGTGCAAAGTTATCTCGTTCGCCACTGTATGACATGTCCGTCTCCTGGATCTAAATTGAAAACACCTGCTGTACTGATTGTAACCTCATGGACGGATTATCAGCCAGTCTCATTGATCGTGATTACATACTTATGGGGTTCGCAGTGCTCTATTTCAAGCATAACAACCTTTTGTTGATACGCTATCACTGAAAGGGCGTTTTCGCACTCTTCCTGGCCTATCGCTGCGATAAAAAAAACCCGCCGCCGTGAGGCAACGGGTTTTTTGTTCAAACTTTAAACGTTGAGGCGAAATTACGCCTGCTGGTTCATCAGTTCGGTGAAGGAGGTCTCTTTTTCGGTTACTTTCGCTTTCGCCAGTACCGCTTCAACAGCCTGCTCTTCCAGTGCGACGTTGCGCATGTTGTCCATCAGCTCTTTGTTCTTACCGTAGAACTCAACAACTTCTGATGGATCTTCGTACGCGGAAGCCATCTCTTCGATCAGGCCTTTCACACGCTCTTCGTCAGCTTTCAGCTCGTGGGTACGAATCACTTCGCCCAGCAGCAGGCCAACAACAACGCGGCGTTTCGCTTGCTCTTCGAACAGTTCGCGAGGCAGTTCCATCGCTTGCTGCTGGTTGCCACCGAAGCGCTGTGCAGCCTGACGGCGCAGAACGTCGATTTCGCCGTCGATCAGGGCAGCAGGAACGTCGATTTCGTTCGCTTTCACCAGGCCTTCGATAGCCTGAGATTTCACACGGTTACGTACAGCACCGTTCAGCTCGCGTTCCATGTTTTTACGCACTTCGGCACGCAGACCCGCGATAGAACCATCTTCCACGCCGAAACGTTTGATGAATTCTTCAGTCAGTTCTGGCAGCTCGCGTTCTTCAACTTTCTTCAGGTTGATCACGAACTTCGCTGCTTTCCCTTTCAGGTTTTCAGCGTGGTATTCTTCCGGGAAGGTCACGTCGATGGTGAACTCTTCGCCCGCTTTGTGGCCTTTGATACCGTCTTCGAAGCCTGGGATCATACGACCCTGGCCCATTGCCAGTACGAAGTCAGACGCTTTGCCGCCTTCAAACTCTTCGCCATCTACGGAACCGGTGAAGTCGATGGTTACGCGGTCTTCAGCGTCAACTGCGCCTTCTTTGTCTTTCCAGTTCGCCTGCTGCTTGCGCAGGGTATCCAGCATGCCGTCAACGTCTTCGTCAGTCACGGAAACGATCGGTTTTTCAACTTCGATGGATTCCAGACCTTTCAGCTCAACTTCCGGGTACACTTCGAACTCTACGGAGTAGGTGAAGTCTTCGCCCATTTTGTATTCGCCTGGCACGTAGTTTGGCGCACCGGCTGGATTAATTTTTTCTTTGATGATGGCATCAATAAAGTTGCGGCTCATCAGTTCACCCAGCACATCCTGACGCACGGAAGCGCCATAACGCTGAGCAACAACATTCATTGGTACTTTGCCCTTACGGAAGCCGTCAATACGTACTTTTTTTGCTACGTTGACCAGCTCGCTTTTCACAGCAGTTTCGATGCTGTCAGCAGCGATAGTAATCGTTACACGGCGGCCAAGGCCTTGAGTGGTTTCAACTGAAACTTGCATCTTGTTACCTCAAAAAAATCACAGTGCTCGGTCAACTCTGAATCTGTCTGTTTTACCGGGATGCTCTCTCAATGTGCAGATTTACATTCCCTGTCGCCAGAATCATCCCGAAGACATTCAATAAGACGCGGCATTATAGCGGCATCACTTAGGTGAGTCGAGAACGGTTGGGGCATGTTGCTGCGGCTTTTTTCACACTTTAAGGCTATTTTTAGCCTTAAAAATGCGCCATGCGCTCAAAACTCAGACAAAACAAAACGGCCCGGAGGCCGTTTTGACGAAATCTTTAAGCAACATACTGGAAAAACTCCAGCGGTTGCAAATCCGATTTATCAGGCTATGCTGCCCGCACCGCGACAGGGTGGTGAGGCAAAGACCGTATCCTGCAGGCCTTCCCATTCCTTAATGGTATAGGTGTGCAATGCCAGCGCATGTACGGTTGTGGAGAGTTCTTCCGTCAGGGTACTGTAGATTAAGCGATGACGATTCAGGAAGCGCTCTCCCGTGAAACGATCGCTCACCAACACCACTTTGAAGTGGCTTTCAGAACCTGCCGGTACGTTATGACGATAGCTTTCGTCGACGACTTCGAGGAACACAGGGTTAAACGCTGCCCTTAGTTTTTCTTCTATCTGTTCACGTATCATCATGAAATTACTCCTCCGACAACGCTAAGATGTCACCCATCCCTTTAAATATTAGCCGCTTTTACCGTTTCCATTACACCTTGACAACAAATATTTAGCTTTCATCCGATTTTCTCAGTCAAACGAATGAAGTTAACGATGAGACTCATGCGATTTGCCCATAACGGGCGGAGAAAAGCGGTGGGCCGGTCAGTTTTCGGACAAGGCGATGAATTTACATGCGTTGACCACTTCCCCTCGTCGTTGGCGATGTTATGATGACGACAAATTTTCTCGCTAAATGCTTACGATTCGTTGAGAACCTCAAAATGTTAAAAAAAATCTTCTTTCCGTTGGTAGCACTTTTCATGCTGGCAGGCTGCGCAACCCCGCCAACCACCATTGATGTGACGCCAAAAATTACTCTTCCTCAGCAAGACCCGAGCCTGATGGGCGTGACGATCAGCATTAACGGTGCCGACCAGCGTCAGGATCAAGCCCTGGCGAAAGTGACCCGTGATAACCAGCAGGTTACGCTGACCGCTTCCCGCGACCTGCGTTTCCTGCTGCAGGAAGTGCTTGAGAAGCAGATGACCGCTCGCGGTTACATGG
This sequence comes from Enterobacter sp. 2VL, assembly GCF_005503595.1. Taxonomy (NCBI): domain Bacteria; kingdom Pseudomonadati; phylum Pseudomonadota; class Gammaproteobacteria; order Enterobacterales; family Enterobacteriaceae; genus Enterobacter; species Enterobacter sp. 2VL. Next base: position 680,140 of record NZ_SCNE01000002.1, read on the forward strand.
TTGGCCCAAGCGGCGCGGTAGATCTGCAGATCATCGTGAACAACCTGTACGCTGACGTTTCCCAGGGTAACGTGCGTTACAACATTGCCACCAAAGCTGACATCGCGATCATCGCAACGGCGAAGAATGGCAACAAGATGAACAAAAACTACCGTGCCAGCTACTCCGTTGAAGGCGCTTTCCAGGCCTCTAACAAAAACATTGCTGACGCGGTTAATAGCGTGCTGACTGACACCATTGCCGATATGGCTCAGGACACCAGCATCCACGAGTTTATCAAGCAGAACGCCCGTTAATCCTGCTCACTGACCCGGCGGTTAGCCGGGTCAGACTTAGAAGAACATGTCGAGTCACTACTTACGCATTTTCCAGCAGCCTAAATCAGCTATCTTGCTGATCCTCGGTTTCGCCTCAGGTTTACCGCTCGCGCTCACGTCAGGCACGCTGCAAGCCTGGATGACCGTTGAGAACATCGATCTTAAAACCATTGGTTTCTTCTCGCTCGTGGGCCAGGCCTACGTGTTTAAATTCCTGTGGTCGCCTGTCATGGACCGCTATACACCGCCGTTCCTGGGGCGTCGTCGCGGCTGGTTGGTCATCACTCAGATTCTGCTGCTGCTGGCCATCGCCGGTATGGGCTTCCTGGAGCCGACAACGCAGCTGCGCTGGATGGCCGCGCTGGCGGTGGTTATCGCCTTCTGCTCCGCGTCGCAGGATATCGTTTTTGATGCCTGGAAAACGGACGTCTTACCTGCCGAAGAGCGTGGGGCGGGAGCCGCCATCAGCGTGTTGGGTTATCGGCTGGGGATGCTCGTGTCCGGTGGGCTGGCGCTCTGGCTGGCCGACCGTTACCTTGGCTGGCAGGGCATGTACTGGCTGATGGCCGCCCTGCTGATCCCCTGCATCATCGCGACCCTGCTTGCGCCCGAACCGAGCGATGTGATCCCGGTTCCACGCTCGCTGGAACAGGCCGTTGCCGAACCGCTGCGTGATTTCTTTGGCCGTAACAATGCCTGGCTCATCCTTCTGCTGATTGTCCTTTATAAGCTGGGCGATGCGTTTGCCATGAGCCTGACGACCACCTTCCTGATCCGCGGCGTTGGTTTTGATGCCGGTGAAGTTGGCGTGGTGAATAAAACGTTGGGGCTGTTTGCGACCATCCTCGGCGCGCTGTATGGCGGCGTCCTGATGCAGCGCCTGAGCCTGTTCCGCGCCCTGCTGATCTTCGGCATCCTGCAAGGGGCATCGAACGCGGGTTACTGGCTGCTTTCCATCACTGACAAACATATGATCAGCATGGCGACCGCGGTGTTCTTTGAAAACCTCTGCGGCGGAATGGGAACCGCGGCCTTCGTCGCTCTGCTCATGACCCTGTGCAACAAGTCGTTTTCCGCCACGCAGTTCGCCCTGCTCTCGGCGCTCTCCGCCGTGGGCCGCGTTTATGTCGGGCCGATTGCGGGCTGGTTTGTTGAAGCGCACGGCTGGCCGACGTTTTATCTCTTCTCCGTGATTGCTGCCGTACCTGGAATATTACTGCTGCTGGTGTGTCGCCGGACGCTGGAATATACCCAGCGGACAGACCACTTTATGCCGCGCACCGAATACCATCGCGTCTACCGTTTTGCATTGCGTCTGTTAATGGTGGGCTGCCTTGCGCTGGTGCTGTGGCTTGCAGTACTGATTATCAACGCCACAACCGCGTTGTCACTTCCGTTTGATACCCTTCTGCTGGACGTGGGTGCGCTGCTGGCCGTTGCCGGGATCCTTCTCGGCGGCATGCTTGATTTTCTGGCATTGCGTAAAACGCAGATGACCTGAAGAAAAAAGCGAAAGGTTATTTCCCGTTGTAATCACGAGACGAAATTATAACGGCGAAATAACCGACGGCGGCTAAAAAAAATATTTGTTGTTTTGTGCGGGATAGTTTTTGGAAATTATTGGAGCCAAATCCAAAACGCTATTTTCCGTTAACCGATTCAGCATTTGAAAGATTGATTTTTCGTTTTTTAATTGTCTTTATATTGATAATTAATTGTTAATTTTTTGTATATTTTTGACAATGGTTATACCAATTGTCCCTTTTGAGCTATGCTTGGGGATCCTTTCGTAATAAAGCCCGTGGCACGCGGCTTCTGTCTTAAAAAGCGACACAATCTGCAACACTTGTGACATGCACGGCAGAACCCGGTAACACCTTCCTGACACAGGCCTAATGATGTTTACAGTAATGTAACCTTCCCGTAAAATGCCCCCACACTTTAAACGCCACCAGACTCCCGTGGAATTGAGGTCGTTAAATGAGACTCAGGAAATACAATAAAAGTTTGGGATGGTTGTCATTATTTGCAGGCACTGTATTACTCAGCGGCTGCGATTCTGCACTACTAGACCCCAAAGGACAGATTGGACTGGAACAACGTTCACTGATTCTGACGGCATTTGGCCTGATGATGATTGTGGTTATCCCGGCCATCTTGATGGCTGTTGGTTTCGCCTGGAAGTACCGTGCGAGCAATAAAGATGCGAAGTATAGCCCTAACTGGTCACACTCCAATAAAGTGGAAGCTGTGGTCTGGACGGTGCCTATTCTGATCATCCTGTTCCTTGCCGTACTGACCTGGAAAACCACTCACGCGCTTGAGCCAAGCAAACCGCTTGTTCACGATGAGAAACCTATTACCATTGAAGTGGTCTCCATGGACTGGAAATGGTTCTTCATCTATCCGGAACAAGGCATTGCTACCGTGAATGAAATCGCCTTCCCGGCGAACACTCCGGTTCAGTTCAAAGTGACCTCCAACTCCGTAATGAACTCCTTCTTCATCCCGCGTCTGGGTAGCCAGATCTATGCGATGGCCGGTATGCAGACCAACCTGCACCTGATCGCTAATGAAGCAGGCACCTACGACGGTATCTCCGCCAGCTATAGTGGCCCGGGCTTCTCGGGTATGAAGTTTAAAGCTATCGCTACGCCAGACCGCGCCGCGTTCGACCAGTGGGTTGAAAAAGCGAAGCAGTCGCCAAACACCATGTCTGACATGGCGGCGTTCGAAAAAGTGGCTATTCCAAGCGAATACAACAAGGTGGAGTACTTCTCTAACGTGAAGCCTGATTTGTTCAAAGACGTTATTGGCAAATTTATGGACCACGGTAAGAGCATGGACGTGACCCAGCCTGAAGGTGAGCATAACGCACACCAGGGGATGGAAGGCATGGACATGAGCCACGCGGAAACCGCTCACTAAGGGGCCGAGGAAGAAAATGTTCGGAAAATTGACACTGGATGCAGTGCCCTACCATGAACCCATTATCATGGTTACGGTGGCTGCCATTATCATCGGTGGTGCGGCCTTAGTTGGCCTGATCACTTACTTCGGTAAGTGGAGCTACCTGTGGAAAGAGTGGCTGACTTCGGTTGACCACAAAAAACTCGGTATCATGTACTGCATCGTCGGTATCGTCATGTTAATTCGTGGCTTTGCGGATGCAATCATGATGCGTAGCCAGCAGGCACTTGCTTCTGCGGGTGAAGCTGGCTTCCTGCCGCCGCACCACTACGACCAGATCTTTACCGCCCACGGCGTTATCATGATCTTCTTCGTAGCGATGCCGCTGGTTATCGGTCTGATGAACGTGGTCATTCCGCTGCAAATCGGCGCGCGCGACGTAGCGTTCCCGTTCCTGAACAACCTGAGCTTCTGGTTCACGGTTGTCGGCGTTATTCTGGTAAACCTGTCACTGGGTGTGGGCGAATTCGCACAGACCGGCTGGCTGGCCTACCCGCCGCTTTCGGGAATTGAGTACAGTCCTGGCGTAGGTGTCGACTACTGGATTTGGGCGCTTCAGCTCTCCGGTGTTGGTACAACCCTGACCGGTATCAACTTCTTCGTGACCATTATCAAGATGCGTGCCCCTGGCATGACCATGTTCAAGATGCCGGTATTTACCTGGGCATCTCTGTGCGCCAACATCCTGATTATTGCATCATTCCCAATTCTGACCGTCACCGTCGCGCTGCTGACCCTGGATCGCTATCTGGGCACCCATTTCTTCACGAATGACATGGGTGGCAACATGATGATGTACATCAACCTGATTTGGGCATGGGGTCACCCGGAAGTGTACATTCTGGTTCTGCCAGTGTTCGGTGTCTTCTCCGAAATCGCAGCAACCTTCTCGCGTAAACGCCTGTTTGGCTACACCTCGCTGGTGTGGGCAACCGTGTGTATTACCGTACTGTCGTTCATCGTTTGGCTGCACCACTTCTTCACCATGGGTGCGGGCGCGAACGTAAACGCCTTCTTCGGTATCACCACGATGATTATCGCAATCCCTACCGGGGTTAAGATCTTCAACTGGCTGTTCACCATGTACCAGGGTCGTATCGTGTTCCACTCAGCGATGCTGTGGACCATCGGCTTCATCGTCACCTTCTCTGTAGGGGGTATGACCGGTGTACTGCTGGCGGTACCAGGTGCGGACTTCGTACTGCACAACAGCCTGTTCCTGATTGCGCACTTCCATAACGTTATCATCGGTGGCGTGGTCTTCGGCTGCTTCGCTGGCGTAACCTACTGGTGGCCAAAAGCGTTCGGTTTCACCCTGAACGAAAAATGGGGTAAACGCGCGTTCTGGTTCTGGATCATCGGCTTCTTCGTTGCCTTTATGCCGCTGTACGTGCTGGGCTTCATGGGTATGACCCGTCGCCTGAGCCAGCAGATCGATCCGCAGTTCCACCCAATGCTGATGATTGCAGCAGGCGGTGCGGTGCTGATTGCCTGTGGTATTGCGTCCCAGCTGATTCAGTTCTACGTCTCTATTCGCGACCGCGAGCAGAACCGTGACCTGACCGGTGACCCATGGGGTGGCCGTACGCTGGAGTGGGCAACCTCTTCCCCACCTCCTTTCTATAACTTCGCCATTGTGCCGCAGATCCACGAGCGCGACGCATTCTGGGAAATGAAAGAAAAAGGTGAAGCGTACAAGCAACCTGCTCATTACGAAGAGATCCACATGCCGAAAAACAGCGGTGCGGGCATTGTGATTGCCGCCTTCGCAACGGTATTTGGTTTCGCAATGATCTGGCACATCTGGTGGCTTGCGATTGTTGGCTTTGCTGGCATCGTCATCAGCTGGATTGTGAAGAGCTTTGACGAGGACGTGGACTACTACGTACCAGTCCGTGAAGTTGAAACGCTGGAAAAACAGCATTTCGACGAGATTTCTAAAGCGGGGCTGAAACATGGCAACTGATACTCTGGCGCACTCAACTGCCCACGCGCATGAACATGCGCACCACGATACAGGACCGATGAAAGTCTTCGGTTTCTGGATCTACCTGATGAGCGACTGCATTCTGTTCTGCTGTCTGTTCGCGACCTATGCCGTTCTGGTGAACGGCACGGCGGGCGGCCCGACCGGCAAGGACATTTTTGAACTGCCGTTCGTGCTGGTAGAAACCGCACTGCTGTTATTCAGCTCCATCACCTACGGCATGGCGGCGATCGCCATGTACAAAAACAACAAGAGCCAGGTTGTCTCCTGGCTGGCGTTGACCTGGTTGTTTGGTGCTGGGTTCATCGGGATGGAAATCTATGAATTCCATCACCTGATCATGGAAGGTTTCGGTCCGGATCGTAGCGGCTTCCTGTCAGCGTTCTTCGCGCTGGTGGGTACCCACGGTCTGCACGTCACCTCGGGTCTTATCTGGATGGCTGTACTGATGTTCCAGGTATCCCGTCGCGGCCTGACCAGCACAAACCGCACGCGTATCATGTGCCTGAGTCTGTTCTGGCACTTCCTGGACGTGGTGTGGATCTGTGTGTTCTCTGTAGTGTATCTGATGGGGGCGATGTAATGAGTCATTCAAACGATCATGGCGCTTCCCACGGTAGCGTAAAAACCTACATGACAGGTTTCATCCTGTCGATCATCCTCACGGTGATCCCGTTCTGGATGGTGATGAGCGGTTCTGCGTCTAAGCCGGTTATTCTGGGTGCAATCCTGGTGACCGCGGTGATTCAGATTCTGGTGCATCTGGTTTGCTTCCTGCACATGAACACCAAGTCCGATGAAGGCTGGAATATGACCGCCTTTATCTTTACCGTGATTATCATCGCTATCCTGGTAGTCGGTTCCATCTGGATTATGTGGAACCTCAACTACAACATGATGGTTCACTAAGAGCGGCGAGTATGTTTAAGCAATACCTGCAAGTAACGAAACCAGGCATCATCTTTGGCAACCTGATCTCCGTGATCGGAGGGTTCCTGCTGGCCTCCAAAGGCAGCATCGATTACACCCTCTTTGCTTCCACGCTGGTGGGTGTGTCACTGGTTGTTGCGTCCGGTTGTGTATTTAACAATTACATCGACATGGATATCGACAAGAAGATGGAGAGGACCAAAAATCGGGTGCTGGTGAAAGGCCTGATCGCCCCTTCCGTCTCGCTGGTGTACGCCACCTTGCTGGGTATTGCTGGCTTTATGCTGCTGTGGTTTGGTGCTAACCCGCTGGCCTGCTGGCTGGGGGTGATGGGGTTCGTGGTATATGTGGGCGTTTATAGCCTGTATATGAAACGTCACTCCGTCTACGGCACGCTGATTGGTTCACTCTCCGGCGCTGCGCCGCCGGTGATTGGCTACTGCGCCGTCACGAACGAGTTCGACAGCGGTGCGCTCATCCTGCTGGCTATCTTTAGCCTGTGGCAGATGCCGCACTCCTATGCCATCGCGATTTTCCGCTTTAAGGATTATCAGGCAGCGAACATCCCGGTTCTGCCGGTTGTGAAAGGCATTTCAGTGGCCAAGAACCACATCACGCTCTACATCATCGCTTTTGCCGTGGCAACGCTGATGCTCTCTCTGGGCGGTTACGCTGGATACAAATATCTGGTGGTGGCGGCTGCGGTGAGCGTCTGGTGGCTCGGCATGGCGCTGCGTGGCTACAAAGTGGAAGATGATAAGGTCTGGGCGCGCAAGCTGTTCGGCTTCTCCATCATCGCCATTACCGCACTCAGCGTGATGATGTCCGTGGACTTCATGGTACCGGATTCACACAGCCTGCTGACATACGTCTGGTAAGTGTGCTGAATTGAAAAAGCCGGGTTGAACCCGGCTTTTTTTATGCCTGCGGCGTCACGCCTTTCTTCAGTAAAATATTGCCGTACTTCGCCGTCTCGCCCGTCACGACGATGGCAAATGCCTGCTGCGCCCGTTGGTAAAACGCGTAACGGTCGATGCGCACGATCCCCTCCCCTTCTTCGTTGCCGAATAATGCCTGGCGGTACCGCGCCTCGACCGCAGCATCAAGCGTATCCCCTTCCACGGGTGCCATCATCACCAGCGGCGGGGCATAGCTGTCGAGTTCAAAAAGCGGGATGACGGCAGCCAGTAAATCGCTCACCCGCAGGCCGTCGGCGCGAATAACCTCTGGCCCGAGACTATGCGCGGGAAAATGGGCGTCCGCAAAAATAATCTCATCTCCGTGCCCCATTTCCGCCAGGGTTTTAAGCAGCGCGGGTGAGATCAGCGGTGATATCGTTTTAAGCATGGTTTTTTCCCTCTGGATAAAAATAGCGGTAGCGATACTCCACGCAGGCCCGAGCCGCAACGGCACTGGCGGCCTCTCCGGTGCCCCACCAGCCGTACAAGGCCGCACCAAGCACCGTCGTTTCACCCTCATCAAGCACTTTAACCGGGATCCCGAGGGCATCGGCTTTAAGCTGATTCCACAGCGCATTACGGCTGCCGCCGCCCACCAGCAGAAGCTCGCGCGCCGTAAACTGCGCGATGTCCTCCAGCGCGCCCAGGTTATCTTTCAGTCGCGCCGTCAGCCCCTCCAGCGCCGCGCGGTAAAAGTGGGCAGGCGTGGTGTTGAGCGTCACGCCCTGCCAGCCGGCGAGCGGGGAATCGAGCAGTTGCGTATTCATCGTCACCCCGTCCGCACCCCTCGGCAGCTGCGCCACCTGAGAAAGGATGGTGTCCCAGCTCGTATCAGGAGACCAGAACAGGCTGCGGATCCACTCCAGCACGCCGGATGCCATGTATTGCGTGCCCGGATTAAACAGCCCCGGCTGGCTGTCCAGCTCACAGGTCGCCCCGGGATAGTGAATGAGCGACGCGGTGTTTACGCGCGACGTGCGCGCCATCAGGATCTCCCAGGTCCCCGAAGAAAGAACCGCTTCATCAATCCCCGCCCCCGCGCCAAACAGCGCAAACTGCGTGTCATGCCCGGCGGAGATCACCGGCACGCCGGGAGGCAACCCGAGCCGAGCCGCCGCGACGGGCTGCAGCTCGCCGATTACGTCACCGGGGTAGACCAGCGCCGGGAAAAGCGAAGGCGCGATCCCCGCCTTCGCGAGAATCGCTTCGCTGAACCGCTGCTGAGCGAGATCGAACATCTGGCTGGTGCCCGCCATGGTGAAATCGGTGGTCATTTTGCCCGTCAGGCGATGGTTGATCAGCGAGGAGATAAAGAGCCAGGCATGGGCGCGCTGCAGCAGGTCGGGACGGTTTTCCCGCAGCCACAGCACTTTGTATAACGTGTTAAAACTAAACTGCCCTACCCCGGTTATTCGCTGCAGCTCTGCCGGGGAGAAGCGTCGGGACGCATTTTCCATCACCGCGACCGTGCGCGGGCATTTCCAGCTGATCACCGGGTAAAGCAGCTCTCCCGTCTCATCCACCAGCGCGCCATCCACCCCGAAGGTGGTGACGCTTATGCCGCACAGCCGGTACGTACTCAGGACCGCGCCGATCGCCTGACAGCATTGGGCAAATCGCTGCATGATGGCGTCCAGCGACCACTGATGCCATGCCGGATTTTCAGCCGCGCTTTCGCTGGCGTTTGCGACAGCCGCACGCGCCACAATCTTCCCGTCAGGATCGAGCGCAATGGCGCGCACGTTGGTCGCGCCACAGTCGAGAACCAGAAAGCATTTTTTCATTATGGCCCCCACAGGTTGCCCGCCCGGACAGGCGGGCAGTCAGGGTTAACGTTTGTACAGCGGTCCGTAGTTTTCGCAGGCGCGGTAGTCCTGCCCTTCGACGTCCATTCCGTGCGCACCCCAGGCCGTCGGGCGGTAAATCTGCGCGTCCGGCACGTTATGCATGCACACCGGAATACGCAGCATGGATGCCAGGGTGATGAAGTCGGCCCCGACGTGTCCCACGGTCAACACCCCGTGGTTCGCCCCCCAGTTTGCCATCACCGAATAGACATCGCTGAACGGGCCTTTCCCGGTAAGACGCGGCGCAAACCAGGTCGTCGGCCAGGTGGAGTCCGTACGCTTGTTCAATACGTCGTGCACCGCGTCGGGCAGATCGACGCTCCAGCCTTCTGCGATTTGCAGTACCGGGCCAATGCCCTTAATGATATTCACCCGGGTCATGGTAAACGGCACGCCACCGCGGGTGAGGAAATGAGACGAGAAGCCACCGCCGCGGAAATATTCATGCACCGCCGGACACCAGCGGGTCGCCGCGAGGCAGGCATCGGCCTCCTGCTGGGTCATCTCCCAGTGCGGCTTGAGGGTCGGTTTCCCGTTAGCATCTTTCTGCTCGGCCGTACCGTCGAGCGCAGCCGAACCGGAGTTAATCAGGTGGATAATGCCGTGCTCCGCAAGCCCGGTAAGCTTCTGGCCGGTCACACGCGCCACCGACTCCGGGGACCAGAAGGTGCGCACGTCGGCAAAAATTTGTGCCGTCCCCGTCATCAAATGGCCAAACAGCATCGCCACGCCGTTCAGGCTGTCGTTTTCGGTTGCCACCAGGCAGGGCTGGCGAATGCCGTTCCAGTCGAAGGAGCTGTTGAGCAGCGCTTCTGCGGTATCGCCGTTCGGGTAGTGATCCGTCCAGTGGCGCTGCCCCTGGAAGCCGGAGACGATGGCGTTATAGCCCAGCGACTCCTCCACGCGTCCAGCATCGGCCAGCTTCGCGTTGCCCTGCATCATGTCGCGGATACACATCGCCATCAGCAGGCTTTCGCGCAGGATCGCTGCGTTTTGCTGCTCATCGCGCCGATACTGTTGCGCATTTTTGTCCTCGCCAAAGCGGAAATGCGCGTTCGCCCAGCCCAGCGCCAGCTCAAGCTCCTGCTCATCGTAGATCTTATGATCGATGCGGCGACGCAGTTCAGTCATGTCCACGGCCTGGACCTTCATGCCAAGCCAGGATTCAAAGAAGTTATGATCGACAATCGAGCCGGCAATCCCCATCGAGACGCCGCCGATGGAGAGATAGCTTTTCCCCTTCATGCTGGCAACCGCCAGGCCCGCCCGGGCGAAGCGCAGCAGTTTTTCTTCTACGTCAGCGGGGATACTCTCGTCCCCTGCGTCCTGCACGTTGTGACCATAGATCGAAAACGCCGGGATGCCCTTCTGGTTGTGCGCCGCCAGCGCCGCCGCCAGATACACCGCGCCGGGGCGCTCGGTGCCGTTAAAGCCCCAGATGGCTTTCGGACGCAGGGGATCCATATCAATGGTTTCGCTGCCATAACACCAGCAGGGCGTCACGGTTATCGTCAGGCCAACGTGCGAAGTGCTGAACTTCTCCTCACAGGCCGCCGACTCGGCCATACCGGCGATGCAGGTATCGGCAATCACGCATTCCACAGGCGTTCCGCAGGGATGGCGGAGTTTTTCGCTCAACAGCGCCGCCGTTGCCTTCGCCATGTTCATGGTCTGCGCTTCCAGAGATTCGCGTACACCCAGCCGACGGCCATCGATAACGGGTCGGATGCCAATACGGGGTAACGCTGTTTTTGTTTTCATAGCCCTTCCTCACGTTGGTTAACCTCTCCGTTTCATGGGGCGTAGCCGTACAAAATGCGCATCGACAGCACCGTTGACCGAGAGATGTGAAATTTGCTAACTCGAATTAGCTTAGGTTTTGCACTGAAAACGAGACAAGAGAATTGTGCAGGATCTGTGAGCAGTTTCACGATGAGCGGTCAAAATTCGATCGACGTCAGGTATTACGATTCAGCAAAAATAGCATTATTGGATATTTATCAATAGGTTAATAAATTACCTTTGCACAGCGTCACAATTTGAATACAAATGATTTGGCTAAATTCTGACCCTAAAATAGCTTTTAAGGACGCAAGCTAAGTCGAGTTAGCTTACTTATAAAACCGTTATGCCAGTGATTCATTGCCTTTCCAACACAGGAATCTTGCAATGTCAGAAACTCTTATACAGATGAAGCGGATAACGAAACGCTTTCCCGGCGTTCTTGCGCTGAGCCAGGTTGATTTTGATTTACGTCGCGGCGAGGTGCATGCCCTGCTGGGCGAAAACGGCGCCGGTAAATCGACGCTGATGAAAATTCTGTCCGGCGTGTATCAACCTGATGCGGGAGAGATCCTGTTTGAAGGCCAGCCGGTTTCATTCAGCGATCCGCTCAGCGCCCAGTTGGCGGGTATTACCATCATCCATCAGGAATTCAATCTCTTTCCCGATTTAACCGTCGAAGAGAATATCTTTATTGGCCGCGAGTTTTGCAAAAACAGCCGCTGGCAGCTCGATAAACGTGCGCAGCGCCAGGCGGTTGAGAAAATACTGCAAACCCTGAATTTAAAGATTGCTCCGGATGCCCGGGTCAGTGATTTAACCGTGGCTCAGCAACAGATGGTGGAAATTGCCAAAGCCATTTCCGTTAACGCAAAAGTGCTGATTATGGATGAGCCCACCGCCGCGCTGACCGAGAGCGAAATAGAGAGCCTGTTCGAGGTGACGCATATGCTCAAGGCCCAGGGAACGGGCATCGTCTACATCTCGCACCGCCTGGAGGAGCTGGCGCTGATTGCCGACCGCGCCACGGTAATGCGCGACGGGCAGTACATCGCCACCGTCGATTACGACAGGGTGCAGATTAGCGAGCTGATCGCCATGATGGTGGGCCGCAATCTCGACAATATCTATCCCAAACGCCCACCGCATCAGCGCACTGAGAAAGTGCTTGAGGTAACTGGCCTGACGCGCAACGGCGTACTGAAGGATATCGATTTTACCCTCTGGCGCGGGGAGATCCTCGGCCTGGCCGGTCTGATGGGTGCGGGCCGGACGGAGCTTGGCAGAGCGCTGTTTGGGGCCGATCCGATCGACGGCGGCACCCTGACGCTGAACGGCACGCCAACCCGCATCAAAGACGTGGCGGACGCCATTGGCAAAGGCATCAGCTATTTAACCGAAGACCGCAAAAAAGAGGGGCTTGCCCTCGGCCTCTCCGTTGAAATGAACATCATGCTCGGCAATTACCCGGACTATTCCGGCGTGGCGGGCAACGTTGATGAAAAACGCTGCCGGGCGTCCAGCCAAAAACTGGTGGATGCATTGCGAATTAAAACGCCGCATCTGGAACAGGCGGCCCTCAACCTCAGCGGCGGCAATCAGCAAAAGATCATCATCGCCCGCTGGGTCTGTAAAGACACCGACATTTTAATTTTTGATGAGCCAACCCGGGGAATAGACGTCGGCGCCAAGCTGGAAATTTATGAATTAATGAACCGCCTTGTCGCTAAAGGTAAATCGATCATCATGATTTCATCCGAACTGCCGGAAGTGTTGGGCATGTGCGACCGCATCCTGGTGATGCGCAGCGGTCGTATTGCCGGCGAAATAGAGGCTGAGCACGCCACTCAGGAAAAAATCATGCAATACGCCACGCTGGAGGATTAATCATGTCCGTTACCGTCCCTTCGCCGCAACGCGGGAATGCTTCTGTGAAGATAAATAAAGCGCTGCTGATGCGCCTCGCCCCCCTGTTTAGCCTGGTGCTGCTGGTGCTGTTTTTCAGCTTCAGCTCACCGTTCTTCTTTAATACCGAAAATATCATGACCATCGCCCTGCAAACGGCGGTGATTGGCATCATGGCTATTGGCGTCACCTTTGTGATTATCACCGCCGGGATCGACCTGTCGCTTGGCTCGGTGGTGGCCTTTTCAGGCGTTGCAGTGGGGAGCGCCGCCGGGTTTGGGCTGCCGCTGCCGGTGTGTATTCTGGCGGGCGTGCTGGCGGGCGGCGTGTGCGGTTATGTGAACGCATTTCTGGTGACGAAGATGACCATCCCGCCGTTTATCGCCACCCTCGGGCTGATGATGTCGGTTCGCGGCATCAACATGGTGATGACCGACGGACGCGCGATTTACTTCTCTGACTACCCGCAGTTCCGAATGCTGGCGCAGGGCCGTCTGTTCGATGTCCTGCCCTATCCGGTGTTTTACCTGGTGATTGTGGCGCTGATTGCCATGTGGATCCTGAAAAAAACGGTGATGGGGCGCTATATCTACGCCGTCGGCAGCAATGAAACCGCAGCGCACCTTTCCGGGATCAACGTGCAGCGGGTGAAGATTTTCGTCTATGCCTTCTGCGGCCTGTTAACCGGCGTGGCCGGGGTGATCCTCGCCTCGCGCCTCAACTCCGGCCAGCCCACCGTGGGAGTGGGTTACGAGCTGGAAGCTATCGCTGCCGTGGTTATCGGCGGCACCAGCCTGATGGGCGGCGTGGGTACCATCGGCGGCACCATCATCGGCGCGTTCATTATGAGCGTGCTGAAAAACGGCCTCAATTTGATGGGGGTCTCCCAGTTCTGGCAGATGGTGGCGATGGGAGTCGTGGTCGTTGCTGCCGTCTATCTGGATACGTTGCGTAAAAGAATGCGTTAGGTTCCCGACATAAAAAAGCCCTGCAAACCCTACTACGGAGCAAAATAATGAAAACCAGCCATATCCTGAGCGCCCTGTCGCTCGCCGCAATCATGACCAGCAGCACGCTGGCGAAAGAGTTAAACCTGCCGGTGGTCAGTAAAGGCTACCAGCACGAATTCTGGCAGACGGTCAAAATGGGGACCGAAGCCGCTGCAAAAGAGCTGGGGGATAAGACCAGCTACGTAGGCCCGGCGGATGAAACGCAAATCGCCGAGCAGATCCAGCTGGTGGAAAACACCATGGCGCAAAAACCGGACGGCCTGCTGCTGGCTGCGCTGGACGCCAACGCCCTTGCCCCGCTGGTGGAAACCGCCAACAGCCGCGGGATCAAGGTCGTGACCTTTGACTCCGGCGTAAACTCCGATATTCCGGCCAGTTTTGTCGCCACCAACAACCGTAAGGCGGGCGCGCAGGCGGCCGATGCGCTGGCCGAACAGGTCGGCAAAAAAGGCAAGGTGGGCATTATTGCGCACGTTGCCGGAACAACATCGGCTATCGAACGTTCCGAAGGTTTCAGCGAAGAGATGAAGGCGAAGTACCCGGACATTCAGGTGCTGCCGGTGCAGTACAGCGACGGCGATCCGCAAAAAGCGATGGATAAAACCATCGATATGGTTCAGGCCAACCCGGATATCGCGGGCATTTATGCCACCAACGAAGGTTCAACGCTGGGCGTGGCGAACGCCATCGACAGCCAAAACCTGAAAGGCAAAGTCAAAGTCATTGGCTTCGACAGTACCGAAGCGATCATCAACTTCCTCAAGAACGGTGTGATCCAGGGGTTTGTGGTGCAGGACGCATACCAGATTGGCTATCAGGGGATTAAGGCGCTTAATGCGGCAATCGCCGGGCAGACCGTGGCGAAAGAAATTGATATTCCAGTCAAATATGTCAACGCGCAGAATATCAACACCCCTGAAATTGATAAACTGCTGCATCCGTTTGGTAAAAAATAAGGGAGTTCAGGATGAGTGACGGCTATTTCCTCGGGGTTGATGTCGGGTCGGCCAGCGTGCGCGCCGGGCTGTACTCCGCACAGGGCGAGCGTTTGCGCTTCGCGACCCGCCCGATTTCGCAGTTTCGCGCCGACAACGCGCGCGTAGAACAATCCTCTGCGGAAATCTGGCAACAGGTTTGCGCCGCGGTACGGGAAGCCGTCAATGCATCCGGGATCGCCCGCGACGCGATCCGCTCCATAGGGTTCGACGCCACCTGCTCGCTGGTGGCGCTGGACGCCCAGGGCCATGGCCTGAGCGCGTCGCCGGACAGCCCGGCGGCGCAGGACATTATTATGTGGATGGATCACCGGGCGCAGGAGGAGACTGCCCGCATCAATGCCACCCGCGACCCGGCACTTGGCTACGTGGGCGGCGAGGTGAGCATTGAGATGGAGCTGCCAAAGCTGCTGTGGCTTAAAGAACGCCATCCCGAAACCTGGAACAACGCCTGGCGCTTTTTCGATCTGGCTGATTTTCTGGTGTGGAAAGCGACCGGTCAGGACGTCGCCAGCCTGTGCACCCTCACCTGCAAGTGGAACTATCTGGCGCACGAGGCGCGCTTCAGCGATACGCTGCTTCAGGCCGTGGGGCTGGAGAGCCTGCTGACCAAAATCCCTGAGACGATCCTCGACGTGGCCGACCGCGCCGGCACGCTAAGCCCGCAGGCGGCACAAGAGCTGGGATTACCCGAACACGTTATTGTCGCCGGCGGGATGATTGACGCCCACGCGGGCGGCGTGGCGCTGACCGGCGCACAGCCTGAAGGTACGCTGGCGCTGATTAGCGGCACATCAAACTGCCATATGCTTGCCAGCCAGACGGCGATCTTTACTCCCGGCGTCTGGGGCCCATACTGGGGGGCGATGCTTCCCGGCTACTGGCTGACGGAAGGCGGGCAAAGCGCCGCGGGCGCGCTGGTTGACTGGACGCTGCGCGAGCATCACGCCAGCGCGGCGCTGTTTGCCAAAGCCGAGGCGGCGCAACGCCATCCGGTCGCGGTAATTAACGACTGGGTGGCCGCGCTGGAGCAGGAAGAGAAATACCCGACCCGTAACCTGCATGTTCTGGCGGATCACCACGGCAATCGTTCCCCGCGCTCGCGCCCGGACGCCCGGGGGAGCGTAGTGGGGCTGACGTTAGAGACCGGCGAGCGCGCGCTGGCGAGGCTCTACCTTGCGACGTTGCAGGCTATCGCCTACGGCACGCGGCATATCATCGACACCCTGCACAATCACGGTCACAGGCTGTCGCGCATTGTTATCTGCGGCGGGGCGACCCATAACCGGCTGTGGCTGCGGGAGTATGCCGATGCCACCGGCTGTCACATTCACCTTCTGGCTGAAGAAGATGCCGTTACGCTGGGGGCTGCACTCTGTGGCGCGGTTGCCAGCGGCGCGTGGGCAACGCTGTCCGACGCGACCCGGGCGATGGTCAACACCGGCGACGTCATCGCCCCTCGCCCGGAAACCGCCACCTTCCACCAGCAAAAATATGCCACCTACCTGGCGCTATGGACCCAGCAGCAGGCGCTTAATCAACTGATGCAACAGGAAATGTAATGGCAGGATGCGTATGCTTTATCTGCGGTTTTTCACACACGAAAAGGATTGAGGCGTAGCGATGGCCAAAACAGTTGAACAGATAGCGAAGGACCTGAATTTATCCGTTACCACCGTGCGCCTGGTGCTGGGCGGCAAAGCCGGGCAGTACCGGATCAGCATGAAAACGCAGGCCAGAATCAATGAACACGTCGAGCGCTACGGCTACACCCTGAATCATTCAGCGCGCAGCCTGAAGCTGAACAAAACCGAGACGCTGGGGCTGATCGTCCCCAATATCTCGAACGTGTTCTTCGCCACGCTTGCAGAAAAGCTGGAGCTGCGCTGCCGCCGTTCGGGCTATCAGCTGATGATCAGCTGTACCTACAACGACGTGGACTATGAGAACAAGCTGGTCAGAGCCCTGATGGCGCGAAACGTCGACGGCCTGTTTATCGTCCCCTCGACGCTGGAAAACCAGCAGCATCATCTGCGGCAGATCCAAAAGCCGCTGGTGCTTCTCGACCGGGATTTTGGCTTCACCGACAACGCGCTGGTGGAGAGTCATAACGAAGCCGGTGGCGATGAACTGGCGCGCAGCATGTTGGGCGTCAGCGATACCCCGCTCTGGTTCCTGGTAGGCGATACCGCCCTGCCGAGCATCACCGACCGACTTAACGGCTATTTGCATGCCCTGAACATGGCGGGCATTGATCACCGCGACTGGGTGATTGAAGGCCCGGACAATACGCCGCAGGGAGGATATGCCCTGATGGACAAACTGATCGACAGCCATGGCGTACCCCAGGCTTTTATCGCCTCGTCGCTCCCGGTGCTGGAAGGGGCAATCGAGGCGCTGCGCGCGCGCGCCGGCACCGTGCCGCAGCACATCAATATCGGTACGTTCGATGAACACCCCATGCTGGGATTCCTGCCGAACAGCGTCTGGTCGATGCAGCAGGATGAAGATACCTGGGCGGAAAAAGCGTTTGAGCTGATGCAACGAGCCATCGACGGCGAAGCGGTCAACGAGACGGCGAAGGTGGATATGAAGCTGGTCAAACGTTCCCGCCAGTAAAAATAAAACTGTACCCGGAGAATAAAAATGGAACGAGCCAGATTAGCCAGAGACATCATCGACACCTGCCTTGAGATGACCCATCTGGGATTAAATCAGGGCACCGCAGGCAATATCAGCGTGCGCTACCGCGACGGCATGCTGATCACGCCGACCGGCATTCCCTACGAGCGCCTGACCGAAGAGAGCATCGTCTACGTTGATGCCGGGGGTCGCCACGAGGAGGGGAAGCTGCCGTCCAGCGAATGGCGTTTTCATCAGGTGGTGTATCAAACCCGCCCGGAAGCCAACGCGGTGGTGCATAACCATGCCGTCCACTGCACGGCGGTTTCGATACTCAATCGTCCGATCCCGGCCATTCACTACATGATCGCGGCCGCGGGCGGCAACTCAATCCCCTGCGCGCCCTACGCCACCTTCGGCACGCGGGCGTTATCCGAACACGTTGCCGTTGCCCTGCGCGATCGCAACGCCACGCTGCTGCAGCATCATGGGTTAATCACCTGCGAAGAGAGTCTCGAAAAAGCGCTGTGGCTGGCACAGGAGGTGGAAGTGCTGGCAAAACTGTATCTGACAACGCTGGCGATTGTAGACCCGGTTCCGGTGCTGGATGACGACGAAATTGCCGTCGTGCTGGAGAAATTCAAAAGCTACGGCCTGCGCGTGGAAGCGTAATTTTTTTACCCGGGGGTGCTTTTATTACACCCTCGTAATATCTCTTAAACAAACACCTATTTACCACACTTATCACCCCGCCTAAACTATGGCCTGCTTTTTGGTAGAGGTGGTAATGAACGATTATAAAATGACGCCGGGCGAGTTGCGCGCGACCTGGGGTTTAGGGACTGTTTTCTCGCTACGTATGCTTGGCATGTTTATGGTCCTGCCTGTTCTGACCACGTACGGCATGGCGCTTCAGGGTGCCAGCGAAGCGTTGATTGGCCTGGCCATTGGTATCTATGGTTTAGCCCAGGCCATTTTCCAGATCCCCTTTGGCCTGCTGTCAGACCGCGTGGGCCGTAAACCGCTGATCGTCGGTGGGCTGCTCGTCTTTGTGCTCGGCAGCGTGATTGCCGCCCTCTCCGACTCCATCTGGGGGATTATTCTTGGCCGCGCCCTGCAAGGCTCCGGCGCGATTGCCGCTGCCGTCATGGCGCTCCTGTCGGATTTAACCCGCGAGCAAAACCGCACCAAGGCGATGGCGTTTATCGGCGTCAGCTTTGGCGTCACCTTTGCCATCGCGATGGTTCTCGGCCCGATCATTACCCATCACCTCGGCCTGCACGCCCTGTTCTGGATGATCGCCGTGCTGGCAAGCGTAGGTATCGCCTTAACCCTGTGGGTGGTGCCGGACAGCAAAAACCACGTCCTCAACCGTGAATCCGGCATGGTGAAAGGCTGCTTCAGCAAAGTGTTGGTTGAACCGCGCCTGCTGAAGCTGAACTTCGGCATTATGTGTCTGCATATTCTGCTGATGTCGACCTTTGTCGCCCTGCCGGGCCAGCTGGCGGCAGCAGGCTTCCCGGCGGAAGAACACTGGAAAATTTATCTGGTGACGATGCTCATCTCCTTCCTCTCGGTGGTGCCGTTTATTATCTATGCCGAAGTGAAGCGCAAGATGAAGCGCGTTTTCGTGGGCTGCGTGGCGCTGCTGCTGATTGCGGAGATCGTGCTGTGGGGCTCCGGCCCGCACTTCTGGGAGCTGGTTGCCGGCGTGCAGCTGTTCTTCCTGGCGTTTAACCTGATGGAAGCACTGCTGCCGTCGCTGATCAGCAAAGAGTCTCCTGCGGGCTATAAAGGCACGGCGATGGGCATTTACTCCACCAGCCAGTTCCTCGGCGTGGCTATCGGCGGCTCGCTCGGCGGCTGGGTGGACGGCCTGTTTGACTCGCAAACCGTATTCCTGATGGGGGCGCTGCTGGCGATGGTCTGGCTGTTTGTCTCCAGCACCATGAAAGAGCCACGCTACGTGAGCAGCCTGCGCGTTGAAATCCCTGAGGGCATAGAGATTAGCGAAACGCTGAAACAGCGGCTTGAGGCCACGGAAGGGGTGAATGAAGTGCTTATCGTCCCGGAAGAGCGCAGCGCCTATGTCAAAATTGACAGCAAAGTCACCAACCGGTTTGAAGTGGAGCAGGCGCTAAACGCCTGAAAAAATGCCCGGTCTGACCGGGCATTTTCGTCTTAATCGCGGAAGTTTTTAAACTGGAACGGCTGTCCCAGATCGCCGCCGCGGATCAGCGCCATTACGCCCTGCAAATCATCACGGGATTTACCGGTAACGCGGATCTCTTCGCCCTGGATCTGCGCCTGGACCTTCAGCTTGCTGTCCTTGATGAGCTTAACGATTTTCTTCTGCACCGCGCTCTCAATACCCTGCTTGAGTTTGGCTTCAACAAACCAGGTTTTCCCGCTGTGGACAAACTCTTCCGGCACGTCCAGCGAGGTGCCTTCAATGCCGCGTTTTAACAGCTTGGCGCGCAGAATATCGAGCAGCTGATTGACCTGGAAATCAGACTCGCTCAGCACTTTAATGGTCTTATTTGCGTCGTTCAGCTCAAACGTCGCCTCAACGCCACGAAAATCGAAACGTGACTCAACTTCACGGCTTGCGTTATCCACGCCGTTGCGGACTTCCTGGATATCAACTTCGGAAACAATATCGAAAGATGGCATCTTTTCTTCTCCCTTCATTTTTGTTGCGTTGCATAATACCCGTAACGAGGCATAACGAGAAGCTTAGCTGACGGCGCTATACTTAGGCCGTAACACCTGGCGCAGTTGCAGGTGAGGAGGAACAATGAAAATAACAGTGCTCGGATGCGGGGCGCTTGGTCAGCTGTGGCTGACGGCGCTGTGCAAGCACGGACACGAGGTACAGGGCTGGCTGCGTGTGCCACAGCCCTATTGCAGTGTAAACCTGATTGATGAAGACGGAAGCATCTTTAACGAATCACTCACCGCCAACGATCCGGATTTTCTGGCGCAAAGCGATCTGCTGCTGGTCACGCTGAAAGCGTGGCAGGTTTCAGATGCGGTAAAAGCCCTGGCGGCCCAACTCCCCCCGACATCGCCTATTCTGCTGCTGCACAACGGCATGGGAACCCTTGATGAGCTGAAAAGCATCGCGCAGCCGCTGCTGATGGGCATTACCACCCATGCCGCGCGTCGGGATGGCAACATCATCGTCCACGTTGCCAGCGGCGTAACACACATCGGCCCTGCCCGCGAACAGGATGGCGACTACAGCTATCTGGCTGACGTTCTGCAAAGCGTGCTGCCGGACGTGGCCTGGCACAACACTATTCGCCCGCAGCTGTGGCGTAAGCTGGCGGTGAACTGCGTGATAAATCCGCTGACCGCGCTGTGGGATTGCCCCAACGGCGAGCTGCAAAATCATCCGCAGGAGGTTGCCGTGCTGTGTGCCGAGGTGGCGGCAGTGATTGAGCGTGAAGGCCTGCACACGTCGGCGGAGGATTTACGCTATTATGTCGACCAGGTAATTGATAGTACGGCAGAAAATATCTCGTCGATGCTGCAGGACGTTCGGGCGCTACGCCATACCGAAATCGACTATATCACCGGCTATCTGTTAAAACGCGCTCGCGCGCACGGTGTTGCAGTGCCGGAAAACGCCCGCCTGTATGACCTGGTTAAACGTAAGGAGAGTGAATATGAGCGTGTCGGCACTGGTCTGCCTCGCCCCTGGTAGCGAAGAAATGGAAGCCGTGACCACCATCGATGTGATGGTACGCGGCGGTATCGCCGTCACAACGGCCAGCGTGGCCAGCGACGGCAACCTGGCTGTCACCTGCTCACGCGGCGTGAAGATCCTCGCCGATGCGCCGCTGGTGCAGGTGGCGGATGGCGATTACGACATCATCGTGCTGCCTGGCGGTCTGAAAGGCGCGGAGTGTTTTCGCGACAGCCCGTTGCTGGTTGAGACCGTTCGTCAGTTTCACCTTTCAGGGCGCATCGTCGCCACTATCTGCGCCTCAGCCGGCACAGTTCTGGTGCCGCACGATCTCTTCCCGATTGGCAACATGACCGGCTTCCCTGCGCTCAAAGAGACCATCCCGGAAGATCAGTGGGTGGACAAGCGCGTTGTCTGGGACCCGCGCGTCAACCTGCTCACCAGCCAGGGACCGGGTACGGCGATTGATTTCGGGCTGAAGATTATCGACCTGCTGGTCGGGCGCGAGAAGGCCTACGAAGTGGCTTCGTCGCTGGTGATGGCGGCGGGAATTTATAATTTCTACGAAGCCTGATGTCCTTCCGGGCTGGCAACGCGCTGGCCCGTCTGCCCTGGAGAAATAGTGCAGCCAGCGTCACAATTCTGCGATTCATTTCCCTGCCCTGAAGCTTCACCCCACCGTTTTACACCTAAAAAAAACCTTTATTTTCATAGAAATAATCATATTTCTACCACGTTGCACGCCTGTTTGACAGGCTAAAAGAACCGTGAAAAACTGCACCCAACTGGTATATACCAGTTTAAAAATCCGCCAGCAAAGCCTGATAACATCAACAGCGGCGGGAGAGCAGAAATCTCTTCTGGAGTAAGCAATGTGATTACATTTCTTGAGCGCAGAGTCATTCCTGTACTGATTCGCGTAGGCGAAAATAAAATACTGGTCGCCGTGCGCAACGGTATTGCGCTGACCTTACCCTTCACCATCACCGGCAGCCTGTTTCTCATTCTCGCCAATCTACCGTTACCCGGCTGGAGTGAATGGCTTGGCCCGTTTGCCGAAAAGCTCAGCGCCCCGGTGGCTGTTACCTTTGGTGCGATAGGGCTGATTTCTGCGGTGGGTATCAGCTACAACCTCGCGAAGGAGTACAACCTCAACGCCATCACCTGCAGCATAGTCACGCTGGTGGTTTTCTTACTGGCACAACTCAACGACAACTATCAGCTCAACGTTGACAATCTTGGTGCCGCGGGGCTGTTTTCTGCCATCATCCTGGCGATTTTGACGGTGCAAATTGTGCGATTTTTTATCCGGCACAACGTCGTGATCACCCTGCCGGAGGGCGTGCCTCCTGCCGTGGCGCAATCTTTTGCGAGCCTGATCCCCGCCGCGGTGGCAATCACTCTGATCTGGCTGATTCGGGTCATCCTGAATTTTGATATCAACCACTTCTTCACCCTGCTGCTCAGCCCGCTTGTCTCCGGCCTCGGTTCGCTGCCGGGCATGCTGGTGCTTATTTTTCTGATTTCGCTGCTGTGGTGCTGCGGCATACATGGCGACAATGTGCTTTCCGGCATCACCAGCCCCATTTTCCTGAAATACATCGCTGAAAATACCCAGGCCTATCTGCATCATCAGCCCATTCCCCATATTACCGCCGACGGGTTTTATATCGTCTTTATGTGCCTGGGCGGAACGGGCGCGACCATGGGGCTTGTCATTGCCATGCTGCGTTCCCGCAGTCGGCTGTACAAATCAGTGGGCAAGCTCTCCCTGCCCTCCGCGATATTTTGTATTAATGAACCCGTCATTTTCGGTTGCCCGATTGTCTTCAATCCACTGCTGATGATCCCGTTTACCCTGACGCCGATGATCCTGTGCATCTCAACCTGGTCGCTGATGTACTTCGACATCATCGGTCGCCCCGTCTTACAGATCCCCTGGACCATGCCGCCGATCTTCGCCGCATGGTTCGTGACCGGCGGCAATATCCCTGCCGTGATCTGGTCCGTCTGCACGCTGGTTATTTCCGCCCTGGTCTGGCTGCCGTTTTTCAAACTGGCCGAGCGCAAACAGCTTGAAACCGAAGCGGCCGAAGAGAATGCCCGCCGCAATGCGGACACGCTTTCCGACCCCATCTTGTAAAAAGGAACCACGATGAAAAAGCTCAAGGTTGTCACTATTGGCGGCGGCTCCAGCTATACGCCAGAACTGATCGACGGTTTTATCAAACGCTACGCAGAGCTGCCGGTCACCGATTATTATTTGCTCGATATTGAAGAGGGAAAAGAGAAGCTGGAGATTGTCGGAAAGCTGGCCCAGCGCATGGTAGCTGAAGCCGGGCTCCCGATGAATATCCACCTGACGCTCGATCGGGAAGAGGCGCTGAAAGATGCCGATTTTGTCACCACGCAGCTGCGCGTCGGCTTCCTTGATGCCCGCATCAACGATGAAAAAATTCCGCTAAAATACGGCGTTCTGGGGCAAGAGACGACAGGTCCCGGCGGGTTTATGAAAGCCCAACGCACGATCCCGGTCCTGCTGGATATCTGTAAGGACATGGAAAGATGGTGCCCGAACGGCTGGTTGATTAACTTCACCAACCCGGCCGGGATTGTCACCGAGGCGATCACCCGCCACTCGGCCATTCGGACCATAGGCATTTGCAGTGGCGCAAACAGCATGATGATGGACATCGCCAAAGCCTACGGTGTGCAGAAATCGGACGTTTACGCACGCATTATTGGTCTGAACCATCTTATTTTTGCCGATCAAATTTTCCTCAAGGGAGAGGATTATACCGACGACTTTATTGAGAAACTGGCCGAGGGCAGCGCAAATAACTCTCTGAAAAATATACCGGATATTGGGTTCAGCGCCCGCTTTGCCAGGGCGCTCCACATGTACCCTATCTCCTACCTGAAATACTATTTCCTGACCCGCGAGATGACCGACGCCGCGCTGCGCGATGCGAATACAAAGGGAACTCGCGGCGAGCAGACGCGCGAAATTGAGCAACGGCTTTTTACGCTTTATCAGGACCCTCATCTCGCGCACAAGCCGAAAGAGCTGGAGCAGCGCGGAGGCGCCTGGTACTCCGATACCGCATGCTCGATCATCAGCGCTATTTATAACGATAAAAAAGAGATCCACGTTGTAAATGTTCCTAACAGGGGTACAACGCCCGATCTGCCGGATCACGTCACGCTGGAAACCAACGCCATGATCGACCGAAACGGCGCGCATCCCCTCGCCTATGGCAGGCTGCCCGTGAAGATCCGCGGCCTGATCCAGAGCGTGAAGGCCTACGAAGAGCTGACCGTTGAAGCCGCTGTCACCGGACATTACGACACGGCGCTGCTGGCGCTGAGCGTCAATCCCCTGGTGCCATCTGCCGCCGCGGCAGAGCAGATCCTTAACGAATACCTTGAGGTCAACCACCGTTATTTACCCCAGTACGCCAAACGTAAGGACGCACAATGAACGTAGAACAGACAGAAGATTATGCGGCGCTGAGTGACGCCGTGGCGAAAGCGGTCTTTGAAACGGTTACGCAAAAACCCGACGCGCTGATTTGCATCGCGGGTGGAGATACGCCGCTGGGCGTTTTTGCCGCGCTGGTGCGCGCCAGCAAACAGGGTAAGGTCGATTTTACCCGTGCGGCATTTGTTGGCCTGGATGAGTGGCTGGGTCTGGGCCAGGCCGATAAAGGCAGCTGCCGGGAGATGGTATGGGGCCATTTCTTTAGCCACCTGGCCCTGCGCGACGATCAGATCTGTTTTTTTGACGGCCTGACGAACTCCCCCGAGGAAGAGTGCCAGCGTGTGGATAACTTTATTGCGGCCCACGGCGGGCCAGACATCATTGTGCTGGGGATCGGTATGAACGGCCATATCGGCTTCAATGAACCGGGCGCCGCCGTTGATACCGGCTGCCACGTCGTGGATCTGGATGCGGTGACGCAGGCCGTTTCGGTTAAATACTTCGGCCAGCAGCGTCATATCCGTCAGGGCATTTCGCTGGGGATGAAGACTATCCTGGCCTCACGGGCCATTATTTTGATGGCAAGCGGCGAGAAAAAAGCCGACATCATCGCAACAACCGTCAATTCCGCACCGGACCCGGCGGTTCCCGCGACGCTGCTAAAGCCGCACCCACGGTTAAGGATCATTGTTGATAAAGCGGCAGCCGCTAAGCTGTAAAAGAGAAACAGGCGCTGATGCGCCTGTTATCGTTTGATGTGCATATTCTTGACGCGGAAAATATCTGCCCGGTTGTAGCTGATGGAGAAGTTAAACGCTCTACCGTCATCGAGGCGCGTGACTTCGGTAATTTTCAACATCGGCTGGCCCGGCAGAATATTGAGATGGGCCGCCAGCGCCTCATCAAACAGATCCGCTTCAATCAGTGAATCGGCGTCGCTGATTTTCTTACCAGTAAAGTCTTCGATATAGCCATACAGCGATCCCGCTTCGAGAATAGCCTGCGGAACAGTGGCAACCACCTTGTGAGGAATATTGCTGTCTTCAATTAACACCGGCTGTCCGTCCAGTAAACGGATACGGCGAATAAACCAGACATCATCACCCTGCGCAATTTCGAGGTGCTGTGCCAGCGCCGCGTCGGCGTGAAGGGTCGTCAACGTCAGCAAGCGGCTGGTTACGTTGACCCGCCCCTGAAATTCACGGGAAAACCCAAGAATACTGTCACTCTTTTCATTATTCAGAATGTAAATATTGCTGGCAGTATTTTTTAAAACAAACATGCCCTTGCCGTGGATACGCTCGATATACCCTTCCTGTACCAGCATCGCCATGGCTTTCTGAACCGTTACGCGCGTAACGTCATAAATACCGGCAAGATCGCGCTCCGACGGAATGCTCTCGCCCTTTTTGTAGACTTCATTGAGAATATCTTTTTTGATTCTCTCTTTGATTTCCCAGTACTTATGTTTTTTTTCCATTGTCGATTACCCGGCCAAAAAGAGCATAGAATCGCAGGCCCGGTAGCGCTCGCGCTACCGGGCAAGAACGCTACGGGCGATACACCTTCACATTGGCAAAGCCCTGCTCGCGCAGATAGAGCGCCTGCAGACGGCTCATCACGCCACGCTCACACCACAGCAGGTAGGTTTTGCTCTTATCCAGATCGCCAAATTTGGTGCTCAGCTTGTAGAACGGCAGAGACACGACCTCAACGCCTTCAACCTGCAATGGTTTGTCGTCCTGCTCGTCAACGGAGCGAATATCGAGGATCGCATCGTTAGCGCCGAAACCGCTGACGGTTTCAACTTCTACGACGTCCTGCTGAGTCTGCTGAGCGATCTCGCGGATATCGATGTTCGACGCTTCCGCCACCACCTTATCCAGGATGGCGAAATCAAAGTTTTCTTCTTCCGCTTCGATTTTCGCCTTCACCGCCTTCACGGTTGGGCTTTTCGAGATCACGCCGCAATATTCCGGCATGGTACGGGCGAAATCTTCAGTGCCGATTTCACGCGCCAGATCGATGATGTGCTCTTTGTCATGGGAGATGAGCGGGCGCAGGATCAGCGTGTCGGAGACGTTATCGATCAGGCGCAGGTTGGTCAGGGTCTGGCTCGACACCTGGCCCAGCGCTTCGCCGGTGACCAGCGCCTGCACGCCGTAGCGCTCAGCCACTTTCGACGCTGCGCGCACCATCATGCGCTTGAGCACCACGCCCATCTGACCGTCGTCGACCTTCTCCAGGATTTCACCGACAACCGGTTCAAAGTTGATCGCCACAAAGCGTACACGGTGGGAGCTGCCGAAGCGGTTCCACAGGTAATGCGCCACCTGACGTACGCCAATTTCATGCGCCGCACCGCCCAGGTTGAAGAAGCAGTAGTGAACGCGGCAGCCACGACGCATCAGCATATAGCTGGAAACACCGGAGTCAAAACCGCCGGAGATCAGCGACAGCACATCTTCCTGCGTGCCGATCGGGAAGCCGCCGATACCTTCGTAGCGGCCTTTCACCAGCAGCAGGCGATCGTTTTCAATTTCGAGATTCACGGTCACGTCAGGGTGAGTCAGACGCACGCGCGCCGTTTCAACGTGCTGGTTCAGACCGCCGCCAACGTAGCGTTCTACTTCAATTGAGCTGAACTCATGCTTGCCGCGACGCTTCACGCGCACGCAGAAGGTTTTGCCTTCGATCTGATCGCGATACTGCGCCAGCGCCTTCTCAAAGATGTCATGCAGGGAAGTGAAGGGTACATCTTCCACTTCCAGAATGTGGTGGATACCCGGAATGCGGGTCAGCGCGTCGCGAATATCCAGACGCTTGTTTTCGTCTTTCGCGCGAACTTCTACGTGGTCCCAGTGACGCACCACGGCAAGGGTGTCATCGTAGTGCTTTAATACGTTACGGATGTTCCCGGTGAGAATTTTAATAAAGCGCAAACGCACAGATTGGCTTTTGATGGTGATTTCAGGGAACAATTTAATGATAAACTTCATGGCGGCAATGTTTCTTAGGCAAGCGATAAGGCTTGTAATGGAAAAGTACAGCAGCCCCTATAACCGAAGGCTGCTTCCAGGCGCGCAAGTATACCACCATCGCGCGGCTCCTGTGCACATTGCGCGTTATTTGATAATTGCCCCGAGTCCGTTACCATGTCGGGGCTGAGAATATAAGAGTCAATTCACTATGCCGAAGAAGAACGATGCACCGGCCAGTTTCGAAACTGCGCTGAATGAACTGGAGCACATCGTAACCCGTCTTGAAAGCGGCGATTTACCGCTGGAAGAGGCGCTGAACGAATTCGAACGCGGCGTGCAGCTGGCGCGCCAGGGGCAGGTCAAACTGCAGCAGGCCGAGCAGCGCGTGCAGATCTTGCTCTCTGATGCCGAAGATGCCAAACCTGCGCCCTTCATACCGGACGCCGAGTAAATGGATTTTGCCACCGAGCTTCAGGCGCGCGTTGTGCGCGCCAACGACGCCCTGCGCCGTTTTATCGCGCCACAGCCTTTTCAGAACACTCCACTGGTTGAAGCCATGCACTATGGCGCACTCTTGGGTGGAAAGCGCCTGCGGCCGTTCCTGGTGTATGCCACGGGCAACATGTTCGGTATCAGCGACGCCACGCTGGACGCCCCGGCCGCTGCCGTTGAGTGCATCCACGCCTATTCGCTGATCCACGATGATTTACCGGCCATGGACGATGACGATCTGCGTCGCGGCCAGCCAACGTGCCACATTAAGTTTGGCGAGGCAAATGCCATTCTGGCCGGAGACGCCCTGCAAACGCTGGCGTTCTCGATTCTGAGCGATGCGCCGATGGTCGAAGTGAGCGACCGCGATCGTCTGGCCATGGTGTCCGAACTGGCGATGGCCAGCGGCGTGGCCGGCATGTGCGGCGGACAGGCGCTGGATCTGGAAGCCGAAGGCCGTCAGGTGAATCTTGAACAGCTGGAGCGTATTCATCGCCATAAAACGGGGGCATTAATACGTGCCGCCGTTCGACTGGGGGCATTGAGCGCCGGGGAGAAAGGGCGGAAAGCCCTGCCGATTCTGGACAGATACGCAGAAAGCATCGGTCTGGCGTTCCAGGTTCAGGATGACATTCTGGATGTGGTGGGCGATACTGCAACATTGGGTAAACGTCAGGGTGCGGACCAGCAGCTTGGCAAAAGTACCTACCCCGCCCTGCTGGGACTTGAGCAAGCCCAGCGTAAAGCCCGAGATCTGATAGAGGATGCCCGTCAGTCGCTGAGTCAGCTGGCCGCGCAATCCCTGGATACCTCGGCACTGGAAGCGCTAGCGGACTACATAATCCAGCGTAATAAATAAACTACCTATCTCGATGAGCCTTTGATGAGTTTTGATATTGCCAAATACCCGACACTGGCGTTAGTGGACTCCACCCAGGAGCTGCGTCTGCTGCCGAAAGAGAACCTGCCGAAGCTGTGCGACGAACTGCGTCGCTACCTGCTCGACAGCGTCAGCCGCTCCAGCGGCCATTTCGCCTCCGGGCTTGGCACGGTTGAACTGACCGTGGCGCTGCACTACGTCTATAACACGCCGTTCGATCAGCTGATCTGGGACGTGGGACACCAGGCATATCCGCACAAAATTCTGACCGGACGTCGCGATAAAATTGGCACCATTCGTCAGAAAGGCGGCCTGCACCCGTTCCCGTGGCGCGGTGAGAGCGAGTATGACGTGCTGAGTGTCGGCCACTCGTCCACGTCGATTTCTGCCGGAATCGGGATTGCCGTTGCTGCCGAAAAAGAGAACAAACAGCGTCGCACCGTCTGCGTTATTGGCGACGGCGCGATCACCGCGGGCATGGCCTTTGAGGCGATGAACCACGCGGGTGATATCAAGCCAGACATGCTGGTTATCCTTAATGATAACGAAATGTCGATCTCCGAGAACGTCGGCGCGCTGAATAACCATCTGGCGCAGCTGCTCTCCGGCAAGCTCTACTCCACCCTGCGGGAAGGCGGCAAAAAGGTCTTCTCCGGCGTGCCGCCAATCAAAGAGCTGCTCAAGCGTACGGAAGAACATATCAAAGGCATGGTTGTGCCGGGCACGCTGTTTGAAGAGCTGGGCTTTAACTATATCGGCCCGGTCGACGGCCACGACGTGCTGGGACTTGTGACCACGCTCAAGAACATGCGTGACCTCAAAGGCCCGCAGTTCCTGCATATCATGACCAAAAAGGGACGCGGATACGAACCGGCGGAAAAAGATCCGATCACCTTCCACGCGGTACCGAAATTTGACCCGACCAGCGGCTGTCTGCCAAAAAGCAGCGGCGGCATGCCGAGCTACTCCAAAATCTTTGGCGACTGGCTGTGCGAAACCGCCGCGAAAGACAACAAGCTGATGGCCGTAACGCCTGCGATGCGTGAAGGCTCGGGTATGGTGGAGTTCTCCAAAAAATACCCTGACCAGTATTTCGACGTGGCGATTGCCGAGCAGCACGCGGTGACCTTCGCCGCCGGGCTGGCGATTGGCGGTTACAAGCCGATTGTGGCGATCTATTCCACCTTCCTGCAGCGCGCCTACGACCAGGTGATCCACGACGTGGCTATCCAGAAGCTGCCGGTGCTGTTTGCTATCGACCGTGCGGGCATCGTCGGTGCCGACGGTCAGACGCACCAGGGGGCGTTCGACCTGTCCTTCCTGCGCTGCATTCCTGACATGGTGATCATGACCCCGTCAGATGAAAACGAATGTCGTCAGATGCTGTTTACCGGCTACCACTATCAGGATGGCCCAAGTGCGGTTCGCTACCCGCGCGGCAACGCCGTGGGTGTCGAACTTAAGCCGCTGGAAAAACTGGCGATCGGCAAAGGCCTGGTCAAGCGTCGCGGTGAGAAAGTCGCCATCCTCAACTTCGGTACGCTGATGCCGGAAGCCGCTCAGGTCGCCGACACGCTGAACGCGACGCTCGTCGATATGCGCTTTGTGAAACCGCTCGACGAGGCGCTTATTCTTGAGATGGCCGCCAGCCACGAGATGCTGGTCACGCTGGAAGAAAACGCCATTATGGGCGGCGCGGGCAGCGGCGTGAACGAAGTATTGATGGCAAACCGTAAAGGGGTGCCGGTACTGAACCTCGGCCTGCCGGATCACTTTATTCCGCAGGGCACCCAGGACGAAGCCCGCGCAGCGATTGGCCTGGATGCCGCCGGTATCGAAGCCAAAATCCGCGCCTGGCTGGCGTAATCCCTCCCCTTTTCCGCTCCTGCTATGCTTAAACATCAGGTTTAAAAACAGCGGGAGTGGAACCATGCAATACACAACATTAGGAAAAACAGACCTCAAGGTTTCCCGACTTTGCCTGGGCTGCATGACGTTTGGCGAGCCTGACCGCGGGAATCACGCCTGGACGCTGCCAGAAGAGAGCAGCCGCCCCATCATCAAACGCGCCCTTGAGGGCGGCATTAACTTCTTTGACACCGCCAACAGCTACTCCGACGGCAGCAGCGAGGAGATCGTGGGCCGCGCCCTGCGCGATTTTGCCCGTCGTGATGAGGTCGTCGTTGCGACGAAGGTTTACCATCAGGTCGGCGATCTCGCCGAAGGGTTGTCCCGGGCGCAGATCCTGCGCTCCATCGATGACAGCCTGCGCCGCCTGAACATGGATCACGTCGACCTGCTGCAGATCCACCGCTGGGATTACAACACGCCCATCGAAGAGACGCTGGAGGCCCTGAATGATGTGGTCAACGCGGGCAAAGCGCGTTACATCGGCGCGTCGTCGATGCATGCGTCGCAGTTTGCCCAGGCGCTGGATCTGCAGGCGCAGCACGGCTGGGCGCGATTTGTCTCAATGCAGGACCATTACAACCTGATCTATCGCGAAGAAGAGCGCGAGATGCTGCCCCTGTGCTATCAGGAAGGGGTGGCGGTGATCCCGTGGAGCCCGCTGGCGCGGGGACGCTTAACCCGCCCGTGGGGGGAAACGACAGCCCGCTCGGTATCGGATGCGTTCGGTAAAACGCTGTATGAAAATACGGAAAGCAGCGACGCCGTGATTGCGGAGCGCCTGGCGGGCATTGCAGATGACACCGGCGCAACGCGCGCGCAGGTGGCGCTGGCATGGCTGCTGAGCAAACGTGGCGTTGCGGCACCGATTATCGGCACCTCGCGCGAGGAGCAGCTGGACGAACTGCTGAACGCGGTAGACATCACGCTGACGCCAGAACAGATTGCCGAGCTTGAGACGCCGTACGAGCAGCATCCGGTGGTAGGGTTTAAATAAACAAAAGCCGGGTGGCGGCTACGCCTTACCCGGCCTACAAAATCATATGCTCGCGTAGGCCGGGTAAGGCGTAGCCGCCACCCGGCAACACGGAGCGTACAAAATCACCCGAAGTGATCGTACCCTTTCCAGTCGAGCGTGACCGGCGCGCCATCCCGGACAAATTGCAGTCCTTCGCTTTCCGGCATAATCTGCCCGATGCAGGTAAACCGCGCGCCCAGGTGCCCTAACGCAACGTCCAGCGTCCCGCGGTTCAGTTCCGGAACGGTAAAGCACAGCTCGTAATCTTCACCACCGGACAGCGCCCAGCGCAACGCCTGCTCAGGCTCTGTGTGACGCAGGAGCTGTTCTGACAGCGGGAAAAGGTCGAGATCGACACGCGCACCCACGCCGCTGGCCTTGAGGACATGACCGAGATCGGAGATCAGGCCATCAGACAGATCGATAGCCGAACTGGCGCGATCGCGCAGCGCCTGGCCGTGCAGAATACGCGGCGTTGGGCGCAGATGGCGTTTGACCAGATACGCCGCATCGTCTTTATCTTCAACGGTTAAACGGTCCTGAAGGATAGCCAGCCCTGCGGCGCTATCTCCCGGCGTACCGGTAACGTAAATCCAGTCGCCCGGTTTGGCCCCGGAACGCTTCAGGGCCCGCCCAGCGGGAACATAGCCGTGGATCGCCAGGGTCATCGACAGCGGCCCGGCCGTGGTGTCTCCCCCGATCAACTGCATATCGTAATAGTTGAGCTGATCAAACAGCGCATCGCTAAAGGCTTCAAGCCAGGCTTCATCGACATTCGGCAGGGTTAAGGCCAGCGTCAGCCACGCGGGATCGGCCCCCATCGCCGCCAGATCGCTGACGTTAACCGCCAGCGCTTTATACGCCAGGTCAGCAGGATCGATATCGGGAAGGAAATGACGTCCGCAGACTAAGGTGTCGGTGCTGATAGCCAGCGTCTGTTTTTCAGGAATATTGAGAAGTGCACAGTCATCGCCAATGCCAGTTTCAACATCAAGACGAGAGGTTCTGACACGGTCGAAATAACGGGCAATCAGGGAGAATTCGCCGCATGCCATACGTTATGCCTCAGCAAATAAAAGAAAAAACCGGAGCCGCACTGCCGGTGAGGCAGTGCAAGACTCCGGTTTGCGGATCACTTTTTGTGGGGACGGATCGCAGGTGCGGCTTTATCCAGCACGCCGTTAACAAACTTGTGGCTGTCTTCAGCGCCGAAGGTTTTCGCCAGTTCGATCGCTTCGTTGATGGCCACTTTGTACGGCACATCATCACGTTTGGACAGCTCGAACAGCGCGATACGCAACACTGCTTTTTCAACCTGACCCAGCTCTTCAAGAAGACGGGACAGGTATGGCTTCATCAGGCCATCGAGATACGCGCTATTAGTCGCCACTCCCGACAGCAGTTCACGGAAGTACAGAACATCGACGTCTTTCACGTCCTGTTCTGACAGGAACTGGTACTCAACATCGGCGATGTCGTTGTGGGACAACTGCCAGGAGTAAAGTGCCTGAACGGCACATTCACGGGCGCGGCGACGAGCAGCAGGTTTCACGGAATTCCCCTTACAAAAAAATCAGGCCTTAATGGCTTTCAATACGTTGATCATTTCAAGCGCGGTCAGTGCAGCTTCTGCACCTTTGTTACCGGCCTTGGTGCCAGCGCGTTCGATGGCTTGTTCAATACTTTCGGTGGTCAGCACGCCAAACGCGACAGGAATTTCAGCGTCCTGGGCGACGTGTGCCAGACCATTGCTTGCACCGCCCGCTACGTATTCGAAGTGCGCAGTGCCGCCACGAATAACTGTACCCAGGGCAATCACCGCGTCGTATTTACCGGTTTTCGCCAACGCGCCCGCTGCCAGTGGCAGTTCGTAAGCACCTGGAACCCAAACAACGGTAATGTTGTCATCTTTTACCTGGCCGATACGTTTCAGGGCGTCAATTGCACCTTCCAGCAGGCTGTCGTTGATGAAGTTGTTGAAACGCGCAATGGTGATGGCGACGCGAGCGTCCGGGGTAGCTACAGCAGCTTCAATAATGTTCATACTCTTCCTTTACGGGTTCATTTGGCCCCGCAGGGGGGCGGATTTTATCATAATACTTTGCATACTGCTTCCCTATTTCGGGAGCAATTATGCTGTCGTTAAGTGCAGGCAAACATCCGGGCCTACCGGACGGATCTCGCTGAATTTGAGTTGCGGTGCATCGGCCAGTTTTTCAAGGCCAGGCAGCACAAACAGGCCGCGCGCGTCGTTGCCCAACAGCACAGGGGCCACGTAAACAATCAGCTCGTCCACCAGCCCCGCCTGCAACAGCGCACCGGCCAGCGTCGGTCCTGCTTCAACCCAGATGCTATTCACCTGCTGCTTGCCCAGCAGCATCATCAGCACCACTAAATCAAGATGGCCGTTGTGTTCCGGCACCATAATGCTGCGCACGCCTTCCGGCCATTGACGCGAATCGTCTTTGGTGCGGGCAAACAGCGTTTCACCGGGCTGGTGCACGATACGGTGTTCAGGCGTAACGCGGTTCTGGCTATCAATCACAATGCGCAGAGGCTGGCGCAGGTTTTCCTGCGGGTAAAGCGCCTGGGTATCGGCGTTCAGTTCGTCCCAGCGCACGGTCATCGCCGGATCGTCGGCCAGCACCGTTTCACTGCTGGTGAGGATAGCATGGCTTTGCGCGCGCAGACGTTGCACATCGCGCCTTGCCTGCGGCGAGGTGATCCACTGACTTTCACCGTTGGCCATCGCCGTGCGGCCGTCCAGAGACGCGCCCAGCTTAAGCTGAATATAGGGAAACCCGGTTCGCATACGCTTCAGGAAGCCTTTGTTGAGGGCTTCCGCATCCTGCATCATCAGGCCGTGGCTAACGTCGATCCCTTCCTGCTGCAAGCGGTACAGCCCGCGCCCGGCCACCTGCGGATTCGGATCCTGCATAGACGCGACAACGCGCGAGACACCTGCCGCTATCAGCGCTTCACAGCACGGCGGCGTGCGCCCGTGGTGGCTGCACGGCTCCAGCGTCACGTAGGCGGTTGCCCCCCGCGCCTTTTCGCCGGCCATCCGCAGCGCGTGGACCTCGGCATGCGGCTCACCCGCGCGGTAGTGGAACCCTTCGCCGACGATCTCGCCGTCTTTCACGATAACGCACCCGACGTTCGGATTAGGATGGGTGGTAAAACGCCCGCGCTGCGCCAGCTTCATGGCTCGCGCCATGTAAATCTCATCCTGCATGCGTTTAATCCTGTAAGCGGGCGATCTCTTCGCCAAACTCTTTGATATCTTCGAAACTGCGGTAGACCGAGGCAAAGCGGATATAGGCAACTTTATCGAGCTTTTTAAGCTGCTCCATCACCAGGTTGCCAATCATTTTGCTTGGCACCTCGCGCTCCCCTAACCCACGAAGATGCGATTTAATGTGGTTTAACGCCATTTCGACGTCATCTGCACTGACGGGCCGTTTTTCCAGCGCTTTTAGCATCCCGCTGCGCAGCTTCTCTTCATTGAACGGCTCGCGGACATCGTTGCTTTTGACCACGCGCGGCATCACCAGTTCGGCCACCTCAAAGGTGGTGAAACGCTCGTTGCACACCAGACACTGCCGACGGCGGCGTACGGAGGACCCTTCGCCCACCAGGCGAGAGTCGATGACTTTGGTATCCACAGCGGAGCAGAATGGGCAATGCATACGGTATCCCTGTTATCTGGTTAACTGAGTTTCATTTTACCCTGATCTGGCCCGACAACAAAGGAAGAGCTTTTTGAGACAAAGGATCTATGCCTGACGACAGGATGCTGGCTACCATTACACGCATCCGTTATTTCAAGGGAAATAAACGCAATGACAAGACGTTACCTAAGAATTCTCCTGGTGGGAAGCCTGTTCACCCTTAGCGCATGCGCACAGCAAACTGAAGTCCGCGAGATGAAACAAAGCGTGAATACGCTTAACACGGCGATGGACAAACTGAATAAAGAAACCGTGAAAATCACGCAGCAAAACGCGCTGAATGCAAAATCCGCCAGCGGTGTGTATCTTCTGCCCGGCGCCAATACGCCTGCGCGCCTGAACAGCCAGATCGGCATGCTGAAAATGTCGCTGGTTAACCTCGCGCCGAACGCCGAAGGCACGCGCGCCACGCTGCGTATTCAGGGCGAATCCAACGATCCGCTGCCGGCGTTTAGCGGCACCGTAGAGTGGGGCCAGATCCAGGGCACCACGGAAAGTTTCCAGGAGGTGAACGTGAAGAATCAGCTGATCACGGCCCCTGCCAGCACGCTCGCGCCGAGCGATGTTGATATCCCGGTTCAGCTGAACGGCCTCACGCCGGACCAGTTAGGCTTTGTTCGCATCCACGACATCCAGCCCGCCGCGCAATAATCCTCCCCTTTAGCGGAGTACGCTGTTACTCCGCTAACATTTACACGCTGAAAACATTGGCAACATAAATGGTTGTCGATACAATCCCCGCCGTTTAAAGTACGCAAACGTGAACGCAATCGATTACGTATGTGAGAGAACTGTGAAACAACACGTATTTTTGTGAGCAGGGATTCCTATAATAGGCTCCGCAGAAACACGAAATATTTAGAAACGCAATTCGCGCATTTTTCACTCCCGGAAGGGAATTTCAATCAGTGGCATGATTATGAAAAAAACATTACTCGCAGCCGGTGCAGCGCTGGCATTGTCCTCCTCTTTCACTGTTAACGCAGCGGAAAATAACAAACCAGAATATGTTTCCGACTGGTGGCATCAGAGCGTTAACGTGGTGGGCAGCTATCACACCCGTTTTGGACCGCAGATCCGCAACGATACCTACCTGGAATACGAAGCGTTCGCTAAAAAAGACTGGTTTGATTTCTACGGCTATATGGATGCGCCGGTCTTCTTCGGCGGTAACACCGACGCGAAAGGTATCTGGAACCACGGTTCTCCGCTGTTCATGGAAATCGAACCACGCTTCTCCATTGATAAGCTGACCGGCACCAGCCTGGCGTTTGGTCCGTTTAAAGAGTGGTACTTCGCAAACAACTACATCTACGACATGGGCCGCAACGCCTCCGGTCGTCAGAGCACCTGGTACATGGGTCTGGGTACGGACATTGAAACCGGCCTGCCAATGAGCCTGTCCATGAACGTCTACGCGAAATACCAGTGGCAGAACTACGGTGCAGCGAACGAGAACGAGTGGGACGGCTACCGTTTCAAAGTGAAATACTTTGTGCCACTGACCCAGCTGTGGGGCGGTAACCTGAGCTACATCGGCTTCACCAACTTTGACTGGGGTTCAGACCTGGGCGATAACGACTTCCGCGACCTGAATGGCCGTAAAGCGCGCACCAACGACTCCATCGCCTCCAGCCACATTCTGGCGCTGAACTACGATCACTGGCACTACTCTGTTGTGGCGCGTTACTGGCACAACGGTGGTCAGTGGAACGATGACGCCAGCCTGAACTTCGGCAACGGCGACTTCAGCGTGCGTTCTACCGGCTGGGGTGGTTACCTGGTGGTGGGTTACAACTTCTAATCTTTGCGGGATTCGCCCGGTGGCGCTGCGCTTACCGGGCCTGGGATCCGAAATTGTGCGGGCTGATGCCCTCATCCCTACCCTCTCCCACGGGAGAGGGTGCAAAGACAAAAAAAATCCCGGTCAACAGACCGGGATTTTTTTATGCGAAAGACGCTGTCTTACGGCAGAATTGACGGCTGATCCGCCCCTTCTTTTTCGACCTTCTGCTGGAGCAGATGCTCACGCTTCATGCCGAGTTTCAGTGCCAGCGCGGACGCTACATAGATGGACGACGCCGTACCGATAGAGACACCAATCAGCATGGTCAGCGAGAAGCCTTCCAGTACCGGGCCACCGAAGAGATACAGCATCAGGATAACCATCAAGGTGGTACCGGATGTGATCAAGGTACGGTGCAGCGTCTGGGTCAACGACACGTTAAAGATTTCGTACGGCGTACCGCGACGGATCTTACGGAAGTTTTCACGGATACGGTCAGATACCACGATACTGTCGTTCAGTGAGTAACCGATAACGGACATCAGGGATGCCACAATCGTCAGGTCAATCTCAATATGGAACAGTGACAATACGCCCATGGTGATCACCACGTCGTGCGCCAGGGCGATAACCACGCCTGCCGCCAGTCGCCACTCAAAGCGGAAACCAACGTAAATCAGGATGGAGATCAGCGCCACCATCAGTGCCATCGCACCGGTTTGCGCCAGGTCCGCACCCACGCTTGGGCCGACGAACTCAATACGCTTAACCGTCGCATTCTGGCTGGTCGTTTCGTTAATGACGTGAACGACCTTGCTACCCAGCTCCTGGCTGCCGTTGGCATCGTGCACCGGCGGCATACGCACCATGATGTCGCGGCTGCTGCCGAAGTTCTGCAGCAGCGGCTCTTCGAAGCCCGCTTTCTGCAGCGATTCGCGCATCTGGTCCATATCGACCGGTTTTTCCAGGGTGATTTCAATCACCGTACCACCGGTGAAATCGAGACCCCAGTTAAAGCCTTTCACACCCATAATGGCGATGGAGAGAATCAGGAGAAAACCTGAAATCCCGAAGGCCCAGTAGTCCCAGCGCATAAAGTCCCAGACTTTACGGCCATGGTTCAATTGTTCAACAGTATATTCCTGTGCCACAACGCACTCCTCAGATAGACAGCTTTTTGACGCGCTTGCCGCCATACAGCAGGTTCACGATGGCACGGGTGCCGACAATAGCGGTAAACATTGACGTTGCAACACCGATACCGGTCGTAATTGCAAAGCCTTTGATAGCGCCAGTCCCCACTGCATACAGGATAAGAACCTTAATCAGTGTTGTTACGTTCGCATCGAAGATGGAGCTGAACGCCCCTTTATAGCCTTCTTCAATCGCCTGCTGCACAGAACGACCGTTGCTCAGCTCTTCTTTGATACGTTCGTTTATCAGTACGTTCGCATCGACCGCCACCGCAAGGGTTAAGACGATACCCGCAATCCCCGGCATGGTCAGCGTTGCCCCCGGCAGCAGAGACATGATACCGATGATCAGCACCAGGTTTGCCACAAGCGCGGAGGTCGCAATCAGACCAAACTTCTTGTAGAAGAAGATCATGAAGAGAATAGAGACCACCAGACCGGCCAGACAGGCTTCCAGACCCTGTTTGATGTTCTGCATACCCAGGGTTGGACCAATGGTACGTTCTTCAACAATCTGGATTGGCGCAATCAGCGCACCGGCACGCAGCAGCAGAGAGAGCTGACGCGCTTCGTTCGGGTTGTTGATACCGGTAATACGGAAGCTGTTACCCAGACGAGACTGGATGTTGGCGATGTTAATCACCTCTTCCTCTTTCACCAGCACAGAGCGACCGTTAGCGTCTTTCTTACCGCTGTCTTTGTACTCCACGAACAGGGTTGCCATCGGTTTGCCGATGTTGTCCTTGGTGAAGTTAGACATGATGTTACCACCCGCGCTATCAAGCGAGATGTTAACCTGCGGCTGGTTGTATTCGTCCTGGCTGGAAGTGGAGTCGGTGATATGGTCACCGGTCAGGATCACGCGTTTGTACAGCACAACGGGCTGGCCTTCGCGAGTCTGTTTCACTTCGGAGTCGCCCGGCACACGGCCAGAAGCGGCAGCCGACTGATCGACGTTGGTATTCACCAGGCGGAATTCCAGGGTTGCGGTTGCACCCAGAATCTCTTTCGCACGCGCGGTATCCTGGATACCCGGCAGTTCTACCACGATACGGTCAGCACCCTGACGCTGTACCAGCGGCTCGGCCACGCCCAGCTGGTTTACACGGTTACGCAGAATGTTGATGTTCTGCTGAACAGCGTATTCACGGGCTTCACTCAGACGCGCATCGGTCATAACCGCACGCAGCTGGTTGCTGCCCTGAGAGGTGATCACCAGATCGCGGTGGCGTTGGGTCAAGTAAGTCACAGCCTGATCGCGTGCCGCGCCGTCGCGGAACGTGATGCTCAAGCCGTAGTTATCTTCTTTACGCACGGTCGTGTAGGCGATGCCTTTTTCACGCAGATCGCTGCGCAGGCTGTCAATATTCTGTTCCTGCAGCTTGCCAAGGGCAGTGTCCATATCCACTTCCATCAGGAAGTGAACGCCACCACGCAGGTCAAGACCGAGTTTCATTGGCTCTGCGTTCAGCGCAGCCAGCCAACGTGGGGTTGCAGGAGCAAGGTTAAGCGCCACGACATATTTATCACCCAGCACGCCCATCAGCGCTTCACGGGCGCGGAGCTGCGTGTCGGTGGTGTCGAAGCGAGCAAGAATTGCGCCCTCTTCCAGTGCCACAGACTTAGCGGTAATTTTTTCTTCTTGTAACGTTTTCTGGACCTGGATCAGCGTTTGCTCACTGGCGGCGACACCGCGCGCGCCAGTGATTTGAACGGCCGGATCCTCACCATACAGGTTGGGAAGCGCGTACAGCAGGCCGACGATAATCACGACGACCAGCATGATGTACTTCCACAAAGGATAACGGTTTAACACGGCAGTTCCCTTTGGGAAAAGTTGGGATTACAGCGCCTTCATGGTGCCTTTCGGCAGAACGGCAGCTACGAAGTCACGTTTGATAACCACTTCAGTGGTGTCGTTCAGGGCGATAGCAATATAGCCGCTTTCAGCTACTTTGGTTACGCGACCGACCAGGCCACCGTTGGTCAGCACTTCATCGCCTTTCGCGATGGAGTTCATCAGGTTTTTGTGCTCTTTGGTGCGTTTCTGCTGTGGACGCAGGATCATGAAGTAGAAGATCAGACCGAACACAACCAGCATCAGAATCAGAGACATTGGGCTGCCCTGTGATGGCGCGCCAATTGCTGCTACCGCATCAGAAATAAAAAAGCTCATTCAAATTCCCTCATTATTAAAATTAATCAACGTTCAACGGCGGAACATCCCGACCCTGACGTTGGTAGAAATCGGTCACGAAGCTCTCTAATTTACCCTCTTCGATAGCCTTACGTAAACCAGCCATTAAGCGCTGATAATAACGAAGATTATGAATGGTATTGAGACGCGCACCTAAAATCTCGTTGCAACGATCGAGATGATGCAGGTACGCACGAGAATAATTGCGACAGGTATAGCAATCGCACTCGGAATCGAGCGGGCTGGTGTCACTCTTATGCTTCGCGTTACGGATTTTCACCACGCCATCGGTCACAAACAGATGCCCGTTACGCGCGTTACGGGTTGGCATGACGCAGTCGAACATATCAATGCCGCGACGAACGCCTTCCACCAGATCTTCTGGTTTACCCACACCCATCAGGTATCGCGGTTTATCGGCCGGGATTTGCGGGCAGACGTGCTCCAGAATGCGGTGCATGTCTTCCTTCGGCTCACCCACAGCCAAACCGCCGACAGCGTAGCCATCAAAGCCTATCTCTACCAGACCTTTAACGGAGATATCACGTAAATCTTCGTAAACGCTGCCCTGAATAATGCCGAACAGCGCATTTTTGTTCTGCAGGGCGTCAAAACGGTCACGGCTGCGCTGCGCCC
This sequence comes from Enterobacter sp. 2VL, assembly GCF_005503595.1. NCBI lineage: Bacteria > Pseudomonadati > Pseudomonadota > Gammaproteobacteria > Enterobacterales > Enterobacteriaceae > Enterobacter > Enterobacter sp. 2VL. The sequence goes on from NZ_SCNE01000002.1 coordinate 721,458, forward strand.
AGCGCAGGGACATTTCCATTGAACGCTTGGCGTAATCCCAGTCTGCCGGGTATGGCGTACACTCATCGAAGATCATCACGATATCGGAACCGAGATCGTACTGAATCTCCATGGATTTTTCCGGATCGAGGAAGATCGGATCGCCGTTGATCGGGTTACGGAAGTGCACGCCTTTTTCGGTGATCTTGCGGATATCGCCCAGGCTGAAGACCTGGAAACCGCCGGAGTCGGTAAGAATAGGGCCTTTCCACTGCATGAAGTCGTGCAGGTCGCCGTGCAGCTTCATGATTTCCTGGCCCGGGCGCAGCCACAGGTGGAAGGTGTTGCCGAGGATAATTTGTGCGCCAGTGGCTTCAACTTCTTCCGGCGTCATCCCTTTTACGGTGCCGTACGTGCCCACAGGCATAAACGCAGGGGTTTCCACCACGCCGCGATCAAACACCAGGCGACCGCGGCGTGCGCGACCGTCGGTGGTATCAAGTTCAAATTTCATTTTTTCTCCGACGTCAGAAAAACAGTCCAACGTTGTAAAACGGTGCCGCGGACTTATTCCCCGACACGCTCATTCAAAGCCTGCGGATTGTACGTGATAAACATCGCGTCCCCGTAGCTAAAAAAGCGATATTTTTGTTCTACCGCAGACTTGTAGGCCGTCATCGTGTGCTGATAACCCGCGAAGGCCGACACCAGCATAATTAATGTTGATTCAGGCAGATGGAAATTGGTTACCAGCGCATCAATCACTTTGTACTGATAGCCTGGGTAGATAAAGATTTGGGTATCGCCAAAGAACGGCTCGATAAGATCGGTTTTTGCCGCCTGCGCCGCGCTCTCAAGGGAACGCACGGAGGTTGTCCCGACCGCCACAACGCGGCTTCCGCGCGCTTTCGCCGCCAGCACCGCGTCAACCACCTCCTGCGGCACTTCGGCATACTCGGAGTGCATGATGTGATCTTCAATGCTGTCTACGCGTACCGGCTGGAACGTCCCGGCGCCAACGTGCAGCGTGACGAATGCCATCTCAATGCCTTTTGCGCGCAGCTTTTCCAGCAGCGGTTCATCAAAGTGCAGGCCCGCCGTGGGGGCAGCCACCGCGCCAGGCTTCTGGCTGTAGACGGTCTGGTACAGCTCACGGTCAGACTCTTCATCCGGGCGCTCAATGTACGGCGGCAGCGGCATATGGCCGATGGCGTTGAGGATATCCAGCACCGTGCGTTCGTCGTTAAACTCCACCTCAAACAGCGCATCGTGGCGCGCGGTCATGGTCGCCTTAATGCTCTCGTCATCGCCCAGCAGCAGCTCTGCACCCGGCTTCGGCGCTTTCGAGGCGCGAATATGTGCCAGAATACGTTTATCATCGAGCATACGTTCAACCAGCACCTCAATCTTGCCGCCGCTGGCTTTACGGCCAAACAGGCGCGCCGGGATCACGCGGGTATTGTTAAATACCAGCAGATCGCCAGGGTTGAGCTTGTCGAGCAAATCGGTGAAAGTACCGTGCGTCAGCTCGCCCGTCGGCCCGTCCAGTGACAGTAAACGGCAGCTACTGCGCTCAGGCATGGGATAGTGAGCAATCAGGGATTCAGGTAATTCAAAGGAGAAATCGGCGACGCGCATGACGTATACTCGTGACTTAAAAACAGGCGGCATAGTCTAGTGCTCACACCCTTTTGCTGCAACAACTAGCCGCCCCCGGACAAATAAAACGCATGAATTTTCTCGCTCACCTGCATCTTGCTCATCTCGCTGAAAGCTCTTTATCCGGCAACCTGCTGGCCGATTTCGTGCGCGGCAACCCCGCCGAGGCGTATTCTGCAGAGGTTGTCGAAGGGATCTTTATGCATCGCCGGATCGACGTCCTGACCGATAACCTGCCGGAAGTGACCGAAGCGAAAGCATGGTTCCGTCCCGAAACACGCCGCGTCGCGCCAATTACGCTCGACGTCATGTGGGATCACTTCCTGTCGCGCCACTGGGAACAGCTGTCGCCGAACCTGCCGCTGCCGGAATTTGTACGCTATGCCCGTCAGCAGGTGGCGATAATTTTACCGGACTCCCCGCCGCGTTTTGTCAATCTCAACAACTATCTGTGGTCTGAACGCTGGCTGGAGCGGTATCGCGAGATGGATTTTATCCAGAACGTCCTGAACGGCATGGCCAGCCGCCGCCCGCGTCTCGATGCGCTACGCGATTCCTGGTACGACCTGGACACGCACTACGACGCGCTGGAGAACCGTTTCTGGCAGTTCTACCCGCGCATGATGGCGCAGGCGAAAAACAAACAGCTGTAACAGGATCTGCATTGATAGGTAAAAGCTGGCTGAACGATTGTCAGCACCTCTTTGTCTTATGGCTGCACACTCTCTATACTGGCCCGCGTTGCGTTCCAAATAACCTTAGTATCTACAGGAGAATCATATGGTTCTGGTAACTCGTCCGGCTCCGGATTTTACGGCTGCAGCAGTTCTGGGCAACGGTGAAATCGTTGAAAACTTCAACTTCAAACAGCACACCAACGGTAAAGCGACCGTTCTGTTCTTCTGGCCAATGGACTTCACTTTCGTTTGCCCGTCTGAGCTGATCGCGTTCGACAAACGTTATGAAGAATTCCAGAAGCGTGGCGTAGAAGTCGTTGGCGTCTCCTTCGACTCTGAATTTGTACACAACGCATGGCGTAACACCCCTGTCGACAACGGCGGCATCGGTGCGGTGAAATACGCGATGGTTGCGGACATCAAACGCGAAATCCAGAAGGCTTACGGTATTGAGCATCCGGACGCAGGCGTTGCGCTGCGCGGTTCTTTCCTGATCGACGCGAACGGTATCGTTCGTCACCAGGTTGTGAACGATCTGCCGCTGGGTCGTAACATCGACGAAATGCTGCGCATGGTTGACGCGCTGCAGTTCCACGAAGAGCACGGCGAAGTGTGCCCGGCTCAGTGGGAAAAAGGGAAAGAAGGCATGAACGCGTCTCCGGACGGCGTGGCTAAGTACCTGTCTGAGAACGTATCCAGCCTGTAATCGGCACGGTTTACGAAGAAGGCCCGCTTATGCGGGCCTTTTTGTTTGTGCGTTTTCCCCTCGCGTTAAAACGCGAAGCATGAACAGCCAAGCACGCCCCAGAACGCCTGCTCGTCCGATACCGGAATCGATGACTGGCGCGCGATACCGTGCGCGTGCCCATGCACTCCGCAGCTGCCGATACACTGATGCATCTGAACCACGGCGCCAACGTGACCGGCTGCAGGCGGCGCAGAGCGGTAATGTCCTGGCACTTTCACCACCGGTGACCACTCCGGCACTACCGGAACAGGCGGCGGCGACAGCGGGCTGAACTGCCCGGCGGCATACACCACCTTGCCATCGACCACCGTCAGCACCGATTCAATGCCCTTAATCTCCTCCTCCGGCACGCTGAAGTAGTCATTCGACAACACCACCAGATCTGCAAGCTGCCCTTCGACCAGGCGGCCCTTCTTGCCCTGCTCGCTCGAGAACCACGCGCTGCCCGCCGTCCACAGCTCCAGCGCCACGTCGCGCGGCAGGCGGTTGTTATCGTCATACATTGCCAGCCCACCCACGGTGCGCCCGGAAACCAGCCAGTAGAGCGCCGTCCACGGGTTGTAGCTTGCCACCCGGGTTGCGTCGGTACCTAACCCAACCGGCACCTCCAGCTCCAGCATTTTGGCCACTGGCGGCGTGTGTTTCACCGCCTCTTTGCCGTAGCGATCGACAAAGTACTCTCCCTGGAAGGCCATACGATGCTGCACCGCGATCCCGCCGCCCAGGGCCTTTACGCGCTCGATGTTGCGCTCGGTGATGGTCTCCGCATGGTCAAAGAACCAGTGCAGGCCGTTAAACGGAATATCGCGGTTGACCTTCTCGAACACGTCCAGCATACGGCTGATGGATTCGTCATAGGTAGCGTGCAGGCGGAACGGCCAACGGTGCTCTACCAGATGGCGCACCACGCGCTCCAGCTCGTCTTCCATCCCTTCCGGCAGGTCCGGACGCGGCTGGAGGAAGTCTTCAAAATCCGCCGCTGAGAAGACCAGCATCTCGCCCGCGCCGTTGGCACGGTAAAAGTCCGTTCCCTGTCCCGGCTTGAGCATGTCGGTCCAGCGCTCAAAATCTTCCAGCTCCTGTTTCGGACGCTGGGTAAAGAGGTTGTAGGCAATACGTACCGTCATCTGCTCTTTGGCGTGCAGCTCGGCGATCACCTCGTAATCTTCCGGGTAGTTCTGGAAGCCGCCGCCCGCGTCGATGGCGCTGGTCAGCCCAAGGCGGTTCAGCTCGCGCATAAACTGGCGCGTGGAGTTCACCTGCTGCTCAATCGGCAGTTTCGGCCCTTTCGCCAGCGTGGCGTACAGGATCATGGCATTCGGTTTGGCGATCAGCATCCCGGTCGGATTGCCGTGGTTATCGCGCACGATCTCACCGCCCGGCGGGTTTGGCGTCTCTTTGGTATAGCCGACGGCTTTAAGCGCCGCCCGGTTAAGCAGGGCGCGATCGTAGAGGTGCAGGACAAACACCGGGGTATCCGGCGCCGCTTCATTAAGCTCCTCGATGGTTGGCATCCGGCGCTCGGCAAACTGGAACTCGCTCCAGCCGCCTACCACGCGCACCCACTGCGGGGAGGGCGTACGGTCAGCCTGATCTTTCAGCATCCGCAGCGCGTCCACCAGAGACGGCACGCCTTCCCAGCGCAGCTCCAGGTTGTAGTTCAGCCCGCCGCGGATCAGGTGCAGGTGCGAATCGTTCAGGCCGGGAATGACCGTACTCCCCTTCAGGTCAACAATCTGGGTTCCCTGGGTCGCAAAGCTCATGATGCGATCGTGATTCCCCGTGGCAAGGATCTTGCCGTTGGCGATGGCGGCCGCTTCCGCGAGCGGATTGTCGCGATCGAGGGTGTGGATCTTACCGTGGGTTAAGATCAGTGTGGCAGTGTGGGACATAAGGTCCTCCTTTGGGCCGAATCAGGCTTTTTTCAGCCATCCGGCAAACAGACGGGTCACGATGGGCATCCATAGCCAGACCACCAGCGCGACGACACAGGCATCGTTAATCAAATGCAGCAATAAAGAGCCTTTCAGGCCAGGAAGTAGCGCCCCGGTTACCTGCGGCACCACGTTGGTGCTGGGGAAAATCACCAGTAGCGTGATAAGAAACTGCTTCCACTGCTTCGGCTTGCGGATGTGCGGTTCGGGCGGGGTAAACCAGAATGCCGCGTCGGTGCGCACTTCGGTTTTGTCTCCTTCCGCCAGTAACGGCTCAATCTCTTTCACCAGCGCGTTACGGGTTTCAGACTGCGTCCACGCATAGAGGTGTTCGGGGGTGTCGAAACGAATAATGATCGTCCACAACTGCTGTCCTTCCTGGGGGCGGATCACGTTCGCGCCAAGGTGTCCGGGAAAGTCCGCCGCAATGGGCATAATTTTGCCAAGCCACTGTTCGTACCGCTCAGCCTGTCCCGGAAGAAGCGTGTGAGCAATCACCAGCGTCACATGAGATGTTTGCGCCATATAAATTCCTGGTCAAAATCGGGCGGGAAAGACCCGCCCTGAAAGGCTTAAGCTTTACGCTCAGGCGCGCCATGTACGAGGGTATAGGCATAATCGACACCCATGCCGTACGCGCCGCTGTGCTCGCGCACCAGGTCCATCACCGCATCGTAGGTGCCTTTACGTGACCAGTCGCGCTGGTACTCAAGCAGAACCTGCTGCCAGGTCACCGGCACCGCACCGGCCTGTACCATACGGTCGATAGCGCGTTCATGGGCATCCACTGAAGTGCCGCCGGAGGTGTCGGTTACCACGTAGACTTCAAAGCCCTCATCAAGCGCCATCAGCGCCGGGAAGGTCAGGCAGACTTCGGTCCACAGGGCAGAGATGATGAGTTTTTTGCGGCCCGTCGCTTTTACCGCCGCAACAAACGCGTCATCTTCCCAGGAGTTCATTGAGGTACGTTCAATCGGTTTGACGTCAGGATGAACTGCCAGCAATTCTGGCCAGATATAACCACTAAAACTTTTTGTTTCGACTGAGGTATAGATAACCGGTACATCAAATATTTTGCCGGCTTTCGCCAGGGCAACCGTATTATTCTTTAATAATTGTCGGTCAATATTAGCGACACCAAAGGACATTTGTGGCTGGTGATCGATAAAAATCAATGCGGAGTTTTGTGGGTCAATCAGTTCACGAATAGACATAAAAGTACCTTTTAATCAATATGTTAAAAGCCAACGTTTGTGTGTGCTAAATGAGAAAGGGCCCTGACTGATTAAGCAAATTGAGTATAGCGAGAATTGATTAAGAGGATATTAAAGAAATTTGTCTCCTCTGGTGAATTAAACAGAACAAGATCGAATATATTCTGCGGCAGGAAATAAACACCTGCCGCGATTAAGGATTAATTGCCGAACCAGATACTGGCGGAAACGGCAGGTAGCGACAGGATATTTTTCTGAATGGTGCCTTTTCCCTCTTTAAGCAGCCACGTTTTTACGTTTAGCAGCGGAGAGTGGTCGAGCACCACCTCACAGGCTTCACCGCGGTTTATCGCCACCAGCACGCGCTGCTGGTTATAGACGCGGACAAACACCACCACGTTATCGTGGGCGTAGACCACCTGACAGCCGCCGTAGCGCAGGGCGAGACTCTGTTTACGCACTTTCGCCAGGCGTTGATAGAGGCTAAACAGCACCTTGTCCTGTTTTTCTGGCTCCCATGGGAAGGTTTTGCGGCAGAACGGATCGTTATTGCCATCCAGCCCCACCTCATCGCCGTAGTAAATGCAGGGTATGCCCGGCCAGGTAAAGAGCCAGGTAACGGCCAGCGGCAGGCGCGCCACGTCCTTACCCAGTAGCGATTTAAAGCGGGCGGTATCGTGGCTGTCCAGCTGGTTGAACATCCTGAGCTGCTGCTGATGCGACAGGCCAGCGCGGTAGTTATCCATCCACGCCATGCAGGTTTCAGCGTCGATATGCTGCGGATCGTAAGAGATATCCGTGTTGGCAAGGAATCCCCACAGCGGGAAGGTAAAGCCGCGATAGTTCATCGACGCATCTTCCGCATCGGCCTGCAGCCACTGGCGGGCGTCGCCAAAATGTTCACCAAAGACGAACGCGTCGGGATTGGCGACTTTCGCCGAGTGGGTGATTGCGGCAACGTGGGTCAGGTTGTTTCGCGCCCCACCCGCTTCGCCCAGCATATGCACCACGTCCAGCCGCCAGCCGTCCATGCTCCACGGCGCCTTCAGCCAGTGGCGCACAATGCTCTCATCGCCACCGTAAATCTCATTCACCAGCGTGGGCGACTGAAAATCCAGCTTCGGCAGGCTGGGATAACCCAGCCAGTCGAGCGCGCGCCCTTCCTCATCGAAGCTGTACCAGTCGCGCTGAGGCGAATCCGGATTGTGGCACGCGCCGCCCATCGACTGGTTATGGCGGTCAAACCAGGCGTGCGAATCGCCGCTGTGGTTGAATACGCCGTCCAGAACCAGACGCATACCTTCGCGCTGCGTATTTTCCCGTAAGCGCAGGAGCGCTTCATCGCCGCCAAACTGCTCGTCAACGTGACGATAATCCTGGGTATCGTATTTGTGCACGCTCGGGGCTTTAAACACCGGATTCAGGTACAACGCGGTGACGCCGAGGGATTTCAGGTACGGAAGTTTTGCGCTGATCCCGTCGAGATCGCCGCCGTAAAAGGTCGAGCCGCCCGCCTGCGCGGTAAGCGGTTCATCCCATGCTTTCAGGATAATGTCGTGCCCTGCCGCATGGTGGTAATAGACCTTATCCTGATCCGCGGTCCGCTTTTCGCTTCGGGCAAAGCGGTCCGGGAAAATCTGGTAAAAGACCTGGTCATTAACCCACTGCGGGCCGTGATCGGGATAATCCACCGCGAACTGCTCCAGGCGCGCGGGCGGGAAACGGCTGAACCCCTGCGGAGTGAACCACAGCTGGCGGTTATTCCACAGCAGTTTAAAGCTATAGCGCCGACGCGGCTGGCCGCTGCCCAAATCAATATTCGCCCGCCACGCCGTCACCCCAGGCTGCGGCTGGCTGCGCTGTTTGTGCATTTTCAGCGTCGTTTCTTCGTTATCCACTTCAGCGCGAAGCGTCACGCGTTCAGGCTGATTTTCTCCCGCCAGCCAGAGCGTAATCACCAGATTGTCTTTGTTTTGCTTAACAAATGGGGCAACCGGAAGGTGCCAGGCATTTAACATCACGAATCCCCTTTGATGAAATTGACGTCACCTTGCCACAGGGTAGTTAAGGTTAGCTCACCATGAGGGGATTTATTGGGGGAGGAGGACGGGGGAGGAGGCATCAGGCCCCTCTCCCACAGGGAGAGGGGAAAGAGGATTACTGCGCTTGCGCCAGCTGACGGTCATGGCGGCGTTTAAACACCCAGCCCACCAGCAGCAGGACGATCCACGCCAGGCCGACGTACAGCGAAATGCGGGTATCCGGGTGATAGCCAATCAGACCGATGATAAACACCAGGAAGATCAGCCCGGCCACGGTGGTTGCTACCCCGCCCGGCACTTTAAACTTCAGCGCCTTAACCTCGTCCGGCGGCAGCCGACGGCGGAATGCAATCTGCGACAGCAAAATCATGATCCACACCCACACGGTAGCGAACGTGGCCAGCGAGGCAATCACCAGGAAGACGTTTTCCGGCATGATGTAGTTCAGGTAAACCGAGAACAGCAGCGCAACGGTCATGACCACCACCGTCACCCACGGCGTACCGCGGCGCGACGTTTTGGCAAACACCTTCGGCGCGCTGCCCTGCTCCGCCATGCCGTGCAGCATACGGCCTACGCCAAACACGTCACTGTTGATCGCGGAAAGCGACGCGGTGAGCACCACGAAGTTCAGAATGCTGGCCGCAAAGGCAATGCCCATGTGCTGGAAGGTCAACACGAACGGACTGCCGTTGGTGCCCACCTGGTTCCACGGATAAATGGACATGATCACGAACAGCGTACCCACGTAGAACACCAGAATACGCATCGGCACGGAGTTGATGGCGCGCGGAATGGATTTCTCCGGGTCTTTCGCTTCGCCCGCGGTAATACCGATAATCTCAATCCCACCGTAGGCAAACATCACCATTTGCAGCGACATCACCATTCCAAGCCAGCCGTTGCTGAAGAAGCCACCGTTGGTCCACAGGTTATGGATCCCGGTCGGCTGCCCGCCGTTACCAATACCCCAGATGATGATGCCGAAACCGGCGAGGATCATGATGATGATGGTCGCGACTTTGAAGAAGGAGAACCAGAACTCCAGTTCGCCAAACACCTTTACGCTCATCAGATTCACGGCGCAGATGATCAGCACGACGCTCAGCACCCATATCCAGTGCGGGACGGCGGGGAACCAGACGCCCATATAGATACCAAACGCCGTGACGTCGGCAATTGCCACTATCAGGATTTCAAAGCAGTAAGTCCACCCGGTAATGAAGCCCGCCAGTGGGCCGAGGTTTTCCTGAGCATAACGCGAGAAGGAGCTGGCGGACGGATTATGAACCGACATCTCCCCGAGCGCGCGCATAATGATGTAGGCCGCCACGCCGCCGATGATATAGGCCAGCAGCACGCTGGGACCGGCCATTTTGATGGCATCTGCCGAGCCATAAAAAAGACCGGTACCGATAGCAGAGCCCAGCGCCATAAAGCGGATGTGGCGAGTGCTCAGTCCACGTTTAAGTTTGTTAGTGCTTTCCATTTAAGTCTTGCCATTCAACACGAAAAAACAAAAAACCACGGGGCCTTAAGCCCCGTGGTTAAACACTTTGTTGCCGTTGATTAATGGGCGTTCGATGTTACCTGACGCCCTGCTGCACGGTCCCAGACAATGGCCAGAACCAGCGCGACAACGGTGGGCAACAGCCAGGCCAGACCTTGCTCGGACAGCGGCAGACGCTGTGTCCAGCCAGGCAGCACTTCACTGAATGCCGATGCTTTAATCCCGTCAAGGATACCAAAAATCAGGCTGATAAACATGGCCGGCGCAATAATTCGCGAGGAGTTGTTCCACCATGGACGGGTAAAGCTCAACACCACCAGCACGATGCACGGCGGATAGATGGCCGTCAGCACCGGAATAGAGATTTGAATCAGGTGGCTCAGCCCCAGGTTGGATACCGCCATGGAGAAGATGCCAAGGATAAAGACCAGCGTGCGGTAAGAGAGCGGCAGATACTGGGCAAAGAACTCCGCACAGGCGCAGGTCAGGCCAACCGCGGTCACCAGACACGCCAGGAAGATCAGTACCGCCAGCAGCATGCTGCCCGCACCACCAAAGGTGTGCTGAACGTAAGCATGCAGGATCGCCGCACCGTTGGCATTCTGATCAACCAGCGTTGCGCTATCGGACCCCAGGCGGAACAGCGCCAGATACAGCAGCGTCAGACCCACACCGGCCATCAGGCCAGCCCAGATGGTGTAGCGGGTCAACAGACGCGCTTCGGTCACGCCGCGAGAACGGGCGGCATTCACGATAACAATACCGAAGACCATCGCACCCAGCGTATCCATCGTCAGATAGCCGTTTACAAAGCCGTTAGAGAAGGCTGCGTTCTGGTAGGCATCCATCGCGTGGCTGATAGGCCCCGCCGGCCAGATGATGGCGGCAACGGCCAGCACGATCAGCGCAATGATTTTCAGCGGAGCCAGGAAATTACCCACGGTATCCAGCAGTTTGCCCGGATAGAGGGAAACCAGAATCACGATGGCAAAATAAACCAGGCTGTAGATAAACAGCGGCATCGCGCCGTCACCGGTCAGCGGGGCAATCCCCACTTCGAAGGAGACGGTCGCGGTACGCGGGGTCGCAAACAGCGGGCCAACGGCCAGATAGCAGACGGTCGCCAGCAGGACGCCCGCCACTTTGCCAATTGGCGTGCTGAGGCTATCGACGCCGCCACCCACTTTCGCCAGCGCGACCACGGTAAGCACCGGCAGCCCCACGGCAGTAATCAGGAAGCCAAACGCGGCGGTCCAGACGTGTTCACCCGCCTGTAAACCAACCATAGGAGGGAAAATGATGTTGCCTGCGCCAACGAACAGCGCAAATGTCATAAAGCCCAGCGCGATGATGTCACGCGATTTTAAGTGATGGGTCATAGAACCTTACTGCCTGTGGATGTGGTGTTGAAAACGTTGAGATTTTCGCCATCCCTCGCGGGACGATACAGCGGAAAATTTGCTCAATTTCAGCGGGATATGCTCCCGTCCTGGCGTGGCGAAGAATAGTTTTTCGATTTACCACGCAAATACAGTCGGTCTGACAGTATATGGGGGGCAATTTAAACGCTTATAACGTTTAAAGGCAAGGAGGGATCGTAAAACCAGAACAATATACCAGCATAGAAATTCAAGGCAGCACGATACGCCATATTCAGGAAAAACCCATGGCTAATCATGCGAACAAAAAAACAACAGCCGTATAATATTCACCCGCGTTTCGCTTGACTGCAAAGCAAACGGGCCAGCATACGCTGACCCGTGGAAAGGTAAAATGACACACCCGCCGTCAGGCGATCTTTTTGGCAATCAATCGTTCCGGCATGACGAAACTGAAACGGGTTCCTTTGCCCGGCGTACTCTGAATATCAAGACGGCTTTCGTGGTGATTCACCGCATGTTTCACAATCGCCAGCCCAAGACCGCTGCCCCCGGTCTGGCGTGAGCGCGCTTTATCCACGCGGTAAAAACGCTCGGTCAGGCGCGGAAGGTGCTCCGGCGCAATGCCCGGCCCGTTATCCTCGACGCTGAACTCAGCCCCCGCAGGGGTAGGCTGCCAGCGCACTACGATATGCGTTCCCTCCGGCGTGTGGTTAACCGCGTTATAGACCAGGTTGGAGATGGCGCTGCGCAGTTCATCCTCGCTGCCGAGCACTTTGAGGCTGTTATCCACCTCAAAGCTGAAGGTGTGTTTCTTATGGCTTAACGTCTGTGCTTCACGCTCCACCACGCGCAGCATCATCGGCACGTCAATGGTGTCAGTGAGCGCCAGCGACGGAGCCGCTTCAATTTTCGAGAGCGTCAGCAGCTGCTTCACCAGCCCTTCCATCCGGTGCGTCTGCTCGCGCATGGTGTGCAGGGCTTTCTCGCGCGGTGCTCCTTCCAGCGTTTGCTCCTGCATCATCTCCAGATAGCCCTGCAGCACCGTCAGCGGCGTGCGCAGTTCGTGGCTAACGTTGGCGAAGAAGTTGCGGCGCGCCCCTTCCAGCTGGTGCATCTGGGTCACGTCGCGCGCCACCATCAGCCACTGCCGATCGCTGTAGGGCATCACGCGGATCTCAAGATGACGGCCATTGTTGAGCTTCAGATCGTGCGGGCGGGTAAAATCACGCTTTTTGAGGTACAGCGTGAACTCGGGATAACGCAGAAGGTTAAGGATATTCTGACCATTGTCATCCGGCCAGCGCAGGCCGAGCAGCTGTTGCGCCAGGCCGTTACACCAGAAGATGGTCCCCTCTTCGGTGGTTAAAATAACCGCGTCCGGCAGCGATTCTGCGCCGCTGCGAAAGCGTTTTATCAGGCTGCCCAGCTCGCGGCGGCGCTTTTTATTACGCATCTGCATCTGGTGCAGGCCATACAGCAGCGGCTCCCAGCTTCCGCTTCCCGGCGGAGGGGTCATACTTCTGTCCACCCACAGCCACCAGGAGAGGCGCAGCAGATTCCAGAAATGCCAGATCAGCAGTCCGGTCACCGCTGCCAGTAAAAACCACGGCAGATAGCCAAAAATAGCCCCCAGAATGAAGGCCGGAATACAGCATAAGATCAGTTCAAAGACGAGCCTTTTCCATGACAGACGTTCCAGCACGCGTCACACTCCTGTCATTGTTCAGAAACGGGTCGAAAAACGATAACCCGTGCCGCGGACCGTCTGCACCATGCGATCGTGGCCGCTCAGTTCCAGCGCTTTACGCAGGCGGCGAATATGGACGTCAACCGTTCGGTCTTCGACATAGACGTTAGTTCCCCAGACGTTATTCAGCAACTGCTCGCGGCTGTAGACGCGCTCCGGGTGGGTCATAAAGAAGTGCAGGAGCTTAAATTCGGTCGGCCCCATGTCGAGAGGATTTTCGCCGGTCATGACGCGGTGCGAGGTCGGGTCAAGGCTCAGGCCCTGCATCTCAATCACCTCTTCCACCGCCATCGGCGAAATACGGCGCATCACGGCTTTGATGCGGGCAACCAGCTCCTTCGGGGAGAACGGCTTGGTAATGTAATCATCCGCGCCGGTTTCCAGACCGCGAACGCGATCCTCTTCTTCACCGCGTGCCGTCAGCATGACCACCGGAATATCGCGGGTCATCGCTTCACGTTTAATGTGTTTGATAAACTGCAGTCCGGAGCCGCCGGGCAGCATCCAGTCCAGCAGGATCAAGTCGGGCCAGGGTTCATTCAGCTGATTCACCGCGCTGTCATAATCTTCCGCTTCAATCGGCTGGAAACCGTTTTGTTCGAGCACGAAGCACACCATTTCACGAATCGGAGCTTCATCTTCTACGACCAGAATACGTCTCGCCATACTTTGCCCTGTTTTGTCTTATTTAAGTTACATGTTGTAATTCGGCGCCATTATGCGTCAGATTTATGACAGATTTATGAAAAACATTACCATCATCAATGGCAAACTGTTGTTTTATTACAGCGGTTATTTTCCGTTCCCTGAAAGTTTATAATCCCCCCCATCTTTTTTCGCCACGGATCTGATATGCGCATACTTCACACCTCGGACTGGCATCTGGGTCAAAATTTTTACAGCAAAAGCCGCGCCGCTGAACATGAAGCGTTTCTGAACTGGCTGCTGGAGACGGCCCGGTTGCAGGAGGTCGACGCAATTATCGTGGCAGGCGATATTTTTGATACCGGACAGCCGCCGAGCTATGCGCGCGAGTTGTATAACCGCTTTGTGGTCAACCTGCAGCAAACCGGCTGTCATCTGGTGATTGTCGCGGGCAACCATGACTCCGTCGCCACGCTGAATGAATCCCGCGATATTCTGGCGTTCCTCAACACAACCGTGGTGGCGAGTGCCGGGCACGCGCCGCAGATCCTGAACAAACGCGACGGCACGCCGGGGGCAGTGCTGTGCCCGATCCCATTTTTACGCCCGCGGGATATTGTTCAAAGCCAGGCCGGCCTTTCCGGCAGCGAAAAGCAGAAGCATTTATTGCAGGCCATCACCGACTATTATCACCAGCAGCACGCACAGGCCTGCACCCTGCGCGGTGAACAACCTCTTCCCGTTATTGCCACCGGCCATTTGACCACCGTCGGAGCCAGTAAAAGTGACGCGGTTCGCGAGATCTATATCGGCACCCTGGACGCCTTCCCGGCGCAAAACTTCCCGCCTGCCGACTACATCGCCCTTGGGCACATTCACCGCGCGCAGGTGATTGGCGGCTGCGAACACATCCGCTACTGTGGCTCGCCCATTCCGCTCAGTTTTGACGAAACGGGCAAGGCGAAATGCGTGCATCTGGTAAGCTTCACCGACGGCAAACTCAGCGCCGTTGAGCCGCTGGAAGTCCCTGTCACCCAGCCGCTGGCGGTACTGAAGGGCGATCTGGCCGCCATTACCGCCCAGCTTGAGCAGTGGCGCGGCGCAGAGCTTAACCCGCCCGTCTGGCTGGATATCGAAATCACCACCGACGACTACCTGCACGATATGCAGCGTAAAATTCAGGCGCTGACGGAAGATCTTCCCGTCGAAGTGTTGCTGGTACGCCGCAACCGCGAGCAGCGCGAGAAACTTCTCTCAGGTGCCCGGCGCGAAACGCTTAGCGAACTCCGGGTGGAAGAGGTCTTCGAGCGGCGGCTTGCGCATGAAGAGCTGGACGATGACAAACGCACAAGGCTCAACGAGCTGTTTGTTCAGACTCTGCACACCCTGCATGACGAGGAAGAAAGCGCATGAAAATTCTCAGCCTGCGTCTGAAAAACCTCAACTCGCTCAAGGGCGAGTGGAAAATCGATTTTACCGCTGAGCCTTTCGCCAGCAACGGGCTGTTTGCCATTACCGGTGCCACTGGTGCAGGCAAAACCACCCTTCTCGACGCCATTTGTCTGGCGCTGTACCACGAAACGCCGCGCCTGCAAAAAGTGTCTCAGGCGCAAAACGACCTGATGACGCGCGACACCGCCGAGTGCCTGGCAGAGGTGGAATTCGAGGTCAAAGGCATCGCCTACCGCGCGTTCTGGAGCCAGAACCGCGCGCGCAATCAGCCGGACGGGAACTTACAGGCTCCGCGCGTGGAGCTGGCGCGCTGCGAAGACGGCAAAATTCTCGCCGATAAAGTGACGGATAAGCTGGAACAAACCGCCGCGCTCACCGGGCTGGACTATGGCCGCTTTACCCGCTCAATGCTGCTCTCTCAGGGGCAATTCGCCGCGTTTCTTAATGCTAAGCCGAGCGATCGCGCCGAGCTGCTGGAGGAGCTGACCGGCACCGAGATCTACGGGCAGATTTCGGCCATGGTGTTTGAGAAGCACAAAGCCGCCCGCAGTGCGCTGGAAAAGTGTGAAGCGCAGGCTGCGGGCGTCGTGCTGTTAAGCGAAGAGCAACAGCAACAGTTGCAGCAAAGTTTGCAGGTGCTTGCTGACGAAGAGAAAACCCTGCTGGCAGAGCAGCAAAGCCACCAGAAAGCGTTCCAGTGGCTGACGCGCAGCGACGAGCTGATTCGTGAACAGCAGCGCGCCGCCGCTTCGCAGCAGCAGGCGCAGCAGGCGCTGACCGATGCCGCGCCTGAGCTGGCAAAGCTCCAGCTGGCTCACCCCGCCGCCCAGCTACGCCCGCTGTGGGAGCGCCAGCAGGAGCAAACCACCCGCCTGGCGCAGACGACCCAGGTCATTGCTGAAGTAAACACTCGCTTACTCGACAGAGCAGCGCTGCGCTCGCGTATCCGCAACGGCGCGCTTCGCCATCGGGAGCAGCTGCAGGCAGAGCATACGGCTCTGGCGCAATGGCTGAGCGAACAGGATCGTTTTCGCCAGTGGGGACAAGAGATTGCTGGCTGGCGGGCGCAGTTCGCGCAGCTGAATCGCGATAACAGCCAGCTTGCGGCACAATCGGCGCGCATTGCTGAACTGCGCCAGAAGCTGGCTGAAATGCCGGAGAGCGCGCTGACGCTGACGGCTGAGGCTATCACCACGGCAATGGAGCAGCAGGCGCAGTCACGGGCGCTCCGTCAGCGTCTGACCGCGCTACACGCGCGCTATCAGCCACTGCAAAAACGGCTGCGCCAGAATGCGCAAAGCGTGCAGAAAGCGCAGGCTGAGCAGGTAAAACTTAACGAAACCCTGAGCCTGCGTCGTCAGCAGTACAAAGAAAAAAACCAGCACTATCAGGATGTTGTTACGCTTTGCGAACAAGAAAAAACCATCAAGAAACTGGAGGCGGAGCGGGCAGATTTGCAGGCAGGCAAACCTTGCCCGCTCTGCGGTTCAACCACTCATCCGGCCGTCACGGAATACCGGGCGCTGGAGCTGAGCGCCAACCAGCTGCGTCGTGACGCGTTAGCCAAAGAGGTTGCCACGCTAAAAGACGAAGGGTTGCTGGTGCTCGGGCAGGTGAATGCCCTGACCCAACAGATCCAGCGCGAGACAGAAGAAGCTCAGGCGCTCTCTCAGGAAGAGCAAGCACTCACTAAAGAGTGGCTGGAGGTCTGCACCTCCCTGAACATAGCGCTGAACATTCAGGATGATATCGCCCCCTGGATGAGCGAGCAGGAGCAGTACGAACGCCAGCTGTATCAGCTCAGCCAGCGCCTGACCCTGCAAAACCAGCTCAATGAACTGGACGCACAGGCGCGCCAGTACCAGCAGCAGCTGACGTCGACGCGTCAGGCACTGTCATCCTCGCTCCAGTCGCTGTCGCTTAACGTGCCCGATGACGGGACTGAAAGCGTCTGGCTCAGCGCACGCGAAACCGAATATGCTCAATGGCAGGAAAAACAGACCCAGCACGCCGCGATTCAGGAACGTATAAACGCGTTGATGCCCATTCTGGATACGCTGCCGGTCGGCGACGACGCACAAGCCGAAGCGGTGATTCCTGAACACTGGCGCGCGATCCACGACGAATGCGTGTCGCTGCAAAGTCAGCTCAGCACGCTTCAGCAGCAAGAGACACTGGAGCGCGAACGGCTCCAGCACTCTCAGGCCCAGTTCAGCGCCGCGCTGGACGCAAGCTGCTTCACCGATCGCGACGCGTTCCTTGCCACACTGCTGGATGAGGATACCCTCCGTCGTCTTGAACAGCTTAAGCAGACGCGTGAAAATCAGCTTCAGCAGGCC
Organism: Enterobacter sp. 2VL; assembly: GCF_005503595.1. NCBI lineage: Bacteria > Pseudomonadati > Pseudomonadota > Gammaproteobacteria > Enterobacterales > Enterobacteriaceae > Enterobacter > Enterobacter sp. 2VL. Next base: position 738,786 of record NZ_SCNE01000002.1, read on the forward strand.
ACAGCGCTGGCCGGGAAGGCCAATCAGCAGCTTGCCGAACATCAGACGCTTCGCCCGCAGGGGCTGGAAGCCGATGCACCTGCGCTGCAGGCGACGCTGACGCAGCTGGCGCAAAAACTGCGTGAAAACACGACGCGCCAGGGTGAAATCCGCCAGCAGCTTAAGCAGGACAGCGACAACCGGCTGCATCAGCAGGTGCTGATGCAGCAAATTGAAGAGAGCGCCCGCCTGGCCGACGACTGGGGATACCTGAATGCGCTGATTGGTTCCAGTACGGGCGACAAATTCCGTAAGTTCGCGCAAGGCCTTACGCTGGATAATCTGGTGTGGCTCGCCAACCAGCAGCTTAACCGGCTGCACGGGCGCTACCTGCTTCAGCGCAAGGCCAGCGACGCCCTGGAGCTGGAAGTGGTCGATACCTGGCAGGCCGATGCCGTGCGTGATACGCGAACCCTTTCCGGGGGAGAGAGCTTCCTGGTCAGCCTGGCGCTAGCCCTGGCGCTTTCTGACCTGGTGAGCCACAAAACCCGCATTGATTCCCTGTTCCTTGACGAGGGCTTCGGCACCCTCGACAGCGAAACGCTGGATACCGCGCTGGACGCGCTCGACGCGCTGAACGCCACCGGGAAAACCATTGGCGTGATCAGCCATGTCGAGGCGATGAAAGAGCGCATTCCGGTGCAGATCAAAGTGAAGAAAATTAACGGACTGGGTTATAGCAGGCTGGATAAGGTGTTTGCGGTGGGGTGAGGGTACACTGGTGCGGCCTGTTCCCCCTCACCCCGGCCCTCTCCCTCAAGGGAGAGGGGGATCAGTTCCCTCTCACTGTGGCCACAGCCACGCTGCGCCGCGCACGCCGCTGGAATCCCCGTGCACCGCTTTGCGGATGGGGGTTTCGCACTCTCCGCCGAAGACCCACTGCTTCACCAGGTTTGGCACCGTGGCGTACAGCCGATCAACGTTGCTCATGCCGCCGCCGAGGACGATAACGTCAGGATCAAGGATATTCACCACGTGCGCCAGCGATTTTGCCAGACGCATTTCGTAGCGACTGAGCGCCAGTTCCGCTACCGGATCCTGCTCCTCAACCAGTCGCATGATCGCATTGCCCTTGAGCGACTGCCCGCTCAGGCGATGGTAATCCGTGGCAAAACCGGTCCCGGAGATAAACGTCTCAATGCACCCCTGCTTGCCGCAGTAGCACGGAACCTCAGCACGGTATTTCAGCTCGTCTTCATCCATCCAGGGCAGCGGATTATGGCCCCACTCGCCCGCCGTGCCGTTACCGCCAATGTGCGCACGGCCGCCAAACGCCACGCCTGCGCCGCAGCCGGTGCCAATAATGACCGCAAAGACGGTCTGCGCGCCCGCTGCCGCGCCATCAATCGCCTCCGACACCGCCAGACAGTTGGCATCGTTTGCCAGACGCACGTCGCGGTTCAGGCGTTGACTTAAGTCTTTATCGAAAGGCTGTCCGTTGAGCCAGGTGGAATTGGCGTTTTTCACCACCCCGCTATAGGGCGAAAGCGATCCCGGGATGCCCATCCCCACGGTGCCGCGCAGCCCCGTGGCCTGCTCGGCCATCTCAATCAGGCTTGCGATTGTCTCGATGGTTTGATGATAGTCATCACGCGGCGTTGGCAGACGGTGGCGAAACAGCTGCTCCCCCCGCTCGCTCAGCGCGATAACTTCTGTTTTGGTGCCGCCCAAATCGATCCCAATACGCACAGGACACTCCTCTTTATTTTGATTATCAACAGAGTAGAAGCGGTCTACCCGATTAGCAATGCAAGCGATGCGACAATTCGCTATCATGCCCGCTGATTTAACGACAAGGCCGTGGAAATTATCATGCTGTGGTTCAAAAATTTGATGGTTTACCGTCTCAGCCGCGACGTTTCGCTGCGTGCAGAAGAGATGGAAAAACAGTTAGCCGCTTATACCTTTTCCCCTTGCGGTAGCCAGGATATGGCGAAAACCGGCTGGGTTCCGCCAATGGGTTCACAAAGCGATGCCTTGACCCACGCCAGCAGCACGGGCCAAATCATCGTCTGCGCCCGTAAAGAGGAAAAAATCCTGCCGACGCCGGTGGTGAAGCAGGCGCTCGAAGCGAAGATTTTCAAGCTGGAAGCCGAACAGGGCCGTAAGCTGAAAAAGACCGAAAAAGATTCCCTGAAGGATGAGGTGCTGCACTCGCTGCTGCCGCGCGCCTTCAGCCGCTTTAGCCAGACCATGATGTGGATCGACACCGTCAACGGGCTGATCATGGTGGACTGCGCCAGCGCCAAAAAAGCTGAAGATACGCTGGCTCTGCTGCGTAAAAGCCTCGGCTCGCTGCCGGTGGTGCCGCTGGCGCTGGAAACGCCGATTGAGCTGACCCTGACCGAATGGGTGCGTAGCGGCAGTGCCGCGCAGGGCTTCCAGATCCTGGATGAAGCCGAGCTGAAAGCGCTGCTGGAAGATGGCGGCGTGATCCGTGCCAAAAAGCAGGATCTGGTGAGCGACGAGATTGCGGTGCACATTGAAGCAGGCAAAGTGGTCACGAAACTGGCGCTCGACTGGCAGCAGCGCATTCAGTTTGTGATGTGCGACGACGGCTCCGTGAAGCGTCTGAAGTTCTGCGATGAGCTACGCGATCAGAATGAAGATATCGACAGGGAAGATTTCGCCCAGCGCTTTGACGCAGACTTTATCCTGATGACAGGCGAGCTGGCGGCGCTGATTCAGAGTCTGGTGGAAGGCCTTGGCGGAGAAGCGCAACGCTAAGGTAAAACGCAGGCCGGGCACGCGTGAGCGCTACCCGGCTTAACGTTATTTCAGGTAGCGGCACAGATAAGAGGTTGGTTCAGCCACCTGCAAATGAAACTCGCTGTGGCCCGGCACGTTGAAAACCTGGCCCGCTGCAAACACTTTCCACTCTGTCTCGCCCGGCAGCAAGACGTTCAGCGCGCCGCTGACAACCGTCATCTCTTCCGCTTCTGCGGTACCAAAGGTGTATTCCCCTTCAGCCATCACGCCGACACTGGCACGGCCAGTACTGCTGCTGGTAAAACCAATGGATTTCACTTTACCGGAAAAGTATTCATTACTTTGAAGCATGGGCTGGCCCTTATATTTATTGATAAAAATTCACTATAGGGGCCAGGCTCATCGCCTGTCACGCAAAATCATCAGACCAGCAGTTCAGAGGCCAGACGGGCCACCAGCACGTTGGACAGGAGCACCGGCACATCCAGTGCTTTTTGCAGTAAATCGCGATGCCGCTGGTGGAAACCCAGACAATCCAGCATCAGAACGTCAGCCCCCTTTTCAATCAGCTCCCGGCCCGCGGCAATCAGTTTCGTCTCGCTATCCCAGAACGGATTGGCCAGCGCGTAGTGCGGGGTTTTCGCCAGTACCTTCCATTTATTGGCCTGGTTATCGAGCAGCTCTTCGATAGGGACGATAACGCCTACCTGATGACCGTCGACAATAGAGGCAACCAGCGGCGGGATGATACGCATCGGTTCAAGGAGGATTGCATTACGCGCCACCAGGCCAGTAATGGGGGCCGTGCTCATCAGCAGGATGACGTCATAATTTTGATTATCAAGGACTTCAATGACGCCCTGCAGGGCTCGCTCAATTTTTTGTCGCGAGACGTGCGCTATTTCACCGTCACTTAACAATGTCGGCAGGGCATCCTCCCCCGGTTCAATAGCGTAGTCTTCCATGACCTCTTCCCGACTGATCTTACCCAACAGGCTCAGATGGACAATCTGTTGTTCAGAGATATGCTCGGTTAAGAGCGGTAATACTTCGCTTACGGGAACCACCCCAATAGTGAGGATCGCCAATGTTGCCTTCATTTTTTTCGCCTTCATTCACTACCACTGCGTTGACACAGGCACAGGCTCACTACGCTGCGCGCCTTCTGTTGCACTTTACCAGCACAAAAGCGTAGCAGCTGATCTTCAGACCGAAGTGTAAAGATCCCATGGCCTTTCCGAAAGCGCCTGTAATAACTAAATATTAACTCCTGCTTAACAACAACGCCGAGTTAAAAGTGTGATATCAACACAGTTGTAGCGAATTTAGGAATTTGTCAGGTCTTTTCAGGATCTTCGTAACGCCGTTTGGCGTCCCGCGCTTCCTGTTCAGTTTCATGTTCGCTGATCAGCGAGTCTGGTTTCGGGTGGTCAGCACGCAGCTGGTACCAGGTAATGGTTTGATCGCCGTTACCTTTTTCGACGGTAACAATACGGGCTTCACGCGGATAAGGGGGTCTGGTTGGCATAGTTCATCCTTTTTGACTGTCTGAACTATGAGTATAGACGGCGGCTAGCTGGCGCAAGCCAAACGCAGGGCGGTAATAATCTGAATTACCACCTCTTCAGGGGCAGCAGCGGCGTCAACCACGTGGTGTGCCGCTTCGCGATAGAGCGCATCACGCTCCGCCAGCACCTCGCTTACCTCTTCGCTGATCGGCTTGCCGGTAAGCGTCGGGCGTTGCCCCTCTTCCGGAAAGGCTTCCAGTCTGGCCACCAGCGTGGATACCGGGGCGCACAGATAGATTACGATCCCGTTCTCGTGCATAAACTGACGATTATAAGGTGCCAGAATGATCCCGCCGCCGGTAGCCACAACGGTGGAAGGTGCCGTTACCGCTTCGAGGGTTGCCGTTTCGCGTGCGCGAAAACTCTCCCAGCCCTCTTCGTCGACAATCTCCGCGATGGTTTTCCCGGCCTGCTTCTGTAGCCAGTGATCGGTGTCGACAAACTGACTGTGATTGATCCGCGCCAGTTCAAGACCAACGGTGGTTTTCCCACAGCCGCGGGGGCCAACTAAAAAGATGGGTGGGTTCATGACCAGGTGTTCCCCTTGAAGCCGGATGGCTGAAGACTGTAAAGAAATTATTGCAGAAGATGTTGCGTTTACTTTACTGCAAAGCGGTACGGAATGACAACCCTGTGGAGGCCACACTGTACCACAATTTAAGAAGGGTTCTTATTTCGCCGTGCGGCGCTTCACCTCGAGCAGCCATTTATCCAGCTCTGCGGCAAACTGCTGGCGGTCGCGTTGCGATAAGCTGTCTGGCCCACCGGTTTGCACACCGCTGGCGCGCATCGTATCCATAAAATCACGCATGGTGAGTTTTTCGCGGATGGTCGCGGGCGAGTAGCGTTCGCCGCGCGGATTCAGCGCCGCCGCGCCTTTCTCCAGCACTTCTGCTGCCAGCGGAATATCCGCCGTGATCACTAAATCCTCGGCGCTGCACAGGCGCACAATTTCGTTGTCTGCCACGTCAAACCCCGCCGGCACACGCAGGGAACGGATAAACTTCGACGGCGGTACGCGGATATTCTGGTTCGCCACCAGCGTCAGCTGCATCTGCACGCGGTCGGCCGCGCGGAATAAAATCTCTTTAATCACATTCGGACACGCGTCCGCATCAACCCAAATCGCCATATTGTCTCCCCTTGTTGATCTGTGACTATTGTCGCCTGCATTTCGTTGTTAAGCTATCCATCAGAGACGACAACGCATAATAACGGAGAAACGTGATGGATAAGAAAATCGGGTTTATCGGCTGCGGTAATATGGGCAAAGCGATTCTGGGCGGTCTTATCGCCAGTGGACAAGTCCTGCCGGGGCAGATTTGGGTCTATACCCCATCACCGGATAAAGTCGCGGCGCTGCGCGATGAGTATGGCGTTAATGCGGCGGAAAGCGCTCAGGAAGTGGCCCAGGTGGCGGATATCGTCTTCGGTGCTGTCAAACCCAACATCATGATTAAGGTCCTGAGCGACGTCACCTCCAGCCTGAATAAAGAGACGCTGGTGGTCTCGATTGCCGCGGGCGTGACGCTCGACCAGCTGGCGCGTGCGCTGGGACATGACCGCAAAATTGTCCGCGCCATGCCGAACACCCCTTCGCTGGTCAATGCTGGTATGACGTCCGTGACCCCGAACGCGCTGGTCACTTCTGAAGACATTGCCGATGTGCTCAATATTTTCCGCTGCTTCGGTGAGGCGGAGGTCATTAATGAGGCCATGATCCACCCGGTGGTGGGCGTAAGTGGCTCTGCACCCGCCTACGTGTTTATGTTTATCGAAGCGATGGCGGATGCTGCCGTGCTGGGCGGAATGCCGCGCGCGCAGGCCTATAAATTTGCCGCACAGGCGGTGATGGGGTCTGCCAAAATGGTGCTGGAGACCGGCAAACATCCGGGTGAGCTGAAAGATATGGTCTGTTCACCGGGCGGTACGACCATTGAAGCCGTACGCGTGCTCGAGGATCGTGGGTTCCGCTCGGCTGTCATCGAGGCGATGGAAAAATGCATGGAAAAATCAGAGGCGCTCAGTAAATCCTGATCCGCAGTGCCGGGCGTCAGGCGGCGACTTCAGTGCGGCCGCGCCCGGCGTTTTTCGCCTTATAAAGGGCAACATCAGCGGCTTTCAGCCATTCGCGATAGTGCCCAAACTGCGTCCTCCACGGCGCAACGCCGACGCTTATCCGTAACAGCACGCCGGGTGCCCGGGGTAACGTCATGTGATTCAGACGCTCATGAACGCGCGACATCGCCGCAATCGCACTCTCCGCAGGCGTGCCGGACATAATCACCGCAAACTCATCCCCACCGAAGCGGCCAATAAAATCGCCCGCGCGCAACGACATCTGAAGCTGGCGGGTGATAGCAATAATGGCCTCGTCGCCCACGTCATGCCCCCAGGTGTCGTTAATGCTCTTAAAGTGATCGATATCGATCAGCAGAATGGTCGCTTCCCGATGGCTGCGGCGGCACTGCTCGTACTCATTGCGCAGGAGATTTTCCCAGTGGCGCCGATTGTAAACGCCGGTCATGCCGTCACGACTGCTCATGAGTTCCAGCCGCCGCTTATGTTCAGCGAGGCGAATTGCCGTCTGGTGGCTGACCCAGGCGAAGAGCATGGGATAGAGGATCAGCACCGGCAGCGTCAGCCCCCACTCCAGCCCGCCGGGCGCGAAGGTTACGATGTTGCCGGTCAGGTGTAAGGTGATCAGCGCTGAGAGCACGGCCAGGATCGTGCCGGTTAAGAACAGGCGACAGCCGCCCGCCCCCATCATATTCATGCCGATCATCATGAACAGCGCGGCAGACGGCAACGCACCGATCCCCATCAGGCCAATCCAGACCCCGGCGATGATGGCGTCCACCTTCAGGTTGTAGACTTCCCGGCGGTAAGGCGCGGCAGAGCGGAAGGCAAGCTGCCAGGCCAGGTGCGGCCAGATAAACGCCCAGCCGACCAGCAGAAGCCACCAGCCGCCGGGCAGAAAATGGCTGACCAGCACGCCCGCGATCGGGAAAAACATCGCCGCCAGCCCCACGGTTCGCGCCAGCCGTACCCGCCGGGCAAACAGGATGCCGGAACGGTGTGAGTCATCCTGAAAAAGATCCTGATGCCACTCTTCCTGAACGCTCTCTTTAGTGTAAAAAATTTCATCATTGATCATTTTTGGGAATAGTCTGAAACAATTTCCCAAATTATAGAGAGGGGGTGTACGGGGGAAGTATGAAATTTCGGGTGAGCCACGGCACTGGCTCACCCGTTTGCACTACACCTGTTTCTTCAGGCAGGCACTCATGAATTTACTGCGATCCTCGCCCTTAAGCATTTGCTGCGTTGCCTGGGCGCTGCATTCACGCATCTTTTGCTGCTGCGGCGTCAGGCTTTTCTCGCCCGGCTTTGAAGCGCCGTTTTTAAGGCAGTCGCTCATGTAGGTTTTACGCGCATCCCCTTTGAGGGTTTGCGCTGTCGCCTGCTGGTTGCAGGTGGTCATGCGCTGCTGCTGAGGCGTTAAGGTTTTTTCTGCCGCGTTCGCTGAAGCCATCAGGAACACGCCGGAGAGTAGCGTAATCAGTATTGTTGTTTTCATTGCACCATCCTTTTGTGAAATCACCCTGTAAGTCTGGTTCGTGGTGCAGAAAAAACCACCCGGCGGATCGCATTTCCGCCGGGAAAAACCGTTATTTCAAGCCAAGCGCCGCTTTCATGGTGTAGAAGAGATCCGTCTGGTCAGTCAGCCCTACCACGTTGGCCGCATGCGGGCCGTAGGCCGCAATGCGCAGCTGGGTGCCGGTATGCTCCATTGACTCTTCTTCAGCGTTGCCGTAGCTCATCACCATCACCGCGCCGTCTTTGGTGTTCAGCGCCTGGGTCAGACCCGGTGCTTTAGCGTCTGGCGGGATTATCTGGCTGGCATGAGCGTGGTCAGCGGTGACCACCACCAGGGTGTTACCGTCTTTCTTCGCGAACGCCAGCGCCTTCTGCACCGCCTCGTCGAGATCGACCGTTTCGCCAATCTGGCCGCACGGGTTGGCCGCGTGATCCTGTTTATCAATTGACGCACCTTCTACCTGAAGGAAGAAGCCTTTTTCATTTTTGCTCAGCAGCGAGATGGCTTTGTCCGTCATTGCCGCCAAGGTCGGCACGCTGTCATTGCGTTTTGGGTTGGGCGTGCAGGTCACGGCAGGTTTGTCGATGTTGCCGTGGTAAGAGGCTTTCGGCCCTTCCCAGCGCACCGGCATATTCCCTTCAGAGAAGAGGCCCAGCAGCGGTTTATCCTGGTTCGCCTCGGCGATCGCATCCAGAGAGGCCGCATCGCTGACTATCTGGTAGCCGCGCGCCTGCGCCTGCTCGCGCAGGGTTTTACCCTGCCACTCGCCTGCCGTCGCGGTTTCTGCGAAGGTTTTCGCACCGCCGCCCAGCGTCACGTCTGGACGCGCGTTCAGCAGTTGTTCGGTAATCGAGCCTTTCCCGCCTTTTTCCAGCGCGTTACCCGGGCATTTCTCGCTGGTCACGGACGGGCCATAGCATTTCCGCGAGGTGACATGGGAAACCAGCGCCGCCGGGGTCGCATCCTGCAGCTCTGCGGTTGAAACGTTGCCCGTTGCCAGACCTGCCGCTTTAGCCATCTCAAGAATGGTTTGATGATCTTTTTCGTGGATATCCACGCCCAGCGCGCCATTGTAAGTTTTCACACCGGTTGACCATGCCGTTGCGGAGGCCGCAGAATCTGTCACGTAATCGGGTTTACCGGTTTTTTTATCCAGCGCGTAATGGGTATATTGCCCGGTCAAGGGTAAGGCATCGATGCCTTTAAAAAATCCACCTGCCCCTTCGGCATAATTACGCGCGGCAGTAATTTCAGAATCGCCCATGCCGTCGCCAATCAGCAGAATAATATTTTTGGCGGGCTTGTCATTGAGCGATGCGCGAATAGCGGCGGTCTGATCTTCTGAGAGGCGGCGTGCTCCGCCGGGTTGGGTGATATCGCCCTGAGCCGCACGATTATCCAGCACCTGAGTATTGAGGGTATCGGCATGAATAGCGGGGGTAATTAACAGGGGAAGTAATGCGATGAAAAGTGCGCTCTGTTTCAATTTATTTTCTCCATGTAAAAATACATAAAAATAAAAACAGAGCGACTATAGGCATCCTGCATGACAATTCAATGACACTGGCTCAGGCCCTGAAATCGTTTAGCTGCGAGGATGCCTTAAAAGCTTCTTTACGTATTGCTGGAGCATTTCGGCATCCTGGGCCGGAACCTGCAGGTCTGGCTTAGCCTTCTCAAGCGCCCCCTCAATGCTGTCTATCAGGGCCTGTTGCTCCTGTTTCGCCATATGCCGTAGCAGCGCCGTGACCACAATTTCCAGCGCCTCGACCTGAGCGACCAGCTCTTTTGACTCTTCTTCCTTTTCGGCAAGCTTCACCAACAACTCAGCAATGAGATTTTTCATCGTGCTATTTCCTTATGGGATTTTCCCTGAAATTAGCACTGTCATTGAATAATGCAAAGAGGAGAAAAGTATTATCTTATGCAAAAGTGATGTCGCTGCCAAAATAGAGTGAGGGAACGCGCAGCGAAACGTTTTTCTATAAAAAAGATGCTGCATTTAGTTATAAATAAACGCAGCGCACATAAGAATATATAATACATCAGCCTTTTGATAATCGTGCTGATTTTGCCTCGGCTATTTGTCTGCGGCGGCGCAAGGCAATAGCGAGCTGAATAATATTCAGCAGCACCACGACAGCCGTGGCGGCGAAAACCCACCGGAACCCGGCCATCGCGGAAACTGACGCCCCGATAAGCGGGCCGGCCACGTTGCCCAGATACATAAACGACTGGTTGTATCCAAAAATACGCCCGGTGACCTGGTCACTGGAATATTTCACCAGCAGCGTCTGCACCGCCGGGAGCATAGCCCCATCAGCAAACCCGAGCAGGAAACGCAGCACGCCGAGCTGGAACGGCGAGGTGACGAACGACATGGCAAAAAACAGCACGACCGCAAAGATGAGCGTCGCCATCAAAATGCGCGCCGTGCCGATCCTGTCTCCCAGTTTCCCGAGGCGCGGCGCGGAGATCAGCGCAGAGACGCCCGGTACGGCCGCAATCATCCCACTGAGAAAAGCGATGTTGTTACTGTCTGGTGCCATCGATTTGATAAACAGCGCCAGGATCGGCCCGACGGAGCCGTTACACAGCTGGATCACCATGGTGGTGACGAAGAGGCTAATCATCAGCCCCGGATAGGGAAGCGACGCAAAGACCGCCTTGCCGCTCAGGCGCTCAGCTTTACTGACAACCGGACGCCCGCCCTCTTTGATGAGAAACAGCGTAACCAGAAAACTGACCACCAGCAAAATGGCGGTAATAAAGAAGACCGCGCGCAGGCCAACGTGGTCCGCCAGAAAGCCGCCCATCAGCGGCCCGCCAATCACGCCGCTTATCTGTGCGGTAGACAGCGTGCTCAGTGCCCACCCGCTGCGTTCGCGCGGGACCTGCGAGGCCACCAGCGCCATCGCGTTAGGGATATAGCCGGAGGTGAGCCCCATAATCGCGCGCAGAATAAACAGCTGCCAGACGTTGGTGGCAAAGGCCTGCAGCAGAATAGCGATTGCCATCCCCAGCGAGGCGCGCAGCAGCATGAGCTTACGCCCTTTGCGATCCGCCAGGCTGCCCCACATGGGCGAGACAATCGCGGAGACCAGAAAGGTGACGCTGAACGTCAGGCCTGACCACATCGACAGGGCTTCATGGGATGAAACCCCGAGTTGGGCAACATACAGCGGCAGGAACGGCAGGATCTGGCTAATGGCAAGCCCGGTAAAAAAGCAGCCGAACCAGACCGATATAAGGTTAACTTTCCACGATTCCATAACAGAGGCAGTCTTCATTTTTAGGCGAATTCGCCTGTAGATTAGCAAGTTACGCCAGGTCACGTAGCGCGAGAGATGCGGCCCGATCGACTTTGGTGTTTTATCTTCCCAGTCATCATATTTGTGAAACAAGTCACAAATCATACCGTTTTTGGCGGAGGATTATGCTTCAACGGCAGAGTCCGTACCCACGCATTCCAAGATGAAAATGGTTGGCGTGGGCGGCGTTATACTCCGGGCCGAGGCCATTGCCATAGTAGCCGCAACTTGCCGCCAGCAGCGCCTTAAGCCAGGGCTGGGTACGGGCTGAACGCCACCCGCTGAGGATGGTCACCCGCTGGCCATCTGCCAGACGAAACGCGCTGATATCCAGCGCGTCGGCCGTGGCGTGCTCGCTGCGTCGCGCGTCCGCACGATGATAGATATTGCGGCAGGCGAAGCTCCCCAGATGATCGATGCGTGTCAGCTCTGCGCCCATAAACTGTTTCGTGAGCGGGCGAGCCTGCTGACTAACGAATAACGCGGAGCTGAGCGCCAGCGGGCAGCTGGCCAAAAAGCTGCCGCTCAGGCTGACCGGGCCAAAGCTGCGCACGCGCACGACGTTGCTGAGAGGGCACTCTCCCGCACTGTCGGCAACCGGCTGCGAGCGGATGAGCTTTCTGTCGTTGGCCTCCGATAACAAATTCTCACAGGCCTCGGGCGTTAAACGGCGCAGTTTAAACTGGGTTATCTTGCCCGGCGGATCGTCAAGAGTAAGAGGCGCAAACGGGTTGTACCATGACGGCAACCAGCGGTAGCTCACCGTCACAGCAGCCACAATCATGATACAAATCAGCCATTTTATTCCTTTCACATATCCTCCTGACGCGGGTTAAAACATTATGGCAGAAGGCCGCGAAACCCGCCGGGCATCGTGGTATGTTATGGGCTTTTCGTCAGACTGGAAGAGAGTGAAATGGCAAAGCAGCGCGTAGGTATTGTCTTTGGGGGAAAATCAGCAGAGCACGAGGTTTCATTGCAATCGGCCAAAAATATCGTCGACGCAATTGATAAAAACCGCTTCGACGTGGTGCTGCTGGGCATTGATAAACAGGGCCAGTGGCACGTTAACGATGCCAGTCAGTACCTGTTAAATGCTGACGATCCGGCGCACATCGCCTTAAACCCTTCTGAAATCAGCGTCGCTACCGTACCTGGCGTCGTTCAGGGACAATTTATCAATGCCGGAAACGCGCAGGCGCTGGCCCAGATTGACGTGGTATTCCCGATTGTGCACGGCACGCTGGGCGAAGATGGTTCGCTACAGGGCATGCTGCGCATGGCTAATCTGCCGTTTGTCGGCTCTGACGTACTCGGCTCCGCCGCCTGCATGGATAAAGATATGACCAAGCGGCTGCTGCGCGACGCCGGACTGAATATTGCACCGTTTGTCACCCTGACGCGCGCTAATCGCGAAAGCTATACCTTTGCCCAACTCTCGGCCCAACTGGGCCTGCCGCTGTTCGTTAAGCCGGCAAATCAGGGCTCTTCCGTTGGCGTAAGTAAAGTGTCCAGCGAAACCCAGTATACCGAGGCGGTTCGCCTGGCATTTGAATTTGACCATAAGGTGGTGGTTGAGCAGGGAATTAAAGGCCGTGAAATCGAATGCGCCGTGCTGGGCAATGATTTCCCGCAGGCCAGCACCTGCGGCGAAGTGGTGTTAAACAGTGACTTTTACTCTTACGACACCAAATACATTGATGACCAAGGCGCGCAGGTGGTGGTCCCGGCGGATCTCGATCCGGCTATCAACGATAAGATCCGCGCGATCGCCGTTGAAGCCTATCAGGCGCTGGGTTGCAGCGGTATGGCGCGCGTCGACGTATTTCTCACCCCAGACAATGACGTGGTGATTAACGAAATCAACACGCTACCGGGCTTTACCAACATCAGCATGTATCCGAAGTTATGGCAGGCCAGCGGGCTTAGCTATCCGGACCTGATTACTCGTCTGCTGGAACTGGCGCTGGAGCGTCACGCGGCCGACAGCGCCCTTAAAAGCTCGGTAAACGGTTAATCGATCCGCTTTGCCGTTTCCGCCTCTTCCGCTGTCGTCTCTTCCGGACGGCGGCGGATAATCAACCCCGCCAGCCAGAAACCGATCACCCACGTCACCAGCCCGACCGCATAGGTTTGCCAGCCTTTCGCCTCGAACCCGAGCAGGCCCACCACACCGTTAAGAATAAAGATCAGCCCAATCGCAAAGGCATAGTAGTGCCAGTCACGGCGTAGTTTAGAAGTGAGTTTCATGGCAGCTCCGGCAGGAAAAATATCATCCTCTCACAGTTTTGCGGCCAGGTCTGTGGCGGATGCGGAAATTCTGAAACGAGCGCAAATTTCACCTAAGTCATAAATCTGTGATGCGCTGCAGAATTCATCAATCCAGGAGGATTCCCTGGCGTAAATTACCACGATTCTGATATTGACAAATGTTATGACCTGTCAAACTCACCTTGTAAGACCTATTTCTGAACTGGGTGATATTGTGGGAGGTCGTTATGGCTGATTTTACATTGTCGAAACCGATTTTTGGCGGTAAACAACCAAAAACCTCAACGCCGGGTAATATCGCTTACGCGCTCTTCGTGCTGTTCTGCTTCTGGGCCGGATCGCAGCTATTGAATATGCTGGTCCATGCGCCAGGCGTGTATGAACATCTGATGCAGGTTCAGGACAGTGGACGCCCGCGCGTAGAGATCGGCTTTGGCGTAAGCACCGTTTTTGGGCTTATCCCCTTCCTCACGGGTTGCATGGTGTTGGGCGCAATCGCACTCGTCATCCGCTGGCGTCATCGTCACTGATTACAGCCCCATACAGCGCGCCCGTCGATCGTCCACACGTTTGGCAAACCAGGCCGTCGTGAGGTTACGCGTGATCTTCGGGCTTTCAAGCTGAATGCCCGGCAGCATAGCTCTTGGTAATGCTTTCCCACTTTTCCGCTCGGCCAGTGCAAAGACCTGCTGATAGAGTTCGGTTTTCTCAAACGCCAGGCTGTCACCCTTTTCCAGCTGACGACGAATGTCGCTGTCGCTCATGCCCAACTTGGCGGAGAGCTTGCGCACCGCCCGCTCCGTGGTTCCGGCTTCGCTGCTGCCGTAGGCGATAAGGTCGCCGTCCAGCGCCAGCTTAACGCCGCTCGCACGGCTCACCGCATTCTGGAAAGCCGCGTTGCGGCTGGCGTACCATCCCGCGTTGAAGTCCGCGAAGCGATAGAGCGGTTCGTCATAGTTCGCGGGATAGTTCAGCAGATGATAGGTGCCAAACCACAGCCCGCCCCGCAGGGAGAACACTTCCTGACGCACCGTACCGTCGATTTTCCACGGGTATCCATCGGTATGTTTTTCCGCAAACGCAATGCTGACCTGCATCGGCCCGCCGGTATGCACCGGGTTAAGCGAGCCAAACAGCGTCTGGCCCATCGGCACCATATTGATGAAATCATCAAAAATAGCGCTCAGCTGCTTCTCGGTTTTGACCGTATCCAGCCGCTCGCTGTAGCTTTTGCCGTTCGGCGAGGTGATTTTGAGGGCGGTATGGACCAGGAACACCGGGATATGCATCGATTCGGCGCGCCTGTCGATCTCTTTCCAGGCAATTTTGTTCAGCCCGGGCACTGCCGGGTCTGACTGGTACATCGACTCCTGCTGCGCAACCGCCAGCACCGAGCAGATATTCGCCTCGGAGGGGGCGATCTTCTGGCTCTCAAAGGTTTTTGCCAGCGCATCGGCCCACTGATTGCGATCCTTCACGCTGGCAGGCATTTTTTGCCGCACCACGCTCGCCACATCCACGGGCTTCTCGCCTTTCTTGAGCGGCTCGGCCCCTTTCTCAGCACAACCCGCCAGCACGAAGGCAGCGAGTAAGGACAGCGGTAACGCACGCGGTACGGCAAATGGCATAGCAACTTCCTGTATTAACCTAAAGTATGGGTAACGTCCTGCAGTTCTTTATCGTCCAGCTCGCGTTCGAAGCTGCGTAAACGTTTATAAATGGACATCAGCTCCACCAGCGTATTCCATGAGCTGATCAAATACTGGAACGAACCGCGTACCTGACCGAAAACGTTGGTGATCTGCGTCATCAGACCCAGCGTTATCGTACCCGCTACGATTGACGGGAACAGCAGGAACAAACCGAAAACATTATCGACCTGCAGGTAAAGAATACGGGCGATATTGAAATACATATAGTGGAAATAGAGGCGGAAGTAGTTTCTGCGCACCGCACCAAAAAGCTCGCGCACGGTAGGCGGCGACGCGCGATTGGCATCATCTTCGCCATACACCAGCTCTTTACGGTAGGCCGCTTCTACGCGCTGGTTTTTAAACTCCAGGCCCGGCAGCTTGATCCCGACGACCGCCAGCAGGCCCGTTCCCATCAGCGACCAGACGATCGCCGCAATCACCAGCCCGTACGGCAGATGGCCGACAATCGGCAGGTCCGGAACGTGCGCCGAGAGGGTGACCAGCACCGGCAGGAAGGCAATCAGGGTCATAATGGCGTTGATAAAGCTCACGCCCATATCTTCCAGCGTAGAGGCAAAACGCATGGTGTCTTCCTGCACACGCTGCGCGGCACCTTCGATATGGCGCAGGTGCTGCCAGTGCGCCATATAGTGTTCGTTCATCGCGGTACGCCAGCGGAAAACGTAGTGGCTGACGAAGAAGTTGTTCATGACGCCAATAATGACCGCAATCAGGGCAATGCCGAGGAAGATCCCCACCTCGTGATAGAACTGGTTAATCGAGACCTTGTGCGGCGAGCTGAGCGCGGTCTGGATGAGATCGTAGAACGGGGCATACCAGGCGTTAACCGCCACGCCCACCTCAACCAGAAACCAGGTCACAAAGATGATGAGCGCGGTGCCGAGAATCGACCAGTACTGCCAGCGGTGCGGCGAATAGATAAACCAGAACAGCGCGAAAATGCCGACGCAGAGCGCGTAATAGGCATAAAAAAGCAGATAGCTCAGCGACCAGAATCGCGCGGCGCTAATCGGCACGTCCTTCGTTGCGCCGATCAGATGCGACAGCCATGCGCCGCCGCCTGCCTGCCAAAAAATGACGGCAAGAATTGCCCAAATAAATGCCGACAAAAAAAACGGCCCCGGCTTTGGGAAAAAAGACTTAAACATGATGCTTCCTTCTTGTTGTTATGGCTGTTGCTACGTTCAGTAAATCACCACACGAAAACCTTGCCTGCGCCCATCTCATAGCGGAGGCAAAATGGTCAGACCCAACGGGTGAATATTAGTTCGCATCGGCGTTGACGAGAATTGTTTCGGTGCGTTTCAAACCCCGCCCCTCTGACCGGCCACTATCATAAGCCTGACGTCACAAAATGGGAGACGCGCCGCAGTAAAATTGCGCTTATTTACCCATGGTTACGTTTTTCTCGCTATGGTTATGCTATTCGGGTCATTGCGCCGTGTCGTTTAGTAGTATAAATACCCATTACCGTATTAATTCACTTCATGGATGCTTTTCGTTGAAACGTTGTCTGCTTACTCTTGCCGCGCTGTGTGCGCTAACGCTGTCCACCGCTCACGCTCAGGCAGTCCAGCCGCTGACGGCGCCTGTTCTGGCCTCTGATATTGCCGATCGCTATGCGAATCTGATCTACTACGGCAGCGGTGCAACGGGTATGGCGATGGTGGTTATCGACGGTAACCAGCGCGTGTTTCGCAGCTTTGGTGAAACGCGTCCGGGCAATAACGTCCACCCGCAGCTCGATTCCGTGATCCGCATTGCGTCCCTGACCAAGCTGATGACCAGCGAATTGCTGGTGAAACTGCTCGATCAGGGCGTGGTGAAGCTCGACGATCCTCTCAGCAAATATGCGCCCCCCGGCGCGCGCGTGCCGACGTATCAGGGTGCGCCGATTACGCTGGTCAACCTGGCTACCCATACCAGTGCGCTACCGCGTGAACAGCCGGGTGGTGCCCCCCATCGTCCTGTATTCGTCTGGCCTACCCGCGAACAGCGCTGGAATTACCTGAGCACCGCGACGCTGAAAGCCGCGCCGGGGTCACAGGCGTCTTATTCTAACCTTGCGTTTGATCTTCTTGCCGATGCGTTATCCACGGCCTCGGGCAAACCGTATACGCAGCTGTTTGAAGAGCAGATAACGCGTCCGTTGGGCATGAAGGACACCACCTTTACCCCCTCTCCTGACCAGTGCGGTCGCCTGATGGTCGCCGAGAAAGGTGCCAGTCCATGTAATAACACGCTGGCGGCAATCGGTAGCGGCGGGGTTTATTCCACGCCGGGGGATATGATGCGCTGGATGCAGCAGTTCCTCTCTTCTGATTTCTACTCGCGCACCAGCCAGGCTGACCGTATGCAGACGCTGATGTATAAGCGTGCACAGCTGCACCGCGTGATCGGTATGGACGTGCCGGGTAAAGCCGATGCGCTTGGAATGGGTTGGGTCTATATGGCGCCGAAAGACGGTCGTCCCGGTATTATTCAAAAAACGGGCGGCGGTGGCGGGTTCATTACCTATATGGCGATGATCCCGCAGTCCAACGTTGGCGCTTTTGTGGTGGTCACCCGCTCTCCGAACACGCGGTTCGTCAATATGAGTGATGGTATCAATAATTTAGTGGCTGAATTGAGCGCCAACAAAGCGCAGGTACTTACTGCGTCTAACTGATTTAATATTCCGTGGGCAAACGGTTGACGCTAACCAGTTTGCCCCGGCTCATATTAATATAATTTCCCCGGCGTAGCGCGGCGAGTATTTCCGCAACAACGGAACGGGAAATTCGGGTACTTCGCTGAATATGATTCATTACGCCTATTTTTGAACGCAGGGTTTCATCCCATTCGGCCATTTCCATGAGCATGGCGCGGATCTGGCTATACGAATTATTACCCACCAGCTGCATATCGCGTTTTGCAAGAATATAATTCACCCAGGATAACCAGCCGAATGCTTCACGCCAAAGATATTCTTGCTGAATACGTTGGCGGGCCGTGACGGCGGGTAAATAAAATCCTGAACACGGCGTCTGCGTGACCATAATATATTCTTTTAGGTTATCATTCATCCCAGCGGTCAAACCAAAAATAAACGGTGCCCTTGCAATGCCAATCAGTAATTCATCTGACTGGCGGTAAATTTCTATAATGCCGCTTTGTATTACGAAGGTGTAGGGTTCTTCGCCAGAGACATTCTGTGAAATGCGTTGCTGCTTCGCAGTTTTAAAAGGCGTTCCATCGACTTTCAGGCACTGTTCGAGCCGGCTTAATTCAGAAAGTGGTTTAGCATCAACGTTCATGCAGACCTCAAGTCATCTGTATATGTCGGTTCTGTGATTTTGTCTAAAGAAAAAGCGGGGAAAGAAATCCCCGCTTTTCAGATGTTACCAGGTATATTTCACACCCAGGTTAGCGCCCCAGTTCTGGTCAACGTCGCCGCCGCCCAGATAGGTTGCATCAGTATAGGTACTGAAGTTTTTGGTGAAGCTGAACTGCGTGCCTAAACCAACGCGGACGGCAGAGCCCTTCACGCCATTGTCGATGTTGTCGTTATTAACATCGGCACTGTTGTTGGCATCGTCGTAGACGTACGCCAGTTTGAAGTAAGGCGTCAGCGCCTGCTCACCACCGTAATTGAAGGTGTAACCCGCATCAATACCCGCTTCGTAGCGCAGGCTATCGTAGGATTGACCATCGATACGCATATCGTTGCTCAGCTGGTAATCATCGCCAGACTGGAACAGGCCAGACACGGCCGCATACGGCGTGACGTAACCAGACAGGTTTGGTTTCCAGTCATAACCCAGCTTCAGGCCAAAGCCTACGGCATCGGTCGTGGTATTCCCGTCAACGTACTGACCATTGCTCATGTTGGCAGAGAGGTCGCTATTGAAGCGGGTATAGTTCAGGGAGCTGTCGAGGAACACATCGTTAGCAAATTTCGCCGATGCGTAGATCATCGCAGTCTGGCTATCCTGATCAACCTGACCGGTACGATCGCTGATGTCACCCTTCGCGAAGCCAGCCGCGCCGCCGACAATCCACTTCGCATTATTGCCATCAATCTGGGTATCCAGACCGACCATAATGCCGCTGACGTCCTGATCGTAGCTGATGTCGCCATTATCCCCGTCAAAGTTCCCGCCGAAGTAGCTCACCCAGGCACCGCCGTTATCGGCCAGGCCATGACGGCTGTTGGTCAGACGCGTGCCTACGGTGTCCTGCTGCAGGTTCCAGATATTGGTGTTCGCAGAAGGAATGCTCAGCGCCATGTTAGCGGAGTCGGTCAGCTCTTTCTGCTGCAGAACCACGGTGTCGCCTTTCTGCTGTGCCTGGTAAGTATAAGCACCCAGATCGGCTTTGTTTGCCGCCGTGAAGCTTGCGCTTGTCCCCGCGTTATTGTCGTAAACGCGAATAATTTCTTTGTTTTTGTAGTCCGCAACAGAACCTGCACCGGTCGCATCGTCGATACGCACGCTGTAGTTACCCGCGACATCTCCGTTCACGGCTAAGTGGCCGTCAGAGTTCATCGCCACGACGCCGTGGTCGTATTCCGCTTTGCTCTTATCGTTAGTGATATAGCGAGCGTTGTTCAGATCGGAATTCAGCACGTAATCACGGCTGGCCACGTTCAGCACACCGCCATCGGTCAGCACCATATTATGGGTATCAACCTGGCCCAGACCCAGCGCCAGCTCAGCGCCGTTATCCACGGTGATGGTGTTGGCGTAGAGTTCTGCCGTTTCTTCCGTCAGCGCTGCACGGCTATCGCTGTCCAGATACAGGCTATCGGTTGCCACCGCACCGCTATCGCCCACGTTCAGGGTAGACGCGTTAGTCAGGGTGATGGAGTCGGCCAGCAGGCCGGAGTTTTCAACGTTAACCTGAGAGTGATTATTCACCGCCAGCTTGTCGATGTTAGAGACCTTGCGGGTATCCCACTCGGAACCGTTGTCCAGCGTCACGTTGAACAGACCGCTCTGATACACCTCTTCACCCGCAACGTGGCCGTTGCTGTCGAAGGTAGAGTCAGGCCAGATACTGTTCGGGGAAAGCGCTTTCCAGTCAACGTTGTTATAACCCTGACCGTACATCTCAGACGTGCCGATAGCCTCAACGCTGGATTGCGCTGCACCTACCCACTTGCTGCCGTTCGTCAGCGTGACGTCCAGTTTATCGGTACCATCCCAGCCGTTGGTGGTTGGGTTATACACACCGTCTTCGGTGGTATCGGTTGCCGGATCGCCGTTGTCATAGAAGTTGTTATCAAAGGTACTGGAGAAGAGGATATCGCCAGTAATGGTGGAGCGATCGAACGTCGCCGTGGTCTGCATGGCGTTGTCAGACGCGCCAGCGGCCACAATCAGCGCTGCATCATCAGCACCGGTCGCGTTAGTTTCGCCGTAATCGCTCGGCTTCGCAGTCTGACCGTAGAAGCCGCTGGTGCCCAGGTCGCTGTAGGCGCCGGAGGTCAGAACAGAGTCTTTCACCACCAGCGTATCGGTGAACACATTGCTGTTGTTCGCCACGCCCGTTGCATCGTCGTAAGGCGTATTATCCAGGTTTTGGTAACCCTGCGTCAGGGTAATACCTGCAACGTGAGAATTATTCTGGATAACAATATCTGATTCGACGTCAAGGGTAATTGCATTACCCAGATCGTAAGTATCCTGATAATGCGTTTCGCTGGTCTCCCCGTTCACCACATCATAAGCGTAGTGTTCGAAGGTATCATTGATCGTGGAATTATCGACGGTCAGGCTGAAACGGTCATATTGCGCATGCGCCGTGCCGTCTGTATCCACACCGTCAGCGCAGGTGGAGGTCATGCACTTCGAGGTGACCATACCATTAATGGTACTGTTAGAAATGCTCAGCGCATTCGCACGGCCATTTGCGCCATCATCCAGATAATAGGTTGAAATAACGCCGTTGACCGTCGATTTTTTGATAACAGGATAGATGTCGCCATCGTGTGCCGCCCCGGAGTAATCCCAGTCGGCATAGCCATAATACCATGGCGTCGTGGCCGTATTATCATATCCAAACGTATTAAACGTTGTGCCGGAAATATCTTTCGCATTTGCCTGAGAAGCGATCGCCACGGTGCAGGCTAATGCCAGTTGAGATACAACCAGTTTCTTTTTCCATGTTTGCATTGGGTCATCCCTCCTCAGGGACGTAAGCAAGTTTTTCCATCAAATCATTTGGCAATATTTTATTGCGGAGGGAATTATGCAATTGCACTTCGAAAAGGTTCAATGAATGATTCCATTAAGTCCGTATACAGACAAATAACGAAGAGAGTAACCTTGAGAGGCCAGATATTCTAGATAAATATTATGAAAACAGCGCGTTAGAGATTAATCCCATAAACATTGAAAATATAAAAAATTAAAATAGATCATTATTAATTATATAATTTATCTAATATAGATATAATACAAATTATTCAGAGTTTCTTTTATCCCCTGCCCATGTTACCTATCGCGCAGCCGGGCGCTAAAAACAAAAAGCCCACTTTAGTAAAACGCCCCTTCTCACTTTCAGGTAAACTTACCCTCTTTGTTCCACAAACGTCAGGCATATCATGACCGATTTAATTGCTCGTCCCCGTCGCCTGCGCAAGTCACCTGCACTGCGCGCTATGTTTGAAGAGACAACACTGACCTTAAACGATCTGGTGTTGCCGATTTTTGTTGAAGAAGAGATCGATGACTATAAAGCCATCGACGCAATGCCGGGCGTGATGCGCATTCCCGAAAAACATCTGGCACGCGAGATCGAACGCATTGCCCGGGCGGGGATCCGCTCGGTAATGACCTTTGGGATCTCCCACCACACCGATGCCACCGGCAGCGATGCCTGGAAAGAAGATGGCCTGGTTGCCCGTATGTCCCGCATCTGTAAGGACGCCGTGCCGGAGATGATCGTCATGTCCGACACCTGTTTCTGCGAATACACCTCTCACGGCCACTGCGGCGTGCTGTGCGACCACGGCGTGGATAACGATGCAACCCTGTTGAACCTCGGTAAACAGGCGGTTGTGGCTGCTGCTGCGGGTGCAGACTTCATCGCGCCTTCCGCTGCGATGGACGGCCAGGTGCAGGCTATCCGCCAGGCGCTTGATGCCGCGGGCTTCACCGACACCGCCATCATGTCCTACTCCACTAAATTTGCCTCGTCTTTCTATGGCCCGTTCCGTGAAGCAGCCGGTACCGCCCTGAAAGGCGATCGTAAAACCTACCAGATGAACCCGCTCAACCGCCGCGAAGCGATCCGTGAATCGCTGCTCGACGAAGCGCAGGGCGCGGACTGCCTGATGGTCAAGCCTGCTGGCGCGTACCTCGATATCCTGCGCGATATCCGCGAGCGCACCGAGCTGCCGCTGGGTGCCTACCAGGTCAGCGGCGAATACGCGATGATCAAGTTTGCTGCTCAGGCGGGTGCCATAGATGAAGAAAAAGTGATCCTGGAAAGCCTCGGCGCGATCAAACGCGCGGGCGCGGATCTGATCTTCAGCTACTTCGCGCTGGATCTGGCCGAGAAGAACATTCTGCGTTAATCCTCATCCCCTCTCCCTTCGGGGGGAGGGGATGCTCGTCATAACGTCACCAAACTGCAATACCACCGACATCTTCCCCTTCTACTGTCTTCGCAAGACGGCAGGAGGAGTGACCATGTTTAGTCTCGATAGCGTTCTCGATGACCTTTGGCCTCAGGCGAGGCCCACACCCTGGCAAAAAAATCTCTTAAAAAAGCTGCTCTACGAAGAAGAATTCCAGCAATTTGCCGCCGCCCACCACCACCTGAAAGGGCTGGATATGGTGGAGCAGGTTCTGGAGCATCTCGATATCCACTGCACCGTTTCTGCCCGCGACCTCGAACAGATCCCCGACCACGGTCCGCTCGTCATTATTGCAAATCACCCTACAGGCACCCTCGACGGGCTGGCGCTCATGTACGCCGTCTCCCGTGTGCGCCGTGATGTGAAAGTGGTAACCAACCGGCTGCTTACCCACCTTGAGCCGCTCGGCTCACTGTTCATCCCGGTCGATAACATCAACGGCAGAACGTCAAAGTCCTCGCTGATGCAGATGGAGCAGCATCTGCACAACGGCGGCGTACTGATTTTCTTCCCGGCAGGCGAAGTGTCGCGGCCAACGCGCAAAGGCATCCGCGATAAAAAATGGCATTCGGGCTTCATCAAACTGGCCGGTAAGTTGCGCGCCCCGCTGTTGCCGATGCATATTCAGGCGCGCAACGGCCTTTTCTTCTATGCCAGCACGCTGGTCTCGCCCACTCTGTCGATGCTTTTGCTGATGCAGCAGATGTTCCGCCGCCGCCACAGCACGCTGCCGATCACAATCGGTCAGCAGATTGCCTGGAGCCAGTGGTTTAGCGCCGGTCTTTCATCGCGTGAGATGGCCGAACGATGCCGTCAGCACGTGATGCGTCTTGGCAAGGGAGTGCCGGGCATCTTCAAAACCCAGTGCGCCATCGCCCGAGCGGAAGACCGGGCCACCCTGAAGCGCGCGCTGGCGCAGGCCGAATGTCTGGGGAAAACCAGCGATGGCAAAACCGTCTACCTGTGGCAGCGCAACGGCCAGGAGGAGGCGCCAGTATTGCGTGAGCTGGGTCGTTTGCGGGAGATTGCGTTTCGCGCGGTCGACGAAGGCAGCGGTAAACGCCGCGACACTGACCGCTACGACGATGACTATCTGCACCTAATCCTCTGGGATGACGACGATCTTGAGATTGTCGGGGCGTACCGCTTTATGCCCACGGCGATGCAAATCGCTCAGCGCGGCGTGGAGGGACTCTACAGCCACAGCCTGTTCCACTATGACCAGCAGATGGAAGAGGTGCTGGAGCACGGCATCGAACTGGGGCGCAGCTTTATCCAGCCGCGCTACTGGGGACGGCGTGGCCTGGATTACCTGTGGTCGGGCATTGGTGCCTATCTGGCACGTTATCCGCACTACCGCTATCTTTTCGGGCCGGTCTCTATTTCTGGCGGGCTGCCGCCCGACGCGCGGGATCTGCTGGTGGCGTTTTACCGGCTCTGGTTTCCGGCAAGCCACCCGCTCGCCGCCTCGCGCCAGCCTTATCCGGCATCGCTCCCGGACGTGCTCGCCCAGTTTGGCGGCGTGGATTACGCCGAGGATCTGACCAGGCTGAAATCCCTGCTGGGTAACCTCGGGTGCGGCATTCCCCCGCTCTACAAACAGTATTCAGAGCTGTGCGAGCCAGGCGGCGTGCAGTTTATCGATTTCGGCAGCGATCCGGCGTTCAGTCACTGCGTTGACGGGCTGGTGCTGGTGGATTTGTGCTATCTGAAGGCGAACCGTTACCAGCGCTATATCGCGGTGCACCTTTAGCCCCGTTGCCCGGTAGCGCTACGCATACCGGGCCTGTAAGGTAACCCAGACCGGGTAAGGCAACGCCGCCCCCCGGCAAGAACGGTGTACAAGCGGCGGGGTCAAGGACGATAAAACGGCTTATCCCCCAGAATCGTCGCCCGGTGCATAATCCGCCGCTGTGGCAGATAATCCGCATTCGCATAGTGCTGGGTGACGCGGTTATCCCAGATAGCGAGGTCGTTCTCCTGCCAGCGCCAGCGCACCTGAAACTCCGGTTTGGTGATGTGCGCGAACAGGAAGCCCAGCAGCGCCTCACTCTCCTTTTCGCTCACGTCAACGATGCGGGTGGTAAACCCTTCGTTCACGAACAGCGCCTGTTTGCCCGTTACCGGATGCGTGCGCACCACCGGATGCAGCAGCGGCGGATGCTTCGCCACCGCCTCCTGCCAGCGCTGATGCTCCTCGTCGCTGTTCCGGTACTTGTACTCCTGGAAGGATTTTTTAAAGTCATGTTCCGCCCGCAGCCCGCTCAGTAGCGCCCTGAACGGTGCTGAAAGCGCTTCAAAGGCGGCAATCCCGCTGGCCCACAGCGTATCGCCCCCCGTTTCGGGCAGCTGCTTCGCCGCCAGAATCGCCCCGGCGGGCGGCGTCTCAATAAAGGTGACGTCGGTATGCCAGTTATCATTATCCGGCGGATTATCGTTGTGGGTGTCCAGGACAATAATTTCCTCGACGCCTTCCGCATGCGGGTAAACCGGGTGGATATGCAGATCGCCGAAGCGCTGAGCCAGCGCCCGCTGCTGCTGGGGCGAGATCGCCTGCTCGCGCAGGAACACCACCTGATGGCGCAGCACCGCGTGGTAGAGCTGTTCAAACTGGTTATCGCTCAGCGGACGGGTCACGTCCAGGCCAGCGACCTGCGCGCCGATGTTCGGCCCCAGCGGGGTAATGATCAAACGTTCACTCATTGTATTTCTCCATGCCAGGGCGTCAGGCGGCGCTGTAACGCACGCAGCCCCAGTTCTAATCCAAAGGCGATCGCGGCGATGACCGCAATCCCCGCCAGTACGACGTCAGTCGCCAGAAACTCACCCGCTGACTGCACCATAAACCCAAGCCCGCGCGTGGCCGCGATAAGCTCTGCCGCCACCAGCGTGGACCAGCCAACGCCAAGACCAATGCGTAGCCCGGTTAATATCTCCGGCAGCGCGCCGGGTAAAATCACGAACAGCAGCACCTGGACGCGGCTGGCCCCGAGCGATTGCGCCGCGCGGATCCGCACCTGCTGGGCACTCTTCACCCCCGCCAGCGCCGACAGGGCAACCGGCGCGAAGATGGCGAGATAAATCAGCAGGATTTTGGACGTTTCACCAATGCCAAACCAAATCACCATCAGCGGCAAATAGGCCAGGGGCGGAACCGGGCGATAAAGCTCAATCAGCGGGTCGAGAATGCCGCGCACCGTCGGGCTTAGCCCCATGGCGATACCCACCGGCACGCCGATCAGCACCGCCGCCAGCAGCGCGACCAGAATGCGTGCCAGGCTGGCCCCTAAGTGTTGCCAGAGCGTCGCATCCATAAACCCCTGCGGCCCGGCGATGGTGATCAGTTTTTCCAGCACCTGTCCCGGCGGCGGCAGGAACAGCGGGCTGATCCACTGCTGCGCCGCCACGGCCCACCACGCCGCCAGCAGCACCAGCAGCGTGCCGACGCTCAGGGTGAGCTGACGTGAAAACGGCCAGCGCAACGCGAGGCGCGTGCGGCGCGCTTTTTCACTGAAAACGATGCTCATGAGAACGCCTCCCGCTGTTCAAACACGCGGCTCAGCACGTATTCACGTTTTTCGATAAACCGCGGATCGGACTTGATGCTGCGCACCGACTCCCCCGCCACGAAGCGGCGGGCAAAGTCGAGCGACAGGCGCTCCACCACTCGCCCCGGCTCCGGCGACAGCAGCACGAGGTGGGTCGCCATAAATACTGCTTCTTCGATATCGTGGGTGATCAGCAGGACCTGCTTACCGGTTTCATGCCACAGGCGTAAAAGCAGGGTCTGCATCTGCTCGCGGGTAAAGGCATCTAGCGCCCCGAACGGCTCGTCGAGCAGGAGCAGTTGTGGGCTGGCGGCTAAGGCTCTGGCAATGCCGACGCGCTGACGCTGACCGCCAGACAGCTGCCAGATAAAGCGTTTTTCAGCGCCCTCAAGCCCGACTTTTTTCAGCATCTCCCGCGCGGTGGCAAGGCGCTGTTCGCGCCCGACTCCCGCCAGCTGTAAACCGAACGCCACGTTTTCCTGAACGTTGCGCCAGGGAAGCAGGCCTTCATTCTGAAAGACCACGCCGCGCTCGGCGCCCGGCCCGTCAACCTTTTTCCCTTCCAGGTGAATGCTGCCGCGCTGATAAGGGACAAATCCGGCGATCAGGTTGAGCAGCGTGGTTTTCCCGCAGCCGGAGGGGCCGAGTACCACCAGCAGCTCACCGCCATCCAGCGTCAGGTTAATCTCTTCCAGCGCCGGTTTGCCGCCGTAATCCGCAGACAGGTTCGTTATCGTCAGCATGGCAGCCCCCTTATTTCACAAAGCGATCGGTCACGTACTGGCTGTAATCCGCGGCCACCGCAGGCACTTTGCCCTGCTCTTTCAGGAACGTTGCCGTGTCGACGATGGCTTTGTTCACCGGCCCGGTTAACTGCTGTACCTGCTGGGCGGGCGTGAGATAAGTATTGCCCTTCACCAGCCCCGGCACGTCAGCCTCCGGCACGCCGCTCAGGCGCGACAGTTTTTCCAGGTTAGCAGGCTGGCTCAGCCACGCATCGGGATTACTGATATAGGGCTGCTGCGCGTCGAGGGCGCTTTTAGCAAAGGCTTTCACCACCTCCGGGTGTTTTTCGGCGAAATCCTTACGCACCACCCACACGTCGAGCGTGGGCGCGCCCCACTCACCGACTTTTGCGGAGTCCGTCAGAACGGTGCCGTCTTTTTCCAGCTCGTTCACGGCGGGCGCCCAGACGTAGGCTCCGTCAATATCACCGCGCTGCCAGGCTGCAATAATGGCCGGCGGCTGAAGGTTGAGAATTTGCACCTGGCCCGGCTTAATGCCCCAGTGTTTTAGCGCCGCCAGCAGGCTGTAGTGGGTGGTGGAGATAAACGGCACGGCGATGCGCTTGCCAATCAGATCCTCGGGTTTGGTGATGGTTTTCTTCACCACCAGCGCTTCGGAGTTCCCGAGCTGTGACGCCAGCAGGAAGACCTCAATCGGCACCTGCTGGCTGGCGGCCACGGCCAGCGGGCTGGAGCCGAGATTGCCAATCTGCACGTCGCCGGAGGCTAACGCCCGGACGATGGCCGCTCCGCTGTCGAACTTACGCCAGTCGACTTTCGCCCCGCTCTCTTTGGCAAAGGTGTTATCGGCCTGCGCGACTTTCGCCGGCTCGGCAGAGGTTTGATACGCAACGGTGACCTCCACCGCCTGCGCCTGAAATGCCCACAGCGCCAGCGCGCCGAGTAGTGTGATCCGCGATGAAATTGCCATAGTGCCTGCTCCCCTTGTTGTTATGGAGGCAGTATTTCCGGCGCGGGAATTTTGATAAAGGAATAAAAAAGAATCGCTAATGACGATTCGTTTTTAGATAAAAAGCGGGAAAGGATAGTTGGTTTTGTGCGGTTGTTTTGTGCCGGGTGGCGGCTACGCCTTACCCGGCAAAGCACTCAGCGCTGCGCGTTCAGCTCAGCAATGTCTTTCGGCGTGGTGCGGCAGCAGCCGCCAATCAGCTTCGCGCCAGCTTCCAGCCACTGCGGCAAATACCCCGCCAGCGTCTCGCAGGCTTCACCGTGGTGATGCCAGGTTTTCGTCACCGCATCATAATGCTCCCCCGAGTTCGGGTAGACCACCAGCGGCAGCGCCGTCAGGCTGTTCAGGTGCTTCAGGGCCGCCGTGGTGTTTTCCAGGGCGATACAGTTAATCCCCAGCGCCACAATCTGCGGGTAATGACTCAGTGCAGAGACCACTTCGCGTAGCGCCGTGCCGTCGCTCAGATGCTCGCTGTCACGCAGCGTAAACGAGAACCACGCCCGGGCGCGGGGATACTCTGCCAACAGTGATGCCAGCGCTTTAACCTCAGCAAAGGATGGCAGCGTTTCGCAGGCCAGCAAATCGGCACCCGCATCCAGCAAGGCTTCCACGCGCGGACGGTGGAACCGGGTAAATTCCTCAGCGCTACGCACGTAGTCACCGCGATACTCAGAACCATCCGCGAGATATGCGCCGTACGGCCCCACGGACCCCGCCACCAGCAGCGTGCCCGCGTTTGCATTTTCGGCGAGATACGCTTCCCGCGCCTTACGCGCCAGCTCCACGCTTTTGCCGATCAGCGCCCGCGATTGCGCCTCGTCCAGCCCGCGCGCGGCAAAGCCCGCTGGCGTGGCCTGGTAGCTGGCGGTGATCGCCACCTGGGCACCGGCACGGTAGTAATCCAGATGCACCTCACGGATAAGCTCCGGGTTTTCCACCAGGACTTTGGCAGACCAGAGGCTGTCAGCCAGGTTACAACCGCGCGCTTCCAGCTCCGTTGCCATCGCGCCATCGAGCACCACGTAAGGCTGCGTTTCAAGGAGGGCGGTGAGCGGATTATTCTGCGACATGTTCAGGCTCCTGCGTCGTCGTTTTTTGGGTCAGATAGTACGCACCATAACACAGGGCGACGAACGGCAGCCCGCAGTAAAGGGCAATTCTCTGGCTCGCGTCAAACGCCAGGCCGATACAGGCCACCACGCACAGAATAAAGCCCAGCACCGGCACCAGCGGATACCACGGCGCGCGGTACTGCAACGCCGAGAGCGGCTGGCCGGACTGCAGGTGACGACGACGAAAGACGAAGTGCGAGGCGCAGATGCTGATCCACACCGCCACCACCGCAAACCCGGAAATCGCCGAGAGTGCGACAAACACCGTGTCCGGGGCCACCACGCTTGAAAAGAGCGCCAGCACGCCGCCGAGCATCGACACGGAGAGCGCCGTCAGCGGCACGCCGTTTTTATTAACGCGGGCAAAGCAGCGCGGCAGGGTTTTCTCGTTGGACAGCGACCACAGCATGCGCCCGGATGCATACAGCCCCGAGTTGGCCGCCGAGAGGATCGCCGTCAGGATCACAAAGTTAAAGATATCCGCAGCATACGGGATACCGACTTTTTCAAACACCAGCACAAACGGGCTTTTTTCCACGCCGGCCTGCTGCATTGGGATCAGCGCTGCCAGTACAAATACGGTGCCGATAAAGAAAATGATCAGCCGGGCGATGGTGGTACGGATCGCCACCGGAATGACCCGGTGCGGATCCTCGGTCTCCCCTGCCGCAATGCCGATCAGCTCCGTTCCTGAGAAGGCGAAATTCACCGCCACCATGGTCATCAGGATCGGCAGACCACCGTGCGGGAACCAGCCTTCAGCGGTGATGTTGCTCAGGCCCGGCGCGGGTGAGCCGTCCTGCATCGGAATAAACCCGAAGATGGCTGCGCCGCCGAGGATAATAAAGGCGATGATGGTGATGACTTTAACCAGTGAGAACCAGAACTCCCCTTCGGCAAAGAAGCGCGTCGAAATAACGTTGAGGCCGAAAATCACCGCGCAGAACACCACGCACCACGCCCAGACGGGAACCTGCGGGAACCAGTACTGCATGCAGAATCCGGCGGCGGTAAAGCTCGATCCGAGCGCCACCGTCCAGGTGAGCCAGTAGAGCCACGCCACGGTATACCCCGTCGCCGGGCCAAGATAGCGGGCGGCATAGACGTGAAACGCGCCGGTTTCCGGCATCGCCACCGAGAGTTCGCCGAGGCACTGCATCACCAGCCAGACCACCAGCGCGCCGATCAGGTACGCCAGCAGCGTGCCCGCTGCCCCGGTTGTAGAAATGATGTAGCCCGTATTGAAAAATAACCCTGTACCAATCACGCCACCCAGCGAGAGCATAATCAGGTGGCGCGTTTTCATGGTGCGCTTAAGCTGTCCGTTTTGTTCTGTTTGCATATTACCTTCTAAACGTATGGACATCTAAACATCCAAAGAAGGTGTGTTATACCGCGATTGTTAACAAAAAGCTAGACGACACGCCGCAACCGGGCGCGTCGGGCGCTGAGTCGGGGATGGGTGGTGAGGATCACGTAAAGGATGGGACGCCAGGCCATAAGCACCTCCGCAGGCAGTTACTGACAGTATGGCGCGGCTGGCTGGCAGCTGCGGTCAGACGAAAGTGCGAGAGCGTCTTTACCAGCTAAACCCCCTGCACGCCTCGCGCAAGCGGATCAAAAACTGTCGGGCGTTGGTGGTCATCGCCGATTTCTGCGACCACACCGCGCAATACTGCGCCGACGGCAGCTGGGTGATCGGCAGCGCCACCAGCTTATCTTCAAGCTGCAGCGGCTGACACATCGCCCGGGCCACGACCGTCAGATAGTCTGCGTTGATGACCATATTTAACCCGGTGATGACGGAATCCGTGCGCAGCGGGGTAACATCGACCTGACGATAAAAATAGCTAAGTTCATTTTGTAGCTGCTGATAGTAGCCCATGGTCGACTCCGGCAGCAGCCATTTGGCCTGACGTAGCGCCATCAACTCGCGAGCCTCCGCCAGCGGATGACCCTTGCGCGCGACGATGCAAAACGGTGAGGTAAACAGCGGCTCGATCATTACGCCTTCCGGCGGTGCCATCGGATCGACTGAGCCAATAGCGATATCAATTTCACCGCTGCGCACGCCGGGCAGCAGCGAGGACAGCTGCCCCTCTTTGGCCGTCAGTAACACCTGGGGCAGCGTCTCCTTAAAAGCATCGGCCACGCCCGGAAACACCGTCAGAGCAATGAGTGACGAGAATCCCACGGTCAGCCGCCCGTGTGTGAAATGGTTAATCTGTTCCACCTCATCGGCCGCGCGGCGCAACTCTTCCAGCACCCACTCCGCACGCCGGGAAAACGCCATTCCCGCCTCGGTAAGCGTGATGCCCTCTTTGCTGCGCAATAAAAGTTGTGTGCCTAAAGTTTGCTCAAGCTCACGCAATGTTCGGCTCAATCCGGGCTGAGAGACGCCCAGCCCCCGCGCCGCCGAACGAATACTGCCACTGCGCGCGACCTGACGAAAGGCCAGAAGATGGCCGAGTTTTGGCAGATAGTTCATCCCTCACCCTATAACAAAAAAGCATCACCTATAGAAAAATTATATCTTCCCGCCCCTCCGGTAAACCCCTAGATTCAGGATGCACACAACACCTTTCATCGCACTCTGACGCCAGGCGGAAAAAAATATGAAAAGCCAGTCACAGATGATTTTTTTGCTCTTTATCGGGTATGTCGTGGTCTATATCGATAAAACCGTGATGGGCTTTGCGCTGCTGCCCATCGAAAAAGAGTTTGGATTGAGCACCGCGCAGTTGGGGTATATCACCGGGATCTTCTTCCTGGCCTACTCCCTGTTTCAGATACCGGCGGGCTGGCTGAACGATAAAATCGGCTACAAAACCATGCTGATCCTCTCCCTGTGCGCGCTGGGGATCTTCGCCCTCTGCTTTGGCGCGCTGGGCATGAGCTTTGGCCTGCTGCTGGTGTTTCGCTTTCTCTCCGGCGTGGGGCATTCGGGCTATCCCTGCTCCTGCGCCAAAGCGGTGGTCAGTAACTTCGCGCTGGAAAAGCGTACCTTTGCCCAATCCGTTCTGCTCTCTTCCGCCGGACTGGCGATGACCGTAGGGCCGATTGTCGCCGTCTGGGCGCTGGAACACCTCGGCTGGCACGCGTCGTTTGTCTCGCTGGGGATCGTTGCCTGCGCGATTGCAGTGCTGATCGCCGTGCGCGTGCCGTACCAGAAACCCGCCGCCCGCCAGTACGCGCAGGGCCAGAGCGGCGCATTGTGGCGCAACCCAACGGTCGTGCTGCTGTTTATCTCCGTTTTCTGCGTCAATATTCCCAGCTACGGCCTGCTGGCGTGGCTGCCAAAATTTTTCGTCCAGAGCATGGGCATGCCGCTGGAGATTTCCGGTTATATCGTGGCGGCCGGTGGCGCGGGGATTTGGCTATCCTCATTAGGGACCGGCTGGCTGGTCGGGAAATATTTTCATAACCGCGAGCCGCAGGTGATCCTGACCTGCGCGCTGGTGAGTGCCGCCGCCATTTTTGGCATCTTCCACACGTCCACGGCGCTGACCGCCAGCGCCCTGCTGTTCGTCGGGGAGATCTTCCTGATGGCGACCTTTGTCACCGCCTTTACCCTGCCGATGAAGCGCCTGCCGGAAAACATCATGGGCTCGGCCATCGGACTGATTAACACCGGCGGGACCCTGGGCGGCTTCGTTTCGCCTGTTGTCATTGGTTATCTGGTTGGGCAAAGCCACAGCTATGAGAGCGCATTTATTTTCCTGTCACTGGCAATGGTGTGCGCAGGCGTGGCGATTGCGCCACTGATAAAAAAACCTGCTGCACCGTTGCCGGTCACTGACTGAAGGAGAGTGTCATGAAAAGTACCCTTGAAAACCTTATCCGCGACGTACACGACGATGTGATCCGCTGGCGCAGGCATATTCACGCCAACCCGGACCTGTCGTTTCAGGAGAAGCCGACCGCTGATTTTATCGCGCGGGAACTGGCAGCCCTGCCCGAGCTGGTACTGAGCCGCCCGGTAGAGAACAGCGTCATCGCGATATTACAGGGCGAGAAGCCCGGCCCGATGTGGGCGCTGCGTGCGGACATTGACGCCCTACCGCTACAGGAAGAGAGCGGTGAAACGTTCAGCTCCACCAAAGCCGGGGTAATGCACGCCTGCGGACACGATGCCCACACCGCGATGCTGATGGGTGCCGCCAAAGTGCTCTGCCGCCTGCGCCATCAACTGCATGGCAGCATTAAGTTTATCTTTCAGCCGGCAGAGGAGGTGCCGCCGGGCGGCGCGCGTGAACTGGTGGAAAAAGGGGTGGTTGACGACGTCGAGAAGATCTTCGGTCTGCACGTTTTCCCCACCAGCCCGACCGGCAAAATCACCCTGAAAGAGGGAGTGTACGTCGCCTCCAGCGACAACTTCGACATCACCCTTTACGGCCAGGGCGGTCACGGCTCTATGCCGCAGTTCTGTATCGATCCGGTCGTGATTGGCGCGGAAGTGGTTACCGCCCTGCAAAACGTGGTGGCGCGGAATCTCGACCCGATTAACGCCCCAGTGCTGACCATCGCCACCTTCCAGGCAGGCGACAGCTATAACGTCATTCCGGACAGCGCACGTCTGGCAGGCACGGTACGCACGCATAATCAGCAGGTACGTGAGCAGGTGCCGCAGCTGATGCAGCGGATTGTCGAGGGAGTTGTCAGCGCCCACGGTGCGCGCTGTGAGATCCGCTGGCAGCAGGGTTATGCCGTCGGGAACAACCATGCCGATACCAACGCCATCGCCAAAGCCGCCATCGCCGAACACTTTGCTGAAGGAACGCTACAGTTGGCCGATCGCGCGCTGTTCGGCAGCGAAGACTTCTCCTCCTATCAGGAGAAAATCCCCGGCACTTTCCTGTTCATTGGCTGCGGTAACGAGGAAAAAGGCGCGGTATGGAACGTCCATAACCCGCACTTCCGCATCGACGAAGCCGCGCTGGCCGTGGGCGTGAAGACGCATATTGCGTTAGTGAGCGCGCTGTTTGAGGAGATGTGAGGCTCTCTTTACACTGAGGGAGCGATAACGCATGCGGCCTGCCGGTGACACGCAACTGGCAGGCCGCCGCCGCACAATTATTGGTAAATCCTTAAATCAGTTCTATAGTCGACACAGTTTCTTCGTTACCAGGACTTACTATGCGCTTTAATGGACTGACCAAAGGTTTCTTCATTCTCATTCTCGCCCTCGTTACCTGGGCTTTTTTCGATGTGCTCTCGCCCTACTTCTCCGCGATACTGTGGGCCGCGATCCTGACCATCATCTTCAACCCGGTAAAAAACAAGCTGCGCACTGCGCTTGGTGAACGCAACGGGCTGGCGTCGTTCCTGACCCTGTGCATTATCTGCCTGATCGTCTTTATTCCGTTAACGGTGATCCTCTCCTCGCTCGCCATTGAGCTGAACGTGGTTTACACCAAGCTGCAGCAAAACAATACCCAGTTCCCGGAGGTGGTTGCCGGGGTCTTTAACCGTCTGCCGGACTGGGCAAGCGGATTCCTGGCGGATCACGACCTGACCAACGCCGCCGAGATCCAGAAAAAACTCTCGGACGCGGCGCTTAAAGGCGGGCAATACCTCGCAGGCAGCGCGTTCCTGATCGGTAAGGGAACGTTCGGGTTCGCCATCAGCTTCGGCATCATGCTCTATCTGCTGTTCTTCCTGCTGAAAGATGGGCCGTATCTGGTGCGCCAGATCCTCGACTCTCTGCCGCTGTCTGATTTTGCCAAACAGCACCTGTTTGCCAAGTTCGTTGGGGTCTCCCGCGCGACGGTAAAAGGGACGGCCGTTGTGGCCGTGGTTCAGGGTACGCTCGGCGGGATCGCGTTTGCGATTGTGGGCATCGACGGCAGTATCCTTTGGGGCGCGCTGATGGCGTTCCTGTCACTGGTGCCCGCCGTCGGCTCGGCGATTGTCTGGGTTCCGGCGGCAATTTACCTGTTCGCCACCCATCAAATCTGGCAAGGGCTGTTCATCGTCGGTTTCTTTGTCATCATTGTCGGCCTGGTGGACAACATCCTGCGCCCGCTGCTGGTGGGCAAAGACACCAAAATGCCGGACTACCTGATCCTGATCTCCACGCTGGGCGGCATGGAGCTTTACGGCATTAACGGCTTCGTCATTGGCCCGTTGATTGCCGCGCTGTTTATCGCCTGCTGGAACCTGTTCTCCGGTCGCGACCATGAAGGCAACGCCGAAGAGCTGGATGCCGAGTTTATCGAAGAAGGGCGAAACCCGCCGGATTTATAACCCTATCGTTAAAACGAGGCGGCCCCGTGCCGCCTTTTTTTTCGCCATAAATCAAACGTTTTCTATAATTTGAAAGAACGCCATCCCACTCTTGTCGCAGAAGGATTAACAGGTGCGAATCGCCACAATCACAAACTGGGCCTACGGCGCCACGGTGTGTCTGACCCTCGCCTCCGGCGTCGTCATGCTGATGGCGTCCCATGCCGACAGCGTTGAGCGCGAGGCCGTTAAGCAGCGGCAGCAGTTCGATCAGCTGACCGAAAATGTGGAGACCGATGCCTGGATGCTCTCCGACCTGGCGCGCCTGTTCGTCATCAAAAAAGAGCCGGCCATCCTCAACGAGTATCGGATGAAAGAAGGTAGCCTGAAGGGTATTGAGCATCGGCTCGAAGCGTTAAAAGACACGGGAGCCTCGGTCGAAGAGCTGGCGCTGCTGCAGGAAGGGCTGAAAATCATCGACGAGCTGCAGGATGAACAGCAGGTGGCGCTCGCCAGCATGGCGCAAGGTAACGAGCAGCAGGCCGTTGCGCTGCTGTATGGCAATACCTATGAGCAGGAGCTGGAGCGCGCGCAGAGCCAGATTGACCATTTTCGCCAGCTTCTGGATAAACGCATCATTGCCGACGTGCAGGCGGCCACAAAAACATCGAAAACGCTGCGTACCGCCTCCGAGGTGATGGTTGGGCTGACTGCCCTGCTCTTTTTGTTCGTGATGGGCTTTATTCTCAAACGCCGCGTCCTGCACCCGGTCGTGCGGCTGAGCGACGTGGTACACCGCCTGGCGTCGCAGGACTATGCGGTCGAGACGCCGAACTTCACCCAAATCGATGAGATTGGCGATATGGCGCAGGCTATCCGTATTTTCCGGGAAAATGGCCTGGCGCGGCAGCGGCTGGAGAAAGAGCGCGACGCCGACTGGGCGATCCGCGAGCTGCTGGCGCGCATGACCCAACGATTTCAAGGCTGCGAGAGCTTTGCGGACGTGATTAACGTGGCGGAGCTGTTCGCCCCCAATATTGCGCCCGGGGTGTCGGGACGCTTGTATATCGTTGATCGCGCGTCGTGGGAGATGCGCTGCGCGGCCGAATGGCTGTCGCCTGAAGGAGAGAAAAAACCGTTCCACCCGGATGCGTGCTGGGCCATTCGGCGCGGGCAGAGCCATCCACCGGTAAACGGCGAGCCAGATGTCGCCTGCTCGCATCTGCCAGCCTCGCAAATGCATCAGTCGTTGTGCGTGCCGCTTATTGCGCAGGGCGAAGCCATCGGCCTGCTCTCTTTCCAGAACATCACCCCGGACACTGCGCCCTCCCGCGCGTATCTGGAACTGATGGCGGAGGCGCTCGGGCTGGCGCTGGCCAACCAGCGGTTGCGCGATGCTCTGCTGGAAAAAGCGTTGTTTGATCCCCTCACCGGATTACGCAATCGCCATCATCTGGAAGATACCTTACGCACGCAGATGACCCAGGCCATGCGCAATAAGGAGCCGATAAGCTGCCTGATGATCGATATCGATCACTTCAAAAGCATTAACGATCGCTTTGGTCATGAAGCCGGTGACCAGGTGATCAAAAGCGTGGCAACCATTATTCAGCGCGCGGTACACGATACCGGCCTGGCCTTCCGCTACGGCGGTGAAGAGTTCCTGGCGCTTCTCACCGGTGCGGACGAAGAGGCAGCGCATGCCTGCGCAACGAAGATTTACGACGGCGTGCAGGCCCTCTCCCCCCATTACGGGCTGACAGAAATTGGTCCGGTTGATGTCTCTATCGGGATCGCCAGCTATCCGCAGCACGCCCAGAGCGATAACCTGCTGCGCGCCGCGGATGTCGCCCTGTACCGGGCAAAAGAACTGGGCCGCTCGCGGATTGTGAGCTTCGGAATGCTGGAGGCGGGCTAACCATTATTTTGCGCGCGCCACTCCTTGACCATCTCGTCGGTGACTTCGTTTTTATAGCAAATGGGGGCATAGCCGCCCGCTTTGCTCCAGGCACTGCGTCTTCCACAGGCACTGCCGTTTCTCGCACGGTTAAAAGGACAGGCGCAAACGCTCGGATACGAGGCGATCGATTCGGCAATAACGTTCTCTTTTACCTGCTCATCGGATACTGAATGGCCTTTTGCCGTGGCGTTCCCCGCCAGAAAAAGGCCGCACGCAGCCAAAAGCACCATCCATGATGATTTACCGTTCATTTTAATGACTCGTTTTAACAGAAGGGAGAGGTCCAGAATAAGTATTGAAAACGCGGAATGTACTGATATAGAACAAGGTTATTATGGGAGGGGCATGGGAAGTTGGCGGGGTATTCGTGGTGTGAAAACTATCAGTTGGTATTATTCACTTGGAATATGGTTTTGGGGTTATTTGGGGATGGAGAGGGAAATATACTCGCGTGTTAATCCATTTATGTCTCTTTTAAAATAAGGATAAATAGTCAGTCAACTTTTTTAACTGGAGATTTACGTCATAAGTTTTTCGTTGAGTGTGCCAGAGAGTAGGGGCCGGTGTTATCCGTTATCAGAATGCCTCAGCCGCAAATTACCAGTGTAGATACGCAACCGTTACACCGTTCGGCGAAAATAATTATGCTCTCCATAATACCCGCGGCTCCAAGTCGGAGGTATAAGTATGTTTCACTGCCCGTTCGGCAAAACCAGCGCGCATTCCCGCACCAGTCGGTATCTGTCCGATAACGTCAAACAGCGCTATCACCAGTGCATGAACATCGAATGCTCGGCCACGTTCCGCACGCTTGAATCCATCGACGAGGTTATTCATTCACCCCTATCCGCACAGACGCCCACCCTTAACCATGCCGGTGCGTAATCACGGCCAGTCATCAAGAGAAACATACGTGACTACACTGACGCTACAGGAAGCCTTTGAGGCCTGTCAGGCAAACAAATCCGCCTGACTACAACGCGGGAATGAACTGACGCAGGCCGAACAGGCATACCACGAACAGCTTGCCGGTAGCGGTCACAGCGGCCGGAACCTGCAAACACTGCTCGAGATTATTGACGTAAAAAAATGGGAAATTAATCAGGCTGCCGGTCGCTACATCCGCTCGCATGAGGAGGTGCAGCGCATCAGTATCCGCGACCGATTAAATGATTTTATGCAGGCGCACGGCGCGGAGCTGG
This sequence comes from Enterobacter sp. 2VL, assembly GCF_005503595.1. Lineage (NCBI taxonomy): Bacteria > Pseudomonadati > Pseudomonadota > Gammaproteobacteria > Enterobacterales > Enterobacteriaceae > Enterobacter > Enterobacter sp. 2VL. The sequence continues at coordinate 777,426 of NZ_SCNE01000002.1, forward strand.
CCGCCGCCCTTGCCCCTAAGCTGATGAATTATTCCGGGCAACATCCCGCCGTTCAGCGCTGTGCCATGCAGCACTCAATCAACTATCTGAGCGAGGCGCTACAGCTCTGGCTGGCCGCCGGTGAAAAAATAAATTATTCGGCGCAGGATAATGACATTTTAAAGGCCATCGGATTCAGGCCTGACGCGGCTTCGCGCGATGATAATCGTGAAAAATTGACGCCCGCACAGAACCTGAATTACACCCGCCGTCGTGCAGAACTTGCCGCACAGTAGACCGCTCCAAAATTCTGCCATTTTTCTTGAAAAAAAAAGCCATGCATGCATAAGGTGCATGGTTTTGCATGCGTTTTGCCGACACTGAATCCCCCGCCAGCGCCAGCACTGGCGCGCCCTGAGACCGATCATGCATCTGCATTAAAAGCGCTCTCACGAGCGGGCAGGCGGGGAGAGCATTGCGAGCTAGCACTAACAAAGAATTTAATTTTCTCTTTTTAATGGTTGTTATGAGATCTCAAATTTCTTTGTAATACTCTCTATTTTACTAAGAGCAGGTAAATAATCTTCCATGCCTTTTTTCTCGACCAAGAATCTCAAAACATCCTCATATGCAAGAGCTTCCGTTGAATATTTAAACTTACTAAATTGTCCCATTGCATTTTCAGCATCTTTAGAAAGTGATGAATCAGTCGGTGTGATCCCAGATGCCATTAAAAACAACCCAAGCCGTAATTTTTTATTAGGATTCAGTTTTGATAATGGAATTGATTTAACATATTCAACAAGTATGTTTTTTACTGGGGTATTAGCAATCAAATGTAACTCATATATAATAGTTTCTACAGAACGAGCTTTATCATCATCTTTCATGTTTGATAATTGCATCACTAATGCTTTTGCCATATCATTATCTTTATAAGTTATTTTTAATTCTTTAGCAACCAAGAAAATATTTTGAACGCCTTTTGTTATAAACGCTATTCTTTCAGAGCCATTTATTCTCCCCTCAGCTAATTTATTAACTATCAAGACAACTGCTTTCTCTACGAAATCCTTATTATAATCTAATAGAAGTCTATTAAATCCTAAAGTAATGAAATCGTCTATAGCCTCAATTAGCTGGATAGAGTTAGCATTGTGGCTTAGCAGTTTAATCACCATGTCGTAAACAATGCTTTTATGGTTTTCAATCTCTTTCGAATTAGAAATCAAAAACAACAACTTAACAATATAATCATCACTTTTACTGTAAAATTTATTGTCAGTAATATATGACTCTGTTAAATTCATAAATACACGGTCTACTAACCATCGAGCATCTTCATCACATACATCTAATGACAAATAGGTCTTACTTCTGATATTTTTAAAGTATTCACGGAGTTTTTTTATTTCAATGTACTTTATGCAAGAAAATAACTCTTCCTTTTTCAAAGTTATACTATCTTCTTTCTTTTGCTTAGTGATAATTATCTGAATGAATTTATTAATGGCATATCGAAACTCTTTATATACATCAATCAAGAATCCATTCTTCATTACAAAATTTACTAAATTCATATGCAAAAATTCCGGTTTAAATTCCTCCAAATCCCAAGAGAACAAGCTATTGCTATTTTTCCTGTCCTTAGCTTTTACCAGAAGTGAATCAATAGTATAATTAAAATTGAAGAGATAGTTGAAATTAACTAACTCTAAAACCATCGATACTGAACGCCTTATTTTTCTAGGAAACCCTTCAAAAATCTCAAGAATATTATTAGACTCTATTTCATTATATTTGTCATTCGTAGAAAAACCAAACTTCAACTGATGCAGGATAACATTTTGATTAAACAGAGTGAGCAAAAGTGATGCATAATTTTTAAGTTTTAGATCATAAGATATAAGATCTTCTGATGCCATATATGCTAATTCATTATGTCCATTTTGATAAAAAACATATGGATCAATGCGGTCATACGTGAGGTTAATTGATGACCTGCCTTTTCTAGTATAATCAAATTCCTTTTCATAATTAAAATCAAAATGGATATCATTCAATACACTATCATTGCTCTCACTAAAAACTACAGCATTTTCTTTCTTTTCATCTATAATTATACCACTTATATCAGCCTTTTTTAATATATTAAAAATAGGTTCTAACTTATTAGTAATGGATTTATTTTCTTTTTCGTCATTGTTTTTTACAACCATTACAAATTGTGAGTAAATACTTCTCAAGCTTTCATTAAAATCAATCGTTACTTCTTTATTATAAAAATACAAAAATGCGCGAGGTTTACCATCCGTGTTGGTATAAATCAAACCACAATTAGTCAAACTTTTAATCACCTGCTCTGCAAGTATTCCGTCAAGAGTATTTAGAGGCAACAATCTATTATGAACTTGTTTGATTATATTGTTAGGCGAAACATTGGAGATATTTTTATTTTTAATCAAAAGCAAAAAATTATATAACTGGCTAGTATAGTAGTTATTGAAGTGATCTATCGTAGATTTATCATCTAGTACAATGGTTGTGATTCCATGACTTAGCAAATATTTAGATTGCGCAGGATCTGCTTTGAAAACCACTAAGAACATTGGCGGCCTAATATTTGAATGATTCTGAGTCCATTTAATAATTTGCTTAATATCAAAATCATTATAAGAGTACCCAAGAAACAAAACGGTGTGTGTTGATAAAATGCTCTTAATATAATTTGAAACTAATGGGAAGTTGAACTCATAGTTTATATAGTCATCTTCTTTGAACACAATGTTGTGATTAGAGAAGTCTCCGTGCATTTTAATTAATTTTTTATCTAAACTAGATTTCATTAAATCTTTATCGCTTGCGACCAAACCATAAATATAGGCATTATCACGAGTAACACTTTCAAGTATACAATCCCAATTTGTGGTTATGACGACATGAGGGTTAACTTCAAAAATCAGCTTATGTATTTTTGAAGGAGGTATATCCGAAGGGAAAAATGATTTTATTTTTTTATAATATAAGTGCTCCCCGAACTCTAAAAAATATAACTGCGCAACTTTTAAGTAGTCAACTTCGTAATCAATATTTAACTCTGTTTTTAATTCTTCGATTAGATCGCTCCAGCTAGGTAACTTAATTGTTTCATTTTCAGACGATTTAGAAACGCCAGCACCAACAAATATTGCAAGTGAATCTTCATCAACAGCATTTAAGATAGTATCAATGTGTTTATTATTTATACTCATTTTACATTCCATAAATAATCGGAGTACCATTGCAACATATTTGCACGCCTCTTAATATATAAAGCGTGGTTGTATGTTCCACGTTTACTATTCTTATCAATGTGCGCAAGTTGGGTTTCAATCCATATTGAATCAAAACCATTTTCATGTACCAACGTGGACATCATATGTCTAAATCCATGTCCTGTTAGCTTTCCATCATATCCTAAGCGATTGATAGTTTGGTTAATGCTTGCTTCACTCATAAGTTTGTTCGGATAGTTCCGTCCCGGAAAAACATAACGATAGTTCTCTGAAATAATCTTGATTTCACTGAGTAAATCTAACGCTTGAGTCGACAAAGGTACAAGGTGTGCCTTACGCATTTCCATTCTTTCAGCAGGAATTTCCCAAATAGCGTTATCTAGATCAAATTCCAAACATAATGCAGCACGTAGTTCGATGGTTCTGACACCCGTACTCATGAGTAATTCGTAGCAATCTGAACAAGCCGACTTCCTGTGTAACGGTCTAAGACACGCAGAAAATCGGGTATCTCATCTGCTTTTAGGAACGGGAAATGATTGGATTGATGTACTACGAGAGCGCTGGAGATATCAGCCGCAGGGCTGTACTCTGCCCTTCCTGTAGGTAGCAATTGCGTAGCGGAATACTTCGGAGCAACGCTGCCGCTTCCATGATGTCTTATGCATAGCCTGCCGACCATTTTGCGGACTTCATCTGATGCCATTCTGGAGCTATCTTTTCTAACGCGCTCTCGGATTCCGTTTGCAAAGCAATTTTCAGCTCTTTTCGAACCTCACTCGGGTTCTTTCCTTCAGCGACTAGTTTTCGGGCATCGTCACGACTTGAGTGAGCATCGGCAAGTGTTATCATCGGATAAACGCCAACCGTAATCATTTTGGGTTTACCGCTAAAACGCTAACGGAACCGCCAGCTCTTGCTTCCATTGGGTTCTATAAGCAATGACAGCCCTTGCCCATCTCCAATTGTAGAGGCTCTATCTCCAGGCTTAGCGCGGCGAATCTGCATATCGTTTAAGGGCATGTGTATAGAAATCCAAGACCGAACAGGAATATATACACAATCCTATAGACATTTCGTATCGGATTCTACTGGATGGTTACGGAAAGCTACGGACTAAAAGGCAATAAAATTTTTATAAATCAAAGTATTTATAGACGAGTACGGACGTGTAGTGAAATTGAATGGTGCCGATAATAGGAGTCGAACCTACGACCTTCGCATTACGAATGCGCTGCTCTACCAACTGAGCTATATCGGCCCTGAGAGGCCGGTTACGAGCGTAACCACGGGGCAAGAGAGTAGATCTAACCGGGGGATGCGTCAATGCCCTTTTGAATCGAACGTCTATTTTTGCATCACACGGGTTTTCGTTACGCACAAAAAGTACATTTGCCTTCGGCTTCACCTACCCGGTGGCACATCTGTGCGTCAGGATCAGGAACAACTTCACCAGACCACAGCCAACATAAGTATGTTTTGGGACGCGTACGTAAAAAGGGATCAATTGCTGGTTACCCTTTTGCAGATGCCTCTTATCTACAAGGTGAATATCCAGCCGAGGGTGAGAGAGAATAAATAATATTAATCCCTATGTTGCGTTTTCTTAGATCCAAATATCAATAATAGCTGGGGTCGCGGATTATGCAAATGCGTTGTTTCTGATTTTATTGGTGTTTCTATTTTATTGCTGAGTATATCTTTTCGCTCAGGATGATTGATTACAAATATTTACAATTCTATGTGATATTTTTTATGCGCATTTATAGCTAACTGGCAAATTACGACTAGTATCATATAGACAGTAGGAATTATATCTTTTACTGGATATGGACGTTTACTCCACGGTTTTATATTTATCAGGTTTGGCCATTATTATCACGCTATGTTAATTCATGGTGCAAAGGCGTTTGTTTTCGCTCAATTAATTCCCCCTCTCAGCGCGAAGCGTCAGGATTAGCGTTAATTTAAAGGACAACAGATATGACTCAAATTTACGACCAACCCACAACCCTCCGTCGGGATCCCGAGACATATTCATCCCTGCCCGCCGCCAGCAACAGCGCGGTATCATGGGGGGCCATATTTGCAGGTGCAGCCGCTGCGGCCTCGCTTTCCATGATTCTACTTATGCTGGGCGCAGGATTAGGCCTGACGTCTATTTCTCCCTGGGAAAATGATGGTCTGGATGCCTCTACGGTAGGTATCGCTGCCATCGTGTGGCTTGCCTTCACCCAAATAGCAGCATCGGGAATGGGTGGCTATCTTGCCGGGCGTTTACGCACTAAATGGGTGGCGACTCACTCAAACGAAGTTTATTTCCGCGATACAGCACATGGCTTTTTGACGTGGGCCGTGGCTTCACTTATCTCGGCAATATTATTAACGACCACCGCTGGCTCTATTATCGGCGGGAGTGCCAAAGCAATTGGTGCGGTAGCAGGTGGCGCAGCCACGGCCACGATGGGTGGCGTTGCAAATGCGACCTCTGGCTCGGATCCTTCTACGCAATATTTTATCCAGTCTTTATTCAGAACAATGAATACTGACACCGCGAATACGTCGGCAGTATCGACAAATACCCAGACACCTGGACCGGCACCGCAACAAGAAGTGTCCCCTTCGGAGTTAGGTGAAGTCACCGGTATTTTTGCCCACAGTATTACGACAGGTTCTCTGCCAAAAGAAGACCAGCAATATGTTGCCCAGCTGATTTCTCAGAAAACGGGTATTAGCCAGAGTGAAGCTGAACAGCGAGTAACTGCTACTTACGAAAAAGCGCAGAACGCGCTGAAAGAGGCCAAAACCAAGGCCCAGCAGGCCGCTGACGAAGCGCGGAAAACCACCAGCTACATTACTCTCTGGACATTCATCTCACTGCTGATTGGTGCTTTCGTCGCCAGCCTGTGTGCGACCTTCGGTGGTCGTCAGCGTGACTTATAATTATTGATAATTTGGGAGGTTCACATGCGTTCGATATTGCTGTTCTTTTTAGGCGTTCCTATTCCAATCATTATTCTGATTGCCTTGTTCATGCACTGATACCCGGCTTTTGACGGGATAAAAAAGAGTGAAGGATCGTTTGCAGGCGTAGCCGCGACGAGAAGGAAAGGAGATGGCGCGGGTGATGCATTAAGGCCTTTGGAATCCATTGGCTACTTGCATCACCCGCCCGTTATTTACGCACGGATGGTATCATCGCCGAAGCCAATCCACTTATACGTGGTCAGTGCTTCCAGCCCCATCGGACCGCGCGCATGCAGTTTCTGAGTGCTCACGGCCACTTCCGCGCCCAGACCAAACTGGCCGCCGTCGGTGAAACGCGTAGAGGCGTTCACATACACGGCTGAAGAATCCACTTCGTTCACAAAGCGATTCGCGTTGCGCAGCGTGCGGGTCAGGATCGCATCCGAGTGTTGCGTCCCGTGTTCACGGATGTGCGCAATGGCGTCGTCGAGATCGGCGACCACCTTCACGTTCAGATCCAGCGACAGAAACTCATCATCGTACTGCTCTGCTTTCACGGGAACCACGTTCGCCGGGCCGTCCCTCAGCAGCGCCAGCGCACTGGCATCGGCGTGCAGCGTCACACCGCTTTGCGCCATCTGCTGGCTCAGCGCAGGCAGGAAGGTGCGTGCAATGCTCTGGTGCACCAGCAGCGTCTCTACGGTATTGCAGGTGCTCGGACGCTGAGTTTTAGCATTAACGATAATTTTCAGCGCAGGGTCAATTTCTGCGGTGTCATCCACCAGAATATGACACACGCCGATACCGCCGGTGATCACCGGGATGGTTGACTGCTCGCGGCACAGCTTGTGCAGCCCTGCGCCACCACGCGGGATCAGCATGTCGATGTATTTATCCATGCGCAGCATCTCGTTCACCAGCGCGCGGTCCGGGCTTTCAATGGCCTGCACGGCCCCCGCCGGTAAGCCGCACTCCTCCAGCGCCTGCTGGATGACCTTCACCGTTGCCGCGTTGGTGCGCCAGGTCTCTTTCCCGCCGCGCAGAATGGCGGCGTTACCGGTTTTAAGACACAAAGAAGCCACGTCAACGGTGACGTTCGGACGGGCTTCGTAAATCACGCCGATAACGCCGAGCGGCACGCGGCGGCGTTCAAGACGCAAACCGCTGTCGAGCAGCCCGCCGTCAATCACCTGCCCGACCGGATCGGCCAGATTACAGACCTGACGAACATCGTCGGCAATGCTTTTCAGGCGCGCAGGATTGAGCGCCAGGCGGTCGAGCATCGCCTCGCTCAGGCCATTGCGACGCGCTTCCAGCAAATCCTGTTCGTTAGCGAGCAGGATCTCGGATGCCTGGGATTCCAGATAATCAGCGATTTTTTCCAGCACGCGGTTTTTCTCACGGCTGGAAAGGAGCGCCAGTTTATAAGAGGCGGCCTTCGCGGCGGCACCCATTTGTTCCAACATGTTCTGGCTCCTTAACGAATGATCATGTCATCGCGATGCACGGCTACCGGGCCATATTCATAGCCCAGAATAGCGTCGATCTGCTGCGAATGGTGGCCCGCAATACGGCGCAATGCGTCGCTGTTGTAGCGGCTTACGCCGTGGGCGATGTCGCGACCCTCGAGGTTACGGATGCGGATCACTTCACCACGCGAGAAGTTGCCTGTCACGCTTTTAATTCCTTTTGGAAGTAATGAACTCCCCCTTTCCAGAATAGCGGCAGTGGCCCCTTCATCAACGGTCAGCTCACCTGCTGGCGGCGCGCCGAAAATCCAGCGTTTACGGTTTTCCAGCGGTGACGCCTGCGCATGGAAGCGCGTCCCAACGGAGATCCCTTCCATGACGTCGCCAATAACGCCCGGGCGGCTGCCCGCAGCGATGATAGTGTCGATACCCGCGCGACAGGCAACGTCAGCCGCCTGAAGTTTGGTGCCCATTCCGCCGGTTCCGAGGCCGGAAACGCTATCACCGGCGATGGCGCGTAAAGCATCGTCGATGCCGTGAACGTCTTTAATCAGCTCCGCTTCCGGGTTGGAACGCGGATCGGCAGTAAACAGGCCCTGCTGGTCAGTCAGAAGCAGGAGCTTATCGGCACCCGCCAGGATTGCGGCCAGCGCGGAAAGGTTATCGTTATCGCCCACTTTGATTTCAGCCGTCGCCACGGCGTCGTTTTCGTTAATAACCGGAACAATATTGTTGTCCAGCAGCGCGCGCAGCGTGTCGCGCGCGTTCAGAAAGCGTTCTCTGTCTTCCATGTCGGCACGCGTCAGCAGCATCTGCCCGACGTGAATACCGTAGATGGAGAACAGCTGTTCCCAGAGTTGAATGAGTCGGCTTTGTCCCACGGCGGCCAGCAGCTGTTTAGAGGCGATCGTCGCGGGGAGTTCGGGGTAGCCCAGGTGTTCACGCCCGGCGGCAATCGCCCCGGAAGTCACAATAACAATACGATGCCCTGCGGCATGCAGCTGAGCGCACTGACGTACAAGCTCAACAATGTGGGCGCGATTAAGGCGGCGCGATCCGCCTGTTAAAACACTGGTACCGAGTTTTACCACCAGCGTCTGGCTGTCACTCATGATTATCTGCCGTTCAACAATAAGGGGAAATGGAGTCAAACGAACGTTTTAACAGGACTCAGGGCCGTTGCCAACCGCCTTAGCATAAAGCAGAACACTTTGTTGCGCGGGATCAGGAAGCCTAACGGCAGATTTTGACGCTTATATGACAGAAAAAATAAAACTGACTTTTTTAAACATATTCTTACTTTGTCATAAAACGTTCATTCGAGAACGATAAAACCCTTCCTGTTTTTTCACGGGACTTAAGCAAGCGCTTATCGTCCAGCGAATTTTAGCGCGTATATAACACTCAGGATTGAAAATGAACAAGAGTACTCTGGCATTAGTGGTAATGGGCGTTGTTGCTTCCGCATCGGTTCACGCAGCAGAAGTTTATAATAAGAACGGAAATAAACTGGATGTGTACGGCAAAGTAAAAGCAATGCATTACCTCAGCGATGATGATGCAAAAGACGGCGACCAGACCTACGTCCGTTTCGGTTTTAAAGGCGAAACGCAGATTAACGACCAGCTGACCGGCTATGGCCGCTGGGAAGCAGAATTTGCTGGCAACAAAGCAGAAAGCGATTCTTCTCAGAAAACCCGTCTTGCTTTCGCGGGGATTAAAATTAAAGACTTCGGTTCTTTCGACTACGGTCGTAACCTGGGCGCGCTGTACGACGTCGCAGCCCTGACCGATATGTTCCCGGAGTTCGGCGGTGACGGCCTGGCGCAGACTGATAACTTCATGACTAAACGCTCCAGCGGCCTGGCAACATACCGTAATACCGACTTTTTCGGTCTGGTCGATGGTCTTGATATGACCCTGCAGTACCAGGGTAAAAACGAAAACCGCGACGTGAAAAAACAGAACGGCGACGGCTTCGGCACCTCTCTGGGCTATGACTTCGGCGGCAGCGATTTCTCCATCATCGGCGCTTACGCTAGCTCTGATCGTACCAACGAGCAAAACCTGCAGGCGCGCGGCGAAGGTAAAAAAGCGGAAGGCTGGGCAACAGGCCTGAAGTACGACGGTAACGATATTTACCTGGCGACCATCTATTCTGAAACGCGTAATATGGCCCCGATTTCAGGCGGCTTTGCCAATAAAGCGCAAAACTTCGAAGCCGTGGCGCAATACCAGTTTGATTTTGGTCTGCGTCCATCCATTGGTTATGTTCAGTCTAAAGGCAAAGATATCGAAGGGATCGGTGACGAAGATATCGTAAAATATATCGACGTGGGCGCGACCTATTATTTCAACAAAAATATGTCCGCCTTCGTTGATTATAAAATCAACCAGATTGACGACGATAATAAACTGGGCGTGAGCAGCGATGATATCGTTGCCCTGGGGATGACGTACCAGTTCTGATTTTGCAGTAATAAAAAACCGGCGTAATGCCGGTTTTTTTTGTCCGGTGGCGGCTTCGCCTTATCCGGATGACCAACCTGACCTTATGCCGTCAGCTTAACCGCTTCGCTTGAGAAATCATCGGCGGGTTCCAGCTTCAGGTCCAGCGTTGCCAGCAGCGCCGTTGCTTTGGCAAGGTACTCTTTCAGCGTGTGCTCCAGACGATCGATCACTTCCTGATCTTTGATAGGCGCAGGCTGCCAGTTCCCTTCTTTATTAAACAGACCAAACTGGTAGCTGTAGGTGAAACGTTTTTCCTCTGCTTCCATTTCCATCCACCAGCCCCAGAATTCACGGCTTTCAGGTGCAGGCTTCACGTTGACGCATACGGCCAGGCAGTCGAAAAAAAAGCGATTCTCTTCACACTGCTCTTCTCGAATGTACGGGCCAAGAGCCATGAACTTCTTAATCAGTCTACTTTTCGGGTGTCCACTCGGTAACGTCATTACGATCTCCTTTTGTGAAGCCACTGTTTTACCAAACCGTCAAAATTTAGCAATCTATTAACACACTCTCTGAGCGATCCAGCGCGTGATCTCTTTCAACGCTTTGTCAAAATTCTGATACACCGGGCTGAATGGCACCTCAAGCAGTTTGCCATCGGAAGATGACGAGGTGATTAAACGCGACTCTTCCTCCGGGCTGAACGGATCGTTTTTCCAGAATCCGGAAAGCATCGGCGTAGGACACCGCCGCCCCAGTAAGCCCTGCGTTTTAAGGGAGTAACGATTAAGCTCCACGCGCAACGCTTCGTCTGATGCATCATGCATGCCAAGACGGCTCGCCAGCACGTCCAGATACATTTCAGGCACGCTGCCCTGCCGCACGGGATCGCTGAGCAGAGCATGAACGACCGGGCCAAGACAGGCGACCGCTTTCAGGCGGGAGGATTCAAGGTAGGCCAGACGCACCGCGACGTTGGCCCCGAAGCGGAAACCAAAGGCTGCCACGCGGGTATGATCAACCCATGGAATATTTTCCAGCGCTTTCAGCGCATGCTGGTGCAGCAGGCTCGAGTCCTGCGTCAGTTTCCACTTGGTTGAGAAGCCAATTGAGGGCATATCCAGCGTCAGCATGGCGATCCCTTTTGGTGCAAAGTAGCGCTCAAACAGGCTGAAGTAATCAATCTGAAGCGAATCGAGGCCGCCGCACATCAGCACCGTCGGGAATGGTCCCTCGCCTTCCGGCATATGCAGGAAGCCGGTTACGGACGCTCCGCCGGGGATGGTAAATTCAAGCTCGCGCATGCGGCACGACAGCCGCTGAGCCGCTTCTTCGTAGGCGCGATTGGCTAGTGCCTGAGCCTGCTCGGCCAGCTCATCCCCCTTAAGATGGGGATAGGCGGCAATGCTGTAGAGGTTTGAGGCGTGCAGCCAATGCTGGCCGCTGAGCGTGGTATCCTCTTCCTGGCTGGCTTTTTGCTGCCAGAGCATCGCCTGTTTAGACCACTCATAGATCCAGTTGCCGCCGCGATAGCCAACGACCGTATCGTACAGTTCGCTGTCGGTGCGTTCGGCCTCGCTCATCACGATGCGCGCCTGCACTTCGAGGATTTCACGGGGATCGATACCGCGCCAAATCCACATCAGGCGGTTGATCATGCGATACCAGTGGGGGACATTTTTGCCGTCTAACGCAGACTGCACTGAAGGCATGGTGCCAGGGTTAAACCGGCGCACCAGCGTCGACGTCTCAGGATGTTTGAAACGGGGTTTGAAAAGAGTCTCAGTGAGATTCGCCTGCGTCATTGCGTTGCCTCCATGGATACGTCATTAAGAGACCATTGTAACGCGGCAGAGGCTAAAAAGAACAACGCCCGGCATGGCCGGGCGTGTAAAGTTACGTACTGGAATTAGCGGCCTGAAATAGGCGGTACAAAGACCACACCCATATCCCATGGCTGTTCAATCCAGGTATCCTGCGGGATATCAATCACGTAGTCATTCACCAGCGGGCGACCAGCCGGCTTCGCGAAGATGGTCACGAAGTGAGCTTTCGGATACATTTCGCGGATAGCTACCGCGGTACCACCGGTATCCACCAGGTCATCAATAACGATGAAGCCTTCACCGTCGCCTTCTGCGCGTTTCAGCACTTTCAGCTCGCGCTGGTTGTCGTGGTCATAGCTGGAGATGCAAACGGTATCGACATGACGAATACCCAGCTCACGTGCCAGCAGCGCCCCCGGTACCAGACCGCCACGGCTGACGGCAATAATGCCTTTCCACTGTTCGGAAGGCATCAGACGCGCAGCCAGCTTGCGTGCGTGAATCTGCAACATGTCCCAGGTGACGACGTATTTTTCGCTCATGTGAAGTGTCCCAGCCTGTTTATCTACGGCTTAAAAAGTGTTCAAGGGGGAAATAGGTTGCGCGAGATTATAGAGATCTGACGCACTAAAAACCAGTGTTTAGCGCCCTGAGCCTGAGTTTTTACATGCTTAATGCTACCAGCAACCAGAGAAAGTGGTATTCTCAGTTTCATCTCGCAAGCCCGACTTGTGGTAACTATTAACCTGCTAACCCTGTGTCCTGCATCATTGTTTGCAGCGCACCGACAAGGAGACTTATCGTGTCTGAACTGTCTCAATTATCGCCACAGCCGCTGTGGGATATTTTTGCCAAAATCTGCTCCATTCCGCACCCGTCCTATCATGAAGAACAATTAGCCGAACACATTATGGGCTGGGCGAAGGAAAAAGGCCTGCACGCCGAGCGTGACCAGGTGGGCAACATCCTGATCCGTAAACCTGCAACCGCAGGGATGGAAAACCGTAAACCGGTTGTGCTGCAGGCGCACCTGGATATGGTTCCACAGAAAAACAACGACACCGTTCACGACTTCACCAAAGATCCTATTCAGCCGTACATCGATGGCGACTGGGTGAAAGCGCGCGGCACCACTCTTGGCGCGGACAACGGTATTGGCATGGCCTCTGCGCTGGCCGTGCTGGCAGACGACAGCGTTGAACACGGCCCGCTGGAAGTGCTGCTGACCATGACCGAAGAAGCGGGCATGGACGGTGCGTTTGGCTTACAGGCGAACTGGCTGCAGGCTGACATTCTGATCAACACCGACTCAGAAGAAGAAGGTGAGATCTACATGGGCTGTGCGGGCGGGATTGATTTCATCTCTACCCTGCCGCTCTCCCGCGAAGCCGTTCCTGCGGGCTTCGAGACCTTCAAGCTGACGCTGAAGGGGCTCAAAGGCGGCCACTCCGGCGGCGATATTCATTTAGGTCTCGGCAACGCCAACAAACTGCTGGCGCGCTTCCTGGCAGGCCATGCGGCTGACCTGGATCTGCGTCTGGTGGATTTCAACGGCGGTACGCTGCGTAACGCTATCCCGCGTGAAGCCTTCGCCACCGTGGCCGTGCCTGCGGCAAAAGCAGACGAGCTGAAAAAGCTCGCCAGCGTTTATCTGGATATCCTGAAAAACGAACTGTCTGAGAAAGAGAAAAACCTGAACGTGGTGCTGGAATCTGTCTCTACAGATAAAGCCGCGCTGACCGCACAGTCACGCGACAGCTTCGTTCAACTGCTGAACGCCACGCCAAACGGCGTGATCCGCAACTCCGACGTCGCGAAAGGCGTGGTAGAAACCTCTCTGAACGTGGGCGTGGTCACCATGAGCGACGAGAGCGCAGAGATCATCTGCCTGATCCGCTCACTGATCGACAGCGGTAAAGAATATGTGGTGAGCATGCTGGAATCTCTGGGTAAACTGGCGGGCGCGAACACCTCCGCGAAAGGCAGCTACCCGGGCTGGCAGCCGGACGCTACCTCTCCGGTGATGGCGCTGGTACGTGAAACCTATCAGCGTCTGTTCAACAGCACGCCGAATATCCAGGTGATCCACGCGGGTCTGGAGTGCGGTCTGTTCAAAAAACCGTACCCGAACATGGACATGGTTTCCATTGGGCCAACCATCACCGGGCCACACTCCCCGGATGAGCAGGTTCATATCGAAAGCGTGGGCCACTACTGGACGCTGCTGACGGAACTGCTGAAGGCGATCCCTGCGAAGTAATTAGCCGTTTGATGCCCGGTGGCGCTTCGCTTGCCGGGCCTACGATTGATACACGCTACAACCCTAATACCAACTGCCGCTCCAGCTGCGGATCCAGCAGCGTAACGTGCACCCCCACCAGCCGAACCCCTCGCCCTGCCCGCCGCTCTTCCCACGCTTTTTTCGCCGTAGCGATAAGATCGTCTTTATTCAGCCGGGGCCAGACGTGTTCCTGGGTGGTCTGCTGGAAATCGTTGAACTTGAGCTTGATGCCCTGACGGGCAATCAGCAGGTCCGGTTTCACCTTCGCCAGACGTCGTTCCAGCTCGGGATAGAGCTGATCGGTAATAATGGCTTCGCAATCTGACCAGTCGTGAATATCTTCTATCAGCGTGCGCTCGACCCCGACGGATTTACGCAGCCGCTCACTGTTCACGTCGCGATCGTCAATCCCCTGGCTGCGCTCCCACAGCACGCGGCCAAATTTGCCAAAACGCTTGAGCAGCATCGCCAGATCGCTGCGCTGCACGTCTTCACAGGTCCGTAATCCCATGCTTTCAAGCTTGGCGGCGGAGACTTTCCCCACGCCGGGAATTTTACCGAGCGGCAGGGTTTTCAAAAACGCGGGGACCTCTTCAGGGGTGATGACGTACTGACCGTTAGGCTTATTGAGATCGGACGCGATTTTCGCCAGGAACTTCACCGGCGCGATGCCTGCCGATGCGGTCAGGTTTAGCTCGTCTGAGATGGTCTGGCGGATCTCCTGCGCCATCAGCGTGGCTGAGCCGTGGCAATGCAGGCTGTCAGTGACATCAAGATAGGCTTCGTCCAGCGAAAGCGGCTCAATCAGCGAGGTATAGCGGGAGAAAATTTCCCGTATGTGGGCGGAGGCTTCTTTATAGGCGTCGAAACGCCCCGGTAAAAGGGTGAGATGAGGGCACAGCTTCAGCGCCATTGCCGTAGGCATTGCGCTGCGTACGCCAAATTTGCGCGCAGGATAGTTGGCGGTACTGATGACGCCACGCTGGACGCGGCTTCCGCCTATCGCGATAGGGATATCCCGTAGCGCCGGATTATCACGCATCTCTACCGCAGCGAAAAAGCAGTCCATATCGACATGGATTATTTTGCGCATAGTAAACCCTCACTCATCACTGGATAAGTATACAGTAAACATAAGCAAATTGAGAAGCGTCCATGACGCGAGCGGCGTCTGCACACTTTATAAAGGAAAACTAATGTGTAAACTAACAGCTTCGCTATTGCGAAAATCTATAGCGATGATAATGTGAGCGCTCCTGTCCAGAATAATCTGATTTCGGGTCTCTTTTGCCGTCCTGGCAAGTTGGTCATGGTTTTATCAAGGAACAAGTAGTATGCGTAAAATCGCATTATTCATTGCGATGCTTCTGATTCCGTGTGTGTCGTTTGCCGGGCTGCTCAGCAGCAACAGTTCAACCACACCCATCAGCAAAGAATATAAACAGCAGTTAATGGGATCCCCGGTTTATATTCAAATCTTCAAGGAAGAGCGCACTCTCGACCTGTATGTCAAAATGGGCGAGACGTATCAGCTGCTTGATAGTTATAAGATTTGTAACTATTCAGGCGGCCTTGGTCCAAAACAACGTCAGGGCGACTTCAAGAGTCCGGAAGGGTTTTACAACGTTCAGCGTAGCCAGCTAAAACCTGACAGCCGTTTCTATAAAGCGATTAACATCGGTTTCCCGAATGCCTTCGACCGTGCCCACGGTTATGAGGGTAAATACCTGATGATCCACGGTGCCTGCGTGTCTGTCGGCTGTTACGCGATGACCGATACGGGCATTGATGAGATTTTCCAGTTCGTGACCGGCGCACTGGTCTTTGGTCAGCCGAACGTGCAGGTGAGCATTTATCCGTTCCGCATGACCGATGCCAACATGGCGCGTCACAAATACTCTTACTACGCGGATTTCTGGAAACAGCTTAAGCCGGGTTACGACTACTTTGAACAGACCCATAAGCCGCCGGTTGTTTCGGTTGTGGATGGGCGTTATCTGGTCAGCAAACCGCTGAGCCACGAAGTCGTCCACCCACAACTGGCGTCAAACTACACGGTCCCCGAGGCAAAATAACGCCCACTCGCCTGGCATAATCTTTTGCCAGGCTTCGTTGCCCGTCAGCGGCTGCGTCGCGATCACGGTGACCACATCGTTCGGCGTGGTCTCCTTCTGAAAATCTATCTCCACATCCTGATCGAGCAGCGTGGCCACACCAAACGGCGCACGGCGGGTGATCCAGAACAGGTTCGTCGAACAGTACGCCATCACGTAGCGCCCGTCAGACAACAGCATGTTGAATACCCCTTTCTCGCGCAATTCTGTCGCCAGTAACGCAATGTATTTGAACACCGCGGCCATGTTGCCCGGCGTGCGGGGATAGCGTTCCGTCAGCTTGTGCAGCAGCCAGCAAAACGCTTTTTCGCTGTCGGTTTCTCCGACCGGGCGGAAATTGCCCGTTTCAAGCGATTTATAGCCCGTCAGTTGGCCGTTGTGCGC
The DNA here is from genome assembly GCF_005503595.1 of Enterobacter sp. 2VL. NCBI lineage: Bacteria > Pseudomonadati > Pseudomonadota > Gammaproteobacteria > Enterobacterales > Enterobacteriaceae > Enterobacter > Enterobacter sp. 2VL. The sequence continues at coordinate 794,172 of NZ_SCNE01000002.1, forward strand.
GTAGGTCCAGTTGCGGCCCCACAGCTCGCGGGTAAAGGGATGCGTGTTTTCCAGCGCCACTTCGCCGCGATTTGCCTGACGAATGTGGGCGATAACCGAGTGGGATTTTATCGGGTAATCCTGCACCAGTTTGGCAATGGGCGAGTTGAAGCTGGGTTGTGGATCTTTAAACGTGCGACAGCCTTTGCCTTCGTAGAAGGTAATGCCCCAGCCGTCTTTATGCGGCCCGGTTCCCCCACCGCGCTGTACCAGCCCGGTGAAGCTAAAGCAGATATCGGTTGGCACATTGGCGCTCATCCCGAGCAGTTCGCACATACATCACCTCCACAACAGCGGGGGCAACGCCCCAATGGATATGCCCCCCGCGAAGTCTTACTTAACCATCTCTTTTTCAATCAGCTGGATCAGGATGTGGATCACTTTGATGTGAATTTCCTGAACGCGATCTGCATAGCCGAAGTGCGGAACACGAATTTCGATATCGGCCGTACCGTCCATCTTACCGCCATCTTTACCGGTCAGGGTGATGACTTTCATCCCTTTTTCACGCGCGGCGGCGATCGCTTTGATCACGTTTGCGGAGTTACCGGAGGTCGAAATCCCCAGCAGCACGTCGCCTTCACGGCCTACCGCTTCCACGTAGCGGGAAAAGATGTGGTCGTAACCGAAGTCATTGCCTACGCAGGAGATGTGGCTCACGTCGGAAATCGCAATCGCCGGGTAACCCGGACGGTTTTCACGATAGCGCCCGGTCAGCTCTTCTGCGAAGTGCATGGCATCACAGTGGGAACCACCGTTACCGCAGGAGAGCACTTTACCACCGGCTTTGAAGCTGTCGGCCAGCAGGACCGCAGCGCGCTGAATCGCGTGAATATTGGCATCATCTTTCAGAAAATTAGCCAGCGTTTCCGCCGCTTCGTTCAGTTCGTTACGAATAAGATCCTGGTACATGAGGATAATCCTTCAGTATTGATGAGATAACAGGATGGAGTGTACCGGATACCACTAAAAGCGAGAAGCTAAAGCCTTGCGAAACGTCCGGCGTTTTGCTTTTTCGTGCCGGCTTAACAGCGAACAATGTGAACCAGGTTGTAATTATTTTGTAAACACATTGATAAAGGAATTCACATCAACTACAACCATATCATCACAAGTGGTCAGACCTCCTACAAGCAAGGGAGCTTTTCGTTATGATGATTTTGAGCATTATCGCAACCGTTGTTCTGCTCGGTGTGTTGTTCTATCACCGCGTCAGTCTCTTCCTCAGCAGCCTGATCCTGCTGGCCTGGACGGCAGCGCTTGCCGTAGCAGGGCTTTGGAATATCTGGCTTTTAGTTCCGCTGGCCCTCATCCTTCTGCCGCTTAACCTGGTGCCGATGCGTAAGTCGATGATCTCCGCGCCGGTATTCAAAGGCTTCCGCAAGGTGATGCCACCGATGTCGCGTACAGAGAAAGAGGCGATCGACGCGGGCACCACCTGGTGGGAAGGCGATCTGTTCCAGGGCAATCCAGACTGGAAAAAGCTGCACAACTATCCGCAGCCGCGCCTGACCGCAGAGGAGCAGGCCTTTATCGATGGCCCGGTGGAAGAAGCGTGCCGTATGGCGAACGACTTCGCTATCACCCATGAGATGGCCGACCTGCCTCCTGAACTGTGGGCTTACCTGAAAGAGCATCGCTTCTTCGCGATGATCATCAAGAAAGAGTACGGCGGTCTGGAATTCTCCGCTTACGCTCAGGCGCGCGTGCTGCAGAAGCTGGCGGGCGTCTCCGGGATCCTGGCGATCACCGTGGGTGTACCAAACTCTCTCGGCCCGGGCGAACTGCTGCAGCATTACGGTACTGAAGAACAGAAAGATCACTATCTGCCGCGTCTGGCACGCGGTCAGGAGATCCCGTGCTTCGCCCTGACCAGCCCGGAAGCGGGTTCCGACGCCGGTGCGATCCCGGATACCGGCGTGGTGTGTATGGGCGAGTGGCAGGGCGAGCAGGTGCTGGGCATGCGCCTCACCTGGAACAAGCGTTACATCACCCTGGCCCCTATCGCTACCGTGCTGGGCCTGGCGTTTAAGCTCTCCGACCCGGAAAAACTGCTGGGCGGCGAGGAAGATCTGGGCATTACCTGCGCGCTGATCCCGACCTCTACCCCGGGCGTTGAAATTGGCCGTCGCCACTTCCCGTTGAACGTACCGTTCCAGAACGGTCCAACCCGTGGACAGGATATCTTTGTGCCGATTGATTACATCATCGGTGGCCCGAAAATGGCCGGTCAGGGCTGGCGTATGCTGGTGGAGTGTCTGTCCGTCGGTCGCGGTATTACCCTGCCGTCAAACTCAACCGGTGGCCTGAAATCCGTGGCGATGGGGATTGGTGCTTACGCGCATATCCGCCGTCAGTTCAAAATTTCCATCGGCAAGATGGAAGGTATCGAAGAGCCGCTGGCGCGTATCGCAGGCAATGCCTACGTGATGGACGCCGCCGCATCGTTGATTACCTACGGCATTATGCTCGGCGAAAAACCGGCCGTGCTATCGGCGATTGTGAAGTACCACTGTACCCACCGCGCGCAGCAGTCAATCATCGACGCGATGGATATTGCGGGCGGTAAAGGCATTATGCTCGGCGAAGGCAACTTCCTGGCGCGCGGCTATCAGGGCTCACCGATTGCGATTACCGTGGAAGGGGCAAACATCCTGACCCGCAGCATGATGATCTTCGGTCAGGGGGCGATCCGCTGCCATCCTTACGTGCTGGAAGAGATGGCTGCTGCGCAGAATAACGACGTGGATGCCTTCGATAAGCTGCTGTTCAAACATATCGGCCATGTGGGCAGTAACGAGGTTCGCAGCTTCTGGCTGGGCCTGACGCGCGGCCTCACCAGCGCCACGCCAACCGGTGACGCAACAAAACGCTACTATCAGCATCTGAACCGCCTGAGCGCGAACCTCGCCCTGCTGTCGGATGTGTCGATGGCGGTGCTGGGCGGTAGCCTGAAACGTCGCGAGCGCATTTCTGCCCGTCTGGGTGATGTGCTGAGTCAGGTATTCCTGGCCTCTGCGGTCCTGAAACGTTACGACGATGAAGGTCGTCATGAAGCGGATCTGCCGCTGGTACACTGGGGTGTACAGGATGCGCTTTATCAGGCTGAACAGGCGATTGACGATCTGCTGGCAAACTTCCCGAACCGCTTCGTGGCGGGCGCGCTGCGGGTGGCTATCTTCCCGACTGGTCGCCATCATCTTGCGCCATCCGACCTGCTGGACCACAAAGTGGCGAAGATCCTGCAAATACCGAGCGCGACCCGCTCCCGTATTGGGCGCGGTCAGTATCTGGCACCCACGCCGCATAACCCGGTCGGTCTGCTTGAAGAAGCGCTGCTCGACGTGATGGCCGCCGACCCGATTCACCAGAAGATCTGCAAACAGCTGGGCAAAAATCTGCCGTTCACGCGTCTGGATGAGCTGGCGAAACAGGCCCTGGCCGGCGGCATTATTGATAACAATGAAGCCGCCCTGCTGGTGAAAGCCGAAGAGAGCCGTCTGCGCAGCATCAACGTGGATGATTTCGAGCCGGACGAGCTGGCGACGCAGCCGGTAAAGCTGCCGGAGAAGGTCCGCAAACCTGAAGCCGCTTAACGCGTTTCGCTTCCCTAAACCCCGCCTCGCGCGGGGTTTTTTATTGCCACATTTTCCCGTAATGACGTGCTACAGTGTCAAAAAGCGGTCTTGTGAGGAGTCTGAATCGTGCCGGGTTTAAAGCTTTCTATTTTGCAGCAACCTTTAGTGTGGATGGATGGCCCTGCCAACCTGCGCCACTTCGATCGTCAACTGGAAGAGATTACCGGACGCGATGTGATTGTCCTGCCAGAGATGTTCACCACAGGCTTTGCGATGGAAGCGGCGAAACAGTCGATGCCGCAGGATGACGTCGTGGCCTGGATGCACGCCAAAGCCCGTCAGACCAACGCCCTGATTGCCGGTAGCGCCGCACTGCAAACCGAGCGTGGGGCGGTTAACCGCTTCCTGCTGGTTGAGCCAGAGGGGAACGTGCATTTCTACGATAAGCGTCATCTGTTCCGTATGGCGGATGAGCACCATCATTACGAGGCGGGTAACGAGCGCGTGGTGTTCGAGTGGCGCGGGTGGCGCATCCTGCCGCTGGTCTGCTACGACCTGCGCTTCCCGGTCTGGTCGCGCAACCGCGACGATTACGATCTGGCGCTGTACGTCGCTAACTGGCCTGCCCCGCGTTCACTGCACTGGCAGGCGCTGCTGACGGCGCGCGCCATTGAGAACCAGGCCTATGTGGCGGGCTGTAACCGTGTGGGTACCGATGGCAACGGGCATCACTATCGCGGCGACAGCCGGGTGGTTAATCCGCAGGGTGAGATTATTGCGACCGCCGAGCCGCATCAGGCGACGCGCATTGATGCGGAGTTGTCGCTGACGGCGCTGAAGGAGTATCGGGAGAAGTTTCCTGCGTGGCAGGATGCGGATCCGTTTAGTATTGGGTAAAAAAAAGCCGGGTGGCGGCTACGCCTTACCCGGCCTACAAATGTTGCTCGCGCGTTTAACTCACCAACGCCTGTCCGTCTTTACGGCTCTCCGTTGCCGCCACGTAGTGCCCCTCCGGCAACCGGTAAATCACCTGCGCACCGCCAAAGTTATAATCCTGCAGCGGATCTTCCACCACAATCTGATGCCCCCGCTCGCGCAGGGCGGCAATGGTATTGCGGTCGAACGTCGACTCGACGATCACTTCCCTGCCCTGCACCACGCGCCAGCGCGGGGCATCAATTGCCGCCTGCGGGTTTTGGCCGTGCAGCATGATGCGCAGCGCCATCTGCATGTGTCCCTGCGCCTGCATCGGCCCACCCATGACGCCGAATGACATCAGCGGCTTGCCGTTTCCGTCCATCGCAAAACCGGGAATGATGGTATGGAACGGACGCTTGCTGCCGGCCAGCGCATTGGGATGTTTTGGATCCAGTACAAACCCACAGCCCCGGTTTTGCAGGCTGATCCCCGTGTCCGGCACGACGATCCCCGAGCCAAAGCCCATAAAGTTTGACTGAATAAATGAGACCATCATGCCGCTGGCATCAGCCGTACTCAGGTACACCGTGCCGCTCTGGGTCGGTGAACCGTAGACAAAATCAGAGGCCTTATCCTGATCGATAAGCGCCGCGCGCGCCTTGAGATAATGGTCGCTCAGCAGCTCTTTCGCCGCGAACTCCATATGGTCTTCATCGGCAACGTAGCGATCGAGATCCGCCAGCGCCAGCTTCATCGCCTCAATGGCGAGGTGCAGCCCCTGCACAGAATCCGGGTGATGCTGCTCAATACCGCACTGCTCCAGAATGCCGAGCGCAATCAGCGTGGCGATCCCCTGGCCGTTCGGCGGCAGCTCCTGTACCGAGCCGCCGGCAAAATCGCGCGACAGCAGGTCCACCCAGTCCACGCGATGGTTTGCCAGATCTTCGGTTGTCAGGTGTGCGCCGTGTTCTTTGGCGAAAGCGGCGATTTTTTGTGCCAGTTCGCCATGGTAAAACGCTTCGCCGTTGGTTTTAGCAATCAGTTCCAGCGAGTTCGCCTGGGCCGGATTACGGAAGATTTCCCCCACGCGCGGCGCGCGGCCTTGCGGCGCAAAACAGGCGCTAAAGCCCGGCTGGTCTTTCAGCTTGTTGTAGCCACGCTGCCAGAGATGACCAATCAGCGGGGAGACGGGAAAACCGTTGCGTGCATACTCAATTGCCGGCTGCGCCAGCGTGGTGAGCGGCAATGTACCAAAACGTTCCGCCAGGGCAACCCAGCCCGATACCGCGCCCGGCACCGTAACGGCGTCCCAGCCAATTTCCGGCACGGCAGTTTTCCCGGCAAACAGATCGGCATGCCAGCTGGCAGGCGAGCGGCCCGACGCATTCAAACCGTGAAGCTTTTCTCCGTCCCAGACGATGGCAAACGCATCGCTGCCGATGCCGTTGCCGGTTGGCTCGACAACGGTTAACGCCATGGCCATTGCCACCGCTGCATCCACGGCGTTACCGCCCAGCTGGAGCATACGCATACCCGCCTGCGCCGCCAGCGGCTGCGAGGTTGCAACGGCGTTGTGGCCCAGCATCGGCGGGCGGCGTGAAGCGTAACCGGACGTAAAATCAAGCGCTTTGGTCATTATGACTCCTTAGTCGTGGCGCGGATCGAGCGCATCGCGCAGTCCGTCGCCGAGTAAATTAAAGCCCTGCACGGCAAGGAAAATCGCCACGCCGGGGAAAATAGACATCCACGGCGCTTGCTCAAGGAAACCTTTGGCGGTGTTGAGCATCGAGCCCCAGGACGGGTTCGGCGGCTGCTGTCCCAGCCCCAGAAACGACAGGCTGGCTTCGGCGATGATCGCCGAGGCAATCGCCAGCGTGGCCTGCACCAGAATCGGCGACATGACGTTGGGCAGTACGTATTTGATGATGATCCAGCGATCCGGCAGACCAATCGCCCGTGCACCGTCGATGTACTCTTCGTTGCGAATGGCGATCACCTGGCCGCGCGTCAGGCGGGCGAAGATCGGCATCGCCGAGAGGCCAATAGCGATCATCGCGTTGGTCAGGCTCGGGCCTAAAAATGCCCCGAGCGCGATCGCCATGATCAGGAACGGACAGGCCAGCAGCGCTTCAATAAAGCGTGAGATCACGCCATCCCACATCTTCTGGAAGTAGCCTGCCACCAGCCCCAGCGGCACGCCGATAACCACAGCGATGACCACCGACATACAGCCGGCCATCAGCGAGGTTTGCGCTCCCCAGATAATGCGCGATAAGATGTCGCGCCCCAGCTCGTCGGTGCCAAACCAGTACATCGCCGACGGCGCTTTGCGCACCGCCAGGAAGTTGGCTTTCACCGGGTCGAACGGGGCGATCCACGGCGCCAGCAGCGCCACCAGCACGAAGAAGCCCACCACGACCGCGCCGATCACCGCGCTTTTATTGGCAAGGAATTTTGTTAACACCCTGCTCTTCGCGCGTGGCAGCGCAGGCGCAACGGTTTGAGTTGTCAGTTCCGCCATCGTTAACCTCGCATTTTCGGGTTGATAAGCACGTAGAGCACGTCGGCCAGAAGATTGAGCATCAAGAAGCCGATCGCCACGATCAGCACCACGCCCTGCACCACCGCATAGTCGCGGTTGAATACCGAGTCGACGATCATCTTGCCAAAGCCCGGAATGGTGAAGACCTGCTCGGTCAACACCGCACCGCCCAGCAATTCACCAAACAGTAGCGTGGTCAGGGTGATCACCGGCACCAGCGCATTGCGAAAGGCATGCTTTAAGATCACGGCGTTTGGCAATAGCCCCTTTGCCCGTGCGGTGCGGATATAATCCGCTTTTAATACCGCGATCATGGAGGCGCGGGAATGACGCATCAGCGTGGCGGCCAGCCCCGTACCGAGCACGGAGGCAGGCAGCAGCAACGTGCGCAGGTTCTGGATCGGATCTTCACTGAACGGTACATAGCCGGACGCAGGCAGCCACTGCAGGTTGACCGAGAAAACCAGAATCAGCAGGATCCCCAGCCAGAAGTGCGGGATCGAGATCCCCGAGATCGCCACGAAATTCGCCCCGTGATCGACCCAGCTGTTTTTGTTTACCGCCGCGAGGATCCCCATGCTGATGCCAAACACCAGCGCGATGATCATCGCCAGCAGCGACAGCTCCAGCGTCACAGGCAGCTTGCTGGCGATCAGCTGCGTCACCGGCTCGTGGGTGCGCAGGGAGACGCCAAGGTCGCCCTGCAGCGCACGCGTCAGCCAGTTGAAGTACTGCACGGGGATCGGCGCATCCAGGTTAAGCTCGGCGCGCAGCTGGGCGATCACCGCCGGGTCGCGCTCCTCCCCGGCCATGGCGATCAGCGGGTCGCCGGGCAGCAGCTTTTGCAGCCCGAACACCATCATGCTCACCAGCAGCAGAGTGGGGATGGCCAGCAGCAGACGTTTGCAAATCAGTTCCAGCATGGGTTCTCCTCAGGGCGTTTATTTTGCCAGCGTCAAACCGGCCAGACGCACGATGCCGTCCGGGTAAGGTTTAAAGCCCTGCACGCGCTTGTTCAGACCAAAAATGCGCGGTTCGAAGTAGAGGTAAGCGATCGGCATGTCGGTCTGAAGCTGCTTGACCACGTTGTTGTACAGCGGCTGGCGCGCTGCCTGATCGGTGCTCTGGCGCGCCTGGGTCAGCCATTCATCCACTTGTGCATTGCTGTAACGCCCGTCGTTAAGCGTGCCTTTGCTGTGAACAAAGCCGTAGATGCTGCCATCCGGATCCGGACGTCCCGACCAGCCGGAGAAGCTCAGTTGATAATCACCGCTCTGCTGACGGTCGAGCAGCGTGGCGAACTCGGTCATTTGCAAATTGAGGGTAAAGCCCGCCTCCGCCACCATCGCCTGTAAAACCTGGCCGACCTGCTGGGAAATCGGGTTATTTGGCACCAGCAGATTGACGGTCAGCGGCGTGGTAACGCCTGCGGCTTTCAGTAACGCTTTGGCTTTATCGACGTCGCGCGGCGGCACCGGCAGGTTGACGTGATACGGGCTTACCGGCGAAAACGCCTGGTTGGACGGGGTGTAAAGACCTTCAAAGACCACCTGGTTTAACGCATCGCGGTCAATGGCCTGAGAGAAGGCTTCGCGCACGCGCGCATCCTTGAACGGATCGTTGGCCGGCACCTTGCCATTGTTAATGTTGAAGGTAATGCCCTGATAACCCAGACCGGTCACCTTCGCCAGCGCCAGCTTGCTGTCGGCCTCAACGGTTTTAACGTCGCTTGCGGCAATCCCTTCGGTCAGGTCAAGATCGCCCGCGCGCAGGTTGGCCAGGCGCACGGAGGCATCCGGGATCGGCAAATAGATGATTTTGTCGAAGTGGTAGGCGTCTTTATTCCAGTAGTTGTCGAAACGCGTCAGAACAATACGATCCTGGGACACGCGGCTGTCGAATTTATACGGCCCCGAGCAGACGGGATGCGCGGCAAAATCCGGTTTTTTCGCCGCGTCTGGCGCCATCATCGCTCCGGCGCGATCGGTCAACTGCATCAGCAAAGCGGCATCAGGGGTTTTCAGGTGCAGGGCAATCTGCATTGGACCCGTCACCTCAACCGACTCCACGGAGGAGATTTCACTTTTACGCAGCGAGCCTTTTAACGTCAGGGCGCGGTCGAGGTTGTATTTAGCGGCTGCCGCGTCGAATTTTTCCCCGTCGTGGAAAGTCACCCCTTCACGCAGATTCAGGGTCAAGGTTTTACCGTCATCGCTCCAGGCCCAGTCTTTCGCCAGCCCCGGTACCACTTTCAGATGCTCATCGACGTCCACCAGCCTGTCGCACAGGGAGGCAAAAACAAAACGACCGTAATAGGTGCGCGCCAGATGCGGATCGAGCATGTCCGGATCGGCACCCAGACCAATTCGCAGCACGCTTTCAGACTGGGCGGGCAACGCCGCGCCTAACAACATGACACTTCCCAGTACGGTCAAAAAAGAGTTACGCATTGTCATTATCATGAGTTCCTTGAAGAAAGGGAGGAGTGAGTGGCCGCGTGTTCAAACAGCGCGCGGCGGCGCAGAAAGGCTGCGGATGGCGGTGCTATCTGGATAACGCTGCGATCGCGATTAATGTCCTGCCAGCGGTGACAGGCCACCTGACGGCCGCCGTCGAGTAGCTGATTGATCGGCTCGACCTGGCGGCATTCGTCGGTAACGTACGGGCAGCGGGTGTGGAACCGACAGCCGGACGGCGGGTTGGCCGGGTTCGGTAAATCCCCCTGCAGCAGCGGAGCGTCTCGCTCAACGCCCGGCTGCAATTGCGGCGCAGACGCCATTAACGCCTGGGTATAGGGGTGCAGCGGTGCGTCAAAGATTTCATCTACCGTGGCAAGCTCGACAATTTGCCCGAGATACATCACCGCCACGCGGTCGCTCATATGGCGAATGACCGCCAGACCGTGGGCGACAATCACCATCGTCAGGCCCAACTGATGCTTCAGGCTTTCCAGCAAATTCACCACCTGTGCCTGGACGGACACGTCCAGCGCCGAAACCGGCTCATCGCCCAGCAACAGTTTTGGACCGGACGCCAGGGCGCGCGCAATGCCGATACGCTGACGCTGTCCGCCGGAAAACTCATGCGGATAACGCCCGGCCCAGGCGGCGGGCAGCCCCACGGTGTTGAGCAACTCAGCCACACGGTACTGGCGATCGTTTTTGTTCATCTTCTGGTGCAGCCACAGCGGCTCGCCGACGATTTGCTCGACGGTCATGCGCGGGTTCAGCGAGGCGAAGGGATCCTGAAAGATGATTTGCAGTTCCCGACGGAGCTGGTTCAGACGGGCACCGGATGCATCGGTGATCTCCTCTCCCTGATAAAACACGCGTCCTTCGCTGGCACCCAGTAACCGCAGAAGCAGGCGACCAAGGGTAGATTTACCGGAACCGGATTCGCCAACAATCGCCAGCGTTTCACCGGGCATCACCGCGAGGGAGACGCGATCGACCGCCGTAACGAACCGTGCCGGGGCGAACAGTTTTTTAGGACCGGGAAAGCGCTTGCTCAGGTCACGCGCTTCCAGAATGGGTGTAGTCATGCAATTTCTCCCAGCGCAATGTGATGTTCCAGCGGTACGCGGAAACAGGCAACCTCGTGGCCCGCGCCGAGTGCGCTGAGCGGCGGTTTTTCATCGTGGCAGCGTGTCTGCGCAAACGGGCAACGGGTGGCAAAACGGCAGCCTTTCGGCATGGCTCCCGGCAGAGGGACAGACCCCGGGATAGTGGAGAGCTGGCCTTTGCGTGCGCCAAGAGAGGGAATCGACCCCATCAGACCGATGGTGTATGGGTGCTGCGGGTCGGCAAAGATAGCCTCCACGCTCCCCTGCTCTACCACCTGCCCGGCATACATCACCGCGACCTGCTGAGCCACCTCGGCCACCACGCCCAGATCGTGGGTAATCATCAGAACCGCCGTGCCCGTTTCTTCTTTTAGGGTGTTGAGCAGCGTAAGAATTTGCGCCTGAATGGTGACGTCCAGCGCGGTGGTGGGTTCATCGGCAATCAGTAAACGGGGATGGTTAATCAGCGCCATGGCGATCATCACGCGCTGGCGCATCCCGCCAGAGAGCTGGTGGGGATAGGCTTTCAGACGCATCTCAGCGGCCGGTATCTGGACTTTTTCGAGGATGCGCAGCGCCACGTTCATCGCCTCTGCGCGTGAGACATTCTGATGGCGCATGACCGCCTCGCTGAGCTGGTCGCCCAGGGTAAAGGCCGGGTTTAGTGAGGTCATGGGTTCCTGGAAAATCATCGCCAGCTCGCTGCCGCGCAGGTCAGCATATTCCCGCGGTGAGAGCTTACGCAGATCGTGGCGGCGGAAGTGCATCTCACCGCTGACGATTTGCGCGCTGGCGGGCAACAGCCCCATCAACGCCAGCGAGGTGATGCTTTTTCCGCAGCCGGATTCCCCCACCAGCGCCAGCGTTTCACCCGCCTTCACACAGAGCGAGATGCCGTCCAGCACGCTAACCGGAGAGCCAGCAAACCTGACGTTGAGGTTTTCCAGCCGCAGTACGGGGGCGGTTTCCTTAAAAGGGATTGTCGTCATAGCGTGGCGTCGTCCTCATTGTGAATGGCCTGAATCAGCGCGGTTTGCAGGCTGAGCAGATGTTCGCGCATCGCGCCGGCAGCCTCGTTCGGCTGGCGATGGATAATCGCTGACATGATTCTATGATGGTGGTCGTTGTAGCTATCGACACGTTCAGGGGTGCGGGCAAGCTCGCGCAGATGCTGCCAGCCGGGTTCGCGCCGGACGGCATCAATCGCATCGAACAGGCCGAGCATCAGGCGGTTGCCGGCAGCCTCTGCAATCGCACGGTGAAATGCGCTGTCCCACAGCTCATTCAGATCGCGGTCATCCGGGCTGACCTTATCGATGCGCTCCAGCATGCGCTGCATCAGCGCGAGGTTTTCCCTGGTGGCACGCAGTGCCGCAAGACGGGCTAAGCCGGGTTCGAGCTGCAGACGAGCTTCCATGACTTCCAGTAGGTTGGTTTGCTGAACCAATCCCTGAAGGGCCAGGGGTTCAACGGGGGCAGCCGGACCGATAAAGGTGCCTTTCCCCTGTTTACGCCAGATCCGCCCTTCTTCTTCCAGCACGTCCAGCGCACGACGGACTTCACGCCGTCCTACGCCGAGAGTGTCCGACAGCTCACGTTCGGTGGGCAGCGGAATGCCTGGTGTTGACTCATGCTGGTGGATTAGCCCGCGCAACTGCTCAAGCGCGGTGCTGGAATTTGCCAGAAACCGTGACGCTTTTTCCATATTGGTTCGCTCGCTGTCATCATTGCTCTGTTTTTATTAACGATAAGTTATTGATATGACGTGCTACTTATTGTGCTAATGATTAAGCAATTAGCGAACCAATAGCGCATTGGTTCAGGAAGTTTTTGGAAAACAAAAGGTAACCGAATGATTTCTTATGAATTATTTTTACATAATTATTACATTCGAAAGTATGACTTACGAACGGATGAGAGGATATCGCACAATAAAAGTGCAATTAATGCACTAAAATCGTGCAATTGTTAATAAATTGCACTGCATATATTAACTTTTTGTTAACCAAGCCAGGAGGGGGGAGTAAGACGTAAATAGCGTGAGGGAAGATAAAAACGACGAAGGCCTGAATCATTTCTGATTCAGGCCTTCTGAATAGTGGCGGAACGGACGGGACTCGAACCCGCGACCCCCTGCGTGACAGGCAGGTATTCTAACCGACTGAACTACCGCTCCACTGTTCCCGTTGGGGAACGAGGCGCATATTACGGTTTGCCTCTGAACTCGTCAACGCTTTTTCTCACGTTTTGAATCGTTTGCTGCAAAAATCACCCGGGCGGCGATTTTACGCGCATTTATTGGTGATTAACCCCGCCACATACAGCTTCCGCCCTTCTTCTGGACCAGGTCCAGGCGGGATTCATGGTTAAGCAGCTCTTCATCGCTGGCGTGGACAACCCGCAACCGGCTGGCCTGGCGAACAAGGCGCTGAATTCCCGCCTCGCCCTGCGACTGCTGGGATTCGTTTTCCATACTGAATTTCATCGACGTCTGCCCGCCGGTCATGGTCAGATAAACGTCGGCCAGGATCTGGGCATCGAGCAGTGCGCCGTGCAGCGTTCGCTTGGTGTTGTCTATCTCGTAGCGTGAGCAGAGCGCATCGAGGCTGTTACGCTTGCCCGGAAACATTCTCCTTGCCAGCGCCAGGCTGTCGGTGACTTTACAGAACGTGTTGGTTTTCGGTATATCGCGGTTCAGCTTGCTGAATTCATAATCCATAAAGCCGATATCAAACGACGCGTTATGGATGACCAGCTCAGCGCCTTTGATGTATTCCAGGAACTCGTCCGCCACGTCCGCAAAGGTTGGCTTATCCAGCAAGAACTCATCGGCAATGCCGTGAACGCCAAACGCTTCGGGATCGACCAGCCTGTCGGGCTTAAGATAGACGTGGAAGTTGTTCCCCGTGAGGCGACGGTTTACCACCTCAACGGCACCGATCTCGATGATTTTGTGCCCTTCGTAGTGGGCACCAATCTGGTTCATACCGGTGGTTTCGGTATCGAGGACAATCTGGCGAGTAATTGCAGTGCTCATAGCGGTCATTTATGTCAGACTTATCGTTTAACTGAACGTTTCAAATACAGGAAGTCTACCAGAGATGCGTAAACAGGTAGAAATTTTCACCGATGGATCGTGTCTGGGCAACCCAGGGCCAGGTGGCTATGGCGCCATTATGCGCTATCGCGAACATGAAAAAACTTTTAGCGAAGGCTATTTTCTGACAACCAACAACCGCATGGAGTTGATGGCTGCCATCGTGGCGCTGGAAGCGCTGAAGGAGCATTGCGACGTGACGCTGAGCACCGACAGCCAGTACGTGCGTCAGGGCATTACCCAGTGGATCCATAACTGGAAAAAACGCGGCTGGAAAACCGCAGAGAAGAAGCCAGTCAAAAACGTGGATCTCTGGAAGCGTCTTGATGCCGCCCTGGGGCAGCACGTCATTAAGTGGGAGTGGGTCAAAGGGCATGCCGGGCATCCCGAAAACGAACGCTGCGACGAGCTCGCCCGCGCGGCCGCATCCAACCCCGCGCATGAGGATGTTGGCTATCAGGCCGAAGCCTGATCAGGGCTTTTTGTACTGTCGTGTTGCGCCGACGGTCTGGCGGATCCGGGCTTTCGATTTACTCTGCTTCATCGGGTTAAGCGTAAGGGGGATGGTCCGCTTACGCGCCACGATAAACTGCATACAGCCTAACGCTGGCAGATGGGTACTTAACACCACGCCCCCTTTGCGCGTCCAGGGCAGTACCTGAAAACCGCCATAGCAGAGCACTTCAAAATTCAGCAGTGAAAGCCAGTCCAACTGGCGCGTCATTGTGAACATGCGGCTGTTATACGGCGGCGTGCGGCGCAGTACGGGAACCAGCTTACGCAGCCCCATCAGGCTAAGCGGGTTAAAGCCACTGATGACCAGCCAGCCGTCATCTATAAGCACGCGATCCGCTTCACGCAGCAGACGGTGCGGGTCACTGCACCAGGGCAACGTGTGTGCCAGCATACAGGCATCAACGGACTTTTCAGCAAACGGTAAATGCAGCGGGTCTGCCTTCACCTGCACGGGAGAGCCGTTAAGAGAAACATTCACCTGATGAGAGATAGCGCAACTTTCGGTATTGATTTCAGCACTGAGATTGCCAATCTTAAGCAGGTGAAAACCGTACATTTTCGCGAGCCAGGGCTTAAGCTGGCGTTCTAACGCCTCGCGATAATAGTCACCCCAGGGCAATTCCGCCCAACGTTCAGGTGCTGCGACAGTTCGAGGTATCCTTGCCTGTTTCATCAACACATCCGCCACGCCGTAAGAGGTAATGTATGAATCTTATCAGTATTCCCGCCTTTCAGGACAATTACATCTGGGTAATCGTTGACGACGCTCGTCGGTGCATCATTGTCGATCCGGGTGAGGCTACGCCGATTTTGCAGGCCATCAACGACAATAACTGGCAGCCAGAAGCCATACTGCTTACCCATCACCATAACGACCATGTGGGCGGCGTACCGGCTCTGCTGGCGCAGTACCCGCACCTGGCGGTGTACGGCCCGGCGGAGACGCGCGATAAAGGCGTCACGCAGGTAGTCGATGAGGGCGAAAAGGTGATCATACTCGGGTTGAAGTTTTCCGTATTTGCTACGCCAGGTCACACTTCAGGACATATTTGTTTCTACAGCGCCCCTTATCTGTTTTGCGGGGATACGCTGTTTTCCGGCGGCTGTGGAAGGTTGTTCGAAGGAACGCCAGCGCAGATGTACCAGTCCTTACAGAAGATTAACGCCCTCCCGGACGACACCGTAATATGTTGTGCACATGAGTATACATTAGGGAATATGAAGTTTGCGGCCAGCATTCTACCGTACGATCGTGCTATTCAGGATTATTACCAGAAAGTGAAGGAGTTACGTGCAAAAAACCAAAAAACACTACCCGTAATTCTGAAAAAAGAGCGAGAAATAAATTTATTTTTACGCACAAATGATGTTGATTTAATTGATGAAATTTCTAAAGAAACAAATTTGCAACACCCAGAAGCGCGATTTGCATGGTTAAGGTCAAAGAAAGATAACTTCAGATAAATGCGGGTTGCCTTTTCAAAATTTCGCCGTTATCATCGCTCGTCTTTTAAGCAACTATTGACACACACATGAAGGCAAAAGCGATATTACTCGCCTCTGTCCTGCTTGTCGGTTGCCAGTCGCAGACTGGCAATAACGTACAACAGCACGCACAGAGCCTTTCTGCAGCTGGTCAAGGGGAAGCAGGGAAGTTTACAAGTTCGGCGCGTTGGATGGACGATGGGACATCATTTGCGCAGGAACAGAACTTGTGGGCCTCTATTGGCGACGAGCTAAAGATGGGAATTCCGGAAAACAGCCGGATTCGCGAACAGAAACAGAAGTATTTGAGAAATAAGAGCTATCTCCACGATGTAACGTTACGGGCAGAGCCGTATATGTACTGGATAGCCGGGCAGGTTAAGAAACGTAACATGCCTATGGAGCTGGTACTCCTACCCATAGTGGAGAGCGCTTTTGACCCACACGCAACGTCTGGCGCCAATGCCGCAGGTATTTGGCAGATCATTCCGAGCACCGGGCGCAATTATGGTTTGAAACAGACCCGCAACTACGATGCGCGTCGCGATGTTGTCGCTTCCACGACAGCCGCTCTCGACATGATGCAACGTCTGAACAAGATGTTTGACGGCGACTGGTTATTAACGGTCGCAGCGTATAATAGCGGCGAAGGTCGTGTACTTAAGGCGATGAAATCGAACAGAGCGCGTGGTAAAGCCACTGACTTCTGGTCGCTTTCACTGCCTCAGGAAACGAAGATTTACGTACCGAAAATGCTGGCTCTGAGCGATATTCTCAAGAACAGCAAGCGTTACGGTGTATCACTGCCAACACCAGACGAAAGTCGTGCACTGGCGCGTGTCCGTCTCAGCAGCCCGGTTGATATTCAACAGGTTGCCGATATGACGGGCATGTCGGTAAGTAAATTGAAAACCTTTAATGCAGGCGTTAAAGGCTCAACGCTGGGGGCAAGTGGCCCGCAGTATGTGATGGTTCCGCAGAAGCATGCTGAACAACTTCGCGAGTCTTTAGCTTCGGGTGAGATTGCAGCCGTTCAGTCAACGCTGATTGCGGATACCTCGCCGGTAAGCAGCCGTAGCTATAAGGTTCGTTCAGGCGATACGCTTTCAGGCATTGCATCACGTCTTGGCGTGAATACGAAAGATCTGCAGCAGTGGAATAACCTGCGCAGTTCAGGCCTGAAAGTGGGTCAGACTCTGACGGTTGGTGCGGGTAGCAGCGCACAGCGTCTTGCCAGAAACAGCGATAGCATTACCTATCGCGTGCGTAAGGGTGATTCGCTGTCTAGTATCGCAAAACGTCACGGCGTGAACATCAAAGATGTGATGCGCTGGAATAATGATACTGACAATCTGCAGCCAGGTGACCAGCTGACGTTGTTTGTGAAAAACAGCGCCACACCAGACTCCTGATTACACGACGAAACGTAAAAAAGGCACCGATTCCCCCGGTGCCTTTTTTGTTTTATCCCG
Organism: Enterobacter sp. 2VL; assembly: GCF_005503595.1. NCBI lineage: Bacteria > Pseudomonadati > Pseudomonadota > Gammaproteobacteria > Enterobacterales > Enterobacteriaceae > Enterobacter > Enterobacter sp. 2VL. The sequence continues at coordinate 811,381 of NZ_SCNE01000002.1, forward strand.
CTTTTTGCGCTTCAGCCATAATGGTGTCGCTGGTAAACGAGCCATCTTCCTGCAGTTCAAAGTACCTCTTCACATCAGCGGACGCACTCTCCTGATATAAACGAATAGCCTGGCTTAACGCGTCCGGCGTGCGCATGCGTGCGATCCAGGAGCTGAACTCCAGCGGTAACCGATCGGTTATCAACGAGCGTGAAATTAAGCCGGCGTCGGTGATTAACGATAACCACTCGCCGCTGGAGTAGTTCTGTACATGCGACGTATCGCGCAGCGCCTCGACCGTTTGCAGCCAGATATTGCGCACAGGATGGCCGGGCGACATCACATCCATGATGATGAAAACGCCGCCGGGTTTCAGGACGCGCTTGACTTCCCGTAATGCCTGGCCGACATCATGCCAGTGGTGAGCTGAGTAACGGCTGATGACAACATCAAATGTTTCATCCTCGAAGGGTAAGGATTCGGCATACCCCTGGCGCGTAGCAACGTTGTTCAGCCCTTTCGCCTTTGCGGCTTCCGCGACCACCTCCAGCATCTGGCTGGATAAATCGTACGCCACCACCTGTGCCACCTTCTGCGCGGCGGTAAAGCTGGCGTGCCCTGCTCCACAGCCTAAATCAAGCACGTGAGCCTGTGGGAAAGCAGCCAGACGTTCCCCCAGCCGGACCAAATCCCGCCCGGAAGCGTGTACGGCGCTACTCAGATAAGCGCTCGCCTGTGAACCAAACTGTTTTTCTACGTTGTCATGATGGGATTGCGTTGTTGTCATCTTACTGTCCTTTGGTTGGTTACAAAATAAAGGGCAGTACCCGTACAGGCCTGCCCCATGGCAGACCTGACACACCATTATTTATCAGGTTTGCCGGGACTGAATTCAACGAGTAGAGGATTATGATCGGAGGCGCGCGTCACCAGAACAGAGGCGTCATGCACGCTTAAACCACGATAGAAGACAAAATCGAGTGGACGACCAAACGCTTTTTTGCGCTGGTCATCGCTGAAACGAACTTCCCGGAGCGACATTTCACGCGCGAAGCGGTACAGCGCGTTCATGCGCGGGCGACTCCAGGCGTTGAAATCACCGGCCATGATGATCGGTCCACTGTGGTGAGCAATCTGATCGCCGATTGGAAGTAACTGCTTACTATAGACATCCACGCCCAGGCTGAAGTTGACTGCATGGATATTCACCACCATCAGCAAGCGGGTGTCCGGCAGCGGATAGACCGTTACCAGCGCTGATTTTGCCAGGCGCAGGATGGGCTCGCGTTCGCGTAACGGGCAGCAGTACACCGGATGCGCGGCCGACAGAGTCATGACGCCCGAGGGATGTTGCGGCAGGACAAACGCAGGCACCTGATCGGCGGCGAGATAGTTAGTGGTAGCAAACCTCACCAGCTCAGGCGTGGTTTGCGCCTCCTGCAGCAGAACCAGATGCGCGTCCTTTCCGAAATTTTTGAGCACGGATAACCACTCCGCGCGCTGCTGCTTAAAAATATTCCACACCAGTACCCGGATTTTTTCATCGCTGCTTAACGGGGTGCCAGCGGGCAATGCCTGGCTAAGGCTCGCAAACGACCCCGGAGGTAAGATTCTCTCCGCGGGCATTCCGGCAACATAACGCATGGCATAGGTATTTTTTCGCACTTTTGGAAACGACCTCTGTAACGTGAACCAGCCCGGAAAACGGACTGGTTCTACTGTTATAGGGACTTTAGGTTACACTTTCAACGCAATTTCTGAGAAACCGCTTTCCAGTTTTGTAAGCAAGCACTTACACAGGTTCAACCCATCACCACGCGCGCGGGTTTATCCAAGCGTCCGCTCAGGCCAATCAGCAGGAATGCCACGAGTACAATCGCCGCACCAATCCACGGCGTTTGCGCCAGGCCAAAATGCTCCACGGTCTGCCCGCCAATAATCGAGCCGAGCGCGATGCCGATATTAAACGCCGCAATGTTCAGGCCGGATGCCACGTCCACCGCGTTAGGGGTATAAAGCTCAGCCTTCTGAACCACGTATACCTGCAAGCCCGGCACATTACCGAAAGCAAAGATCCCCATCACCAGAACCGTGACCAGCGCGGCGTACTGCATCGATGCGGTGAACTGGAAAACCAGCAGCAGAACGACCAGCGCAGCAAAGATGAACTTCAGTGCCGGGACCGCGCCGTGCTTATCGGCCAGTTTGCCACCCCAGATATTGCCAATCGCCACGGAGATACCGTACCCCAGCAGGATCCAGCTCACTGCACCCGGTGTAAAGCCCGCGAGATCCTGCATCATTGGCGCAAGGAAGGTGAAAGCGGTGAAGACGCCGCCATAACCCAGAGCCGTTACCGCATAGATGAGCAGTAATCGTGGGTGAGTGAGCACCTTGAGCTGCTCGCTCAGGCTGGCGCTGGCACGACCGGGGATCGTCGACGGGACTAATAACAGGCTAGCCACCAGGGCAATGACGCCCAGCAGGGATACCGCAAGGAACGTTTCGCGCCAGCCGAAATGCTGGCCGATAAAGGTCCCTAACGGCACGCCGGTTACCAGCGCGACGGTCAGGCCGCCAAACATAATCGCAATGGCGGATGCGGCTTTCTCTTTCGGGACCAGGCTGGTTGCGATGGTCGAGCCGATGGAGAAAAACACCCCATGCGCAAGGCCGGTCAGCAGGCGGGCTATCACCAGCGTGGTGTAATCAGGTGCCTGCCAGGCCAGGATATTTCCGGCAGTGAACAGCACCATCAGGGCCATAAGCAGCTGCTTACGTGGAAACCGTCCGGTGAGCGCCGTCAGCACGGGTGCACCGATGGCAACACCGAGAGCGTATATAGAAACCAGCAGCCCAGCTGAGGGCAGCGAAATAGAAAGTTGGTCAGCAATCGTTGGAACCAGTCCAACAATCACGAATTCGGTCGTGCCAATTGCAAAAGCACTGATCGTCAGGGCAAGTAGCGCCAGTGGCATAAAATACTCCGTCTCTTCAGGATTAAGATGACACGAAGTATGCGCCAGTGTTTAAATAACAAAAATGGTCAAAATATCAATTGAATTTTGCGGATGGTGCAACAATGAAAGCAACGTCGGAAGAGCTTACAATCTTTGTCGCCGTGGTAGAGAGCGGCAGCTTTAGCCGTGCTGCGGAACAACTGGGTCAGGCTAACTCGGCCATCAGCCGCTCGGTGAAGAAGTTAGAGATGAAGCTCGGGGTGAGCCTGCTCAACCGAACGACGCGGCAGCTCAGCCTGACGGAAGAAGGTGAACGCTACTTCCGTCGCGTCCAGTCTGTTTTACAGGAGATGGCGGCGGCAGAGACGGAAATCATTGAATCACGTAATACGCCGCGCGGACTGTTGCGTATTGATGCCGCGACCCCTGTCGTCCTGCATTTCCTTATGCCGCTGATTAAACCCTTCCGCGAGCGTTATCCGGAGATGACGCTTTCACTGGTGTCGTCAGAGACGTTTATCAACCTGATTGAACGTAAGGTCGACGTGGCGATCCGAGCGGGAAACTTAACGGACTCGAGTCTGCGCGCCCGTCCCCTGTTTACCAGCTATCGTAAAATTATCGCTTCGCCACAGTATATCGCGCAGTTTGGCAAGCCTGAGACGGTCGAAGACTTAAAGCAGCATACCTGCCTGGGATTTACAGAACCTTTATCGCTCAATACCTGGCCTGTAGCCTGTCATGACGGGCAACTTTACGAAGTCAGCTGCGGTTTATCGTCTAATAGCGGTGAGACGCTGAAACAGCTTTGTCTGGAGGGAAACGGCATCGCCTGTTTGTCTGACTATATGATTGATAAGGAAATTGCGCGCGGCGAACTCGTAGAACTGATGGCAGATAAGCGTTTGCCCGTTGAGATGCCTTTCAGTGCGGTATATTACAGCGACAGGGCGGTAAGTACGCGTATACGCGCCTTTATTGACTTCCTGAGTGAGCATGTAAAAACAGCTCCAGGAGGAGCTGTGTGAGGGTTTAAGGCATCGGGTGAGGGGTTAATCTCAGTCCCAGTCCGGGGCTAACCCTTCCGGGCTGACCAGGCGATCGTTGCAATCCAGGGCGGCGATCGCTTTTTTATCGTCCTCATCCAGCTTGAGATCCAACGCCAAAAGGTTGCTGGCCAGGTTTTCACGTTTGGTTGATGACGGGATCACGGCATAACCTTCGCCTGTCGCCCATGCCAGAATCACCTGCGCGGCAGTGGCGTTATGCTTCTGCGCGATACGTCCGATCGTTTCGTCTTTCAGCGCCTTACCGTAAGCCAGCGTCATGTAAGAGGTGATATGGATCCCGTGCTGTTTCGCCCATGCCACGACTTTACGGTTTTGCAGGTAGGGAGAGAGTTCAATCTGGTTGGTGGCGATGTTCGCGGCACCTACCGCCGCAATAGCTTTTTCCATCAGCGGGATCGTGAAGTTAGAAATACCGATCTCCCGGGTTAAGCCCTGCTCTTTCGCTTCCAGCAGTGCCTGCATGAACTCTTCTACAGAAACAGCATCGTTCGGTGACGGCCAGTGGATCAACGTCAGATCAATATATTCCGTACGCAGTTTTTTCAGGCTCTCTTTGAGGCTTGGGATGAGCTTATCTTTGCTGAGATTCTCGATCCAGATTTTGGTAGTGATGAAAAGTGCGTCACGCGGTACGCCGCTCTCTTCAATGGCCTGACCAACTGCTGCTTCATTTTCATAAATCTGTGCCGTATCAATGGTGCGATAGCCCAGTTCAAGTGCAGTTTTTACCGATGCGATAACAACGTCGTCTTTCAGGCGGAAAGTGCCGAGACCAAGTGCAGGGATAGTCATGTCATTCCTCAAAAATCATTATGTTATTAAGTGAGGAAGATTATCGCTGTTGCCGTTATGCAGAAAAAGATCGTGAAACGCAGAGGATTTTTGCTGTTTAAGCAATAATTATAACGCGGACAAGAAAAAAGCCCTGAGCAAATGCTCAGGGCTTTTAATAAGTGGCGGAACGGACGGGACTCGAACCCGCGACCCCCTGCGTGACAGGCAGGTATTCTAACCGACTGAACTACCGCTCCACCGAAGACTTCTGTAACCACCGGATTTATGCACCGGCTTACTACTTAATTTGATGCCTGGCAGTTCCCTACTCTCACATGGGGAGACCCCACACTACCATCGGCGCTACGGCGTTTCACTTCTGAGTTCGGCATGGGGTCAGGTGGGACCACCGCGCTAAAGCCGCCAGGCAAATTCTGTTAATCTGTATCAGGCTGAAATTTGATTGTCTGTCTCTTCGCCGAAACAGCTTCGGCGTTGTAAGGTTAAGCCTCACGGTTCATTAGTATCGGTTAGCTCAACGCATCGCTGCGCTTACACACCCGACCTATCAACGTCGTAGTCTTCAACGTTCCTTCAGGA